>NZ_JBIRPI010000022.1:54320-151722 GCF_044332585.1 Streptomyces sp. NPDC016845 | reverse complement strand
TGAACACCACCATTGGCCCCAGCCCACCCGCGGCGGCGTCCAAGCCGTCCGTATCCAACGACCCCAACCCGCGAATCCGTAAAACAACGGCATTGAGCCTAGCCGTTCGTACCGACACCGGGGGACACGCTTCGGGCCGCCGCGCCCGACCAGGCTCCTCGAGCTCCGCGACGGGCTCGCGACACAGTGCTCAGCCCAAGTCGTCGAAGGCGTCCGCGAGATCCAGGCCCACCAGTTCCGCGGCGGGCGGTGAGGCGATGCGGGCCGCGAAGTCGTCGCGGCGGTGCACCGACGTCTCCGCGTGCACGTCCTTGTGCACGACCACCCAGACGGTCACTTCGCCACGCGCGTCGTCGCGCACGCCCCAGTCGTCGGCCAGAGCCGTGATGATGTTGAGTCCGCGGCCGCCGCGCGCGGTCACCGACGGAGTGGCCGGAACCGGTCGGGTCGGGCCACCGCCGTCCGTCACCTCGACCGTGAGCCGGCCCCGGTCGTCCACCTCCCAGGTGACGCGTACGTCCCCGTCCTCTTTCATGTCGTCGCCCAGCGGTCTGCCGTGCCGGCACGCATTACTGAGCAGCTCGGAAAGGATCAGAACCGCATCGTCGACGATCGACTCCGGCACTCCGCTGCATCGCAGCTGATCACGCATCCGGTGTCGTGCTTCCCCCACGCCCGCAGGGCCATGGGGTACGGCCATGCACGACGACGCAGGCACCTCCTGTGCCACCACAAACGCCACCCCCGAGACCTCCTTTGCCCCACGCCACGGTGTGGATGCCCCAATGGACTGGACCGGAAACCGGCCAAACGGCCCTCGGTGGCGCACTCGAAACGATCGAACACGGAGCGAACGCGCCGGAGCACTCCTTGTGACGAATGGCGGCGAAGGTGGCCGAAAATCATCCCCGTCCGAGGTGCTTCAGCACCGCCGCCGGCCGGTTGGTGATGATCGCGTGCACGCCGAGGCGGACACAGAGGTCGACATCCTCGGGTTCGTTCACCGTCCACACGTGAACCTGGTGCCCCGCGCGCGTGAGCTTCTCGATGTACGCGGGATGGCTGCGCACGATCCGGATGCCGGGACCCGCGATCCGCACGCCCTGGGGCAGGCGCCCCTCGCGGTGGCGGGGCGAGACGAACTGCATCAGATAGACGGTCGGCAGGGTCGGTGACGCCTCCTGGATGCGCAACAGGGAACGGGCCGAAAAACTCATCACGCGCACGCGCGAGGGCTCGTCCGGCGACGGCGCATCCAGGCCGAATCGCTTGAGCAGGAGCAGCAGCCGCTCCTCGACCTGCCCCGCCCACCTGGTGGGGTGCTTGGTCTCGATGGCCAGCTCGACCCGGCGTCCGGCGTCCACGACCAGTTCGAGCAGCCGCTCCAGGGTCAGTACGGAGGTGTCGGCCGCGTTCCCCGCCCAGTCCGGGCTTTCCTCCAGATCCCTGCCGCCCTTGAGCTCCTTCAGATCCTTCCAGGAGCCGAAGTCGAGGGCGGCCAGATCGGCGAGCTCCAGGGCCGAGACGGCTCCGCGACCGTTCGACGTACGGTTGACGCGCCGGTCGTGCACGCAGACGAGATGGCCGTCCGCCGTGAGCCGTACATCGCACTCGAGGGCATCGGCACCGTCCTCGATCGCCTTCTTGTACGCGGCCAACGTGTGCTCGGGGGCGTCCTGCGAGGCACCGCGGTGGGCGACGACCTGGATGCGTTGCTGTCGTGCGTGGGTCACCGCGTCATGGTGCCACCGCGCGCGTGGGCAGCGAGAAAGTTCGGCCTAGCGGATGCGTCCGTTTCGCCCGGCATAAAGGATGGCAGCGGACGCACAGGAACGCCTTATGGTGCCCTGACGGCCGGTGGGAAAAGCTGAGCGCGTACAACTGCACACCTGGCCATACAACTGGTTCGTGACAGGACCATGCCGGTAATACGGGTGACAGTGGCTGCCCGAGCGCCGCTGTGAAGACCGTACGAGACCGGGCGGAGCGGCGCTCAAGGACGAGCGCCCACCCAGTCCGACCGGCGACGAAGCCGTGGATCGAGGAGAGAAGCTGTGAGCACCGAGAACGAGGGCACTGCGGTCCCACCGGCCCCGTCCGCACCTCCCGTGCCGGTGGACGCTCCCGCTGCTCCCGCCGCACAGACCCCGCCCGCACCCGGGCAGACGCCGTCCGGCGCCGAGGGCGTCCGCTACGACGACACGATGCGGCAGGGCGCGACGCCGCCCGTGGGCCACGGGGCGCCCGGCGCCGAGGCCGGTTCCCCCGAACCCGGGCCCGCGCCCGCCGGGGACTGGCCCCCTCCGCCGCCGGCGGTCCCGTCGTACGCGGGCGGTGACGGCGGCAATCACAACTGGGGCGCTTCCTACCAGCCGCCGCAGCCCAAGCCGGGCGGCCGGCGCGGCGGGCTGCTCGCGGGGGTCGTCGCGGCGGCCCTGATCGCGGGCGCCGTCGGCGGCGGCGTCGGCTACTGGGCCGCTGAGCGCGACGACAGTGCGGGCACCGGCTCGACGACCGTCTCCGCCTCGAACCCCGCTGACCTCAAGCGCGACCCCGGCACCGTCGCGAACGTGGCGGCCAAGGCGCTGCCCAGCACGGTCACCATCGAGGCCGAGGGCAACAACGGCGAGGGCGGCACCGGCACCGGCTTCGTATACGACAAGCAGGGCCACATCCTCACCAACAACCACGTGGTGGCGGAGGCCGTCGACGGCGGCAAGCTGTCGGCCACGTTTTCGAACGGCAAGAAGTACGACGCCGAGGTCATCGGCAACGCGCAGGGTTACGACGTCGCGGTCATCAAGCTGAAGAACGCGCCCAGCGACCTCAAGCCCCTCACGCTCGGCGACTCCGACAAGGTCGCCGTCGGCGACTCGACGATCGCGATCGGCGCGCCCTTCGGCCTGTCGAACACCGTGACGACCGGCATCGTCTCGGCCAAGGACCGTCCGGTGGCCTCCAGCGACGGCTCGGGCAGTAGCAAGGCCTCGTACATGAGCGCCCTGCAGACCGACGCCTCGATCAACCCGGGCAACTCCGGCGGACCGCTCCTCGACGGCAACGGCCATGTGATCGGCATCAACTCCGCGATTCAGTCCGCGTCCAGCGGCGGCCTGGGCGGCGGCTCGGGCCAGGCCGGTTCGATCGGCCTCGGCTTCGCCATCCCGATCAACCAGGCCAAGATGGTCGCCACGCAGCTCATCAGGACCGGCCAGCCGGTCTACCCGGTGATCGGCGCCTCGGTCTCCCTGGAGGAGGGCACCGGCGGCGCGAAGATCACCGAGCAGGGCGCGAGCGGCTCGGCGGCGGTCACGGCGAACGGCCCGGCGGACAAGGCCGGCCTGAAGCCCGGCGACGTCATCACCAAGCTGGACGACTCCGTGATCGACTCGGGTCCGACCCTGATCGGCCAGATCTGGACGCACAAGCCGGGCGACACCGTGAAGCTCACCTACACGCGCGGTGGCCAGGAGCGCACCACCAACGTGACGTTGGGCGAACGCAAGGGCGACAGCTGACCGACCCCGTTCCGCGACCCGCTACCCTGGTCCCGCGCCACCGCATCGCCGTTCAACGGCTTCGGGGGCGCGGGGTGGGTTGCCCGAGCGGCCTAAGGGAACGGTCTTGAAAACCGTCGTGGCGCGAGTCACCGTGGGTTCAAATCCCACACCCACCGCGCAGGTTGAAGGCCCCTGACCAGCACCATCGGTCAGGGGCCTTCGTCGTCTCAGCTCCGCCTCGCTACGCACTGATCCATCGGGGACGGGCGTCCGGGCGTCCGTACCGAAGGACGCGCGGCAGGACCGCACGCAGGCGGGCCAGGTCCTCTGCCGGGGCTTGAAGCCGCGCCTCGACGACAGGGTCGGTCAGTCCGAGGTCGTCCAGCGACTCGGGAGACAAGGACACCCGCAGCACGTCATCGTCCAACCGGACTTCTTGTACACAGCCATAGGCAGTGCCCTGGTCAGGTGTGATGAGGCAATGCGTGTTCATGCCCAACGACACTTCCTGTGCGTCGGGCTCGTCGAAGTCGCACATGAACAGCAGCGAGAACGCGTCCTCGTCGTCCGACTCCGCGACGCCTGCCATCAGGCAGTCGTCCGCGTCCGGATCGTCAAGCCCGCACGCGATCAATGCCGTGAACCTGTATGTCATGCAGGTGTTCTAGCGCTGAGGTCTGACAGGGAGCGGGCATAGTTCATGGTGAGAGGCGGCAGGAGCGGGTGTGTGACGTGAGGGATGTCCCCCGGATCATCGACCCCGCCTTGCCGGGCGTCGGGGGCCCTGTAGAGCGGGTCTGGTACGCCTCCTACGGTTCGAACATGCATCGCGACCGGCTCGCCGCGTACATCCAAGGTGGCCGTCCAGCCGGGGCTGGGCGGATGTACCCCGGCTGTCGCGACACCGCCATGCCGGCCCGCACCGTGCCGGTCGAGCTGCCAGGAGCGCTGTACTTCGCTACGAAGTCTCCGGTGTGGGGAGGGGGACGCGCGTTCTACGACCCTGGGATGACAGGGCGCGTGCTCGCTGTGGCGCACCTGGTGACGGCGCAGCAGTTCGCCGACATTGCCGCGCAGGAGATGTACCGGGAGCCGGGTACGGACCTCGACCTGTCCGGAGCGGTGACGGGAGGCCGCGCGGTGATGGGCGCAGGGCGGTACGAGACGCTGGTGTGCGCGGGCCGGTTCGGCGGGGTGCCCATACTGACGTTCACCGCGCCTTGGGGCCAGGACGACGTCCCCTGGGTCGCGCCGTCCAGCGCCTACCTGCGCTTCCTCGCGACTGGCCTCCTTGCCGCGGAGGCATGGACGGTCGCAGAGATCGCGAGCTACGTCACCGCGTGCCCCGGCGCGACAGGGCGCTGGACGCAGGAGCGCGTGACCGACCTTCTGCGCAAGGAGGCGGACTGAGCAGCGGGGCCGAGCAACAGGTACTACCTGCACGCAGTCAGTCGCGCCGCCGAGGCGATCGTGGAGCGCGCCTCCCGGTCCGTCAGGCCCGTGCGGATCGCGGCGTCCACCAGGGACTCGGTGAGGGTGGCGCCGAGACCGCTCTCGTAGGCGCGGCAGGCCGCCCAGAAGAGGCGGGTGTTGCGTTGCCCTTCATGGGCGCCGAGGACGAACTGGACGAGGCCCAGACCGTGCTGTCCCGGTCGGCCCGGATCCGGGTGGTGCGTGCGTGGAGGGGGCGTGAGCAGCCGCAGGAGCGTAGGCGGGCAGGGTGCGGGCGGCAGATGGGCGGTGCCCGGCACGGTCGCATAGACGCCGTGTTCGGTACGGGACCCGGGCCCGACCAGGTAACCGCCGGCGCCGCGGATGTCGATAGCCGGGGCGAGACGGCCCGCGGAGTTGGGCACAACGACGTGCGGCGGACCGGACAGCCATAGGTGCCGGCCGCCGCTCGGCGTGGCCACGACCACCGTGTCGGGGATCGTGAAGAGATGGCGTAAGGCCAGCTCACGCAGGGACGCGGAGGAGTTGGTACCGGTCTTGGTGTCCAGGTCGACGCCGATCAGGTGGTGCGGAGGAAGGCCACACGCGATGCCGTATCCGGTCGCCCTGGGCGCGGCGGTGAACAGCGCGCGGATGCGGCGCGGATCGGTCGTCGCGTCGTACACGCCATGACCGGCGAGGCCGCACTCGCCGTGGCAGCGCGGGGCCGACGGAGGGTCGTTGCGGTGCGGCGAGGGCAGCGCAGGCAGCTTGGTGTGGGAGAGCGGGAAGACGGCGAAGCCGCGCGCGGCGGCAGACAAGGCGTGCGCGAGCGCCAGGGTCGCGGGGGACGCGGTCGGAACGTAGGGCGGGGAATGCCGGTCGGTCGGAGCCATGAGCCTATTTTCGTACGAGTGTTCGAAGAAGGGAAGGTGGACGGGTCGGCTGAGGGTCTGTTCGCCAAAAATGTGCCGAAACGCTTCCTCGCTTGCGGCGACTGGGTTGTGATCACCCGGTCGGAGGTGTGCCTGGTGAAATGCTGCTATGTGGGGCGGAAGCAGGTTTATCGACATGTCCTCACGCTTGCGAGGGAAAAGCGCTGAACGGGGTGGTCCGGTGGAGATTCGGTGGGCAACTCTGGTCTCGCGACGTCGTGCACATCACTGGGGCGGTCGGCCAACTGCCCCGAAGCTTCCCGTACTTACCGGGCGCCGGATATCCGTCCGTGCCTCGGAGTACCGCCCTTCTGGAGGAAAACATGGCTTCCATCCGTACTGCTCGCGTTCTCGCCACCGTCGCCGCTCTGCCCCTTGCCGCGGCCCTGTTCTCCGGGGTGGCGACGGCCGACAACGGCTCGTTCGCGGACGACGGATCGAACGCGGGGGTGGCGACGGTCTCCGGCAGCGGGGTCGGACACAACAACAACGGCAACTCGTCCACCACGCAACAGCAGGCCGTCGGCGACGGCGCCTCGAACCAGAACAACAGCGCGCAGGTCAACGGCTCCGGTTTCACGGCCATCGAGCAGACCAACGCGCGCTACGTAGTGAACTTCTCCGATCTCTGGTGAGCTGACGGCCCCTGCCGGCAGGGGCCTTCCTCGGGGTGCGTGACAACTGCGCGGCGGTGCTTCGGCGCCGCCGCGCAGGCGTGTCAGGGGGCGCTGCCGGAGCTTGGTCCTTCTCCTTGACACTCGTACGGGACCTGACGGACAGTCAGGAAACCTTGTCGTTCGAGGTCCGGGAGGGCCGCCGCCGTGCACCTCGCCCCCACCGAGCGCCAGCATGCGCTGCGTGCCGAACTGCGCCAGAGCTTTCGTGCGTTGATGCCGCAGGGCCCGCCCGCGGCCGACGACCTCGCGGGGCAACGCCGAGTGCTGCGGCGCATGGGGGCGGAGGGGCTCCTGGGGCTCGGCTGGCCGGTCGCTTATGGCGGACAGGGGCGCGGCCCCGACGAACAGTTCGTGTTCTTCGACGAGGCGTACCGCGCGGGCGCGCCGGTCTCCATGGTCACGCTGAACACGGTCGGTCCTACGTTGATGAAGTACGGGACCGAGGAGCAGAAGGCGTACTTCCTGCCCCGGATCCTCAGCGGCGACCTGGTCTTCGCGATCGGTTACAGCGAGCCGTCGGCCGGGACCGACCTCGCGGCGCTGCGGACGCGGGCCGTGCGGGAGGACGCCACGGGTGACTGGCTCGTGGACGGCCAGAAGATCTTCACGTCGAACGCGCAGAACGCCGACTGGATCTGGCTTGCCTGCCGCACCGACCCCGAGGCCCCCAAGCACCGGGGCATCTCGATCATCCTCGTGCCGACCGACGCCCCGGGATTCTCGTGGACCCCGATCGAGACGGTCGGAGGACAGACCACGACGGCCACGTACTACGACGGAATCCGGGTCCCCGGCGCACATCTGGTCGGTGCGGAGAACGGCGGCTGGCAGCTGATCACCAACCAGCTCAATCACGAACGGGTGGCGCTCGCCGCGATCGGGATGCAGGCCGAGGACTTCTTCGACCAGGTCCTGGCCGCGGCGCGCACGCCCGATCCGGTGACGGGCGAGCGCCGCGTTGACGCTCCGTGGGTCCGGTCACAGTTGGCTGAGGCGCATGTCCGGCTGGCGGCAACGCGCCTGCTCAGCTGGCGTCTGGTAGGGGCTGTCGGGGCGGACCGGCTGAGTCCGGGGGACGCCAGCGGCGTGAAGTTCGCCGGAACCGAATCGGCGGTCGAGGTGTACCAGATATGTCAGCGGGTCGCGGGTGAGGTCGGGTGGCTGCGGAGGGGGTCGCCCGGGGCGTTCGGGTCGGGCGGTGGTGTGGACGCGGCGGGCGGTGGCGCCCACGTGGTGGGGGACGGGGAGCTGGAGCGGATGAATCGGGCGGCGCAGATCAACACGTTCGGGGGCGGGGTGAGCGAGGTGCAGCGGGAGATCGTGGCCACGATGCGGCTCGGGATGAAGCGGGGGAAGCGGTGAGCGGCATGGCGGTGGAGGTGGAGCAGGAGATGTTGTCCTACGAGAGGTTGCGGGCGTTCGAGGGGCTGGCCGCTGCCACGGCCGGCGAGGGCAGGGACCCGGTCAACGCACCGATGATCCGGCACTGGTGCGAGGCCATGGGCGACACCAACCCGGCGTACGAGGGGTCGGACGCCATAGCACCGCCGACGATGCTGCAGGCGTGGACGATGGCGGGCCTGTCCGGCTACGCGGGGCGCTCGGGGGCCTACGACGATCTGCTCTCGCTCCTTGACGGGGCTGGGTACACCTCAGTGGTCGCCACCGACTGCGAGCAGGAGTATCTGCGCCCGTTGCGGCCCGGCGACTCGATCGGTTTCGACGCGGTGATCGAGTCGGTGTCACCGCTCAAGACGACGAAGCTGGGTGCGGGGCACTTCGTCACGACGCGGATGGATGTCCGGGCGGGAGGGGAACTCGCTGGGACCCATCGCTTCAGGATCTTGAAGTACGCGCCGAGGCAGCGGGGGGCCAGCCCTCCGGCATCGTCGTCGGGGACAGGTTCCGCGTCCGCGTCGGCATCCGGATCCGCGTCCGCGTCTACGTTGGCGTCCGGAACCGGAACCGGAATCGCATCCGGAACCGGAATCGCATCCGGAACCGGAACCGCATCCGGAACCGCACCGAGGACAGCGCGCCCTCGTCCCGTCATGAACCGTGACAACAAGGGGTTCTGGGACGGTGTGGCAGCCCGTTGTCTGCTCATCCAGCGCTGCGGCGACTGTGCCGCGCTGCGCTTCCCCTGGCTACCGGGGTGCAATGGGTGCGGCAGTCAGGAGTGGGACACGGTCCGGGCGAGCGGTGAGGGCACGGTCTTCAGCTACGTCGTCATGCACCACCCGCCCTTTCCTGCCTTCGAGCCTCCGTACGCGGTGGGTTTGATCGAGCTGGCCGAGGGCGTGCGCATCGTCAGCAACGTCGTCGGGGTGCCCGCTGAGGAGGTACGCATCGGCATGCCGGTGCGGCTCGAGTTCCTGCGCGTGGACGCGGAGTACGAGCTGCCCGTGTTCCGGGTTCTTGAGGGTGGTGAGGCGTGAGATGGACTTCACCCCCACCACTGAGCAGGCGGCGGCCCGGGACCTGGCCGCGCAAATCTTCGGCGACCTCTCCACACCGGAGCGGCTCGCGCGTCTCGGCGGCGCCACGGACAGCGAACTGTGGAAGGCGCTGACGGATGCCGGCCTGGTCGGCGCCGTGGAGGAGACCGGGCTGCTCGGGCTCGTGCTGATGCTGGAGGAGCAGGGCCGGACGACGGCTCAGGTCCCGTTCGCCGTTCACTGTGTCTACGGGCTGCTCGCGGTGGCTGCCCACGGAAGCGAGGAACAGCGGAAACGACTGCTGCCGGGTCCGCGGGAGGGCTCGGCGGTGGTGACCGGGGCCTTCTCGGGGCGCGCCGGTGTCGAGGTGAGCACCACTGACGAGCCGGGGCGGGCACGGCTCACCGGGGCTGTGCCGTGGGTGCCCTGGTTGCGGGACGCGACGCACGTACTGGTGGCGGTACGGGACGAAGCCGCGTCCGCTGCCCACAGCCTGTGGATGATGCGGACGGCGGACACGCGGTGCGAGCCGGTGGAGCTGACCGCACCGTGGTCGGCCGGGCGGCTCGTGCTCGACGGGGCGGCTGCCGAGCGGATCGGAGGCCCGGCGGCGTACGAGGAGGTGCGGGCGGTGGCGCGGACGGCGTTCGCCGGGCTGCAGGCAGGTGTGTGTGCCGGGTCCTTGGCCAGGGCGGTGGCGCACACGAACCAGCGGGAACAGTTCGGCATGGCTCTCGCCGCCAAGCAGGGCGTGCAGCTCAGGGCCGCGGAAGCGCACATGGATGTCGAGGCCATACGGGTCACCGCGTACGAGGCGGCCTGGCGGCACGATGAGGGGCTCGCCTACCGGAATCAGGCGCTGACCGCCTCGTGGTGGGCGTCCGAGGGAGGTCGGCGCGTCGTGCATACGGGCCAGCATCTGCACGGCGGGGCAGGTGCCGATCTAGATCACCCGGTGCACCGGCACTTCTTGTGGGGGCGGCAGATGGACGGGTACCTCGGCGGAGGCCCCGAGATTCTGGAGGAGCTGGGCGGGCTGCTCGCCGCTCCGGAAGTGCGGGCGGAAGGAGAGCGCGTATGAGCGGCGACGAGGCACTGCGCGAGGCGTTGCTGAGGCCGGGCGCGGAGCTGCCGCCGCTGGAGATCCCGATCACCCGGACATTGATCGTCGCCGGGGCGATCGCCTCCCGCGACTACCAGGACGTGCACCACGACGCGGAGACGGCCCGGCAGAAGGGCTCGCCCGACATCTTCATGAACATCCTCACGACGAACGGGCTGGTGGGCCGCTACATCACCGATCACTTCGGACCCGCGGCGGTGCTGAGGAAGGTGGCGATACGTCTTGGGGTGCCCAACTACCCGGGGGACATCATGGTGCTGACGGGGACGGTCACGGAGGTCGTGAAGGCCGAAAGCAGCGGTGCCACAGCCACAGCCACAGCCACAGCCACAGCCACGGCCACGGCCACGGCCACGGACCTGTACGTGCCCCCTGCCACAACCACAGCCCATGTGAGAGTCACCGGCAGGAACGGCCTCGGCAACCATGTCACCGGCACCGTGACCATCACTGTGCCTACAGCAGTCACCATGCCTACAGCAGCCACCATGCCCACAGCAGCGCCCACAGATGAGGGGAGCCCCTCATGAGTGTGCGCGGCCGGGACCGACTGGGCGGCAAGGCAGCTGTCGTCGGGATCGGGGCGACCGAGTTCTCCAAGAATTCCGGGCGCAGTGAGCTGAAGCTCGCGGTGGAGGCGGTGCACGCGGCGCTGGACGACGCGGGCCTCTCCCCCGCCGACGTGGACGGCCTGGTCACCTTCACCATGGACACCAATCCGGAGATCACCGTGGCGCAGGCGACGGGGATGGGGGAGCTGTCCTTCTTCTCGCGGGTGCACTACGGCGGTGGCGCGGCCTGCGCGACGGTGCAGCAGGCAGCGCTCGCGGTCGCCGCGGGCGTGGCCGAGGTGGTGGTCTGCTATCGGGCGTTCAATGAACGGTCGGGCAGACGGTTCGGCTCGGGGGTGCGGCACCGGGAACCGTCGGCGGAGGGCGCGGCGCTCGGCTGGAACCTGCCGTTCGGGCTGCTCACCCCGGCGTCCTGGGTGGCGATGGCGGCGCAGCGGTATCTGCACGCGTTCGGGCTGACCCCGGGGGCGTTCGGCCACGTCGCGGTGGTGGACCGCATGTACGCGGCGACGAACCCGGCCGCGTACTTCCACGGCAAGCCGATCACTCTCGCCGATCACGAGGCATCGCGTTGGATCGTCGAACCGTTGAGGTTGCTCGACTGTTGCCAGGAGACGGACGGGGGGCAGGCGATCGTCGTCACCAGCGTCGAGCGGGCCCGCGATTTGCCGCACGTACCCGTCGTGATTGCCGCCGCGGCGCAGGGCGCGGGCCGGGCGCAGGAGCAGATGACCAGCTTCTACCGGGACGATCTGACAGGGCTGCCCGAGATGGGCGTGGTGGCTCGGCAGCTGTGGCGAACGGCCGGGGCGGGGCCCGGCGACGTGGACGTGGGGATCCTCTACGACCACTTCACACCGTTCGTGCTGATGCAGCTGGAGGAGTTCGGGTTCTGCGCGCCCGGTGAGGCAGCCGGGTTCGTGGCGGAGGAGCGGTTGCCGATCAACACGCACGGCGGCCAGTTGGGAGAGGCCTATCTGCACGGGATGAACGGCATAGCGGAGGGGGTGCGGCAGCTGCGGGGCACTGCTGTGAACCAGATATCCGGCGCGGCCACGGCTCTGGTCACCGCTGGCACCGGCGTCCCCACATCGGGTCTGATTCTGCGGGCGTACGGCTGAACGGGGCGCGTGTCCCCGGTCCGTGTGTGAGAGCGGCCCCTTCACTCGGTCCATGGATCGACAAAAGATGATCATTGGACTTGTGGGGCTCGCCCTGAGCCTCGGCGCGCTGCCCGCGACCGCGGCGGACGGAGCGCCGAAGGCCACCGCGATGAAAGCCACCGCGATGGAAGTCACCGCGGTGAAGGCCACCGCGACGAGGGGGATGGCGGAGTCCACCCAGTGGGGCCCCGAGGTGCGTACCTTCACCGGCTGGGCGTTCGACGTGTGCAGGGCGCCGTCGCTGGACAGCATGGAGCGCTGGCGGGCGTCGAACTACCAGGCGCTGGGCGTCTACTTCGGCGGCCGGGGGCGGGCGTGCCGGCACCAGCCGGAGCTGAACCGGACGTGGACACGGCAGGTGAACACCATGGGGTGGGGGATGTTGCCGGTGTACGTGGGGTCGCAGTCACCCTGCGTCGCGGCGCAGCACAAGAAGGGGGTGCGGATCGGGAAATATCCGTGGGGGCAGGGGGTGCAGGAGGCGCGGGACGCGGTCCGCAGAGCAGCGGCGCTCGCTATCGCGCGGTACAGCCCGCTCTATCTGGACATGGAGGCCTATAACTATCGGAAGCCGAAGTGCGCGCACACGACGCTGACGTTCGTGCGGGCCTGGAACAGGGAGGTGCGACGGTACGGCTATGTCCCGGGGTTCTACAGCAGCGCCGACTCGGGGGTGCGGCACATGGAGATCGCGCGGCGGGCCGGGGTGCGGGATCTGCCGTCGGTGATGTGGTTCGCCCGCTGGAACAGGAAACCGCATCTGTACCGGGAGCCCTCGCTGTGGAAGTACGCGTGGCATCCGCAGCGCAGGATTCACCAGTACGCGGGGAACGTGAAGGAGCGGCACGGCGGCCGCACGATGGTGATCGACCGGAACCTGGTGAGCGCCCCGGTGGCGCGGATCGGGTGAGGGGGCAGCGAGTGAGGGGGATCGGGTGAGGGGGAGGCGGCCACGGCGGTCCCTGTGGACATACTCTCCCGTAGTCGTACGCTCGGGGTGCGGTTCTCAGGGCCGGACCCTCAGGGTCCTCACCCCCTCCTCCACCTTCAGGAGGTGGGGATACCACCCCTCGTACAACCTGAGGCGGACGTGGCTTCGGGACCTCCGGCCGATCCGCAGGAGTGGGGCCGCTCATAGCGTGGAGCCATGACCGCAACCCTGGCGCCTGTCTGCACCAGCGCATCGAAGTCGGCGACGCGAACCCCGGCGGGAACGCACACCGCGCACCCGGCGCACCCCGCGCACAGCGGGCACTCCGCACCGGCCGTCCACCCCGGGCAGTCGGCCTACCCGTCCTTCGCTTCGTACGTCCGGGCGCGCCAGCCCGTGCTGCTGCGTACGGCCCGGTCACTGACCGCTAATCCGTGCGATGCCGAGGATCTGCTGCAGACGGCGTTGGCGAAGACGTACGTCGCCTGGGACCGGATCGAGGACCACCGGGCGCTCGACGGTTATGTGCGCAGGGCTCTGCTGAACACGCGGACCTCGCAGTGGCGCAAGCGCAAGGTCGACGAGTTCGTCTGCGACGAGCTGCCGGAGCCCGCGACCCCGGTGGCGGCGGACCCGGCCGAACAGCAGGCGCTGCACGACGCGATGTGGCGTGCCATCACGAGGCTGCCCGCGCGGCAGCGGGCGATGGTCGTCCTGCGGTATTACGAGGATCTGAGCGAGGCGCAGACGGCGGAGGTGCTCGGGGTCTCCATCGGCACCGTCAAGAGCGCGGTCTCGCGGGCGCTCGGCAAGCTCCGCGAGGACCCTGAGCTGCTGCCCGCGCGCAGCTGAGCACGGTGGTCAGCGGGCGGATGCACTGATCGATCATTCCCGGGAGTAGTGACATACCGCCTGGTATGCAGTGAGAATCGGCGGAACCCTACTGCTCCGTAGCGCCCCGGGAGGACGCCGTGCTGAGCACGATGCAGGACGTACCGCTGACCGTCACCCGTCTCCTCACGCACGGGGTGCGTGTGCACGGCACCTCGCGGATCACCACATGGACGGGCGAGGGTGAGCCGCACCGCCGTACGTTCGCCGAGGTGGGAGCCCGTGTGGCCCAGCTCGTGCACGCGCTCAGGGACGACCTCGGGGTGCGCGACGACGATCGTGTCGCGACCCTCATGTGGAACAACGCTGAGCATGTCGAGGCCTACTTCGCCGTCCCCGCGATGGGCGCGGTCCTGCACACGCTCAATCTCCGGCTGCCCGCGCAGCAGCTGGCGTGGATCGTGAACCACGCGGCCGATCGCGTGATCATCGTCAACGGCTCACTGCTGCCGCTGCTCGCGCCGCTGCTGCCCGGCCTGGAGACGGTCGAGCACATCGTCGTTTCCGGACCCGGAGACCGTTCGGTGCTTGAGGGCGCCGGTGCGCAGGTACACGAGTACGAGGAGCTGATCGCGGGGAAGCCGACCGCGTACGACTGGCCGGAGCTGGACGAACGTTCGGCCGCCGCCATGTGCTACACCTCCGGCACCACGGGGGATCCGAAGGGCGTCGTCTACTCGCACCGTTCGATCTACCTGCACTCCATGCAGGTGAACATGGCCCAGTCCATGGGCCTGACCGACTCCGACACCTCGCTCGTCGTCGTCCCGCAGTTCCATGTGAACGCGTGGGGGCTGCCGCACGCCACGTTCATGACCGGTGTGAACATGCTGATGCCGGACCGTTTCCTGCAGCCGGGACCGCTGGCCGAGATGATCGAGGCCGAACGGCCCACGCACGCCGCCGCCGTCCCCACCATCTGGCAGGGACTGCTCGCCGAGCTGACCGCGAAGCCGCGCGACGTATCGACGCTCACCCAGGTCACCATCGGCGGCTCGGCATGCCCGGCGTCCCTGATGAAGGCGTTCGACGACCTCGGTATGCGGGTCTGTCACGCCTGGGGCATGACCGAGACGTCGCCGCTCGGCACGGTGTCGCGGCCCCCGGCCGGGGTCGAGCCGGACAGCGAGGAGGAGTTCGCGTACCGGCTCACGCAGGGCCGTTTCCCGGCCGGCGTCGAGGCGCGGCTGAGCGGACCCGGCGGCGAGATCCTGCCCTGGGACGGCGAGTCCGCGGGTGAGCTGGAGGTCCGCGGCAACTGGATCGCGGGCGCGTACTACGGCGGCGTGGACGGGGAGCCGCAGCGCCCCGCCGACAAGTTCAGCGAGGACGGCTGGTTGAAGACCGGCGACGTCGGCACGATCAGCCACGACGGCTACCTCACCCTCACCGACCGCGCCAAGGACGTCATCAAGTCCGGCGGCGAGTGGATCTCCAGCGTGGATCTGGAGAACGCGTTGATGTCGCACCCAGATGTCGCCGAGGCCGCAGTCGTCGCCGTTCCCGACGACAAGTGGGGTGAGCGTCCGCTCGCTACGGTCGTGCTGAAGGAGGGCGCGAGCGCCGACTTCGAGACGCTGCGTGCCTTCCTCGCCGAGAAGGTCGCCAAGTGGCAGCTGCCCGAGCGCTGGACCATCATCCCCGCGGTCCCGAAGACCAGCGTCGGCAAGTTCGACAAGAAGGTGCTGCGCAAGCAGTACGCGGACGGGGAGCTGGCCGTCACCCAGCTCTGAGCACCAGCTGCTCTCAGCGCGCCGTTTCACGTGAAACGAGGGCCGCCCGTAACGGGCGGCCCTCGGTCGTGTCAGTTGGTGCCGATCCTCGCCAGCAGGTCCACGATCCGGCTCTGCACCTCGGTGCTCGTCGACCGCTCCGCCAGGAACAGCACCGTCTCCCCCGCCGCGAGCCGTGGCAGGTCGGCGTGGTCGACGGCGGCCGTGTAGACGACGAGGGGCGTGCGGTTCAGCTGCCCGTTGGCGCGCAGCCAGTCGATGATGCCCGCGCGCCGACGTCGTACCTGGAGCAAGTCCATGACCACCAGGTTCGGCCGCATCTGGCCCGCCAGCGTCACCGCGTCCGCGTCGCTCGAGGCTCGCGCCACCTGCATCCCGCGCCGTTCAAGGGTGGCGGTCAGGGCGAGCGCGATCTCCTCGTGCTGCTCGATGAGCAGGACCCGGGGCGGGTGCTGCTCACTGTCGCGCGGCGCCAGCGCCTTCAGGAGGACGGCGGGATCGGCCCCGTACGCTGCCTCGCGCGTCGCCTGTCCGAGGCCCGCGGTCACCAGGACCGGCACCTCGGCCGCGACGGCGGCCTGGCGCAGCGACTGCAGCGCGGTGCGCGTGATCGGCCCGGTCAGCGGGTCGACGAAGAGCGCGGCCGGGAACGCGGCGATCTGCGCGTCGACCTCCTCGCGCGAGTGCACGGTCACCGGACGGTAGCCGCGGTCGCTGAGCGCCTGCTGCGTCGTCACGTCCGGCGCGGGCCACACGAGGAGCCGGCGCGGGTTGTCGAGCGGCTCCGGGGGCAGCTCGTCGTCCATGGGCTGCGGCTGCGGCCTGACGGCGACCTCGACGGCGCCGCCCGGACCGTCCAGCGGCTCGGGCCCCTCGTCGGCGTCCTGGTCGGGCGCGCCGATCGTGTAGGAGCGGCCCTGGCCCTCGGACGCGTTCGGCGGCAGCAGAGGAGGCTGCGGCTGCGGATGCGGCCGGGCGGTCGCGCTCCGAGCAGGGGGCGGTGTGGCCCGGCGCGGCTGCGACGGCGGCTGCGCGATGCCACGCGGCGGGGTCTGCGTCGCTCCCAGGCCCGGCGTCTGCGGTTCGGCGGCGTCGTTCTGCTCGGGACCGGTCGACAGCCTGCGCCGCCGACCCGAACCGCCACCTTGCGACTGACCGCCTTGCGACTGACCACCCTGCGACTGACCGCCCTGAGACAAGCCCCCCTGGGACTGGCCCCCTTGCGACTGGCCCTCCTGCGGTACACCCTGCGGCGGCGTGGCACCGGGTCGGGCGGGCGGCTGCGCCGGAGCGGGAGCGGTCCCCTGCGGACGTCGCTGCTGGTCAGCGGTGCGCCGACCGAACGGCACTCCCTGCCCGAGCGTGCGCACGCTGAACGCGCGGCCCTGCGTCGAGTTCGTGTCACCGGCCGGCTGCTGCGGGGCCTCCGCGGGCAGTGGCTGGGCGGCACGCGGCCGCGGCGCGTTCTCCCGGGGCAGGGGGGCCGGGGCGGGCGTGCCCTGCGCCGGGTGCGGCTGCGGCGGCGTGTGGTCCTCCGCCAGATGTGCTGCGGCGGCGTGCTGCTGAGGCTCGTCCGGCGCCGCCACGGGCTGCGCTCCAGCGCCCTGCGCCGTTCCGGGAAGGGGTGTACCAGAAGCAGGAGGGGGCGTACCGGGAACAGGAAGGGGCGTACCGGGAAGGGGCGCGCCGCGGCGTCGCCCACCGCCGACAGCACCCGGCTGTACGTCATCAGCCGCGTCAGCCGAGTTAGCCGAGTTAGCCGCGTCCGCGCCCTCAGCGGCGTCGGTCACCTTCCGCTGTACGTCCAGGGGGGCGGGCCCGGGCATGGCCGCGAGCCTGGCCGCGGTGTCTGCCACATCGAACGGTACGGGTCCGGGAGCGGCCGCCTCCGGTGCCCGGTCGGCCTGCGCGGGGGGCAGGGCGAACACCTCGCGGGGCGCCGCCTCGTCCGTGGTCGCCGCGGCCTGGGCGGTGCCAAGGGCGCGCCGCGCCCGCCGCCCGGAAGGCTGCCCGGTGCCTGCACTGGCACCGGCTCCCGTGCCCGCCAGCTCGAGTTCGCCGTGGTGCGGACCGGACTCCTGCGCGGAACCGGACGGCAGCGCGGGCAGCGCCGCCTGCTCCGGGTCGCCCGCACGCCGGGCGCGTCGGCCGGTGGGCGCGGGCACGCCTTGCGGCGGCACCGTCTGACCCAACGCAGGGGAGCCTGCCGCGTGTTCGGCCGCCGTCAGCACGGCACCCTCGGCCGCCGCACCGGCCTCGGCGGAACGTGCCCGCCGCCGCCCGGTACCGCTGCCGGAAACCTCGGGGCCCGCCTCGGCCACGGGTGCCACGGGCTGCTCGTGCCCTTCCGTCGCGCCGACCGGCTCGGCGGCGCGCCGCCCGCGCCGACGGCCCGTACCGCCGGAGGGCCCGCTCTCCGTCTGCGCCTCGCCGCTGTCCAGGAAGGAGTCGACCGAGGGCCCGGCAGCGCGCCTGGCCCTGCGCCGCCCGCCGCCCGTGGCGGCGGTGGCCTGCTCGGGAAGGCCCGCGACCAGATCGGTGACCGGCTCGGCGACCGGCTCGGTGACCGGTGCGGCGGCTGGCTCAGTGATGGGTTCGGCGTACGGCTCGGCAGGGGCCGGAACGACTCCGGCGCCGCTGCCGATCGGCACCTCGAGCACGTACGCGCTGCCGCCCATGCCGGGCATCTCGTGCGTCTGCAGTACACCGCCGTGCGCCCGGACGATGCCCCGCACGATCGGCTCGTGCACCGGGTCGCCGCCCGCGTACGGGCCGCGCACCTCGATGCGTACGGTCTCGCCGCGCTGTGCCGCGGCCACGACGACGGTCGAGTCGACGTATCCGGCGCCCGCGGGGACCCGCGCATTGCCCGTGGCGTCGATCCCGGCGACGTCGGCGATCAGGTGCGCGAGCGCGGTGGCGAGGCGGCCCGCGTCGACCTCGGCCTCGATCGGCGGCGCGTGCACGGCGAACTGGACGCGTCCGGGTCCGATCAGCTCCACGGCCCCGTCGACCCCCGCGGCGACGACGGCGTCCAGCATCACCGGCGTACGGAGGAGCCGCTCGCCGCCCGCGTCGAGGAGCTGGTAGGCGAGCACGTTGTCGACGAGGGTCGTGATGCGGGAGTAGCCGGCGGCCAGGTGGTGCAGGACCTGGTTGGCCTCGGGCCACAGCTGCCCGGCGTCGTCCGCGGCCAGCTGGCCCAGCTCGTGCCGCAGCTCGTCGAGGGGCCCGCGCAGCGACTGGCCGAGGACGGCGAGCAGTTGGGAGTGGCGGGCGGCCAGCTCCTCGAACCGGTCCTTCTCGCGCTCGGCGAAGGCGGCGCCGCGCTCGCGCTCGGCGGACAGCTCCTCGGCGTGCTCCTCGCGCGCGGCGGCCAACTCGGCGCCCAGCTCCTCGCGCGTGGCGGCGAGTTCGGCGCCCAGCTCCTCGCGGACCCGCGCCAGCTCGGCGGCGTGCTCCTCGCGCTCCTGCTCGGCGGCCTCGTCGCGCCGGGCGAGCTCCTCGGTGTGCTCGGTGACGAGCTTCTCGTACGGGCGACGGTCGGTGAAGGTCATGACGGCGCCGACCAGTTGGTCACCGTCACGAACGGGCGCCGTCGTCATGTCGACGGGCACCTTTTCGCCCTTCTTGTTCCACAGCACCTGGCCGCGGACGCGGTGCTTGCGTCCGGAGCGCAGGGTGTCGGCGAGGGGCGACTCGGCGTACGGGAACGGATCGCCGTCGGGCCGCGAGTGCAGGACGAGCGGGTGCAGCTCCTGCCCGCCGAGATCGCTGGCGCGGAAGCCGAGGATCTGCGCGGCGGCCGGGTTGACGAGGACGATCCGCCCGTCCGTGTCGGTGCCCACGACGCCTTCGGCGGCGGCCCGCAGGATCATCTCGGTCTGTCGCTGCGAACGGGCCAGCTCGGCCTCGGTGTCGAGCGTCCCGGAGAGATCGCGGACGACGAGCATCAGCAGCTCGGACCCGCTGTACGAGGTGCCGCCCGTGCTGTACGGGTCCACGGCGTCCCGGGCGCCGTCCGCCACGTTCGCGCTGGTCACCTCGACGGGGAACTCGGTGCCGTCGGTCCGCCGCGCGATCATCCGCGTCGGCTTCGTCCGCCCGCGCTCGTCGGTGACGGTGTCGGGGCTGCGCATCGAGCCAGGGATCAGCCGGGAGTCGAACTCCGGCAGCAGGTCGAGCAGTCCGCGGCCGACGAGGGCCGTGCCCGGGGCCTCGAAGGCCTCCAGGGCGATCGCGTTGGCGTTGACCACCGTCCCGTTGGTGTTGACCAGCACCAACGCATCGGGAAGTGCATCGAGTATGGCTGCGAGGCGAGCAGCGCCTCGGGATGGCCTGCTGCTCACGACGACGCTTCCTCCCTGATCCACCGCGGCTTGCCGACCGTGCGGGCCATCTTGCCTCGCGGCCCGCAGCGTGTCACGGGAGGGAGTCTACGGGCACCGGTTGTCATCGCGGCGCCGGATGAGAGGGAGCCCACGTGGAGGGGTGGAGGTTGTGCGGACCCCGTGCACGCCGGGTCGGGGCGATGTGACCGCCTGACCGACGGTCACGACGCCGTCGCGGGCAGCACGGGGATCATCCGGTGCCACCGGGAGATCTCGCAGCCGTTGGTCAGCTTGTACGTGGCGTCGACGGGCCGGCCGTGCCAGGTCCCGGTGATGTGCGCGGTGGCGTCGCCGCCGTACTGCATCGTGCAGGCCGTCCCCTTCGGCACCGGCGCGAACGGGTCCTGCCCGCTGTGGTCGAGCTCCTGGAGCCGGTCGCAGGCGGCGGCCGGGTCGGTGTGGGTGCCGCCTGCGGGGCCGCACTTCAGTTCGTGCGTGCCGTCGCTGCTGGTGCCCGAGTCGGTGACGGAGACGGTGAGGCGGTCGCCCCCGTCGCCGAGGTTCCCGAACCCGTCGCCGATGCCGCCGAACGTGCCCGGGTCCATGAGCCCGTCGAGCGAGCCGAACGGGGACGGTGGCACCCGGGTCGGTCCGGTGTCGGCGTGCGCGGCGGCCGGAACGGCGGCGAGGGCCGCGGCCGAGGCGACGGCGGTCAGCAGGAGGCGGGGAGCGAGACGGGGCGCGAGGCGAGGAGCGAGACGGGGCCCGGGGTGGGAGGAGAGTCGGGAGGAGAAACGTCGCATCAACATGCCGTGCTTAACGCGCGCCCCGCCATGACGTTGCGCTCCGCCCCGGGGCTTTGCTCTCCGGCCTGCCCGCCTAGTACCGTGGGGGGCGATTGGTGACGCGGCGCTCAGCTGTGTCATCATCTGCACGCACCGATTCGCGCCAGCGCGGAGCGGTTGTGCTGGAGGCGTCGCCTAGTCCGGTCTATGGCGCCGCACTGCTAATGCGGTTTGGGACTTAAATCCCATCGAGGGTTCAAATCCCTCCGCCTCCGCCCCAAGATCGAAGCCCCGGTCCACATGGACCGGGGCTTCGGCGTTTCCGGGGCGCCCGCGACGTGGCCCCGGCCCGGGGTGCGCCTGTGACCGCAACCGCGTTTCCGCAGGTCACAATGGGTGCGCCTAACGGATTTCACATGACGGCGGCAGTCATGTAATGTTCTTCCTGTCGCCGGGAACGAGCCGAAAGGCAAGGGGCCGGAGACAAAAACTGAAAAGACAAGCACTCGTAGCTTAACGGATAGAGCATCTGACTACGGATCAGAAGGTTGCAGGTTCGAATCCTGCCGAGTGCACACAGTGAAGAAGCCCCCGGAGATTCTCCGGGGGCTTCTTCGTGTGCGCGGTGGGCGGGGGCGTTGTCAGTGGGGCGCGGCATGCTGGGGGCATGACGTGGTGGTGCACCGGGATGCGGTGGGGCGGGGGGCGGCCCGCGTTCGGCTGGATGGGGGAAAGGGGGGAGCGGGAGAGCGTCGTGCGGCTCGGGGAGCCGGTGGCTTTCCGGGTCGGTGGGGCGCGGCGGTGTCTCGGGGTCTGGCGCGGTGGACGGCGGGCCGTCTGTCCGGGGTGGGAGGACGTGCCGGTGCGGGGGACGCGGGCGCAGTGCGGGGCGTGTGCCGGGATCGACCGGGCGCACTCCGTCGCCGCCGACACCATGGCCGATGATCCGCGGCCGTACCACGTGTATCTGGCCTGGTTCGGGGACGGGCTCGTGAAGGCGGGGATCACGGGTGTGGGGCGGGGCAGCGCGCGGTTGCTGGAGCAGGGGGCCGTGGCTTTTACGTGGCTCGGGCGGGGGCCGCTGATGGCGGCTCGGCGGGCCGAGGAGCTGCTGCGCGTGGCGCTCGGGGTGCCCGACCGGATCCCGTACGAGCGCAAGCGCGGTGTTCGGGTGGGGCTTGTGCAGGCGCGGGGGTGGAGCGAGGAGCTTGCGCGGGCGCATGCCGTTGCCGTGCGGCTCGGGGACGGACCGGGCGGGGGCGGGTGGCCCGAGGCGCTCGAGCCGTTGCCGTGTCGGGTCGTCGAACACGCCGAGGCGTTCGCGCTGGCCGCTGTCGACCGGGTCGATGCGGTTGTGGCCGGGCTCGCGGAGGGGGCTGTGGTGGCCGGCACCGTCGTCGCGGCCGCCGGGCCCGATCTGCATCTCGTCGAGGCGGGTGGGCGGCGGCTCGTCCTCGATACGCGGGTGCTGGCGGGGTGGCCGTTGGAGGGGGCGCCGGTGGGAACGGACGTTGCGGGGGTCGAGGTGCGGGAGGTGCCTGTGGTGCGAGGGGTGCAGGGTGGGTTGTTCTAGCGAGTGGCGGGCCGTCGGGGAGCACCGGGACGCGCAGAAGCGTGGCCGGGCCGAGTGGTACGAGCAGTGCACCGTGCACATCGCCGAAGTGGAGCGCAGCCATGGGTTCGTGCGTGACTGAGTCGCAGGGCGGGGAGGGTGAGGCTGCGCTTGTCGCCGGCTTTCTGCGGCGGCATCAGCTGCCTGGGCTCGTCGACGTGCACACCCATTTCATGCCCCAGCGGGTGCTCGACAAGGTGTGGGCGTATTTCGACGCGGCCGGGCCGCTCGTGGGGACCGTGTGGCCGATCACGTACCGGGAGGAGGAGCGGGAGCGGCTGGCGCGGCTGCGCGGGTTCGGGGTCACTGCCTTCACCTCCATGCTCTATCCGCACAAGGCGGGTATGGCCGAGTGGCTGAACGGGTGGGCCGCCGACTTCGCCGCGCGGACGCCCGACTGTCTGCACACCGCCACGTTCTATCCCGAGCCGGGCGTGGAACTGTATGTGCGGCAGGCCCTGGAGCGAGGGGCCCGGGTCTTCAAGGCACATGTGCAGGTGGGAGCGTACGACCCCAACGATCCGCTGCTGGATCCTGTGTGGGGGCTGCTCGCCGAGGCAGGGGTGCCGGTCGTCGCGCACTGCGGGTCGGGGCCCGCGCCCGGCGCCTTCACCGGGCCCGGACCCATGGCCGAGGTGCTCGCCCGGCATCCGCGGCTGCCGCTGATCGTCGCCCATATGGGGATGCCGGAGTACAGCGAGTTCCTCGACCTCGCCGAGCGGTACCCCGAGGTGCGGCTCGACACGACCATGGCGTTCACCGGCTTCAGTGAGGCGCGGGCGCCGTTCCCGAAGGGGGAGACCGGGCGGCTCGCCGAGCTCGGTCTCGGCGGGCGGATTCTGCTCGGCAGCGACTTTCCCAATCTGCCCTATCCGTACGTGCATCAGCTGGAGGCCATCGAGGGGCTCGGGCTCGGGAGTGCGTGGGTGCGGGCGGTGTGCCACACGAATGGCGCCGAGCTGTTCCTCGAGCCGCCCCCGCGCTAGGCCCCGCGTGCCCTGAGAGGCCCCTGTTCGTTTCTCAGGAATTTCACAGGTACGGAAAAGGGTGTTCTCACAGGCGCGTCGCACTCTTGCGGTATGACGACGACCTCGCCCCAGGGGCGCACCGAACTGCTGAGGCCGGACGGGAGCCCCGTCCGGGTGCTTGTCGTGGACGACGAGCAGTCGATCACCGAGCTGCTGTCCATGGCCCTGCGTTACGAGGGCTGGCAGATACGGGCCGCCGGTGACGGGGCCGCAGCCGTGCAGACCGCGCGGGAGTTCCGGCCCGACGCCGTCGTGCTCGACATGATGCTGCCGGACATGGACGGGCTCAGCGTCCTCGGGCGGATGCGCCGCGAACTGCCCGACGTGCCGGTGCTCTTCCTGACCGCGAAGGACGCCGTCGAGGACCGGATCGCCGGGCTCACGGCCGGCGGCGACGACTACGTCACCAAGCCGTTCAGCCTGGAGGAGGTCGTCGCGCGGCTGCGCGGGCTGATCCGGCGGACCGGCGCGGCGGACCGGCGCAGCGAGTCCGTCCTCGTCGTCGGCGATCTGATGCTCGACGAGGACAGCCATGAGGTGTCGCGCGGCGGGGCCAACATCCACCTCACCGCGACCGAGTTCGAGCTGCTGCGCTTCCTGATGCGCAATCCGCGGCGTGTGCTCAGCAAGGCGCAGATCCTCGACCGGGTGTGGAGCTATGACTTCGGCGGGCAGGCCAACGTCGTCGAGCTGTACATCTCCTACCTGCGGCGGAAGATCGACGCGGGGCGTGAGCCGATGATCCACACGCGGCGCGGTGCCGGTTATCTGATCAAGCCTGCCGCCACGACGGTTTCGTGAGGCGGCGCCGTACGCGGACGCTGCGGACCCGCCTCGTCGTCACCGCGGTCGGACTGATCGCGCTGGTCGGCGTGGTCATCGGCACGGTGACGACGCTGGCCCTGCACACGTACCTGTACGGACAGCTCGACGACAAGGTCGGCCAGGTCGTCCGCATGGCCGGGGGCGGCCCCGGTGAGAAGCCGCAGCCCGGCGCGGGGGCACGCGAGAACGACCTTTCGTTCCTGGGCCTTCCGGGCCCCGGCGGCGAGAAGACCGTGGGCGCGCTGGTCGGCGCCGACGGATCGATCACCGAGGCGGCCGGTTCCGACCGCTACTCGCCCACCCGCACCACCGATCTGACCGACGCCCAGTCCGACGCCCTCGACACCGTCCCCCGTGACGGCAAGGCGCACAGCGTGAACCTGCCCGGTCTCGGGGAGTACCGCGTCCAGTCGTCCGGTGACGGCCGCTTGCTGGCCGGGCTTCCCGCCGACGACATCGAATCCACCCTCAACACCCTCATCCTCATCGAGGTCAGCGTCACCGGCGCCGGTCTGCTGGCCGCCGGGGTGACCGGGATCGTCATGGTCGGTGTCGCCCTGCGGCCCCTGCGCCGGGTCGCCGCGACAGCGACCCGCGTCTCCGAGCTGCCCCTCCACAGCGGCGAAGTCGCCCTGTACGAGCGTGTGCCGGACGCCGAGGCCGACCCGCACACCGAGGTCGGCCAGGTCGGCGCCGCGCTCAACCGCATGCTCGACCATGTGCACGGCGCGCTCCAGGCGCGGCAGCAGAGCGAGACGCGCGTACGGCAGTTCGTCGCGGACGCCAGCCATGAGCTGCGCACGCCGCTCGCCTCGATCCGGGGGTACGCCGAGCTGACCCGGCGCGGGCGCGAGGAGACCGGGCCCGACACCCGGCACGCGCTCGGCCGCATCGAGTCCGAGGCGCACCGGATGACCGGCCTGGTCGAGGATCTGCTGCTGCTCGCCCGGCTCGACGCGGGCCGACCCCTGTCGTACGAGCCGACGGACGTGTCGCCGCTCGTCGTCGACGCGCTCAGCGATGCCCGTGCCGCGGGCCAGGATCACGTCTGGCGGCTCGAACTGCCCGAGGAACCGGCCACCGTACTCGCCGATTCCGCACGCCTGCATCAGGTCCTCGTCAACCTCCTTGCGAACGCCCGTACGCACACGCCACCGGGCACCACCGTCACCGCGCGCGTGCACCGGCACGGGCCCTGGGTCTGTCTCGACGTGCAGGACGACGGGCCCGGCATCCCCGCCGAGCTGCTGCCGCGCGTCTTCGAACGGTTCGCGCGCGGAGACTCGTCGCGGTCGCGCAAGGCGGGCTCCACAGGGCTCGGCCTCGCCATCGTGCAGGCCGTCGCCGCCGCGCACGGGGGCGACGTGACCGTGGACAGCGTGCCCGGCCGCCGGACGACGTTCACCGTGCATCTGCCTGCCCACCAGGAGGCGGCCCAGCCACGGATCGAGCCCCGCACGTACTCACAGGCAGGCCAAAGCTTCACCACACAGCGCTAACAGGGCAGTTGGCGAATGTCGATGGCATGCGAACCGACTCTTCCGAAGGCCTCGGCCCGTTGGCCGGCCGCGCCACGACGTTCCGTGCGCTGCCCGCGCGGGAGCACCTTCCCGTGGGCAGCGGTGGCACTCCCGGCACGCCCGGCACCCCCGTTCTGGACGTCGTCATCCCCGTCTACAACGAGGAGAAGGACCTCGGCGCCTGCGTCCGCAGACTCCACGACCATCTGCTCCGCACCTTCCCCTACCGCTTCCGCATCACCATCGCGGACAACGCGTCCACGGACAGCACGCCCCAGGAGGCCGGCCGGCTGACCGCGGACCTGCCCGAGGTCCGGTACTCACGGCTCGAACAGAAGGGGCGCGGGCGCGCGCTGCGCACCGTGTGGTCGGCGTCCGAGGCGCCGGTCCTCGCCTACATGGACGTGGACCTCTCCACCGACCTCAACGCGCTGCTTCCGCTCGTCGCCCCGCTCATCTCCGGCCACTCCGACCTGGCGATCGGGTCGCGGCTCGCCCGCAGCTCACGGGTGGTGCGCGGCCCGAAGCGGGAGTTCATCTCGCGCGCCTACAACCTGATTCTGCGCGGTTCGCTGCAGGCCCGTTTCTCGGACGCTCAGTGTGGGTTCAAGGCGATCCGGCGCGACGTGGCGCAGGTGCTGCTGCCGCTGGTCGAGGACACCGGCTGGTTCTTCGACACGGAGATGCTGGTGCTCGCCGAGCGCGCGGGGCTCCGTATCCACGAAGTGCCCGTCGACTGGGTCGACGACCCGGACTCGACCGTCCACATCGTCAAGACGGCGACCGAGGACCTCAAGGGTGTGTGGAGGGTCGGCAAGGCGCTCGCCACCGGCTCGCTCCCCCTCGACCGGCTCGCGCGCCCCTTCGGGGACGATCCGCGCGACCGCCGGCTGCCCGGCGTGCCCAAGGGGCTCGCCCGCCAGCTCGTCGGGTTCTGCGTCGTCGGCGGCCTGTCGACCCTGCTCTACCTGCTGCTCTACTCCGGCTTCCGGGCGTTCTCGGGTGCCCAGATCGCCAACGCGCTCGCGCTGCTCGTCTCCGCGGTCGCCAACACCGCCGCCAACCGGCGCCTCACCTTCGGCGTCCGCGGGCGCGACCGGGCCGTGCGCCACCAGGCCCAGGGCCTCGTCGTCTTCGGCATCGGCCTCGCCCTGACCAGCGGTTCCCTCGCCGCCCTCAACGCGGCGTCCGGCGCGCCCGCGCACTCCACCGAGCTCGCCGTGCTCATCGCCGCCAACCTCGCGGCGACCGTGCTGCGCTTCCTGCTCTTCCGGGCGTGGGTCTTCACCGACCAGACCGAACAGCCGTCCGAGCGTACCCACCAGCCGCTGGAGCGCACTCACCAGCCGCTGGAGCGCACCCACCAGCCGTCCGAGCGCACCCACCAACTGCCCGAGCGCACCCACCGGCCGCCCGAGCGGACGCATGACCCCGTCCCCGAGCCCAGGGATCTCCGATGACCACAGACATCCGTCCGTACGACGTGGCTCCGGCCCACCCGGTGCCGGGTCACGGTCGCCCGAGGACCTCCTTCCCGCGCCGCGTGTGGCGCGGCCGGGCCGAGGACGCGCGCTGGGTGCGCCCCGCCTTCCTCGCCCTCCTCCTCGTCGTCGGCCTCGCCTACCTCTGGAACCTGTCGGCCTCCGGCTACGCCAACTCCTTCTACTCCGCCGCAGTCCAGGCGGGCAGCGAGAGCTGGAAGGCGATGTTCTTCGGCTCGTCCGACGCGGCCAACGCCATCACCGTCGACAAGCCGCCGGCCGCGCTGTGGCCGATGGTGCTGTCCGTCCGCCTCTTCGGTCTCAGCTCCTGGGCGATCCTCGTTCCCGAGGTACTGATGGCGCTGGCCACGGCGGGTGTTCTGTACGGGGCCGTACGCCGTCGGTTCAGTGCCGTCGCGGGTCTCATCACGGTCGCCGTGTTCGCCACGACGCCCGTCGCCGCGCTCATGTTCCGGTTCAACAACCCTGACGCGCTCCTCGCCCTGCTCATGACCGTCACCGTGTACTGCGTACTGCGGGCCATGGAGCACGCCCGTACGAAGTGGCTGGTCATCGCCGGTGCCGCCGTCGGTCTCGCCTTTCTGACCAAGACGTTGCAGGCCTTCCTGATCCTGCCGCCGCTCGCCCTGCTCTACGGGGTCTTCGCACCGACCCGGCTGCGCAGGCGGCTCGGCCAGCTGGCCCTCGCCGGGCTCGCGATGACCGTCGCGGGCGGCTGGTGGGTGGCGGTCGTGGAGCTGTGGCCCGCGTCCTCACGCCCGTACATCGGCGGCTCCCAGAACAACTCGTTCCTCGAACTCACCTTCGGCTACAACGGCCTCGGGCGGATCAACGGTGACGAGACCGGGTCCGTCGGCGGTGGGGGCGGCGGTGGCGGCATGGGCGGTGGCACCGGGCAGTGGGGGGAGACCGGGCTCGGGCGGATGTTCAACTCCGAGATCGGCAGTCAGATCTCGTGGCTGATCCCCGCCGCGCTGATTCTGCTCGTCGCGGGTGTCGTCCTCACGTGGAAGGCCAAGCGGGTCGACACGGCGCGCGCCGCGTTCCTCGCGTGGGGTGGGTGTCTCGTGATGACCGGGCTCGTCTTCAGCTTCATGGCCGGGATCTTCCACCAGTACTACACGGTGGCTCTCGCTCCTTACATCGCGGCGCTGGTCGGTATGGGCGCCACGGTGCTCTGGGAGGAGCGGTCCCGGGTCGGCGCCTCCGTGGCGCTCGGTGCGGCCGTCGTCGTCAGTGCGGTGTGGGCGTATGTGCTGCTCGGGCGGGTGCCGGAGTATCTGCCCTGGTTGCGGTGGGTCGTGCTCGTCGGGGGGCTGTCGGCGGGGGCCGGGCTTGCCCTTGCGGGGAGGGCCGGGCGGCAGGTCGCGCTCGGGGCCGCCGGGCTCGGGGTTGTCGTCTCGCTTGCGGCGCCGGTCGCTTACACCGTCAGTACGTTGAACACCGGGCATACCGGGTCGATCGTCACGGCTGGGCCTTCGGGGGCCAGTGCGATGGGTATGCCCGGTGGTGGGGGTGGAGGTCGTGGTGGGGGGCCTGGGGGCGGCGGTGGTGATGGTGGTGGTGGTATGCAGCCGCCTGGTGGGCAGCAGCAGGGTCAGGGGCAGGCGCCGGGGCAAGGTCAGAAACAGGGTGGGTTCCCTGGTGGGGGCCCCGGTGGAGGCATGCCCGGGCAGAGCCAGAACCAGAACCCGGGCGCGGAGATGTCGCAGCAACGGGGCGGCGGGATGGGTGGTCTTCTCAACGGGGCCGATGTCAGCGCCAAGGCCAAGAAGCTCCTCCAGAGGAACGCCGGGGACTACACCTGGGTCGCCGCCACCGTCGGGTCGCAGAACCAGGCCAGTTATCAGCTCGCCACGGGTGATCCCGTCATGGCCGTCGGTGGGTTCAACGGGACGGATCCGGCTCCTACGCTTGCTCAGTTCAAGCAGTACGTCGAGGACGGGAAGATCCACTACTTCATCGGTAGTGGGGGGACGGGTGCCGGGGCCGGGGCCGGGTCGGGATCCGGGGCCTCTTCGAAGATCGCTTCCTGGGTGGAGGGGAACTTCGTCAAGGTGACGGTCGGGAGCGCCACGTTCTACGACCTGACTCAGCCCATCTGACTCAGCCCACCTGACTCAGGCCGAGAGTTGAGATCTCCCCACCCCGCCCCTTCCCGAAATCGGCGCTTCGCGTCACGGGGAGGGGCGGGTCGTCTGTCGGCGCGCCCGCCGTCGTGGCTGGTCGCGCAGTTCCCCGCGCCCCTAGCGGGGCAGCAGTACCTCCGCGATCACTGGGCGGTGGTCCGATGCCGTTGGCTCCTCCGGGATCGAGACGGCTCGGGGGCGTACGCCCTTGCCCACCGCCACGTAGTCGATCCGGCGCGTCGGTGCGTTCGCCGGGTAGGTGCCGCCCTCGGGCGGGCCCGCGTCCGTCAGTTCGGTCCACAAGGGGGCGAGCTCCGGGGCGGAGGGCACCGCGTTGAAGTCGCCCAGCAGTACTTGGCGTGCGCCGGGGACGGACTGGCTTTCGGCCGACATGATGCGGCGGGCGTCCGCGACCTGGGCCGCCCGGACGGCGGGGTCCGCGCGGTAGTCCAGGTGGGTCACGAAGACCTGTACCGGTACGCCGCGGACCTTCAGGGTGACCTCGCCGAAGCCGGGTGCCAGGGCCGGGACGGGGTCCGGGTCCTGCGTGGACAGGCGGGTGATCTCGTGGTTCGCGGCGGCCCGGATCGGATACCGGGACAGCACCGCCACCCCGAACTCGCGCCGCGGTTCCCCGGCCGCCGCCGGGTCGAGGCTGTATATCGGCGCGAACGACACCCGCATCCCGAGGCGGTCCGCCAACTCGCGGGCCACGTCGAGGTTCTGGCTGCGCGCCCCCCAGTGGACGTCGACCTCCTGGAGGCCGATCACGTCCGCGCGCAGCGCCCGTAGCGCCGCCGCCTGCCGGTCCAGGTCGAAGACCTCGTCCATGCCGGAGCCGGCGTGGATGTTGTACGTGGCGATCCGCAGAGGGACGGGGCGGTGGTGGCGGGCCGCGGCGGAGGCGGACGGCGCGGCCGTCGCGGCGATGCCCAGCAAGGCCGCGGACAGGGCCAGATGAGGCAGTGCTGGCAGTGCTCCAGTACGCGTCGGCATGCCGGAACCGTATGCCGAAAATCGAGTTGTACACCGTAAAGCTCCTCCCTTACGGTGTACAGGAAAGGAATGCGGCAGCGGCATCGACGACCACCCCAGGGGGACACATGACCACCACGACAACAGACAACGGCGCCTCGCCACTCGCGCCTCCCGAGCGTCACCCGCAGCGCTGGATCATCCTCGGCGTCATCTGTCTCGCCCAGCTGACCGTGCTGCTCGACAACACCGTCCTGAACGTCGCCATCCCCTCCCTGACCAGGGAGCTGGACGCGTCGACCGCCGACATCCAGTGGGTCATCAGCGCGTACTCGCTCGTGCAGTCGGGGCTGCTGCTCACCGCGGGCAGCACGGCCGACCGGTACGGGCGCAAGAAGATGCTCGCGGCGGGGCTCGTCCTGTTCGGGGCGGGGTCGCTGGTCGCCGGGCTCGCCCAGTCCACCGGGCAGCTGATCGCCGCCCGCGCGGGCATGGGCGTCGGCGGCGCGCTCCTGATGACCACGACGCTCGCCGTCATCGTGCAGGTCTTCGACGACGCCGAGCGCGTGAAGGCGATCGGGCTGTGGGCGACGGTCAACTCGCTCGGGTTCGCCGTCGGGCCGCTGCTCGGCGGGTTCATGCTCGACCACTTCTGGTGGGGCGCGATCTTCCTGATCAACATTCCGGTCGCGGTCGTCGGGCTCGTCGCCACGCTCGTCCTCGTACCGGAGTCGAAGAACCCGCGCGGCGACCGGCCCGACCTGCTGGGCGCGGTGCTGTCCACGATCGGCATGACCGGGGTCGTCTACGCCATCATCTCCGGGCCCGACGAGGGGTGGACGTCCGCGACCACGCTCACCTCCGCCGCCGTCGGTGTCGTCGTCATGGGCGCCTTCGTGGCGTGGGAGCTGCGCATCCCGTACCCGATGCTCGACATGCACTTCTTCCGGAATCAGAAGTTCACGGGCGCGGTGGCCGGGGCGATCCTCGTCGCGTTCGGCATGGGCGGGTCGTTGTTCCTGCTCACGCAGCACCTCCAGTTCGTGCTCGGGTACGGGCCGCTGGAGGCGGGGCTGCGGACCGCGCCGCTCGCGCTCACCGTCGTCGCGCTCAACCTCACCGGGATCGGGGCGCGGCTGCTGCCCAGGCTCGGTACGCCGCTGACCATCGCGTCCGGGATGACGTGCCTGGCGGCCGGGCTCGCGGTGATCTCCCTGCTCGGCGGGGACAGTTACGGCGGCATGCTGGCGGGCCTGATCGTCATGGGCGCCGGGATCGCGCTGGCCATGCCGGCCATGGCCAACGCCATCATGAGCGCGATCCCGCCGGAGAAGGCGGGCGTCGGCGCGGGCGTCAACGGCACGCTCGCCGAGTTCGGCAACGGTCTCGGCGTCGCCGTGCTCGGCGCGGTCCTCAACGCCCGGTTCGCGGCGCTCGTATCGGTCTCGGCCGCCTCGCTGCCCGCGGCGCTCGCGGCGGCGACGTCGGACGCGGAGCGGGCCCGGATCTCCGACGCGTTCTCCTCGGGCCTGGAGACCAGTCAGCTGGTCGGGGCCGTCGCCGTGCTCGTCGGCGGACTGCTCGCCGCCGCGTTGCTGCGGCGGGCGGAGAGGGCAGACTCAGCGGTGGCCGCCTCTTCCGTATAGCGGGTGGTGGCTTCCGCATAGCATCGACACCGGGCGGACGGACGGATTCCGTGGACCATCGTGGATCATGAAGGCCCACGGAACTCGACCCTCCGCCCGCTCATGGGCGAGCGACTTCTGGGAGGGTGCGCCATGGCCAAGGCAGCGCGGATGAGTATCTGGCTGGAGAACCCCGCGGCCAGGACGCCACGCACCCGGCGCAGTGAGCAGCCGAGCGGCCTGGACCGGGACCGCATCACCGAGGCCAGCGTGCGGCTGCTCGACGCGGAGGGGCTCGCCAAGTTCTCCATGCGGCGCCTCGCGGGCGAGCTGGGGGTGACCGCGATGTCCGTGTACTGGTACGTCGACACCAAGGACGACCTGCTCGAACTCGCCTTGGACCGGGTCTTCGGCGAGTTGGAGGTACCGGGGCCGCAGGACGTGGACGCCGGGGACTGGCGGGAGCACGTACGGAAGCTGGCGGCCGGTTACCGGGCCCTGATGGTGCGCCATCCGTGGGTCTCCCCCCAGATCGGCAACTACCTGAACATCGGGCCGAACTCGCTGCGGTTCGCGCGCGCCGTCCAGCGTGTCATCGGCGCCACCGGGCTGCCGATGGCCGCGCAGCGCGGCGCCATCGCGTCCGTCTTCCAGTTCGTCTACGGCTACGGCACGATCGAGGGCCACTTCCGTCAGCGGTGCGCCGAGGCGGGCATGTCTCAGGACGACTACTTCGCCGAGGCGATGGCGGCGTTCCGGGTGCCGGAGGAGATGGCCGAGGACTTCCGGCACGCGGAGTACATGGTGGCGGAGGCGGGCAGCCGGACCGTCGAGGAGATGCGCGACGCGGACTTCCAGGTCGCGCTCGACCTGCTGATCGGGGGCATCGAGGCCTTGGTCGCCGCCCAGCCGTCCGAGCGGCCCTGAACGTCGGTCTCCGCCCTGGAAGTCAGTCCCGCGCGAGCCGCGCCGGGAACCCGCCCGTGGCAACCGGCCCCCACTTCTCCGGCGTCACGCGGATGATCGACTTGCCCTGCTCGACCATCGCCGCGCGGTACTCGTCCCAGTCCGGGTGCTCACCCGAGATGTTCCGGAAGTACTCCACGAGCGGCTCGACCGAGTCGGGCGCGTCGATGACCTCGGCGGCCCCGTCGACCTGGACCCACGGGCCGTTCCACTCGTCGCTGAGGACCAGCACGCTCACGCGCGGGTTCCGCTTGGCGTTGCGCGTCTTGGCGCGCTCCGGGTAGGTGGACATGACGATCCGCCCGGAGTCGTCGACGCCGCAGGTCAGCGGCGACGCCTGCGGGGTGCCGTCGGCGCGGGCGGTGATCAGGAGGGCGCGGTGGCGGGGGCGTACGAAGTCGAGCAGCCCGTCGAGGGAGACGCGGGTGTTGGTCGCGATGTTCGGAGCCATGCGCTCAGCCTATGCCGCGCCCGGACGAGCCCCCGGAGGCCTCACTCCTCGCACGCCCGTAACGCCTCCTCCACGGTGTCGTGCATCGGCACGTCCCGTCTGACCTGGGACAGGGTCAGCACGCGCCGTACCGGCCCGCCCGGCGGGACGGCGACCCGCATGGCGGTGCCGTAGAGCCGCAGGTAGCGGCGCAGGTCGAGCAGGAGACGTACGCCCTGTGAGTCGAGGAACGTGGTGCGGGTCAGATCGAGGACGAACTCGCGGCTGCGCTCCGCCCGCTCGTCGGCCAGGGCGCAGGCCTCGGTGAGCAGGACCGGCGCGTTGCCGAGATCGATCTCCGGCGGAAACGTGACGACGGTGCGCTCGGCGATGTCGACGAGCGCGAGGTGAACGGGAGTGGCCACAGGGCACACCTGCCAGACCGGTCTCGTGGTCGGTCGGTGGACGACGAGCCGCTTCCTGACCCGGCTTCCATTGCACCACCCACGGGGGACCCGCGTCGCACTCCTTGCCAAATCCACTTCTTCTTATGGAAACGGCTAGAGTTCTGTCCGTCCTGCGCTCGCAGTCGGGAATGTGCTGCGGAGCTCTCCCCGCGCATGGCCATACGGTCATGCTCGCTGAAGAGGTTCGTGGTGGTTGCGCCCAGTTTTCCCGAAGTTCCGCCGTCTTCTGCTGCCGATTTCCGGCTGGCCGAGGCGTTCACCGTCGCAGCGCGTCAGCTGCACGAGCAGTCCAACCCGCGTGCCACCCTGCGCACCGCCGTACGCCTCGCCGTGCACCTGGTGCCCGGGGCCGACCACGCCGGCATCGTCACCGTCGGCCGCGACCTCGTGCCCGAGTCGGTGGCCTGGAGCGACGACGTGGCTCGCAGCGCCCAGGCGGTGACCGGGATGCCGGGCCACCGCACGTTCTGGGAGCGGCTGTGGGAGGCGCCCGTAGCGGTTCTGGAGGACACCGCCGAGGTCAACGGGGCGGGACAGTCCCTGCCCGTCCTCGGTGTGGGCTGTGTGCTCGCGCTGCGGCTGCGCGCCGAGCGGCGGCAGCTGACGGCGCTCGTGCTCTACGGGCGCAAGCCGGGCGGCCACGACGAGCGCAGCCTGCGCGTCGGCCGGATGCTCGCCGCGCACGTATCCCTCGCGCACGACTCGGCCACCGTGCAGGAACAGCTCACGGAGGCGATGCGCACCCGGGACCTCATCGGCCAGGCCACCGGCCTCCTGATGGCGCGTGAGGGGGTCGACGCGGCCGAGGCGTTCGACCACCTCGTACGGGCCTCGCAGCAGCAGAACATAAAGCTGAGAGAGCTGGCGCAGCGTTACGTGGAGTCCGCCGCACGGTCCCGGGACGCGTGAGCGACCGGGCGCGGTACGCGTGAGCGACCGATTCCGGGTCACTAGTAGGAAATGACCAATCCTGCCGAATTCCCAGTCCCTGATTCGGAAGACGGTCGGCCCGAGGCGCGGACGCTGGACACCGGCGCCCTCTACCGGGCCCTGGCCGAGTGTGACGGTCTCGACGGCTTTCTCCAGGAGCTGACCGTTCGGGCGGCGCGCGTCGTGCGGCCCGGCGGGTGCAGCGTCACGCTGCACCGCGCCCACCGGCTGCGCACCGTCGCGGCCAGCGAGGGCGTGGTGAGCGGGCTCGACCAGCTCCAGTACGAGGCCGACACCGGGCCGTGCGTGACCGCCGCGCGCGAATGTGTGGAGCAGCACACCCCGGACCTGGCGGTCGAGAGGCGCTGGGGTCCGTTCCCCGCCGAGGCGTGGCAGTGCGGCATCCGGTCCATGCTGGCGCTGCCGCTCACCCTGAACCACGGGGTCTACGGCGCCCTCAACTTCTACGCGCGTACCCACGACGCGTTCCGCGAGCGGCGCGAGATCGCGCGCAAGCTCGCCGCGCAGGCGTCCGGCGCCGTGGCGGTGGCGCTGCGGATCGAGCACGAGCGCGAGGTCGGCCTCGACCTGCGCACCGCGATGCTCTCGCGCAGCGTCATCGACCAGGCCATCGGCATCGTGATGGGGCGGCGCCGGTGCGACGCGGACGCCGCGCTCGGGCTGCTGCGCCGCCGCTCCCAGGACGAGAACGTCAAGCTGCGGGAGCTGTGCGCCCGGATCGTGACGCAGGTGGGCGGCGCACCACCGCGCCGGGGCGACTTCACCGCACGCCTCCCCGGCTGACCCCCCTCGACAGCGGTACTAGACCTGCGGAAGCGCGTCGCCCTGGACCGCCTGGATGTCCAGCTCCACCTTGAGCGTCGCGCCGATCGCCGCGATGCCGGCCTGGACGACCTGGTTGTAGTTCATGGCGAAGTCCTCGCGCTTCAGCTCGGCCGTCGCCTTGAACGCGGCGCGGGTGCCGCCCCACGGGTCGGCGCCGGTGCCGAGGTAGCTGAGGTCGAGGTCGACCTGGCGGGCGACGCCGTGCAGGCCCAGCTCACCGTGGACGGTCCAGCGGTCCGGCCCCGCCGGGGTCAGAGCGGTGCTCCTGAAGGTGATCTCGGGGTACGTCTCGACGTCCAGGAAGTCCGGCGACTTCAGGTGGCCGTCGCGCATGCCGTTGCCGGTGTCGATCGACGCGGCCTTGATCACGGCCTCGACGCGGGACTTCTCCACGTCCTGCGCGATGTCCACGCGGGCGGTGAAGTCGGTGAAGCGGCCGTGCACGCTGGTGATCCCCAGGTGCTGCGCGGTCGCCGCGACGGCGGAGTGGGCGGGGTCGACCGTCCACGGTCCGGGCGGCGGCAGCTCGGCGCCGCCCTGCCGCGCGAGCACGACCGTGCCCACCTCGGCGCGGCCGGTCGCCGTCACCAGCGCGGTGGAGGCCGCGGGGGCGTACCCGACAGCGGTCACGATCACGGTGTAGGGGCCGGGGGTGAGGACCGACGCGTCGTGCACGGCCCCCTCGTCGTCGGCCTCGGCGCGCAGCACCTGCGCGCCGGTCATGTCGGTCACCGTGACGACGGCGTGCGGCAGGGCCCAGCCGTCCCGCGTACGGATCCGCGCACTCAGTCCCATCAGTCACAACTCCTAGCTCAAGTTCTCACACACGTAAGGAAATCAAGGTGGCCCCGGACGCGAACGGGCCCCGGCCCGTGACGTCTCGGCCGTCCCCTGCCGTTAACGACGCCACCGGGTCCGGGGCCCATTTCCCACAACCGGTCCGGGAGGCCCGCGTCTCCGCTCGAAGCGCGGGCCGCCCGGTCCGGGGTCCTGTCAGGGACTCACTGGTCTTGCAGCGAACTGCTCGGACTACTCGCCGGGGTGCGAGAGTTCGATGTCGTGGCCGTCGACGCCACTGCCCTGCACGCTGAGGTGCGTGGCCACCGGCGGGTAGCCGGTCGCGATGACCGTGTACTCGCCGCCGTCCAGGTCGGTGAAGGCGTACGCGCCGTCCTCACCGGTGGTCGACGTCGCCACGACGTTGCCCGCGGCGTCGATGAGCGTGACCCGGGCGTCGTTCAGGGAGCGGCCCGCGGCGCGCACGGTGCCCTGCACCTGCGAACCGGCGTTCAGCTCGATCTCGACGCGGGTGACACCCGTGCCGCCGACCTCGACGGGCAGCGCGAGCGGCCGGTGTCCGGCGGCGTTCACCGCGACGGTCACGGCGCCGGGCACCAGCTCGGCGAAGGTGAACTCACCCTCGGGGCCCGAGAGCCCGGTGGCGAGGACGTCACCGCGGACGTCGGTCACGATGACCATGGCGCCGACGACGGCGGCCTTGGTCTCCGCGGCCTTGACCACACCGCTCAGGCCGCTGGTGCCGCTGAGCAGGATGTCGTACGCGACCGGCTCCTCGCCGACGACGACGGTGGAGGCCTGCGGCTGGTAGCCGTCGGCCGAGGCGATCAGCACGTAGGAGCCGGCGCCGGGGGCGTCGATCCCGTACTGGCCGTCGCCCTGGGCGACCGCGCGGCCCAGCTGCCGTCCGCCGAGGGAGATCAGCGTGACCGCGGCCCGCGGGACCGGGGCGGACTCGGCGCCGCGGACGAAACCGCGCACCGGGATGCCGCCGCCGACGGCCTGCGCCGGGGCGTCCCCGGAGGAGACGGACGCGGTGGCGGCCAGCGGCTGCGTCTGCGTGTCACCGACCGGCTCACCCGCGCCGACCAGGCTCGGCACCCGCTCGTCCTGGCCCTGGACGGGCTGGGCGGCGGCGGGGGCCGGGGCACCGGCGCCCTGGGCGTCGCCGGCGGCCTGTTCGAGAGCTCCGGACGTACGCAGCGGAACCTCCTTGATGAAGATGGTGACGAGGAACGCCAGGAAGGCGATCGGCGCGACGTAGAGGAAGATGTCGCCGATGCCGTGCCCGTAGGCGCTCTCCAGCCAGGTGCGGATGTGCGGGGGCAGCAGGTCCATGTTCGGGATGCCGCTGCCGCCCATCGCCTTGCCGGCCGCCGCCTGCTCCTGCGGGTCGAGCGTGCCGATGGAGTCCTTCGCGTAGTGGCTGATGCGCGTGGTCATCACGGAGCCGAGCGCCGAGACGCCGATGGCACCACCGAGGGAACGGAAGAACGTCACCGTGGAGGAGGCGGAACCGAGGTCCTTCGGCGCGACCTGGTTCTGCGTGCTCAGCACGAGGTTCTGCATCATCATGCCGACGCCGAGACCCATCAGCGCCATGAAGATCGCGATGTGCCAGTACGGGGTGTCGTAGCGCATGGTGCCGAGCAGGCCGAGGCCCGCGGTCAGGAACGCGCCGCCGGCGACCAGCCACGCCTTCCACTTGCCGGTCCGGGTGATGACCTGGCCGGAGACGGTGGACGAGATGAACAGGCCACCGATCATCGGGATCGTCATGACGCCCGACATCGTCGGCGACTTGTCGCGCGCCAGCTGGAAGTACTGCGAGAAGTACACGGTGCCCGCGAACATCGCGACACCGACGAACAGCGAGGCGATCGAGGCCAGCGTGATGGTGCGGTTCTTGAAGAGCCGCAGCGGGATGATCGGCTCGGACGCCTTGGACTCGGCCAGGACGAAGAGGAGCGCGAGCACGATCGCGCCACCGACCATCGTGTAGGTCTGCCACGACACCCAGTCGTACTTGTCGGAGGCGAAGGTGACCCACAGGAGCAGCAGGCAGGCCGCGGCGGTGATGAAGAAGGCGCCGGCCCAGTCGACCTTGACCTTCCGCTTCACGACGGGCAGGTGCAGCGTCTTCTGCAGCACGATGAGCGCGATCAGCGCGAAGGGCACACCGACGTACAGGCAGTAGCGCCAGCCGAGGAAGCTCGTGTCGGTGATGACACCACCGATCAGCGGGCCGCCGACGGTCGCGACCGCGAACGTCGCGCCCAGGTAACCGGAGTACCGGCCACGCTCACGCGGCGAGATCATCGCCGCCATGACGATCTGCGCCAGGGCCGAGAGACCACCGGCGCCGATGCCCTGGATGGCACGCGCGGAGATCAGCATCGCCGGGTTCTGCGCGAGACCGGCGATGACGGAGCCCGCCACGTAGACGATCAGGGCTATCTGGACGAGCGCCTTCTTGCTGAAGAGGTCGGCCATCTTGCCCCACAGGGGCGTGGTGGCCGTCATCGCGAGCAGCGAGGCGGTGACGACCCAGGTGTACGCGGACTGGCCGCCGCCCAGGTCGCCGATGATCTCCGGGAGGGCGTTGGTGACGACCGTCGAGGAGATGATCGCGGCGAACATGCCGAGCAGCAGCCCGGACAGCGCCTCCATGATCTGCCGGTGCGTCATCGGAGCGCCGCCGTCGGAAGGCGCGCCTCCGTGCTTGGCGGCATGGCTGCCCCGCACACCGGACGGTGTGGATGTTGCCATGGGATTCCTTTTCTTACGTTTACGCGGGTGTACGGGTGGTCTGCACCGACGCCGGGCTCTGCGCGGCGACGGGGAGCTGGGTGCGGGACGCCGTCGTCCGGCAGTCCCCGAAGCTGTCGCGCAGGCGCGTCATGAGGGTGATCAACTGGTTGACCTCGTCGTCCGACCAGTCGCTCAGCCGGTCGGCGAGCAGCTCCGTCGTGCGGACGTTCAGGTCGTCCATCTGCGCGTTCCCCTCTGCGGTGAGAGTAAGAATGCGCGAACGTTTGTCGGCGGGGTCGGGGCGACGCTCGATCCAGCCGCGGTCGGCGGTGTGGGCCACGTGGCGGCTCGCCACGGACATGTCCACCGCGAGGAGCTCGGCCAGCCTGCTCATCCGCATGTCGCCGTACCGCTTGAGCAGTGTGAGGACTGCGGCTGAACCGGCCGGGCACTCGGGCGGCAGGATGCGTGCCATATCCCTTTTGACGGCGCCGAAGGCACTGAGCTGACGGGCCAGCTCGTCGTAATGACGCTGTGCGGCCACGGCACCTCCTGACCAGTATTTTATTCGTTGCTTAGGGCAACCATAGAACCAGTTGGTTGCCGCAGGCAAACTAAAAGGGACGTAGGAAGATAAAATGAGGGCAAAGGGGAGTGCTAGCGCTTGTAAAAGTGCAGCTCACGTGGGTCATCGGCGGGCTGTGGCGCCCGTCGCGCCGATTCGCTAGGGTCCTGGCCCATGGCAAACAACCCCCAGGGCCCGAACCCCGAAGGCAACTACGACCCCGCGGGCAGCACCCAGATGTTCCGCGCCTTCGTCGACGAGGGCGGCACCCCCACCGTGCGCGCGCAGGCGGCCCCGGTGAAGTCCGGTCCCGGCGCCGGTCTGATCATCGGCATCGTCGTCGCGGTCGTCGTGATCGCGGCGGTGGCGTGGCTGGCGCTGAAGTAACGCTCACCCTCTTGGCCCCGGTCGACTTCCTACCTTCCGGCCGACCTCTTATTCCCAGTCGACGGAGACGTCGCGGGTCTCGATGTGCATCCCCAGCGGGACCCGCCAGGACTCCACACACACGGTCCACGTCTTCTTCTTCTCCTCCCCGGCGCCGATGGGCACGGGGAGTTTTTCCGTGGACTCGACCGTCGCCCAGTCGACCCCGAGCGAGCCGATGATGTGCGTCCTGAACGTCACCGTGCCCGCACGCACCGCGCTGCCACCGGAGTTGCGCAGCGCGAGCGTCACCTTCTGGCACCAGCGCTTGTCGGCGCCCTGCAGGACGGGCTCGCCGACCTTGAGCGCGGCGGGCCCCGCGGTGGCCGGCGCGGAGGGGGTGCCCGGGGCCGAGGTTCCGGGTGGGGCGGGTGTTCTCGTGCCTTGTGCAGAGCCGGCGCCAGTACCGGAGCCGGCACCAGATCCGGAGCCGGTTCCGGCGCCTGTACGGGTGCCGCTGCCGGCGCCGCCTCGGCCGGTGCCCCGGGCGGTGTCCGGCCCCGGGGCCGAGCCGCGGTCCCGGCCCGCTGATCCGTCGCCGGACGCCCTGGACCCCGTAGCCCCGCCTTCGGCCGAGGCGGACTCCTCCGTGTCCGGTGAGTCCGGTGACCCGGTGGGCGGCTGCCGGGGCGGCTCGGTCCCGTCCGGGTCCAGCGGTACGAGCCGGACCTCACCGCTGGGCGCGGTGCCCGGCGACTGCTTGCCGCCGGCCGTGCCCACGGCGACGTAACCGTCGGGTCCGGCGCCCCCGCCGAAGGCGGCGACAGCGCCGAGACAGGCCACGGCGGCGCATCCGGCACCTACTGCGGCCCCACGACGCCCTCGCATCCACGTCCGCACCATCGCGCCAGTGTGTCTGACGACCCGTCAATTGGGAAGGGTGCGGCGTCAGTCCGCGATCAGGCCGTCACGCAGCTGTGCCAGGGTCCGTGTGAGCAGCCGGGAGACGTGCATCTGCGAGATGCCGACCTCCTCGCCGATCTGCGACTGCGTCATGTTCGCGAAGAACCGCAGCATGATGATCCGGCGCTCGCGCGGCGGCAGCTTGGCGAGGAGCGGCTTGAGCGACTCCCGGTACTCGACGCCCTCGAGCGCCGTGTCCTCGTAGCCGAGCCGGTCCGCGAGGGAGCCCTCGCCGCCGTCGTCCTCGGGGGCCGGGGAGTCGAGGGAGGACGCCGTGTACGCGTTCCCCACCGCCAGGCCGTCGACCACGTCCTCCTCCGAGACGCCGAGCACCGCGGCGAGTTCGGGGACGGTGGGCGAGCGGTCCAGCTTCTGCGCGAGCTCGTCGGACGCCTTGGTGAGCGCGAGCCGCAGCTCCTGGAGGCGCCGGGGCACCCGCACCGACCAGGACGTGTCCCGGAAGAAGCGCTTGATCTCGCCGACGACGGTCGGCATGGCGAAGGTCGGGAACTCGACGCCACGCTCGCAGTCGAACCGGTCGATCGCCTTGATCAGGCCGATCGTGCCGACCTGGACGATGTCCTCCATCGGCTCGTTGCGGCTGCGGAAGCGGGCCGCCGCGTACCGCACGAGCGGCAGGTTCAGCTCGATGAGGGTGTCGCGGACGTAGGCCCGCTCGGGGCTGTGCTCGTCGAGCGCGGCCAGGCGCAGGAACAGGGAGCGGGACAGGGTCCGGGTGTCGATGGATGCCGATGACACCGAGGACACGGCCTGCTCCGGCGCCTCCGTCACCTCCGCCGCCTCTGCGGGAGGGGAGTCGATCGGCGCGGTGGTCGTGGACGCACTCGCGTCATCGGACACACCGGGCGGGAGCGTGAGCACCTTCGAGCTGCCCTGGTCTGCGGACATGCCACCCCCTTGAGGTCGCGGACGGTCGCGGCGGACGCTCCCGTCAGGTAAGAGCGCAGCCTCCACCTGAATACCGGACGTGGAGCCGCGCCAAACGCCGTTCCAGCAGAATGTCACATGTCGGCAACACGCTGTAGTGACATGTCGACATGGAAGGGACGAATCGCCGCAGGAGGCAGGGGGTGTGGCCAAAGTGGACGGGGTTTCTGTCGGAAAAACCCCGCTCGGTGGGTCTACCCGTTCCAGCTACGCGTCGATCCTGTTTGCGGATCGAAGTCGCGCGAAGCTGCGGGCGAGGAGCCTTGACACATGCATCTGGGAGACACCCAGTTCGGCGCTGATCTGCGACTGGGTCAGGTTGTTGTAGTAGCGCAGGAGCAGGATCCGCTGCTCGCGCTCGGGGAGCTGGACCAGGAGGTGCCGGACGAGGTCGCGGTGTTCGACGCCGTCGAGTTCGGGGTCCTCGTAGCCGAGCCGGTCGAGGAGTCCGGGCATGCCGTCGCCCTCCTGCGCGGCCTCCAGGGACGTCGCGTGGTACGAGCGCCCGGCCTCGATGCAGGCGAGCACCTCGTCCTCGGGGATGCGAAGCCGCTCGGCGATCTCACCGGTGGTGGGGGAGCGGCCGAAGGCGGTGGTCAGGTCCTCGCTCGCGGCGTTCACCTGGACCCACAGCTCGTGCAGGCGGCGCGGCACGTGCACGGTCCGTACGTTGTCGCGGAAGTACCGCTTGATCTCGCCGACCACGGTCGGCATGGCGAAGGTCGGGAACTGCACGCCGCGCTCCGGGTCGAACCGGTCGATGGCGTTGATGAGCCCGATCGTGCCGACCTGGACGACGTCCTCCATCGGTTCGTTCCGGCTGCGGAAGCGGGCCGCCGCGTACCGCACGAGCGGCAGGTTGGCCTCGATGAGCGCGCCGCGCACCCGGGAGTGCTCGGGGCTGCCCGGCGGGAGGTTCTTGAGCTGTGCGAAGAGGACCTGTGTGAGGGCCCGTGTGTCGGCACCGCGCGTGGACTTCGCGGGCGGTGCCTGAGGCGCAGTACTGGCCGGCACGGTCAACCCCACCTCTGTTTCGTCAGCTGTATCTGTCAGCTGTGTGCGTCAGCTCATCCGTCAACTCATTGATCAAAAGCGGTCATAGCATCACAACACATGAGCACTGTGTGCAAGCACCTTATAACTACGTGTTGCAGGGCAAGTTGAGACGGTTCCGGATGAGGACGTGAAAAAGCCCCCCGCTGTCGCAGCGGAGGGCCGTTTGGCCGTACAGGCCGGCTCTGTGGGCTCAGAACTCGTAGTCGGCGATCACCCACGTGGCGAACTCGCGCCACAGGGCCACGCCCGCCTGGTGCGCGGGGTGTTCGAGGTACCGCTTCAGGGCGTCGGTGTCCTCGACCGCCGAGTTGATCGCGAAGTCGTACGCGATGGGGCGGTCGGTGATGTTCCAGTCGCACTCCCAGAACGTCAGCTCGGGGATCTGAGCGCCGAGCGCGCGGAAGGCTTCGACGCCCTCGACGACGCGCGGTTCGTCACGGCTCACACCGTCGTCGAGCTTGAACAGGACCAGGTGGCGGATCACGGCTGTGCTCTCCCTGAGGGACCTGAAGGGGCCGGGCTGCTTCGCCTACTTGCCGCCGTTGGCGACCCAGGTCATGAAGTCGCCGACGGACTGCGCGGCGGTCGAGACGCCCTCGAACCCTATCTGGACGTAGTCGGCGGCCTTGGCGGGGTCGGTGATGACCACGTAGAGCACGAAGACGACCACGACGAACAGACCTATCTTCTTCGGCTGCACTACGTTCGGCCTCCCCATGCCCGCGCCCTGTTGCCGGGCGCGAGTCTATCTCGGTCACTTGTTCACACCGAGGAACACGAGAACCAACATCCACAGAACCTGTGCAGGACATGCAGAACGCCCCTCTTCCTCGGAAACCCGTGGAAGAGGGGCGTTGTCAGCGGTAGCGGAGGGATTTGAACCCTCGGTGAGTTTCCCCACACTCGCTTTCGAGGCGAGCTCCTTCGGCCGCTCGGACACGCTACCGAGAGGAACTCTAGCCCAAGGTGGGGCCAGGTCTGAAATCCGTTTCGCGGAAGAAGCGCGTGAGGGGTTCGGCGCACTCCCGGGCGAGGACCTCGGCCACGACTTCGGGGCGGTGGTTGAGGCGCCGGTCGCGGATCACGTCCCACAGCGAACCGGCCGCCCCGGCCTTCTCGTCGCGGGCTCCGTAGACGACGCGGTCGAGCCGGGACTGGACGATGGCGCCCGCGCACATGGTGCACGGTTCGAGGGTGACGACGAGCGTGCAGCCGGTCAGCCGCCACTCGCCGAGCACCCGCGCCGCCCGCCGGATCGCGAGGACTTCGGCGTGGGCGGTGGGGTCACCGGTCAGCTCGCGCTCGTTGTGCGCGGTGGCCAGCACGGTCGTCCCGTCCGGGGCCAGCAGCACGGCGCCGACCGGTACGTCACCGGCCGCCGCGGCGAGCCCGGCCTCGGCCAGGGCCTGCCGCATCACCGGCCGCCAGGGGTCTCGTACGGGATCGAACTCGGGAGACTCGGAGGACTTGAGGGGCTCAGGGGACTCAGGGGAGTCAGGGGGTGTCACGGGCAGGAATGTAACCCCGGCCGGCGGCCCCCTCCGCTCAGCGCACCGTCTCGAGCACCTCCGCCGCCCCGAGCACGTCCGCGATCTCGCTGAGCGCGTCCGTCCCGTCGAGGGCGAGCAGCTCCTTCTCGGGGAAGCCCAGGTCGGCGAGGATCTCGGTGTCGCCGAGCGGTCCGGCGGGCACGACCTCGTCGCCCGCGCCACCGCTCGCCTCGTCCCCGTCCTCGCCGTCGGCCGCCCTGGACTCGCCGTCCTCCGTGCCGTCCAGGTCGAGGGCGTCCAGATCGTCGTCGGCGGCGTCCGGATCCTTGCCCAGCAGCTCATCGGTGAGCAGGATCTCGCCATAGCTGCTGCGGGCGGCGGCCGCCGCGTCCGAGATGAAGATGCGAGGGTCGTCCTCGCCGTCCACCCGGACGACGCCGAACCACGCGTCCTCCTGTTCGATGAAGACGAGGACGGTGTCGTCCTCGGCGTCGGCCGCTGCCAACGCCTCGCGGGCCAGATCGGACAGGTCCGACAAGGTCTCCACGTCGTCGAGCTCTGTGTCGCTCGCTTCCCACCCGTCTTCGGTGCGCGCGAGCAGTGCGGCGAAGTACACCGTGACTCTCCCACTGGTCTCAGGTGCCGGTCGGGGATCCCCCCGGCGGAGCTTGGAGGCGGGGAGTGCAGTTCAAGCCCCGCCCACTCGGAATCGTGGCAGAAAGTCGGGCTCCAAGAGAGGTCTTCCGCGCGCTGTGTTGGCGTCGCACCCCGATCGGGAGTGTCCGGTGTGAGGCCGGTCACCTGTACGTCACCTGTGTGTCACCGGCGAAACGCGGGCGTCACCAGCGAAACGTGCGCATCCGCATCTGGCGGCGCATCCGTGCGGCCCGCGCGCGTCGCGGCTGGACCCGGGCGCGCAGCTCGCGCGCCTCGGTCAGTTCGCGCAGGAACACGGCGCGCCTGCGCCTGCGTTCGGCGTCCGACTCCGCGGGCCCCCCGGGCGCCGCCCGCACCTCGGGCCGCCCCTGCCGCTCCTCGTCGGGCATCGCCGCACCACCACCCCAGTCCCTCGCGTTCCCTCCACTTTCCCCCGGTCACCGCTGTTGATGCCACCGCGCGGGGGAGCCCCGGTCCTGGGCCCCGGTTACTGTTGAGGACATGCGGATCCACGTCGTCGACCACCCGCTGGTGGCGCACAAACTCACCACGCTGCGCGACAAGCGCACCGATTCCCCGACCTTCCGGCGCCTCGCCGACGAGCTGGTCACCCTGCTCGCGTACGAGGCGACCCGGGACGTGCGCACCGAGCAGGTCGACATCGACACCCCCGTCGCGCGGACGACCGGTGTCAAGCTGTCGCACCCGCGCCCCCTGGTGGTGCCGATCCTGCGCGCCGGTCTCGGCATGCTGGACGGCATGGTCCGGCTGCTGCCGACCGCCGAGGTCGGCTTCCTCGGCATGGTGCGCGACGAGGAGACGCTGCAGGCCTCCACGTACGCCACCCGGATGCCGGACGACCTGTCCGGCCGTCAGGTCTACGTCCTGGACCCGATGCTCGCCACGGGCGGCACGCTCGTCGCGGCGATCCAGGAGCTCATCAAGCGCGGCGCGGACGACGTCACCGCCGTGGTGCTGCTCGCCGCGCCGGAGGGTGTCGAGATCATGGAGCGGGAGCTGGCGGGGACGCCGGTGACCGTGGTGACCGCGTCGGTCGACGAGCGGCTCAACGAGAACGGGTACATCGTGCCGGGTCTCGGCGACGCGGGCGACCGTATGTACGGGGCCGCTGAATAGCGGGCCCCGTCCCGTACAGACCAGAAAGCCGCGGACGCGTCCGGCCCATGACCGGGCCGATGCGTCCGCGGCTTTTTCGTGGTCGCCCGCGCTGTTCCCGCGCCCCTCTACGAGCAGGCCGGTGATGACGACGGTGCGGGTTTCGGGGCGTTCAGGGCCGCCAGGGCCCTGTCCGCCGCCGGCTTCGTCGCGAGGGACTTGAAAGCGGTGCCGATGATCAGGTCGACCTCGGTGGGCTTGGCGCGGGTGTCGGTCTTCTGCTCGGCGCCGGTCAGCTGCGTGCCGAGCACCGGGAGCGCCGCGTCGGTCGCCGCCTCGGCGCCGAGCAGCAGTCCGACGCCCTTGACCTTCTTGTCGTACTCCTTCGTCGCGTTGCCCACGTCGCCGATGGAGAAGCCGCGCTTCTTCAGCTCGTCGGCGGTCTTCTTCGCCAGGCCGCCGCGCGCCGTGGCGTTCAGGACGTTCACCTTGATCTGCTTCGGGGCGGGCGGCTTCCTGCCCGCGGACGCGGTGGACGAGGCGGAGGCTTCCGGCCGTTTCGTGCAGTCGGCGGGGGCGGCGCCCGCGGCCTTGGCCGTGCCGCCGCCGGTGAAGACGTCGACCAGTTGGAGCGATCCCCAGCCGATCAGACCGAGCACGGCGACGGACGCGACGACGGCGAGCACGATCCTGCCGCGCGGGCGACCGCGGCGCATCCGGGGGTACTTGTCCCCCGTGATGCGGTACTTACCGCCCATGCCGGGGGGAGTGAGCATGCTCATGAGCGCAGCGTAATGCCGTGCGGCGGTGATGCCTATTAAATGATCACCGCTCGGGGGGCAGGGCAACCCAAAAGGGCCAATGTGCGCCCGGTCACTGGACAGCCGGGGCGCGTCGGCCCGGTTCTCGGCCTGGCTCTCAGCCCGGTTCTCAGCCCGGTTCTCAGCCCAGTTCGAGGACGCGGGCGTGCAGCACCTGGCGCTGCTGGAGCGCGGCGCGCACCGCGCGGTGCAGGCCGTCCTCCAGATAGAGGTCGCCCTGCCACTTCACGACGTGTGCGAAGAGGTCGCCGTAGAACGTGGAGTCCTCGGCGAGCAGCGTTTCGAGGTCGAGCTGGCCCTTGGTCGTCACCAGCTGATCGAGGCGGACCGGGCGCGGCGCGACATCCGCCCACTGCCGGGTGCTTTCCCGGCCGTGGTCGGGGTACGGCCGGCCGTTTCCGATGCGCTTGAAGATCACACGGAAAGCCTACCGGGCCGGGCTCGCCGGGCGCAGCCATGGAGACGCAGGACGAGTCTGGTAGATACCCGCAGTAAACGGTGTGAACCGGGAGGGCGGCCGCCCGGGACAGGGCCGGAATCAGGCGCCGCGGGCGCTGTCGCCGTGCGGGCCGCAGTCTCCGGCGCCCGGGGCCGGAGGGCAAGGGCTCGTCCGGGGGAGCGGTGAGCGCGGCGTTGACGGGTGGAGGTGGGAGGGGCTTCTCCCCTGTGGTCGTCCCGCCTCCCCCGCCGTTCCTTCAGCGGTCGTTCTGGTCGTGCGGAGCGGCTTGCGCGCGGCGCGGGCTCGCCGGGGGCGGGGCGGTCCTCTCCCGCGGCGGCACCTTTCGGGCGCGGTTGTCGCGGGTCGCTTCCGCGCGTACGAGGGCGCGCAGCAGCGCGTACGGGTCCTTGGGCATGCGGGGGTGTCCTTCCGTGTCCTGCGGAGGTCGTGCGGTGCGTGCGGTGCGTTCGGTGCGGGGCGGCCGGGGCCGGTGACCCTTCTGGACGGGCCGGTGACCCTTCTGGACGGCCGGGGCCGGTGACCGTCAGCAGCGCAGGACGACGGTGCGCAGGGCGCGGTGGGACGGGGGCGTGAGGTGTTCGGCGGGGCCGGTGGCCAGGGACGCCGGCACGTACGGGCGCGGGCGCCGGTCCGCGGGGCGCCGCGTCGGGTGGCCGGTCGGGCGGCGCAGGGTCGCCTCGGGGGCGTCCTGGTGGAGTTCGCCGGGTTCGAGGGAGGACGCGGCGGCCGGGGGCGGGGCCGCGGTCTGCGCGGGCGTCGCGGCGAGCGGCGTGACCAGCGCGGCGAGCACGAGGACGAGCAGAGGGACGAGCAGAGGAGCAAGCAGAGGGACGAGCAGGCGTACGAAGAGCGGCGCGCCGGTTCCGGCCCGTTCCCGCCGGGGGCACGGGCCCGCGGTCGTCCCGGCGTTCGGGACGGACATGGCGGCGCTCATACGGGGTCTTGTCCCCCGGGTCCGGCCGTGACCTGCGTCGAAGCCGCCAGATCCGTCCTCATGGGCTAAGCGCGGCGCGCCGCTTTGACGGCGGCCCGGAATTGGCCGGTCCTCATCGGTCCACTTCTCCGACTCCAGTGCGAATTAGGTTAGGGTCCCCTAACGAATCGTGGAGAGCGAGTGGAGGACGCGTGACCGTGACCGTCATCGGCGCAACGGGCGTGGCGGACTTCGAGGTCTTCCGGGACGCGTGGGGAATCCCGCACCTGCGGGCGGAGGACGCCTCGTCGCTCGCGTACGCGCAGGGATACGTGACCGCCGTCGACCGTGCCTGGCAGCTGGAGACCGAGCGGCACCGGCTGCTCGGCACCTCCGCCCGGCCGCTCGGCCCCGACGCCCGCGCCTGGGACGTGTTCGCGCGCCAGGCCCGGCTCGCCGACACCGCGCGGCGCTGCTACGACGCCCTGGAAGGGGACACGCGCGCGTGGGTCGGCGCCTACGTCGACGGCGTCAACCACGGGCTGCGCGAACGCGGCGCCGACGCACCGGAGTTCGCGCGCGCCGGTGTCGCGCCCGGCCACTGGGAGCCGTGGACCCCGCTCGGGGTGTGGCTGTCGACGCACGTACTGTTCGCCGGGTTCCCCGCCAAGCTGTGGCGGGACGAGGTCGTGCGGCGGCTCGGCGCGGACACCGTCGCCCTGTTCGCCACCGACGGGCCCGCCACCTCTGGGAGCAACGGCTGGCTCGTCGACGCGGCCCGCGCCACCGGCGGCGGCGCGCTGATCGCCGGGGACCCGCACCGGTTCATCGAGGACCCGGGCGTCTACCAGCAGATCCGGCTCGCCTGCCCCGAGTTCGACGTGGTCGGCCTCGCCGTCCCCGGCGTCCCCGGTATCGGCCACTTCGGGCACGCCGGTCCGGTCGCCTGGGCGATCACCAACGCCATGGCCGACTACCAGGACCTCTACCGCGAGCGGCTGCGGCGCACGGCGGACGGCGGCGTGGAGGCGTACGGCCCCGACGGCTGGCAGGCCGCTCACGCGCACACGGAGGACGGCGTCGAGGTCGTCGAGACCGAGCGCGGGGTCGTCGTCATCGGCGGCCCCGACCATGACGGTGGCGAGGGCATCAGCCTGCGCCAGCCCGCGCGCGTCTACGAGGACCTCGGGTTCTCCGCGCTTCCCGGCCTGCTCCGCGCCCGCACCGTCGCCGACGTCGACCGCGCCTTCGACCGCTGGGCCGAGCCGGTCAACGTCGTCCTCGCCGCCGACACCGGGGGCGGCCTGCTGCACCGCGTCGCGGGCACCGTCCCCGTACGCGATCCGGAGAACATGCTGCGCGTGGTGCCCGCCTGGGAGGAGCGGTACGCGTGGCAAGGGCGGCACGAGCCCCTGCCGCGCGCCGGGGTCGAGGGTGTCGCCGTCATGGCCAACGAGCGCTCGCTCGCCGCCCCCCTCGGCGTCGAGTTCGCCCCGCCCCACCGTGCACGGCGCATCCGCGAACTGCTCGACGAGCGGGCGTCCTGGCAGGCCGAGGACATGAGCCGCGTGCACACCGACACGGAACTGGCCTCCTGCAAGCCCCTCCTTGAGCTGGTGGCGCGGCTCGACAACCTCTCCCCGGCGGCGGCCGGCCTGCGCGAGCGCCTGCTCAACTGGGACCGCCGGATGGTGGCGGGCAGTGTGCGGGCGGCCGCCTACGCGCGCGTGCGCTCGCGCGTGGTGCGGCGTCTCGCCGAGCACGAACGGTTCGCGCCCCTCGCCGGCCTCACCCCCGCCTGTCCGGAGGTGTTCCGGCCCTGGCTGGCGCTCGTGCCGCGGATCGCCTTCGCCCTGGAACACCTGCTGGCCGACGACCTGCTCCCCTACGAGGACCGCCTCGCGGCCGTCCGCGAAGCGGTCGAGGAAGGAGCGGACGACCCCGACACCACCTGGGGCGAACTCCACCGGCTCGCGCCCTGGCAGGCGCTGCCCGACCCGGACACCGTATGGCCGGCCCTCGACGGCGATCACGACTGCGTCCTGTCGACGTCGAGCGTGCCCGGCCTGACCGACCTCAGCGCGCGCGGGCCCGCCGCCCGCTACGTGTGGGACCTCGCACGGCGCGACGACAGCCGCTGGATCGTGCCGCTCGGCGCGTCCGGGGTCTCCGGCTCCGCACACCACCGGGACCAGCTGCCGCTGTGGCTGCGCGGCGAACTGGCGCCCGTCGTCACCGATTTCGACCGCCTGATCGAGGAGCCGCGCCCCGTGACCGGAGCCCTGCCCGCGACGGGCGTCGCGTACGAGGAGACCGTCGAGGGGCTCGGCACGTTCCGGATCACGCGCCTCGACCCGGCCGGCGCCGACATCGACGTACTGCACGCCTGGGTGAGCGAGGAGCGGGCCCGGTTCTGGGGCATGACGGGCCTCGGCCGGGAGGACGTACGCGAGATCTACGCGCACCTCGACTCCCTCACCACGCACCACGCCTGGCTCGTCCGGCTCGACGGCACACCCGTCGCGCTGTTCCAGACGTACGAGCCCGAGGCCGACCGGGTCAGCGAGTGCTACGAGGCGCGCGACGGCGACCTCGGCGTGCATCTGCTGGTCGGCCCGGCCGGGAAGGAAGGCGCCGTGCACGGGTTCACCGAGGCGCTGGCGCGCGTGTTCATCTCGTACGGGCTCGACGGCCTGGGCCGCAAGCGGCTCGTGGTGGAGCCGGACGCGCGCAACGACAAGGCGATCGCGCTGCTGCGGCGCGCGGGCTTCGAGTTCAGCGGGGAGATCGTGCTTCCGGAGATCGACCTGCCGGACGTGAAGCTGGCGGAGAAGCGAGCCCGGCTGGGGTTCTACAGCCGCTAGCCCAAAGGCGCGTTCATGGGCGCGCGATCAGGAGCACCGAGGCCGTCACGCCGACCGTGACGATGACCGCGCGCATCGCGGCCGGCGGCAGCCGGCGGCCGAGCCGGGCGCCGAGCAGGCCGCCCGCCGTGGACCCGGCGGCGATCAGCGCGGCCACCGTCCAGTCGATGTCGGCGGCGATGACGAAGACGACCGCGGCGACGCCGTTGACCAGCGAGGCGAGGACGTTCTTGGCGGCGTTCAGACGCTGCAGGTCGTCGCGGAGCACGGCGCCGAACATGCCCATGAGCAGAACGCCCTGGGCCGCGCCGAAGTAACCGCCGTAGACGCCGGTGCCGAGGACGCCGAGCCACATCGGGACACCGCCGTCGGCGCGGGCGTCTTCCTGCCGCCGGTTCCTCATCCAGCGGTTCAGGCGCGGCTGGAGCAGGACGAGGACGCAGGCGGTCAGGATCAGCACGGGCACGATGGCGCGGAACGCGGCGTCCGGGAGGCGCAGCAGGAGCAGCGCGCCCACGAGCCCGCCGAGCAGGGAGGCGGCGCCGAACCGCACGAGACGGCGGCGCTGGCCGCGCAGTTCGCGCCGGTAGCCGTAGGCGGCGCTGAGCACGCCCGGCACGAGCCCGACGTTGTTGGAGACGTTGGCGAGGACCGCCGGGTACCCGAAGGCGAGCAGCGTGGGAAAGGTGATCAGGGTCCCGGACCCCACGACGGCGTTCATACCCCCCGCGGCGATCCCCGCTCCGCCGATGGCCACGGCCTCCATGACGTCCACGAGCCCTCCGGCACTGTTCGACGGCCCGCGACGGGACGCACCCGGCGGGGGTACGGGTCGGCACCCGACGGAAGTTCGCGAACTCCGCGACGGGTTGCCGCCCTTGGATCGACCCGGAATCGATCGTGCTCCGGCCGCCACCCCAAGTCAATCCTCGGGTCGTCTTGCACACCCCCAAGCGATACCTTGGCTGCCATGACCCTCGACGACCTCCGCGTCTTCGTCGCCGTCTGCCGTGCGGGCAGTCTCAGCGCCGTCGCCCGCGAGCTGTCCTGCACGCAGTCCGCGGTCAGCCAGCACGTCAAACGGCTGGAGAAGGAGGTCGGCACCGGCCTCGTCGAGCGGCACGCGCGCGGGGTCGTGCCCACCCCCGCGGGCCGCATCCTGCGCGCCGCCGCGGCGGACGGCCTTGGCGCCCTCGACCAGGCGCTGCGCCGCCTCGACGACTTGTCGCGCGGCGAGAGCGGCTCGGTGCGGGTGGCGACCGGCGCCACGTCCGTACGTCACTTCATGGCGGCGGCGATCGTCGCGTTCCGCCGCACGCACCCGCAGGTCAGCCTGGAGTTCCAGACGGTCAGCTCCAGCCGCAGCTGCTTCGAGGCGCTCGCCGCGCACGACCTCGACCTGGCCTGGATCACCATGGGCCCGCCGGAGCGCGGCGTCGAACTGCGTCCCGTCGTGGAGCTGCCCTGGGTCCTGGCGGTGAGCGAGGACGACCCCCTGGCGGCGAAGGCGACGGCCACCCCCGAGGACCTGGGCGCCTCCGCCCAGCTGATCCTCCCGCCCGCGCACGCGACGTCCCGCGCCCACCTCGACAGCCACTTCACCGACCTCGGCCTCGGCAAGGGCCCCGCCTCCGGCACCGGGATCGCCGACTGGGACACCGCGGTCCACCTGGCCGAACTGGGCCTGGGCCACGCCCTGGTCCCCGACCTCCCGGGCCTGCGCACCCCGCCCCACACGCCCCTGACCCTGCTCCCGGTCCCCTCCCTCCCCCCGCTCCGGGTCGGCTGGGCGGTCCGCCGCTGGTCCGCGCTCTCCCCGCCGGCCAGGGCGTTCGCGGACACGGTGGACGAGAACTGCCCGGGACGCCGCCCGGTGCGGCCTGAACCGATCGGCTGACGCCACGTCGCGCTCCGCGCCCGCCCGGTCCACGCTGGGCCCATGACGACGACGTACGACCTTCCCGCCCTGGCCGACGAGCACCTGGCCGCCGCCCACCGCGACGCGCACGGCCGCAGCGCCGAAGTGCTCGTCCGCGAGGACCCCCTGCGCCAGAGCGTCATCGCGCTGACCGAGGGCAGCGCCCTGGAGGAGCACAACACCCCGCAGGCCGCCACCCTCCTCGTCCTGCGCGGCCGCGTCCGCCTGACCGCGGTCTCCGGCGACGCGGAACTCGCCCAGAACGAACTCCGCGCCATCCCGCAGGAACGCCACGGGCTGCTCGCACTGACGGACGCGGTGGTGCTGTTGACCGCGGTGATGGCCTGACCGGATCGTGTTCCCGTCTCTCCAGGCGCTGAACGAAACTGGACGAAGGGCGGGCCGATGACGTCGTACGAGGAAGTCTTCCGCGCGAGTACGCAGGACCCCGAGAGGTTCTGGCTGGCCGCCGCCGGGGCGATCGACTGGGACGTGGCGCCCGCGCGGGCGCTGGACGCGGGGCGGGCGCCGTTTGGCCGGTGGTTCCCGGACGGACGCCTGAACGTCTGCCACAACGCCCTCGACCGGCACGTGGCCGCGGGGCGCGGGGAGCAGGCCGCGCTGATCCACGACTCGCCGGTGACGGGCACGCGACGCACGTACACCTACGCCGAACTGACGGCCGACGTCGCCACGTTCGCCGGGGCGCTCGTCCGGCTCGGGGTCGGGCACGGCGACCGCGTCGTCCTCTACATGCCGATGGTGCCGGAGGCGGTCGTCGCGATGCTGGCGTGCGCGCGGATCGGGGCGGTGCACTCCGTGGTGTTCGGCGGGTTCGCGGCGCCCGAACTGGCCGTGCGCATCGACGACGCGGCGCCGAAGGTCGTCGTCTCGGCGTCCTGCGGGATCGAGGGGTCCCGCGTGGTCCCGTACAAGCCGCTCCTGGACCGGGCGGTGGAGCTGGCGACCCACAAGCCCGAGGCGTGCGTGATCCTGCAACGCCCGCAGGCGGAAGCCGACCTGGGCCCGCGGGACATCGACTGGCGGGAGGCGATGCGCGCGGCGGCCGACAGCCCGGCGGAGCCCGTGCCCGTCGCGGCCACCGACCCGCTCTACATCCTCTACACCTCCGGAACCACCGGAAAGCCGAAGGGTGTCGTGCGCGACTGCGGCGGCTACGCGGTCGCGCTGCGCTGGTCCATGAAGGCCGTGTACGACGTCGGGCCGGGCGAGGTGATGTTCACCGCGTCGGACGTGGGCTGGGTCGTCGGCCACTCCTACATCGTCTACGGCCCGCTCCTCGCGGGCGCGACGACCGTGCTGTACGAGGGAAAGCCGGTCGGGACGCCGGACGCGGGCCAGTTCTGGCGGGTCGCCGAGGCGTACGGGGTGAAAGCGCTGTTCACGGCGCCGACCGCGTTCCGGGCGATCAAGAAGGTGGACCCGGAGGGAGAGCTCGCTCGGCGCTACGACCTCGGCCGCCTCACCCACCTCTTCCTCGCCGGGGAGCGCCTCGACCCGGAGACGTACCACTGGGCGAGCGACCTGCTGCGCATCCCGGTCGTCGACCACTGGTGGCAGACCGAGACCGGCTGGCCGATCGTCGCCAACCCGGTGGGCATCGAGGCGGCGCCCGTGAAACCGGGCTCGGCCACGTACCCGCTCCCCGGCTGGGACGTACGGGTCCTGGACGCGTCCGGCAAGGAGGCGCCGACGGGCGAGGACGGAGCGATCGTGGTGAAACTCCCGATGCCGCCGGGCTCGCTGCCCACCCTCTGGAACGACGACGAGCGTTTCGTCGCCTCCTACCTCTCCGCGTACGACGGGTACTACCTGACCGGAGACGGCGGCCACATCGACAAGGACGGCTACGTCTTCGTCATGGGCCGCACCGACGACGTCATCAACGTCGCGGGCCACCGCCTGTCCACCGGCGCCATGGAGGAGGTCCTGGCCGCCCACCCCGCGGTCGCCGAGTGCGCGGTGATCGGCGTGGCGGACGCGCTGAAGGGGCAGGTGCCGAGGGGCCTCGTGGTCCTGAAGGCGGGCGCGGAGGCGGACCCGGGCGCCGTGGAGGCGGAGCTGATCGCGCTCGTACGGGACCGGATCGGCGCCGTCGCCTCGCTCAGGGAGGTCACGGTGGTCGCCGCGCTGCCGAAGACGAGGTCCGGGAAGATCCTGCGCAGGACCATGCGGGGCATCGCGGACGGACTCGACGAACCGGTGCCGTCGACGGTCGACGACGCGACCGTCCTTGACGCGCTGCGCCCGGTACTCACGCGGAACCGCTCAGCGGGACAGCAGTGAGCGGATCGCGACGCGGTCGACGTTGGTGAGCCCGCGCACGAGCAGCGGCGTCAGGAACACGAGGACGAACCCGATCGCCGAGACGCCGGCGACCTGCGCGGGCGACTCGATGTAGTAGGCGTGGTGCGCGCCCGCGTCGGTCGTGAAGTCGTAGACGCGGTACCCGGGCCAGTCCAGGTAGCGGTGGAACACCCAGGAGTACGTCGGGAACAGCGCGACGGCCCACCCGGTGACCAGAAACGTCACGGACACGACGAACGACAGCACCCGCCACGGGAACATCACCGTGTGGAACAGCAGCGCCTTCCACCCGGCGGCGTCCGTGAGCCTGCCGCGCAGACCGGGCGCGGGGTCGCTCCGCGGGCCGGGGACGTCGAGGGCGAGGAGGGCGCGGGCCCGGTTCCGTTCGGCGGTGCCGAGCCCACGGGCCCCGGCCAGCGCCCCCGCGAGCACGGGCAGCCCGACCCAGACGACCAGGGTGCTCATCCCGAGGGCGACCATCGTCACGGAGAAGACGAACCCCGCGATCGCCACGGGCAACGAGGTCAGCGTGTGCCCGATCTCGCGGTACGTGGAACGGGCGAAGGGGGCACGCCAGAAAGCGGCGGGGGCTTGCCGCGGCGCGGGATGCGTCGTGGAGGTCGTCGTCAGGGTCGTCGTCGAGGTCATGGGTACAGCGTCCCGTCCGGGAAGGGGCGGGGACATGGGGGGACTTGGGGTTTTGGAGGTGGGGTTAACCCCCGGGGGCCGCGGGCCCGGGGGTGCAGTCGGCAGCCCGTGAGCGAAGGGCCAGCGGACCAGCGGCAATTGAAGAGCGAATCCGAACCGTGGCCCAGCACAGTGCTCCCCAGGCCGCACGGCGTCCGTCTCTCCCCGGGGCTGACGGTCAACGGCATCGAGGAGGGCGACGCGGACGCCCTCCTCGTCCACGCCGACCCGTCATCGCCCCACTACCGGCAGATCCGCTTCCCCGCTCCCGCGATGGAAGGGCTACGGGCCGGCGCCAGCACCTGATCCGTAGCCCCGCGGCAGTGATACGTCAGCTCTGTGCGGTGTCGTCGCCCGCCTGCCCGGTGCCCTCGGCCGAGCCTGTCTTCTCGCGCATCTTGCGCACCAGCTCCGCCTTCTGGTCGGCCGCACGCCGGCGGTCGAGGTTGCGGTACGGACCGTTGTTCCGCAGTTCGGCGCGGGACTGCTTCTTGCGCTGGCCGCCGCCCTGGCCCACGGGATTGTTGATGTTCTTGCTGTCGGTCATGGGTTCTCCCGGCGGTGATGTGAAGTGATCCACCGATTATCGGTGGGTGCGGGCGGCGACGTCGAAGAACGCTGGCAGGGGCCCGCCACCGTGCTCCTGACCCGCTGCATGCGTGTGAAAGGCGACCATGCTCCGCAAGGTCGCCCAGCAAGTCGGAGAGTGCTCCGGATGCTGCCCGGCACCGAGGAACAAGTCGGCTGAGACAAGAATTGAGACGGACAACGGCGAAGGGCCCCACCGCGAACAGTGGGGCCCTTCGACGTTAGTGCCCGGTGAGGCACTGGCGGAGGATACGAGATTCGAACTCGTGAGGGGTTGCCCCCAACACGCTTTCCAAGCGTGCGCCCTAGGCCACTAGGCGAATCCTCCGCGGCAAACAATACAAGACGTTTGAGGGTGCTCGCGAACCCGTTCCTCTGGCCCGGAGGGAACTCGTTCCAAGGCCCCGGAGCATGTACTCTGGGCGCAGCCCCTCACGTGGCGCTATCTGACTGAACTCCCCCAGGGCCGGAAGGCAGCAAGGGTAGGTTGGCTCTGGCGGGTGCGTGGGGGGCGTCTGCGTTCCCGGCGCATGTGTTCTCAGGGGCCGGGCCGGGGCGGGGCCGGTTGTCAGTGGGCGCCTATAACCTCGTAGATGTGTCGTCTCTCGCGCTGTACCGCCGTTATCGCCCGGAGTCGTTCGCCGAGGTCATCGGGCAGGAACATGTAACCGACCCGTTGCAGCAGGCGCTGCGGAACAACCGGGTCAATCACGCGTACCTGTTCAGTGGTCCGCGCGGCTGCGGCAAGACGACCAGTGCGCGCATCCTGGCCCGCTGCCTGAACTGCGAGCAGGGCCCTACGCCCACCCCGTGCGGCGAGTGCCAGTCCTGTCAGGACCTCGCGCGCAACGGGCCGGGTTCGATCGACGTCATCGAGATCGACGCCGCTTCGCACGGTGGTGTGGACGACGCCCGTGACCTGCGCGAGAAGGCATTCTTCGGGCCGGCCTCCAGTCGTTACAAGATCTACATCATCGACGAGGCCCACATGGTCACGTCGGCGGGTTTCAACGCCCTGCTCAAGGTCGTCGAGGAGCCGCCCGAGCACCTCAAGTTCATCTTCGCGACCACCGAGCCCGAGAAGGTCATCGGGACGATCCGGTCGCGTACGCACCACTATCCGTTCCGGCTCGTGCCGCCGGGGACGCTCCGCGAGTACCTGGGCGAGGTCTGTGGCAAGGAGGACAGCCGCGTCGAGGAGGGCGTGCTGCCGCTCGTTGTGCGCGCCGGGGCCGGGTCCGTGCGTGACTCGATGTCCGTGATGGACCAGTTGCTCGCCGGTGCTGGTGAGGACGGTGTGACGTACGCCATGGCGACGTCCCTGCTGGGTTACACGGACGGCTCGCTGCTCGACTCCGTCGTCGAGGCCTTCGCCACCGGGGACGGGGCCGCCGCCTTCGAGGTCGTGGACCATGTCATCGAGGGCGGCAACGATCCGCGTCGGTTCGTCACCGATCTGCTCGAGCGGTTGCGGGACCTCGTCATCCTCGCCGCCGTTCCGGACGCCGCCGAGAAGGGGCTCATCGACGCCCCCGCCGATGTGGTCGAGCGGATGCAGGCGCAGGCCTCCACGTTCGGCGCCGCCGAGCTCAGCCGCGCCGCCGACCTGGTCAACGAGGGCCTGACCGAGATGCGCGGCGCCAACTCGCCGCGCCTCCAGCTCGAGCTGATCTGCGCGCGCGTGCTGCTGCCCGCCGCGTACGACGACGCCCGTTCCGTGATGGCCCGCCTCGACCGCATCGAGCGCGGCGGCGTCTTCACACCGGGTGGGCAGGGGCCCGGCCCCGCCATGGCGTACGTTCCCGGGCCGGACGCGCACGCTCCCGTCGCTCCGGGCGGTGGGCCCGCCGCGGCCCGCGCCGCCGTACGCGGCACCGCTCCGGAGACCCCGGCTCAGGCCGCGGCTCAGGCCCCGGCCCCGGCTCAGGCCCCAATGCAGGCCCCGGTGCAGGCTCCCGTCGCAGCTCAGCCGTCGTCCCCGGCTCCGGCCCCAGCTCCGGCTCCGGCCCCCGCTCCCGCCCCGGAACCCGCCCCCGCCGCCCCCGGCGCCTGGCCCACCGCCGCCCCGGCGGGCGGAGGAGGCGGCGCCCGCCGGCCCGGCGGCTGGCCCACGGCCGCGTCCACCGGGTCCGCCCAGCCGCCCGCCCCCGCGACAGCCGCGCCGCAGCAGCACGCCCCGGCCCAGCCCGCCGCACCCGCGCAGGCAGCCCCGGCCGGCGGCCTGGACCCCCGTACCCTCTGGCCGAACATCCTGGAGGCGGTGAAGAACAAGCGCCGCTTCACCTGGATCCTGCTGAGCCAGAACGCGCAGGTCACAGGGTTCGACGGGACCACACTCCAGCTCGGCTTCGTCAACGCCGGCGCTCGGGACAACTTCGTGAGCAGCGGCAGCGAGGACGTCCTGCGCGCCGCCCTGACCGAACAGTTCAGCGTGAACTGGAAGGTCGAAGCGGTCGTCGACAGTGCCGGAGGCCCTCCGGCACCCCCCGCCTCCGGCGGCGGTTACGGGAACAGCGGCGGCTACGGCAACGGCGGTGGCTACGGCAACCCCGGAGGCGGAGGCGGAGGCGGGAGCTACGGGGGCGGCTACCCCCAGCCCCAGCCCCAGCCCCCGACCCAGGCCGCCGCCCCCGCCCCGGCCGCGTCCCCCACCCCGCCGACAGCGACCTCCGCACCTTCCCCGGCCCCGGCTCGGTCCGCCCCCGCACCGGCCCCGGCGCCCGCCCCGGCCCGCCCGCCGGTCTCGGTCGAGGACGACATCCCGGAGGACGACGACCCGGACCTGGACGAGAACGCGTTGTCCGGCCACGAGCTGATCGTCCGCGAACTCGGTGCGACGGTGGTCGAGGAATTCACCAACGAGTAGCCCTGACGCCTCTCGTGCCCCGTCCCCGCCGTGCTCCTGTAGGAACCCACAAGCTCCACTCCGTCTCACCCTAGGAAGCCCGTACAGGACCACCCCACCCGTACGGATAGGCTGACCGGCGTGAAGGTCCTCGTCATCGGCGGCGGCGCCCGCGAACACGCCCTGTGCCGCTCTCTGTCCCTCGACCCCGCCGTCTCCGCCCTGCACTGCGCCCCTGGCAACGCAGGCATCGCCGAGGTCGCCGAACTGTGCCCCGTCGACGCGCTCGACGGCGCAGCGGTCGCGAGCCTCGCCCAGGAGCTGGAGGCCGAGCTCGTCGTCGTGGGGCCCGAGGCCCCCCTGGTCGCGGGCGTCGCCGACGCCGTCCGGGCGGTCGGCATCCCGGTCTTCGGCCCGTCCGCCGAGGCCGCGCGGCTGGAGGGCTCGAAGGCGTTCGCGAAGGACGTCATGGCGGGCGCCGGTGTGCCGACGGCCCGGTCCTACGTCTGCACGAACCCGGCCGAGGTCGACGAGGCGCTCGACGCGTTCGGCGCCCCGTACGTCGTGAAGGACGACGGGCTCGCCGCCGGCAAGGGCGTCGTCGTCACGGACGACATCGAGCAGGCCCGCGCCCACGCGAACGCCTGCGAGCGCGTCGTCATCGAGGAGTTCCTCGACGGGCCCGAGGTCTCGCTCTTCGCGATCACCGACGGCACGACGGTCGTTCCGCTCCAGCCCGCGCAGGACTTCAAGCGCGCGCTCGACAACGACGAGGGTCCCAACACGGGCGGTATGGGCGCCTATTCGCCGCTTCCGTGGGCCGACCCGAAGCTGGTGCGGGAGGTGCTGGACACCGTCCTGCAGCCGACGGTCGACGAGATGCGCAAGCGCGGCACCACCTTCTCCGGGCTGCTCTACGCCGGTCTCGCCATCACGAGCCGCGGCGTGCGCGTGATCGAGTTCAACGCCCGCTTCGGCGACCCCGAGACGCAGGTCGTGCTCGCCCGGCTGCGGACCCCGCTGGCCGGTGTCCTGCTGGCCGCCGCGAACGGCACGCTGGCCGACCTGGAGCCGCTGCGGTGGAGCGACGACGCGGCCGTCACGGTCGTCATCGCCTCGCACAACTATCCGGACACTCCGCGCACCGGTGACCCGATCACCGGCCTAGACGCGGTGGCCGCGCAGGACGCCCCGCACGCGTACGTCCTGCACGCCGGGACGAAGAAGGACGGCGAGGACGGGCCGGTGCTGAGCGCCGGTGGCCGGGTCCTGTCGGTCACCGCGACGGGCGGCGACCTCGCGCAGGCCCGCGAGCGCGCGTACACCGCGGTGGGCCGCATCGGCCTCGACGGGTCGCAGCACCGTACGGACATCGCCGCGAAGGCCGCCTCGGAGAGCTGACCGCGGCTCCGGCCCCTCGGATCCGGCCTGAACGGCCTGGCTTGAACGACCCGGTCCGAACACGGCCGACCACGATCGACCGGAGTCGGCCTCTTCGCATATGACCGAAGACGTTTCTTGGCGTCGGGTGGGTGTCACCCTCTCCCGCCCGGCCCCCTGATGTCAGCCACCTTTGCCCAAAGCCATTCCATCGAGTGACCGATGGCCCATCCTGCTGACGGTGGCCCGAGCCCCAACTAGGGTGCGGCGCACGGCGTTCAGACACCCCGCGAAGTGCACCCTTACGCGTCGGGAACGGTCCGGTGAACGGACAGATCCGGACGGACCACCGGCATTGCGATGTCGGTGGCGGGTGCCACAGTGGGGGAGTGAGCAACGCCACCAACGTCCCGCCACGGGCCTCGGTCCGCAGGCGGGCAAGGAGCACAGGCAGCAGGGGGTGACATCGATCGTGTCCGGTATGGGTGCGGAAGCGGGTGCGCAGGCAGCGCGCTCCCGGGCCGTCGCCGTGCTGCGCATCCGCGGCAGGGCCACCGCCCTCGCGCTGCTGCCCGCGGCCGCGTCGGTGATCCTGCTCGTGGGCGGCGCCACCAGCCATCTGACGGGCGGTGGCTGGGATGCCGCGCGCCTCGCGGTGACCGTCCTCGCGGTGCTCGTGCTCCTCGTCGCGGCGGCCGTGGCGCTGGTCGTGGCGCGGGCCAGGCCCGCCCTCAGCCCGACCGTCCCGATCGCCGAGGAGACCGCCCCCGACCTGTACCGCCTGGTGCGGGACCTGGCCGACCGGCTCGACGTCCCGGCGCCCTCGGCCATAGCGCTCACCCCGGACTGCGACAGCTGGCTGGAGGACCGCACCCATCCGGCCCACGGCCCGCCCAAACCGGCCGCACCGGCCACGGAAGCCGCCCGAGCGGGGCGCGAAGCCCAGGACGCCGGGCACGGCGGCGCGAAGGCCCCGACCGCGCCCGTCCTCGTCATCGGCTCCCCCTTCCTCTGGTGGATGCGCGTCGCCGAGCTGCGCGCCGTCCTCGCCCCGGTCGTCGCCGGTACGGGCCCGTCGGCACACCCCGACATAGCGGCGGCCCGGCGCTTCGTGCGCGGTCTCGACGCGGCCGTCGCGGTCGCCACCACACCCGGCCGCGGCCCCGTCGCCCGGCTCGTGCTCGGCGGCGTCGGCCGGATCGCCCGCCTGATGCTGCGGGGCTGCCGGGTGCACGCCGCCGAGATGGAGCGCGGGGTCGCCGCCGCCGGCGCCGAGCGCGCACAGGCTGTGGACTACGGGCTGCGGATCGTCGCGCAGGAGCAGGTCGGACTCGCGTACGCGGGCTGGGACCGGCTGCTCACCCGGGTCGCGCTGCCCGCCTGGCGCATGGGCCGCTGGCCCTCCCGGCTCGACGTGGGCGTGGTCGCCGCCCTCACCGAGCTGTCCCGGCGCGACCGCCTCGCGGAGGGGTTCGCCTCCCGCCTCGGCGAGCGCCCCGCCTGTGACCTCCTCGAGGAGCCCGGCACCGTGGACGAGGCCGCCTCCCTGCTCGCCGCCCGCCTCTTCCACGGCGGCCCCGCCGAGCCGGGCCCGGACTGGGCGCCGGTGAACTGGCAGGAGTACCCGGACGAGGTCGTGGACCGCACCTGGCGTGCCGACGCCGCCCGGCTGCACCGCGTCCTGGACACGCTGGGCGTGCGCAGCACCCGGACCGATGCGTCGAGCGCCCCCGAGGGCCCGACCCTGGCGCGCGTCCTCGACCACTTGACGGCGGAGCCCGGGGCCCGCCCGGTGAACGGGGACCTGCCTGGGGACGCGGCCCCGGAGACGTACACCGACGCCGAACTGGAAGCACTGCTCGCCCCGGCCCCCCGCCCCGAGGCCGACTCCCTCTCGGCGGGGCTCAGCGCCGAGCTGGCCCGCGAGGAGACCTCGCGCCCCGAGGCGTCCGCGCCGACGAGCAAGAGCCCGGACGACGCGCTCTGGGACGAGGGCGCACTGCCGCTGTTTCCGCTCCAACCGCCGCGCGTCGGGCGGGAGTTGCTCGCTGATCATGTCACGGCTATGGTCTGCTGCGCGGCGGTGGACACGGCCGGTGCGGTCCCGGGTCTCGACTGGCTCGACGGCCCCGCGCTGCTCGTCGACGGGGAGCGCGCGGGCGACCTCGCGCCCCGTGTCCTGAGCCTGGTGGAGGACGGCGATCCGGAGCCGCTGAAGGGCTGGCTGGCGCGGCTCGGCATCCGCCCGGAGAAGCCCGTCCGCCTCGTCTGACCTCCACAGCGGCGCAGGTTCGACCCCGGCTCCGGCCGGGGATCAGGCGCCCCGCCCTACCCGGAGGCAAACGTTCCACTCTCGTCAATTCACGACGAACGGTGACGTTGTGCGTGCGTAATGTGATGTGCTGGAGACCGGTCGCGGAACAACACCGCGCATCAGGGCTCGGGGGCGCGAGGGAGGGGAGCAGCCATGGGGCCGGACAGCGTGGGGCACCCGGAGGACGCGGCAGCGCACGGCGCCGCGCCGCCTCCCCGCACGCGCACGCGCCGCTGGGAGTCGGGCGCGATGGCGCACGCGGTCAGCGACCCGTTCGGCCAGGGCCCGCTGCCCTGGCTGCGCGGCAGCGAGAACTACTTCGACGACACCGGCCAGGTCGTGCCCTGGTACGTGGACACGGTCGCGCAGTCCGGCGGCGTGGGCCCGATCCCGTCGCCGCGCACCAACGGCCCGCGCACCGCCGACGACGTGCACCGCCAGATCAAAGGATTCGCCTCCACCGGGGCCGCCGCGCCCGGCGAGGCGATCGACTTCCACATCACGGTCGACCCGCCGCAGCAGTTCAGCGTGGACATCTACCGCATCGGCCACTACGGCGGCGACGGCGCCCGCAAGATCACCACGAGCCCGCGCCTGTCCGGCATCGTCCAGCCCGCCCCGCTGACCGCCGACCGCACGGTCTCCTGCCACCACTGGTGGCTCTCCTGGCGCCTGCAGATCCCGTCGTACTGGAACGTGGGGGCGTACGTGGCCGTCCTCACCACCGTCGGCGGCCACCGCTCGCACGTTCCCTTCACGGTCCGCGACGCCCAGCCCGCCGACCTGCTCCTGCTGCTGCCGGACGTCACCTGGCAGGCGTACAACCTGTATCCGGAGGACGGCCGGACCGGCGCCAGCCTCTACCACGCGTGGGACGAGGCGGGCCGGCTCCTCGGCGAGGGCGAGGCCGCGATCACGGTCTCCTTCGACCGGCCGTACGCGGGCGCGGGCCTGCCCCTGCACGTGGGCCACGCCTACGACTTCATCCGCTGGGCCGAGCGGTACGGCTACGACCTCGCCTACGCCGACGCCCGTGACCTGCACGCGGGCCGCATCGACCCGACGCGCTACCGGGGCCTGGTCTTCCCCGGCCACGACGAGTACTGGTCGGCGAACATGCGCCGCACCACCGAGCTGGCCCGCGAGTCCGGCACCTCCCTCGTCTTCCTCTCCGCCAACACCATGTACTGGCAGGTCGAGCTGGGCCCGTCGGCGTCCGGTGTGCCGGACCGGCTGCTGACCTGCCGCAAGCGGCGCGGGCCCGGGAAACCGGCGCTCTGGCGCGAGATCGACAAACCCGAGCAGCAGCTCCTGGGCATCCAGTACGCGGGCCGTGTCCCCGAGCCGCACCCCTTGGTCGTACGGAACGCGGACCACTGGCTGTGGGAGGCGACGGGCGCGCACGAGGGCGACGAGATCGAGGGCCTGGTCGCCGGGGAGGCCGACCGTTACTTCCCGCGCACGGCCCTGCCCGAGCACGAGGACCGCATCCTGCTCGCCCACTCCCCGTACCGGGACGGCGACACGGTCCGCCGCCATCAGGAGACGTCCCTGTACCGGGCGCCGTCGGGCGCGCTGGTCTTCGCGTCCGGGACGTTCGCCTGGTCCCCGGCGCTCGACCGGCCGGGCCACGTCGACCCGCGGATCCAGCGCGCGACGGCCAACCTGCTCGACCGCATCTGCAAACGGGACTGAACGCGCGGCGCCGCGCGCCACCCCTGGCCAGAACTCGTCCCCTCGTACGGGAGAATCAGGGAGCACTCGTACAGAACCACGGGGAGGAACCGTGTCCGGATTCGTCGAAAAGCCCGAGCCTCCGCAGGTGCCGGGCCTGACGCACCTCCACACCGGCAAGGTGCGGGAGCTGTACCAGAACGACACGGGCGACCTGATCATGGTCGCCAGTGACCGCCTGTCCGCCTACGACTGGGTGCTGCCCTCGCTGATCCCGGACAAGGGCCGCGTCCTGACCCAGCTCTCGCTGTGGTGGTTCGAGCAGCTCCAGGACCTCATGCCGAACCACGTGATCTCCACGGAGCTGCCGGCCGGCGCCCCCGCCGACTGGGCGGGCCGCACGCTCGTCTGCAAGTCCCTGGAGATGGTCCCGGTCGAGTGCGTGGCCCGCGGCTACCTCACCGGCTCCGGGCTCGTGGAGTACAACGAGACGCGTACGGTCTGCGGCCTCGCCCTGCCCCACGGTCTGGAGGACGGCTCGGAGCTGCCCGCGCCGATCTTCACCCCGGCCACCAAGGCGGAGGTCGGCGAGCACGACGAGAACGTCAGCTACGAGGAGGTCGCCCGCCAGGTCGGCGCCGAGACCGCCGCGCAGCTGCGCCAGTCGACGCTCGCCGTCTACAGCAGGGCCCGGGACATCGCGCGCGAGCGCGGCATCATCCTGGCCGACACGAAGTTCGAGTTCGGCTTCGACAAGGAGGGCGCGCTGCTCCTTGCCGACGAGGTGCTCACCCCGGACTCCTCGCGCTTCTGGCCGGCCGACCAGTGGCAGCCGGGCCGCGCGCAGCCCAGCTACGACAAGCAGTTCGTGCGCGACTGGCTGACCTCGGACGCCTCCGGCTGGGACCGCAAGAGCGAGCAGCCTCCGCCACCCCTGCCCGAGGACGTCGTCGCGGCGACGCGCGGCAAGTACATCGAGGCGTACGAGCTGCTGACCGGGACGCCCTGGTCGTAGCCCCGCGGCTGGATACGCCGAGAGCCCCGGTCCTGAGGACCGGGGCTCTCGTACGATCTGGAGCGAACGACCGGGTTCGAACCGGCGACCTCAACCTTGGCAAGGTTGCGCTCTACCAACTGAGCTACGTTCGCAAGCTCCGCTTTCGCGGTGCTCCGTGCGCCGAAGCGCGACGCCTACTATACCCAACCCCGCTCGCGCGCGATCCGCACCGCCGCGTGCCGGTTCTCGGCGCCGAGCTTCGAGACGGCCGACGACAGGTAGTTCCGCACGGTGCCCTGCGACAGCGCGGCCCGCTCGGCGATCTCCGTGACGGGCGCCCCGTCGGCCGCCAGCTCAAGCACCTCGGCCTCGCGCGCGGTCAGCGGCGAGTCCCCGGCGGAGATCGCGTCGGCCGCCAACTCCGGGTCCACGTAACGGTTCCCGGCGTGCACGGTCCGGATGATCTCGGCGAGCCGCTGCGCGCTGACGGTCTTCGGCACGAACCCGCGCACGCCTGCGGCCAGTGCCCGTTTCAGATGCCCGGGACGCCCATGACTGGTCACGATCATGGTCCGGCAGCCGGGCAGCTCGGCCCGGAGCGTTGTGGCCACACTCACACCGTCGGCGCCCGGCATCTGCAGATCGAGCACGGCGACATCGGGAGTGTGCGCCCGCGCCATGGCGAGCGCCTCGGGCCCACTGGCCGCCTCGGCGACCACGACGAGATCCTCCTCAAGGGAGAGCAGGGCGGCGAGCGCGCCCCGGATCAGGTGCTCGTCATCGGCGAGCAGGACACGCAACGCCATCAGGCCCCCTCCTCCCGCTCGGGCCGCGCCGCGGGTGTCGCTGTCGCCGCCGCGGCCGCAGCCGCATTCGTCACCGGCACCGGCACGGTCGCCGTCAGGCGGAACGTCCCGTCCCGCACCACAGCAGCCTTCAACGTCCCCTCCAGTACCGCCAGCCGCTCCCGCAGCCCGGCGAGGCCCGAGCCCCTGCCACCCGTGCCGGACTCGCCGGCCCCGTCGTTCTCCACGGTCAGCAGAATCTCCCTCGGCCCCTTCGCCAGCTCCACCCGGCAGGCCGTCGCGTCGCCGTGCCGCAGGACGTTCGTCGTGGCCTCCCGGACGACCCAGCCGAGCGCGGACTGCACCTCGGGCGGGAGCCCGGCCGCGGACCCGGACACCGTGCAGTCGATTCCGGCGGCACTCAAGACACCGCGCGCCCCCGCCAGTTCGGCGCCGAGATCGGCTTCGCGATAGCCCCGTACGACATCGCGTACCTCCTTCTGCGAGTCCTGCGCGATGCGCTGTACCTCGATCATCTGGGTCACGGCGTCCTCGGTCCGTCCGCGCCGGGCCAGCTGGACCGCCAGCTCGCTCTTGAGGGCGACCACGGCGAGATTGCGGCCCATGACGTCGTGCAGGTCGCGGCCGAACCGGAGACGTTCCTCGGCGACGGCGAGCCGGGCCTCGACCTCGCGGGCATGCTCGGAATCCCACATGACGCCGAGGTTCCAGGCGCTGCACCGTGCGCACAGCAGCTCCAGGGGGATGGTGAGGCCCAGTACGAGGGCGACCGCGGCGAGCTGGCCGAGATTGTCGCTCACGGTCGCGAACAGGGCCACGGCGGCGGCGACGGCGAGCGCGCCGCGCTTCAGGAACGTGGAAACCGGCACCGTCAAGACGTACGCGCCGCCGAACGGCATCGGCACGAACAGCAGCGGTAGCGCGATCATGCCGTCAGGGGCGACGCTGTCCGTCGCGATGAGCGCGGCGATCAGTCCGAGCGCCACGACGGTCAGGCCCGCCGCCGTACGGGTCAGGGTGGGCGGCACGGTGCCGCGCCCCAGGTACTGGTCCAGGGCGGCGTTCACATGGCGGTTGGCGACGGCGCACTGGACCACGTTCACCGCGGCCAGCGCGGCGCCCAGGGCCACGGCGACGTCCCCGCGGTGCAGACAGCCGGCCAGCGTGGGTCCTGACCAGGCAAGGAAGTACAGCCAGTTGACGGCCCGCAGCATGATGCGGCTCTGCCACTCGACCCGCTCGATCTTGCTGTGCGCCCGCCACCGGCCCCGCGTCCACACCGCTGTGCTCCCCCCGCCTCACCGTCGTGGCTCCCAGCGGAACCACCGGCGTACAGCAAACACCGCGAGGACGATCCAGGCCACCGACGTGGCGAGGGCGCCGAGGGCGTCGTAGGCGCTCAGCTCGCCGCTCCAGCCGCCGCGGACCAGGGTCAGCGGTCCGGTGAGCGGCAGCAGTTCGCACAGGGAGGCCAGCTTGTCCGGCATGACCTCAAGCGGGACGAAGGTGCCCGAGCCGAACATCGAGACGAGCACCATCGGCATGGCGGCGACCTGCGCGCTCTCCACACTGCGGCTGAAGACGGTGGTCACCGCGGCGAGCGCGACACACAGCGGGAAGCCCAACAGGAGACCCAGCACGGCGTACTGAGGCGCGCCGGGGGCGCCCACGTCGAGCGCCACGCTGCACGCGGCGGCCAGGACGACGCACTGGACGAGCCCGATCGCGACGGACGGCAGCGCCGCCCCGGTGAGGATCTCGGTGTCGCGCAGCTCGCCGGTGCGCAGCCGCTTGAGGACGAGTTCCTCGCGCCGTGCCGCGTACACGCTGACCAGCGCGCTGTAGACGGCGAAGAGCAGGGAGAAGCCGATGGCCCCGGTCAGCACGACGACCCCGACGCTGAGACCGGTGCCCTTCAGCGCCTCCTCGTCGAGGGACGCGCTTGCGCTGAACGGCAGCACCAGAGGCACGAACACGGCGCTGAACAGCACGCCCTTGCTCCGTCCGAGCAAGGTCAGTTCGGCCCGCGCGAGGGCCCGCAGACGTCCCGCCGGGGTGGTCGTCATCGTCGCCGTGCTCATGCCGCCATCTCCTTCGCCCGCTCGTCGCCCCGCTGTACGGGTCCGTCCTTCGCGTCCCGCGCGATCCGCAGGAACGCCTCTTCGAGGGAGGCCCCGCGCACATCGAGGCGGCGCAGTTCCACACCCGCGTCCCTGGCCCAGACGAGCAGTCCGGTGGCGGCGCGCTGGAGTTCGTCGGTACGAAGGCGGACCATGCGCCCGTTGATCTCGTGGTCGCCGACGCCGAGCGAGCCGAGTGGCGGAAGATCGCCCACGTGGTAGCCGTCAGGCAGCTCGAACGAGACGTGCGAGGGCTGAGCGGCGACGACCTCGTCCACGCGCCCCTCGGCGGCGATCCGCCCCTCGTGCAGGATGGCCAGCCGGTCGGCGAGCGACTCCGCCTCTTCGAGGTAGTGGGTGGTGAGCAGCACGGTCGTGCCGTCGGTGCGCAGGCGGCGCACCAGTTCCCAGGTCTCGCGGCGCCCCTCGGCGTCGAGCCCGGTCGTCGGCTCGTCGAGGAAGAGCACCTCGGGCCGGCCGATCAGCGCGAGCGCGAGGTCGAGCCGTCGCTTCTCGCCGCCGGACAGCTGCTTGACCCGGACCTTCCCGCGGCCGGTGAGCCCCACCATCTCCAGGGCTTCCCCGACGGGCCGCGCCCCGCTGGTGCAGCCGGCCCACATCCGTACGGTCTCGGCGACGGTCAGCTCGGCGGGGAACCCGCCCTCCTGGAGCATGACGCCGATCCGCGGCCGTAGGCGGTCGCGCTCTGCGCGCGGGTCGTGGCCGAGCACCCGCACCTGGCCGCCGGCAGGGGCCGCGAGTCCTTCGAGGAGTTCGACGGTGGAGGTCTTGCCCGCGCCGTTGGTGCCGAGAAGGGCGAAGAGTTCGCCGCGGCCCACGGAGAAGCTGATTCCGCGCACCGCCTCGTAGGAGCCCTGTTTGCCGCCCCCGTACACGCGGCGCAGATCAGTGACATCGATCACGCGCTCGTTGCTGGTCATGTGTCCAGCCTCGCGGCGGCCGGGGGCGGAAAGCAGTGCGCGCTGTCATCGGCCCGCATGACAAATGTCAGGTGCCTCACGCACGCATGCGAAAGGCCCCGGATCCTGTGGATCCGGGGCCTTTCCTTTCTGGAGCGAACGACCGGGTTCGAACCGGCGACCTCAACCTTGGCAAGGTTGCGCTCTACCAACTGAGCTACGTTCGCATTGCCTCCGACCAGCTCTCACTGACCGGCGCGAGCATCAGCCTACCGCACTCGCAGGAGTGCCTGGTACGCGATGCGGAGCGGGTGACAGGAATTGCACACTGCGCCTTCCCCCTGGAAGGGGGATGTTCTACTACTGAACTACACCCGCACAACCTCGTGGGCTGCGGCTTTGTCGGCCTTGCCCCTCGGCGTGCTCCAGACTTTAGCCGACCGCCGGGGGTGCAGCGCAAGTCGGTTGTGCCGAGGGGCTCCTGACGGGGCACAGCCGTCGGCCGGCGCCCCTCAGTTGGCCTCGGCGAACGCCTCGTAGACCCGCTTCGGGATCCGGCCGCGCGGCGGCACCTCGAACCGGTTGGAGCGGGCCCAGGCGCGCACGGCGGCCGGGTCCGGGCTCAGATCGGTGTGGGTGAACGCCTTGCCGGTCCGGCTGGAGCGCTTGCGGCCCGCCTCCAGGTACGGGGCCAGGGCCGAGCGGAGTTTCTCGGCATTGGCTTGATTGAGGTCGATCTCGTACGACCTGCCGTCGAGACCGAAGACGACCGTTTCCGCCGCTTCCCCGCCGTCGATGTCGTCAAAGAGAGTGACCACGACACGCTGCGCCACGAATATCGGTCCCTTCGTCCGGCACCCCCGCTTTGACGTGCGGTGATGTCGACTGTCCAGCTCTGTATGAGCAATGCTCGGGCTAAACGCGCGCCCGAGTGCAGGCAGGCTGCCTGTATGCGCCATTTCCTTTTTACCCTGCCCGGCATTGTGCTGGGAAGACCAGTTAATAACCTGCGCGTGTCCGCGGCGCGAGTTATCCGGAGTCTTTCCCGCGATTTTCCGTGCGGATCTCCACTTGTTGCCGTAACGTGACGCGGCTCTCGTAGCTTCCTACCGTCTACGCGAGTAGAAGATTTGGGCAGGTACGCTGAACGGACCTGCTCAGCACCACACACCGGGAGTGCCAGTGGCACGCGTCGTAGTCGACGTCATGCTCAAGCCGGAGATCCTCGACCCCCAGGGCCAGGCGGTGCAGCGCGCGCTGCCGCGCCTCGGTTTCGACGGCATCTCCGACGTTCGCCAGGGAAAGCGATTCGAGCTCGAAGTGGACGGGCCGGTGGATGACGCCGCCCTCGCCCGTATCCACGAGCTCGCGGAAAGCTTCCTCGCCAACACGGTGATCGAGAACTTCATCGTGAAGGTGGAAGACGCCGCGGGCGCGGAAGAGCCCGTTTCCTCCGCGGCGGGGGCCGAAAAGTGACCGCTCGTATTGGCGTCGTCACCTTTCCGGGTTCCCTCGACGACCGGGACACCCAGCGCGCGATCCGCCTTGCCGGTGCCGAGCCGGTTGCCCTGTGGCACAAGGACAAGGATCTGAAGCAGGTCGACGCGGTCGTCCTGCCCGGCGGATTCAGTTACGGCGATTACCTGCGCGCGGGCGCCATCTCGCGTTTCTCGCCGGTCATGGAGACGCTGATCGACCAGGCGAAGGCGGGCCTGCCCGTCCTCGGCATCTGCAACGGGTTCCAGGTCCTCACCGAGGCCCACCTGCTCCCCGGCGGCATGCTCGGCAACGACCACCTGCACTTCATCTGCCGCGACCAGAAGCTGCGCGTGGAGAGTGCGGACACCGCCTGGACCGCCGACTACGAGGCCGGCCAGGAGATCCACATCCCGCTGAAGAACATGGACGGGCGGTACGTCGCCGACGAGCGCACGCTCGACATGCTGGAGGCGGAGGGCCGCGTCGTCTTCCGCTACCTCGACGTCAACCCGAACGGCTCGCTGCGCGACATCGCCGGCATCACGAACGAGGCGGGCAACGTCGTCGGTCTGATGCCGCACCCGGAGCACGCCGTGGAGCCCCTCGTCGGCTCCGGCCGCACCGACGGCCTCCCCTTCTTCACCTCGATCCTCAAGAAGCTGGTCGCCGCCTCATGAGCCTCGACACCGTAGAGAACGCGAGCAAGACCCCCGACGTCGAGCTCCCCTGGGCCGAACTCGGCCTCAAGAAGGAGGAGTACGCGCGCGTGGTCGAGATTCTTGGCCGTCGCCCGACCGGCGCCGAGCTCGCCATGTACTCGGTCATGTGGTCCGAGCACTGCTCGTACAAGTCCTCCAAGGTCCACCTGCGCCAGTTCGGCGAGAAGGCGCCGCAGTCGGACGCCATGCTCGTCGGCATCGGTGAGAACGCCGGTGTGGTCGACGTCGGCCAGGGCTACGCCGTCACCTTCAAGGTGGAGTCCCACAACCACCCCTCCTACGTCGAGCCCTACCAGGGCGCGGCCACGGGCGTGGGCGGCATCGTGCGCGACATCATCGCGATGGGTGCGCGGCCGGTCGCCGTGGTCGACCCGCTGCGCTTCGGCGCCGCCGACCACCCCGACACCAAGCGCGTGCTGCCCGGCGTCGTCGCCGGCATCGGCGGCTACGGCAACTGCCTGGGCCTGCCGAACATCGGCGGCGAGGTCGTCTTCGACGCCTGCTACCAGGGGAACCCGCTGGTCAACGCCGGTGCCATCGGTGTCATGAGGCACGAGGACATCCACCTCGCCAAGGCGTCAGGCGCGGGTAACAAGGTCATCATGTACGGGGCCCGGACGGGCGGCGACGGCATCGGCGGCGCCTCCATCCTGGCCTCCGAGACCTTCGACGACGCCAAGCCGTCGAAGCGCCCCGCCGTGCAGGTCGGTGACCCGTTCCAGGAGAAGCTGCTCATCGAGTGCACCCTGGAGGCGTTCGCCGAGAAGCTCGTCGTCGGCATCCAGGACCTCGGCGCGGCAGGTATCTCCTGCGCCACGAGCGAGCTGGCGTCCAACGGCTCGGGCGGTATGCGCGTCGAGCTGGACGACGTACCGCTGCGCGACTCCACGCTCTCGCCCGAGGAGATCCTCATGAGCGAGTCGCAGGAACGCATGTGCGCCGTCGTGGAGCCGGAGAAGGTCGACCGCTTCCTGGAGATCTGCGAGAAGTGGGACGTCATCGCCACCGTCATCGGTGAGGTGACCGACGGCGACCGCCTGGAGATCTTCTGGCACGGCGAGAAGATCGTCGACGTCGACCCGCGCACGGTCGCCCATGACGGCCCGGTCTATGAGCGCCCCTACGCGCGCCCCGAGTGGCAGGACGCGCTCCAGGCCGACGACGCGAACAAGCTGCCGCGCCCTTCCTCGAGCGATGAGCTGAAGGCGCAGGTCCTCGCGCTCGTCTCCTCGCCGAACCAGGCGTCCAAGAAGTGGATCACCTCGCAGTACGACCACTTCGTGCAGGGCAACACCGTCCTCGCGCAGCCCGAGGACTCGGGCATGATCCGCATCGACGAGGAGACCGGCCTCGGCGTCGCCATCGCGACGGACGGCAACGGCCGGTACGCGAAGCTCGACCCGTACACGGGCGCGCAGCTCGCCCTCGCGGAGGCGTACCGCAACGTCGCGACGACGGGCGCCAAGCCCCTCGCGGTCTCCGACTGCCTGAACTTCGGCTCGCCCGAGGACCCGGCCGTCATGTGGCAGTTCTCGGAGGCCGTCCGCGGTCTCGCCGACGGCTGCCTGCAGCTCGGCACCCCGGTGACCGGCGGCAACGTGTCGCTCTACAACCAGACGGGCGAGGCGGCCATCCACCCGACGCCGGTCGTCGCGGTCCTGGGCGTCATCGACGACGTGGCCCGCCGCACCCCGGTCGCCTTCCGGGAGGAGGGCCAGCTGCTCTACCTTCTCGGCGACACCCGCGAGGAGTTCGGCGGTTCGGCCTGGTCGCAGGTGGTCCACGACCACCTCGGCGGGCTTCCGCCGCAGGTCGACCTGGAGCGCGAGCGGCTGCTCGGCGACATCCTCATCTCGGCCTCCCGCGACGGCATGATCGACGCGGCGCACGACCTCTCCGACGGCGGTCTGGTCCAGGCCGTCATCGAGTCGGCGCTCCTCGGCGACAAGGGCGCGCGCCTGGTCGTCCCGGACGGGCTGGACGCGTTCACGTTCCTCTTCTCCGAGTCGGCGGGCCGCGCGGTCGTCGCCGTCCCGAGGAGCGAGGAGCTGCGGTTCACCGACATGTGCGGGGCGCGGGGTCTGCCCGTCACGCGCATCGGAGTCGTGGACGGTTCGGGCGCCGAGGCGACGGTGGACGTGCAGGGCGAGTTCGCTCTGCCGCTGTCGGAGCTGCGCGAGGCGCACGAGGGGACGATCCCGGCGCTGCTGGCGTAAGCGTTTCTCAGGCGTCTCAGGCGTCTCAGGTCTCGAGCCTCTTGGGCCTCTTGGGCGTCTTGAGCATTGAAGTCCCCTGCCCGGGTCGGGCAGGGGACTTCGTCGTGTTCTCGGGTTCGCTCGAACGAGGGATTGCTCGGTTCTACGTAATTACGTAATCTCGATGCATGACGAATCTTGAGCGGCGCGTCGCCGAGCTGGAGCGGCGGCTCGACGCCTTGGAGAGCGGGCACGGGAGCGGCGCCGAAGCGCCGACGGTCGCCCCGGGCACGTTCTGGGCGCTCGAAGGGCTGAAGGAGCAGCTCGCCGACGTCGCGAGCGGAGGCGTGCTGTTCACCGGGGCGGTGCGCCTGCCGGGCCCGGAGGAGGGCCGGAGATACGAGTGGCAGTACGGGGCTGTCACCGACGAGCTGCTCGCGTCCGACTGGACGGACGTGGCCGAGGCGTTCGCGGCGCTGGGCCACGCCCTGCGGCTCAGACTGCTCCGCGAGGTCCTGGGCGGCCGCACCTCGGCCACGGAGCTGGCCGAGCTGGACGACGTGGGGACCAGCGGCCAGATCTACCACCACCTGCGGCAACTGACCGCTGCCGGGTGGCTGCGCTCAGCGGGACGGGGGCGCTATGAGGTCCCGGCAGGCCGGGTCGTGCCACTCCTGGTGGCACTGACCGCGGCGCGACCGGCCTGAGGAGACAGAGGAAGACGAGCGGTACGAACTGGGGGAACCATGACGGTGGGTAAGCGCAAAGCGGCGATGGTGACCTATCGCCTGCTGCAGCTGGTGTTCCTGGCCATGATCGTCGGAGAGCTCATCGACGGCTGGCCGCTGCCGTGGGGCTGGGCGTTCCTGCCGGGAGGACTCTCCTTCGCGCTGGCCTTGGCCCTCGGCCGGTCCGGGCCGAAGCCCACGGACCCCGCCCGGGAGCCGGTCGAGGTGGCCGCGCTGGTGCGTGGGCGCTGGTCCGCGGTGAACAGCCCGGCCGACAAGGTGCCGAGCCACGGCACGCACGCGTATGGGCAGACGTACGCGATCGACATCGTGGCGGAGGGGGAGACAGAGGCGGAGGGGGAGGCGGAGGTGGCAGGAGCCGAGGGACAGGGCGCCCGGCCCGGATTCGCGGCTGTGTGGCCCATAGCCCGGCGGCCCCGGTCCTTCCCCGCGTTCGGCGCACCGCTGCACGCCGTCGCCGATGCCACGGTCGTCCACGCCTCCGATTGGCGCCGCGACCATCTCAGCCGCAATTCCTGGCCGGGGTACGCCTACCTGATGTTGGTGGAGAGCGTGCTCCGGGAGGCCTTCGGCGCGGGCTGGATCGTCGGCAACCACGTGGTGCTCGACCTGGGCGACGGGGTCCACGCGATGTACGCGCATCTGCGTCGCGGCTCCCTCACCGTGCGCCCCGGCGATTGGGTCCGGGCCGGTCAGGTCCTGGCCCGGTGCGGCAACTCGGGCAACTCGACGGAGCCGCACGTCCACTTCCAGCTGATGGACGGGCCCGACCTGGACTCGGCGGCGGGCATCCCGTTCCGGTGGAGCGGGATCGGCGGAATCGGCGGGGTCGGGGTGCCGGGGAACGGCGAGATGTTCACGGCGTCCCCGGCGTTCCCTGATCCCGCGGCGACCGACGGCGCGGGATCAGGGAACGCAGGAGGCGCGGAGCGGGACGCAGGCGGCGCGGAGCGCGACCCGGACGAGGCGGAGCGCGACAGAACGGGCCCGAGCAGTGTCGGCGGGCGGGCGTAGGGTCGCCGACATGACTCCTTCGCCGACCGGGAGGGGCGCGGGCGCCCCGGGCAGGAAGCGCACCCGTACCTACGCTCCCGCCAAGATCCGCAATGCTGTGCTGGCCCAGTTCGGGAACGTACGGAAGGCGGCCGGGACCCTCACGTCGGAGCAGCTCGCGGGGCCGACGCGGCTCGGGGACTGGACCGTGCGGGAGCTGCTCGCGCACCTGTCGATGGCGCTCGGCGCGGTCGACCGGGCCCTCGATCAGCCGGAGCCGGGCAAGGCCGAGGTCGCCGCACTCGACTGGCCGTTCGTCACCGCGGCGAACGCCGGAGGCATCGCCGACCGCAGCCGGGCCATCGCCGCCGAGAACCCCGACATCCCGGTGCTGCTGGCCCGTACCGAGGAGCGTTTCGCGGTGAACCTGGACGACACCGCCGACAGCCGGGTGCTCGCGGTGGGGGCCGGCGCCATGACGTTCGCCGACTACCTGGTCACCCGTACCGTCGAGCTCGTCGTGCACACCGACGACCTGAACGACGCGGTGCCGGGGCTCGACGTCCCCGTCGACCGGCAGGCACTGGCCGCCTGCACGCGGCTGCTCGCCGACGCGCTCGCCGTGAAGGCGCCGGGCGCTTCGACGGAGGTGCGGATCCCGCCGTTCGCCGTCGTCCAGTGCGTCGAGGGGCCCCGGCACACGCGCGGCACCCCGCCGAACGTCGTCGAGACGGACCCGCTCACCTGGGTCCGCCTGGCCACGGGGCGTACGCGATGGACGGTGGCGATCGACGACGCGCTCGTCAGCGCCAGCGGTGAACGGGCCGATCTGACGGCCGTGTTGCCGATCATGGCCTGAACGGTCCTGCCGGATGTGGGTGCGGGGACGGAACCGAACACGGGGGTCGTCCCGTCACATCGGCATGTTCACGCAACGCAGTACCCGCGCCCTGTTCACCGCCGCTCTCCCCCTGGTCGCGCTCACCACCGTCGCGGCCTGCGGGAACGAGAAGGCGTCCGACGAGAACGCGTCCAACGCGAAGGCACCCGGCACGGTGGAGGTCGGTGGCGCCCCGGTCACCGGTGTCACCTGGCACGTGCGGAGCATGACGGTGAACGGGACGACGACCAAGGCACCGGACAGCGCACACCTGCAGTTCGTCTCGGACAAGCGTGTGCGCGGCAACTACGGCTGCAACGACTTCGACGCGCAGGCCGAGGTCGACGGCGACAGCGTCGACCTGGGCAAGGTGCGCACCACTCTCATGGCCTGCGCCGACAAGAAGGAGAGCGCGTTCGAGAAGAGCCTCGCCCGCGCACTCGCCGACAAGAACACCGTGCGGGCCGACGGCGACGACCGGCTCACCCTCACCCGCGCCAACGGGGACACCGTCACCCTGGCCGACGAACCCGAGCCGGACGGCGCCACGCTCACCGGCACCCGCTGGACCGTCGAGACCCTGCACCACGATGACGTGGCCGAGTCCCTGCCGAAGGCGGCGCGGGACCGGGCCCGGCTCGTCTTCGGCGAGGACGGCCACGTCGACGCTCGCCTCGGCTGCAACAGCGGCCGCGCCAAGGCCACCGTCAGGGACGGCCACATCGCCTTCTCCGCCCTGGTCAGCACCAAGATGGGCTGCGTCGGCGACGCCGCCGGGGTGGAGAGGGCGATGAAGAAGGTCCTCGGCGGCGACGCGACCGTGGCGTACGAGATCAAGGGCGACACCCTCACCCTGACCGCGCCCGACGGCACGGGCGTCGGCCTCACCGCGCGGAAGCAGAAGGCGTGAGGGTGCGAGAACGAGCGGGTCAGGCCGGGTACGGAAGAAGCTGCTTGTCCGTCTTCTCCCACACCGCCTTCAGCTCGGCCAGGATCCTGGGCTCGTCCGCGGCCCGGTCGGCCTGTTCGCGCCGGTCGGCGGAGAGATCGAACAGCTGGTCCGTGCCGCCCTTGCCGCGGTAGTACTTCCAGTTCCCGCGCCGCACGGCCCGCTCCCCGCGCACCCGCCAGAACAGATCGCGCTCGGGCAGCCGCTCGCCGCGCAGCAGATATCCGGCGAGGCTGGTCCCGTCGAGCGGGTGGGCGCGGTCGGGCCGGGCCCCGCCGATCTCCAGGAGCGTCGCCGTCCAGTCGGGTGTGAAGACCGGCTCGTGGCTGACCTGCCCACCGTCGAGCCGCGCGGGCCAGCGCACGATCGTCGGCACGCGGATGCCGCCCTCCTGGAGGGACGACTTGTTGCCGGAGAGCGGCCAGTTGTAGGAGAAGCGCTCGCCGCCGTTGTCCGAGGCGAAGAAGACGAGGGTGTCCTTCTCCTGCCCGGACTCCTTGAGCGCCTTCAGGACCTGCCCGACCGACCGGTCCAGGTCCTGCACCATCTGTGTGTACTTCTCGACGGAGCCGCCGTCGTTGTGGAAGAGCGCCCGGCCGTCCCCGGCCCTGATCCGCCGGACGACCTCGGCGCTCTCCTCCTCGTCCCCGTCGGCTATCCAGGGCCAGTGCGGGGTGGTGAAGTTCAGGTTGAGCAGCCACGGCTTGCCCCGGTGGTCCCGGCGCACGTACTCGCTCGCCCGCTCCGTCAGGATCCGCGTGTAGTACCGCAGGTCCTTGTACTCGGCGTCGCCCTCCCGTACGTCGCCCTCGTACAGGTCGTACTCGCCGCCGAGCCCGAGCTTCGAGTAGTACTCCAGGGCCCCGCCGAAGTTCCCGAAGAACTCGTCCCAGCCGGACTTGGTCGGCGAGTAGTCCGGCAGGTAGCCGCAGTGCCACTTGCCGATCAGCGCGGTCGCGTACCCGGCGCCGCGCAGCAGCGAGGCGAGCGTGGGGTGGTTCGGGTCGAGGCCGACGGACCGGTCGGCGATCGGCTCGGCGAGCCCTCCCTTCGTGCGGCCCGGATAGCGGCCCGTGTAGAGGCTGAACCGGGTCGGCGAGCAGGTCGCGGAGCCGCTGTACGCGTCGGTGAACCGGACGCCCTGCCGCGCCAGCTTGTCCAGATTCGGGGTCTTGATGTGCGGAGCGCCGTACGAGGACAGATCGGCCCAGCCCAGGTCGTCACCCAGGATGAACAGGATGTTGGGCCGCTTGGCGGACCGCCCGGCAGCGGCGCGGAACGGGCGTTCCACAGGGCCGGTAGCAGCACCACTACCCGTACCCGTACCCGTACCCGTACCGGTACTGATACCGGTGCCAGTGGCGGCTTCGGCGGGCGTGGTCGTCGTGCCGAGCGCGGCGGCGGTCGCCGAGGCGCCGACCACCCCGCCGAAGGCGCGCCGGGACAGCTTCGAGGCATGCGAAGGCATGAAGGGACTCCGAGAGACAGGAGGGGGAGAAAGGCGCGGAAACGGGAGGTCACGCTCCTCCGGCGCAAAGGAGCGGAACCCGTGACAGGTCAGGCGATACGGAACAGTCCGTACAGATCAGGCGGTGAACAGATCAGGCGGTGAGACCGCTCAGACGCAGCGGCGACAGATCGCGCTGGCGACACGGACGAGGTCGACGTGCCGGCGCTCCACGAGAGTGACCGTGCGGTCACGGAGGAGGGGCTGCATGATCCAGGACCATGCCGAGCGTGACCCACACCTGTCAACGACGGTCCGCAGTACGGACGCCCGGAGTGCGACCCGTCACATTCGGCCGCGCGCCCGTCCCCGGACCCGGCCGAGCCACTGTTTACCCCGGTGAACAGCGCTCCAGCCCTGGAATCACAGGCCCGAGCGCCCCTCTGGCCTACCCCGCGCTACGCGCGTCCAGTGGGTTCCACCAACCACGCGAGCCCCTCCGGAACGTAGGAACCACCTATCCCCAATTCGGACCAGTGGTCGATCTCGCCTACACTCGAAAACGTGCCACGTGGTGACGGTCGACTCAATCACGATCTGCTCCCCGGCGAGAAAGGCCCCCAGGACGCTTGTGGCGTCTTCGGTGTCTGGGCTCCGGGCGAAGAGGTCGCAAAGCTCACGTACTTCGGGCTCTACGCCCTCCAGCATCGGGGCCAGGAATCCGCGGGAATCGCGGTCAGCAACGGCTCCCAGATCCTCGTCTTCAAGGACATGGGCCTCGTGTCCCAGGTCTTCGACGAGACTTCCCTTGGCTCCCTCCAGGGTCATATCGCGGTCGGTCACGCCCGCTACTCGACCACCGGGGCCTCCGTGTGGGAGAACGCCCAGCCGACGTTCCGCGCCACCGCGCACGGTTCGATCGCGCTCGGCCACAACGGCAACCTGGTCAACACGGCGCAGCTCGCCGAGATGGTCGCCGCCCTCCCCAAAGAGAACGGGCGTGCGACGCAGGTCGCCGCCACCAACGACACCGATCTCGTCACCGCCCTGCTCGCAGGCCAGGTCAACGAGGACGGCAAGCCGCTGACCATAGAAGAGGCGGCGCCCAAGGTGCTGCCCCAGGTCCAGGGCGCGTTCTCGCTCGTCTTCATGAACGAGAACACCCTGTACGCGGCCCGCGACCCGCAGGGCATCCGCCCGCTGGTCCTCGGCCGCCTGGAGCGCGGCTGGGTCGTCGCCTCGGAGTCCGCCGCGCTCGACATCTGCGGCGCCTCGTTCGTCCGCGAGATCGAGCCGGGCGAGTTCGTGGCAATCGACGAGAACGGGCTGCGAACATCCCGCTTCGCCGAAGCAAAGCCCAAGGGCTGCGTCTTCGAGTACGTCTATCTGGCCCGTCCCGACACCGACATCGCCGGCCGGAACGTGTACCTCTCCCGCGTGGAGATGGGCCGCCGCCTGGCGAAGGAAGCGCCGGTCGAGGCCGACCTCGTCATAGCGACCCCGGAGTCCGGCACGCCGGCCGCGATCGGCTACGCCGAGGCCAGCGGGATTCCGTTCGGTGCGGGTCTGGTGAAGAACGCCTATGTGGGCCGCACCTTCATCCAGCCCAGCCAGACGATCCGCCAGCTCGGCATCCGGCTGAAGCTGAACCCCCTCAAGGAAGTCATCAAGGGCAAGAAGCTCGTGGTCGTCGACGACTCGATCGTCCGCGGCAACACGCAGCGCGCCCTGGTCCGCATGCTCCGCGAGGCCGGCGCGGCCGAGGTCCACATCCGGATCTCGTCCCCGCCCGTGAAGTGGCCGTGCTTCTTCGGCATCGACTTCGCGACCCGCGCCGAGCTGATCGCCAACGGCATGTCGGTCGAGGAGATCGGCACCTCGCTCGGCGCCGACTCGCTCTCGTACATCTCCATCGACGGCATGATCGAGGCGACCACCATCGCCAAGCCGAACCTCTGCCGCGCCTGCTTCGACGGCGAGTACCCGATGGACCTGCCCGACCCCGAGCTGCTCGGTAAGCAGCTTCTGGAGACGGAGCTGGCGGCGGGCCCGGCGGCCACGGCGGCGAACGACGCGATCCGTCGTCCGTAGCCATCTCCGCGACACACCCCCGCACCTCTCGTCAGCCCGTCAGCCCGTCAGCGCGACAGCTCGACCGCCTCGACACGAAAGCTCTCTCACCCATGTCTTCTGAGTCTTCCGGTGCCAGCTACGCCTCCGCGGGCGTGGACATCGAGGCGGGCGACCGCGCCGTCGAGCTGATGAAGGAGTGGGTGAAGAAGACGCGGCGCCCCGAGGTCCTGGGCGGCCTCGGCGGCTTCGCCGGCCTCTTCGACGCCTCCGCCCTCAAGAAGTACGAGCGTCCGCTTCTGGCCTCCGCCACGGACGGCGTCGGCACGAAGGTCGACATCGCCCGCCGCCTCGGCGTGTACGACACGATCGGCCACGACCTCGTCGCGATGGTCATGGACGACATCGTGGTGTGCGGTGCCGAGCCGCTGTTCATGACCGACTACATCTGTGTCGGCAAGGTCCACCCCGAGCGGGTCGCGGCCATCGTGAAGGGCATCGCCGAGGGCTGCGTCCTCGCGGGCTGCGCCCTGGTCGGCGGTGAGACGGCGGAACACCCCGGGCTGCTCGGCCCGGACGACTTCGACGTCGCGGGCGCCGGCACGGGCGTCGTGGAGTACGAGAACCTGCTCGGCCCCGACCGCATCCGTGAGGGTGACGCGGTCATCGCCATGGAGTCGTCCGGCCTTCACTCGAACGGGTACTCACTGGTCCGCCACGTCCTCCTGGAGCGCGCCGGGATGGCCCTGGAGCAGCAGGTCGACGAGCTGGGCCGGACGCTCGGCGAGGAGCTCCTGGAGCCGACGAAGATCTACTCCCTGGACTGCCTCTCCCTCACCAGCACCACCGAGGTCCACGCCTACAGCCACATCACCGGCGGCGGCCTGGCGGCCAACCTCGCCCGGGTGATCCCGGACGGCCTGCACGCCACCGTGGACCGCTCCACGTGGGCGCCGGGCGCGATCTTCGACCTCGTCGGCAAGGCCGGTCAGGTGGAGCGCCTGGAGCTGGAGAAGACGCTCAACATGGGCGTGGGCATGATGGCGATCGTGCCGCAGGAGTCGGTCGAGGTCGCGCTCACCACGCTCGCGGACCGCGGCGTGGAGTCCTGGGTGGCCGGCGAGATCACCGACCGCGGCGCGCACACCACGGGCGCCGAGCTGACCGGCGACTACGCCAAGTAGAAGCGGTCGCCGCCCGTCGCGAGGCGGGCAGCGGCTACGGCGACGGCCGTGCTTCGGACAGCACAAAACCCGGTCCGGCGTGGTGGACCACTCCGGACCGGGTGTGAGTGCAGCAGTAAGCAGAAATCAGTCGGCTGAGAACAGCTTCAGCTGAGATCGGTTACGTGCCGGCAGCTGTCACGAGGTCAAGCGCCGCGGCGCTGAGACGACGGACCGGACTCGTCGGAGTCCTCGTCCTCGCCCTCGTTGTACAGATCCGCATAGCGGGCGTACGGGTCGTCTTCCTCGTCGTCGTCATCGAAAGGCTCGCCGTTCGGCGGCTGATTCGATACTGGGTTCGACGTCGATGCGCCCAGCTCATTGGCCAGACGCGACAGGTCAGTCCCGCCGCTGCTGTACTTCAGCTGGCGGGCGACCTTCGTCTGCTTGGCCTTTGCCCGGCCGCGCCCCATGGCTCGACCCCCTCGGATACGGGGCTCGACGGCCCCAGAGTCTTGACACGCGTTCATGATCTAGAACGGGCTCCCCGCGAGGAGACCGGTCCGTAGGGCTTCCACGGTACCTGAGCCCACGCCCATACGGTACGTCGCCCGCAGGACGCGCCTGCCCACAGGACCAGCAAGGAGCCCTGTCCTCGCTGGTCAGCTGCGATTTTAACCTCTTCTGGACCTGCGACCCGCCGAAGAGCGTGACACTGGTCATGTCCGCGCCGTGATCAGCGGGACGAGCGCGCCTCCGCCATCCGCTGCTCGGCGATCCGGTCGGCCGCGGCGGCCGGCGGAATACCGTCAGCCTTTGCGCGAGCGAAGATGGAAAGCGTGGTGTCGAAGATCTTCGCGGCCTTGGCCTTGCACCGGTCGAAGTCGAAACCGTGCAGCTCGTCGGCGACCTGGATGACGCCGCCCGCGTTCACCACGTAGTCCGGGGCGTAGAGGATCCCGCGTTCGGCGAGGTCCTTCTCGACGCCCGGGTGCGCGAGCTGGTTGTTGGCCGCGCCGCACACCACCTTCGCGGTGAGCACCGGCACGGAGTCGTCGTTCAGGGCGCCGCCGAGCGCGCAGGGCGCGTAGATGTCGAGGCCCTCCACCCGGATCAGCTCGTCGGTGTCCGCGACGACCGAGACGGACGGGTACTGGTCGGTGATCCGGCGCACGGACTCGGCGCGCACGTCCGTCACCACGACCTCGGCCCCGTCCGCGAGGAGGTGCCCGACGAGGTGGTAGCCGACCTTGCCGACGCCCGCGACGCCGACCTTGCGGCCGCGCAGCGTCGGGTCGCCCCACAGGTACTGGGCGCTGGCGCGCATGCCCTGGAAGACACCGAAGGCGGTGAGCACGGAGGAGTCGCCCGCTCCGCCGTTCTCGGGGGAGCGCCCGGTGGTCCAGCGGCACTCGCGCGCCACCACGTCCATGTCGGCCACGTACGTACCCACGTCGCAGGCCGTCACGTAGCGGCCGCCGAGCGAGGCGACGAAGCGGCCGTAGGCGAGGAGCAGCGCCTCGCTCTTGATCACGGCGGGGTCGCCGATGATGACGGCCTTGCCGCCGCCGTGGTCGAGCCCGGCCATGGCGTTCTTGTACGACATGCCGCGGGCCAGGTTCAGCGCGTCGGCGACGGCCTCGGCCTCGGTGGCGTACGGGTAGAAGCGGGTGCCGCCGAGGGCCGGGCCGAGGGCGGTGTTGTGGAGGGCGATGACGGCCTTGAGGCCGCTCGCGCGGTCCTGGCAGAGCACGACCTGCTCGTGCCCGCCCTGGTCCGAGTGGAAGAGGGTGGTCAGGACGTCCGGGGCGGCGGTGGAGCCGGAGGTGGTGACAGGGTCGCCGGTCACATCGGTCACTGTGGTGACTCCCAAGTACATAGCGGCGGTTGGGCGGAATCCCGTGCGGGTGGCGGGCTTTCCACCGTTCGTGGGCAAGAGGTTAGAACGTGTGGGGGCCCGCCACGGCCGCAGTGCCGAGGATCACTCTCTCGCGTGGGGCGGCGGCGGAAGTACGGTCGAATCCCGCCGCGTCCCACGGGAGCCCGTCGTGGGACGATTTGCAGTGTTTTCCAACCGATGGGCGGGGGAGGAGCAGCCGTGCCCGAGGTGTCGCCGGTGACCGTTCCGTATGCGGCGTACTTGCGTGTGTACGAGCCCCTCGCGGCGTTCCCGCAGCCTGAGCGGGACCACTGGGAGCGGTACGCGAAGCGCGAGCGCCACCCCTCCTACCAGGACGAACTCCGCCGTTCTCTGGCCGACTTGCTGCCCACGCCACCGGTCCCGGTGCCGGTGCACGAGAGCGACGACGCGTTCGTGACCGAGATCGAGGGCGTCCTGTGCGTGTGCCCGTGGCGCACCCGGCTGCGCGGCTGGCAGGCGCTGGAGGAGCTGCCGGGTCAGTTGCCGGCCCCGCTCCTGGACGCGGTGCTCCCGCCGGTGGTGCGCCGGCAGGCGGCCGGCGACTACGAGCGCTGGCTGGAGCGCAATCCGGACGCCCGGCCGTGGATCCGCACGGAGACCTGGCAGGTGCCGATCAACTGGTTCGTGCTCGTCTCCGACGAGGAGCGCGTCTACGAGGCGAAGCCCGACGAGCAGGGGGAGGGCGGGCCCGCGCTGCGCTACCGCACCCCGATGGTGCAGGCCCGGCGCAGGGTCGCGCGCGCGCTCAAGGCGCTGCGGGACGCGGTCGACGAGGGGCCGTTGATCGACGGCCTGTTGGACGTGGGGCGCTGGCTGGAGGAGTTCCACCCGCGCTCGTACGTCGAACTCGACTACGGCGGACTTGTGTACGTGCTCCCGCCGGACCTGCTCGACGAGGATCACTCGGCTGCCGATGTCGCCGAGGGAATCGAAGCACTCCGCCGCGGCGACGCGGACGGAGCGAGCGAGGCGTACGCCCGGCTCGTGGAGCGGTGGCGCGCGGTGCGGGACCGGCGCCAGGCCAACTGAGACGCCGACGGCGCGTCGAAGGGCGCGTCAAGTGACGGGGCGCGCGGGCTCCTTCGGGACCTACGTCCCGATCCGGGCGTTTGACTCAAGCGTGACGGACTGCACTAACTTCACCCTTGCGCCCATCGCCCCTCCTCGTGCCAAAATAGGACAAGGAGCCCGGGGAGGGCTCCATCCGTCCATCTATGTCCATCCATAGGCAGCCATGGACGGATTACTCAGCATTGCATTGCCGCTGGGGGGTCTGACGACTCCTGATCGCTCTGTGACTGATCGTCACTGTGGCGTGACTGTCCGCTATGGCATGGTCCATCGGCTTCCGTCGCTGATGAACACCTGGGAGGGCAATTCCATCGGTTTGGCCGACGAGGCTGGACGGATGGTGTAGTTGTAGTGCCGAGGACAAGCCGTTCGTCCTATAACCGACTCGACCCGTGTCCGCCATTTCGGGCAACGCGGGTCAAGGTGCAGAATTTAAAGGAAAGAACCGAGAAGGTTCGGTTCTCCCGAGGAGGCCGCTCATGACCGCTCGCACCCCTGATGCCGAGCCGCTGCTGACCCCCGCCGAGGTCGCCACGATGTTCCGCGTGGACCCGAAGACCGTCACGCGCTGGGCCAAGGCTGGCAAGCTCACGTCGATCCGCACGCTCGGCGGGCACCGCCGTTACCGCGAGGCCGAGGTCCGCGCCCTGCTGGCGGGAATCCCCCAGCAGCGCAGCGAGGCCTGAGGCACCGCACAACGCAGCATTACCGGGCGTTCCGGGCCCCCCAACCCGTACCGCGCCCACCACTGGCTCCACACGACGCGGGTTCTGCCCCAACGGAACCCGTGCCCACTGAAGTGTCATCTCAACTGCATCACGGGCGCGTCGTCGATCGCGCTGGACTCCGCCGGGTCCAGCGCGATCTTTTTTGTGCGCAAGAGGGGGCGGCCGGCGTCCTGCGGCGGTGATCTGTGGGCGCCCTTGTGAGGGCTTGATCGGTCCCTGGTGGGTACCTGGCGGTCAGCTGTGAGGGCAGTGCAATTGCACATATTAAATTGAGCAGTTGTAGGGAGGGTGTAAGAAACGGTGTTTCCAAAACTAGTTCGGTGACACCCGTCACACCCCGGGGAGCTTGTTGCTGGTGACGCCCGTGCGCTAAAGGGGATCTGTCCCGGAACCTGCCTTCAGAGTGCCACTTCCTGAGAGGCGCGCGGGTCGGCTTTGGTCACTGCTTCCGGGGACTTTCGTCCCCGTCCTCCTCCCGGGCGCTCCTGGGCCCGTCATGGGCCTCTGTGGCGGGCTCCAGGGCGAGACGGAGCAGCCGGTGGCAGATCGGGCAGTGCCGGGTCAGATGGCGGTGTCCGGAGGCGGCGGCGAGGTGGGCGCGCAGGAGCGCCCTGACTTCGTGACGCTGTACGGGTGCCGCCATGGGTCCGCCTCTCGCCGTGCCGGGCGCTGTTTCTGGTTCCGGAGTACCGAGGGCCTGTGCCGGAGTCAAGGGCGCGGTGCGAGCGCGGGTGCGGATGCGCGTGCGGGGCGCGCACGCGAAGAAGCCCGCACCATGACGGTGCGGGCTTCTCGATCTGTGCGGTCCTGACGGGATTTGAACCCGCGGCCTCCACCTTGACAGGGTGGCGAGCACTCCAAACTGCTCCACAGGACCTTGCTCTTTGCTGCGCTGTTACCGCGTTGCGCTGCGAGCAGGACTCTACAGCAGTGCAGGCCCGCAGGTCGAACTCACTCCATGTGCCTGGGTGATCACGGTGCCGCGGCGTCGATCGCCTTCACGATCCGCTTGTCCGAGACGGGGTAGGCCGTGCCCAGCGCGTGCGCGAAGTAGCTGACCCGCAGCTCCTCGATCATCCAGCGGATGTCCAGGACCTCCTGCGGCACGGGCCGTCCCTGCGGCAGTTGTTCGAGCAGCCAGGCGTACTCGTCCTGCATCTCGTGGACCTTCTCCATGCGGGTGGTGTCCCGCTGGACGCTCGTCGGCATCTGCTGGAGCCGCCGGTCGGCCGCGACGAGATAGCGCATCAGGTCGGGCAGCCGGCGAAGGCCGGTGTCCGTCACGAAGCCGGGGTGCACGAGCGCCGTCAGCTGCGTGCGCACGTCCTGCCGGTTGGGCAGCAGCGTCGGGCTGGTGGTGGCCTTCAGGCGACGCTCGCACGCCTGCCAGGCGGCGAGGACCTGCTGCACCTGCCCGACCGTCCGCACAGTCGTGTCGACGATCTCCGCGCGCACCTTCTCGTAGAGCTTGCGGTACGACTCCTCGTCCCACGCGGGGCCGCCGAAGTCCGCGATCAGCTTGTCCGCCGCCGCCATCGCGCAGTCGTCGAAGAGGGCCTGCACGGTGCCGTGCGGGTTCGCGGACAGGGCGAGCTTCTGGGCGTTGGTCAGCTTGTCCGAGGCGAACTTGCCCGGGTTGACCGGGATGTTGCGCAGGATGAGCCGGCGCGTGCCCTTCCACATGGCCTGGGCCTGCTCGGCCTCGGTGTCGAAGAGACGTACGGACACGGTGTCCCCGTCGTCGACGAGCGCCGGGTACGCCTTGACCGGCTGGCCGGCCCTTCGCGTCTCGAAGACGCGGGAGAGCGTGCCGAGCGTCCAGTCGGTCAGGCCCGTGCGCTCGACGGACTCGCCGCCCGAGCGCTCGGCCGTCGCCGCGGCCGCCTTGGAGATGGCCTGGCGCGCCTTGGGCCGCAGCTTCAGCTTGAGCGCTTCCAGGTCCTTGTCCTCGGCGAGCTTGCGGCGCCGCTCGTCGACGATCCGGAAGGTGATCTTCAGGTGGTCCGGGACGCGGCTCAGGTCGAAGTCGTCGGCCGACACCGGGACGCCGACCATCCGCTGCAACTCGCGCGCGAGCGTCATCGGCAGCGGCTCCTTGAGGGGCACGGCCCGGTCCAGGAACGCCTTCGCGAAGTTGGGCGCGGGCACGTAGTTGCGCCGGATCGGCTTCGGCAGCGAGCGGATCAGCTCGACCACCACGTCCTCGCGCAGGCCCGGGATCTGCCAGTCGAAGCCCTCGTCCGTGACCTGGTTGAGGACCTGGAGCGGGATGTGTACGGTCACGCCGTCCGCGTCCGCGCCCGGCTCGAACTGGTACGTCACCCGGAACTTCAGATTCCGCTGGCGCCAGACGTCCGGGTAGTCGTCCTTGGTGACGGCCTCCGCGGACTCGCGGATGAGCATGGAGCGCTCGAAGTCGAGCAGCTCCGGCTCCTCGCGCTGCTTCTTCTTCCACCAGGAGTCGAAGTGCGCGCCGGAGACGACGTCCTCGGGCACCCGCTGGTCGTAGAAGTCGTAGAGGGTGTCGTCGTCGACCACGATGTCGCGGCGGCGCGCGCGATGCTCCAGCTCCTCGACCTCGGTGAGCAGCGCGCGGTTGGCGGCGAAGAACTTGTGGTGGGTGCGCCAGTCGCCCTCGACGAGCGCGTTGCGGATGAACAGCTCGCGGCTGACCTCGGGGTCGATCCGCCCGTAGTTGATCTTCCGCTGGGCGACGAGCGGAACGCCGTACAGCGTCACCTTCTCGTACGCCATCACGGCCGCCTGGTCCTTCTCCCAGTGCGGCTCGCTGTACGTGCGCTTCAGGAGGTGCTCGGCAAGGGGCTCGACCCACTCGGGCTCGATCCTGGCGTTGACCCGCGCCCAGAGCCGCGAGGTCTCCACCAGCTCCGCCGACATCACGAAGCGCGGCGGCTTCCGGAAGAGGGCCGAGCCGGGGAAGATCGCGAACTTGGCGTTGCGGGCGCCGACGTACTCATTGCGCCCGCCCCCGCGCTCGCGCTGCTTCGGGTCCTTCTGGACGGACTCCTTGGTCTCCTTCACGTCCTTCATCCCGATGTGGGAGAGGAGGCCGGAGAGGAGGGAGATGTGCACGGAGTCGCCGGGGGCGTCCTCCTCGTTGAGGTGGATGCCCATCTGCTTGGCGACCGTGCGCAGCTGCGTGTAGATGTCCTGCCACTCACGGATGCGCAGGAAGTTCAGGAACTCGCGCTTGCACATCCGGCGGAAGGCGGAGGAGCCCAGCTCCCTCTGCTGCTCGCGCACGTACCGCCACAGGTTCAGGAAGGCCAGGAAGTCGCTGGTCTCGTCCTTGAAACGGGCGTGGTTCTGGTCCGCCTGCTGCTGCTTGTCGGAGGGGCGCTCGCGCGGGTCCTGGATGGAGAGGGCCGCCGCGATGACCATGACCTCGCGGACGCAGCCGTTCTTGTCGGCCTCGAGGACCATGCGGGCCAGCCGCGGGTCGACGGGGAGCTGGGCGAGCTTGCGGCCCTGCTGCGTCAGCCGTTTCCGTACGTCCTTCTCGCCCGGGTCCAGCGCGCCCAGCTCCTGGAGGAGCTGGACGCCGTCGCGGATGTTGCGGTGGTCCGGCGGGTCGATGAAGGGGAACTTCTCGATGTCGCCGAGGCCGGCCGCCGTCATCTGGAGGATGACCGAGGCGAGGTTCGTGCGCAGGATCTCGGCGTCCGTGAACTCGGGGCGCGCGAGGAAGTCGTCCTCGGAGTAGAGGCGGATGCAGATGCCGTCGGAGGTACGGCCGCAGCGGCCCTTGCGCTGGTTGGCGCTGGCCTGGCTGATCGCCTCGATGGGGAGGCGCTGCACCTTCGTACGGTGGCTGTAGCGCGAGATGCGGGCGGTGCCCGGGTCGATGACGTACTTGATGCCCGGGACGGTCAGGGAGGTCTCGGCGACGTTCGTGGCCAGCACGATGCGTCTGCCCGTGTGCTGCTGGAAGACGCGATGCTGCTCGGCGTGCGAGAGGCGCGCGTACAGCGGCAGTACTTCAGTGAACCGATACTTCTTCTTCTCCAGGGCGTCCGCGGTGTCACGGATCTCGCGCTCGCCGGAGAGGAAGACGAGGATGTCGCCGTCGGCGCCCTCGCGCTGGAGCTCCTCGACGGCGTCCGTGATCGCGGTGATCTGGTCGCGGTCGGAGTCGTCCGAGTCCTCCTCCAGGAGCGGCCTGTAGCGCACCTCGACCGGGTACGTACGCCCGCTGACCTCGACGATCGGCGCGTCCCCGAAGTGCCGTGCGAACCGCTCCGGGTCGATCGTCGCCGAGGTGATGACGACCTTCAGGTCCGGGCGCTTCGGCAGCAGCTGGGCCAGATAGCCGAGCAGGAAGTCGATGTTGAGGGACCGCTCGTGGGCCTCGTCGATGATGATCGTGTCGTACGCGCGCAGCTCGCGGTCGGTCTGGATCTCGGCCAGCAGGATGCCGTCCGTCATCAGCTTGACGAAGGTGGCGTCCTGGTCGACCTGGTCGGTGAAGCGGACCTTCCAGCCGACCGCCTCGCCCAGCGGCGTGTGCAGCTCGTCGGCGACGCGCTCGGCGACCGTACGGGCCGCGATCCGGCGGGGCTGGGTGTGCCCGATCATGCCGCGCACGCCCCGGCCGAGGTCGAGACAGATCTTCGGGATCTGCGTCGTCTTGCCGGAGCCGGTCTCGCCGGCGACGATCACGACCTGGTGGTCGCGGATCGCGTCGGCGATCTCGTCCTTCTTCTGGCTGACGGGCAGCTGCTCGGGGTACGTGACGTCGAGCGCGGCCCGGCGCTCACGCCGGACGGCCGTACGGACCTCGGCCTTCGCCGCCTCGGCGTCGATCTCGGCGATCACGGCGGCGCGCGCCTCGGGCTTGCGGATCTTGCGCGCGCCTTCGAGCCTGCGGCCCAGGCGGTGCGCGTCACGGAGGGACAGCTCGGACAGGCGCCGCGCTACGGCGGCGATCCGGTCGGCGGCGGCGGGGGCAGGCTGCGTAGACATACGTCCTCCAGGATCTCACCTCGGGGAAATTGGTGGCGAACGGTTTTGCCCGGGGCCGGACCCGGCGCCCGTCGCGTCGCCAGGCACACGCTGCCTCGCGCGGTGGTTTTCAGGGTGTAGGTCCCTTATGCCTGCCTTAGCGTTCCTGGTATGTCTTCCTTGTCCGAACCGGAACCACCGCGCCCGCATCCGCCCCACGGGGAGCACGGACGGCCGCCGACGGGGTCCGAGCGCTGGGCCTCGTACAAGAAGTCCCCGTTCCTGCCGGCGTGCGTGCTCGTCGTCATCCTGGCCGCGGCGGCGGCGCTGTTCGCGGCCTCGTACACGTACTCGATGGCCAATCCGACGCCGCACGACATCTCGACGGCGGTGACCGGGGAGCCGGACGCGGCGCGGCGCAGTGCCTTCGTCGGCGCGATGGAGAAGGCGCTCGACGCGCAGCTCGATCTGAAGCACTACGCCACCCGGGCGCAGGCCCGTCGGGCCATCGACGAGCAGCGGGTCTTCGCCGTGCTCGACGTGCGCGACAAGGGGGCCCGCGTCGAGCTGGACCTCTCCAGCGCGTCCGGCGTCTCCGTGGCCCAGGTGTTCCAGCAGGCGGCGCCGGTGGTCAGCAAGAAGACCGGCGTCCCGGTGGCGGTGAAGGACCTGAACCCGCTGCAGAAGGGCGATCCGCGCGGGCTCGCGATCTTCTACATCTCCCTCGCGGCCGTGATCATCGGCTTTGTCGGGGCGATCCAGCTGAGCGTCCACGCGCGCGGGCTGAACCCGGCCGAACGGATCGCGTTCACGATCGCCTACGCGCTGTTCGGCGGGTTCGCCGTGGCGGCGGTCGTGGACTGGGGGCTCGGCGCCCTCGACCTGCCGTTCGTCGAGTCCTGGCTGATCCTCGCGCTGACGATGTTCAGCTGCGGGATGGTCTTCACGATGTTCAACACGTTCTTCCACCGCTGGGCGATGATCCCGACCTGGGGGCTGCTCGTCCTGGTGGGCAACCCGGCGTCGGGCGGCGCGGTGGCGCCGCCGCTGCTGCCCACCGTGATCGGCCGCCTGGGCCAGTGGCTGCCGCCGGGGGCGTCGGTGAACGCGCAGCACACGGCGGTCTACTTCCAGGGCCACCAGCACGCCTTCCCGTTCCTGGTGCTCGCCGGGTGGGCGGTGGTGTCGAGCGGCCTGTTCTGGTTCTGGCGCCACAAGCACCCGGGCGGACGCGGGACGCAGCCGCTGCACGCGGCACCCGTGTGAACGTACGCGGCCACGCGACGGGCCCGTACAACGCGTTAGGCCCCGTCCGGAGACGGGGCCTAATTCCTGTGGCTGGGGCCGGGATCGAACCGGCGACCTATCGCTTTTCAGGCGATCGCTCGTACCAACTGAGCTACCCAGCCACGAAGTCCACGAGGAACTTCAGCGGTCCTGACGGGATTTGAACCCGCGGCCTCCACCTTGACAGGGTGGCGAGCACTCCAAACTGCTCCACAGGACCAAGCTTGTGTGCGACAGTCTCGCACACGATCTTGCGTGCCCCCAACGGGATTCGAACCCGTGCTACCGCCTTGAAAGGGCGGCGTCCTAGGCCGCTAGACGATGAGGGCTATCGGCCCGCCTGGGCGCTTCGCAGCGCGTCGGGGACGTGAGAAGCATATGGGATGCGGGGAGCTATCGCCAAAACGGTTTACGGCGGGCCCGCGGACGACTCCGGGGACGGGGTCGCCCCGGGCTGGTTCTCCTTCGGCAGATGGCGGCTGACCTCGGCCGTCGTCAGGCCCAGACCGCCGAGCCTGATCTCGTCCCAGGCCTGGAGCCGCTTGGTCGCGCTGTCCAGGTAGAGCACGGACGCCTCTACCGGGTCGGGGTCCTCGCCCTCGACCGCGCGCAGGCCGCTGCCGCCGGTCGAGCCCTCGGTGCGGAGCCGGGTGCCGAGCGGGAGCACCTCCATCCTCTGGCGGTGGATGTGCCCGGCCAGGGCCAGCGGCACGGTGCCGTCCGTCTCGCGCGCGGCCGCCGGTTCGTGTGCGAGGGCGATGTCGACCGGGGTGCCCGCGGCCCGCTGGTCGCGGACGGCCGAGGCGAGCCGGATGCCTGCCAGCCGCTCGGCCGCGTCGCCCAGGGCCTCGGTCGAGCGGTCGGGCGTGTACTGCGGGTCGCCGGTGCCTGCGATGCGAAGCCCGGCGACCGTGACGGCCCTGCCGTCGTCGAGCACGCGCACGTTCGGGAACCGCTTGCGGGACGACAGGTACTTCTGTGTCGTCCTCGAGTCGTGGTTGCCGCGGACCCACACATAGGGCGCGCCCAGGTCCTTGACCGGGTCCAGGAAGGCGTTCTCGGCGGCGGAGCCGTGGTCCATGGTGTCGCCGGTGTCGATGATCACCGAGATCCTGTACTGCTCGACGAGCGAGCCGATGATCTTCCACGAGGCCGGGTTCAGATGGATGTCGGAGACGTGCAGGACGCGGATCGTGGACGGGTCGGGGCGGTACGTGGGCAGCGTGGACGTCACGTCGTAGAGCTTGGTGACGTTGGTGACCAGGCGGGCCAGTTCCCGCTGGTAGACGTCGAACTCGGTGACGATCGAGCGCGCGTTGCCGACCACCGAGGGCGCCGAGGAGAGCAGCCCGGAGAACCGGGGTTCCAGGACCGAGTTCGGGTTCCAGGTGGCGTACGCGGTGCCGCCCGACGCCGCGAGGAGGGTCAGGGCGAGACCGCCGGCGGCCAGGGCGCGGCGCGGGCGCCGGTAGACGGCGAGGCCGAGCGCGGTCGCCCCGGAGACGACCGCCACGCAGGAGCGGACGGCCAGGTCGAGGGTGCCGTGCTCGACGTCGCGGGCCACCTCGTCCTGGAGCCCGGAGATGCGCTCGGGGTGGTCGACGAGGGCGCGGGAGCGGACCGGGTCGAGCCGGTCCACGTCGACGTCGAGGCGGATCGGTGCCGTGTGCGAGTCCAGCTCCAGGGCGCCGAGCGGCGACACGTTGATCTTCGTGCCGCCGGACAGGGACGGGCGCAGCGTCATCCGGGTGTCCATCGGCCCGACGGGCGTACGGACGCTGCCGACGACCAGGAGGCCGAGCCAGGCGCCGAGCAGGACGACCGCGACCAGGCCGAGGGCGCGCATGTACGGGTGGGGCGCGTGGTCCGCCGACAGGGCCGGGGTCCTGTGGTGGCGGGAGCGGTGGCGGCGGAGGACGGCCGACGAGAGGGTGCGGGCGCCCCGGATCCGGTAGAGGGCTCGGCGCATGGCGACAGCGGGCGGTCGGGCCATTGCTCCCGTATGCCCAAGTCGGCGGGTGGACATGCGGGGCCGTACCCGACAATGGCCGTGTGCTGGAGATGACGCGCGAGGAGTTCGAGGAACTGGTGGCCGAGGCGCTCGACCGGATTCCACCCGAGTTGACGCGGCTCATGGACAACGTCGCGGTGTTCGTCGAGGACGAACCGCCGTCCGACGATCCCGAGCTGCTCGGGCTCTACGAGGGGACGCCGCTCACCGACCGCGGCGAGTGGTACGCGGGTGTCCTGCCGGACCGGATCACGATCTACCGGGGGCCGACGCTGCGGATGTGCGACTCCCGGGAGGATGTCGTCGCCGAGACGGAGATCACCGTGGTGCACGAGATCGCGCACCACTTCGGGATCGACGACGCGCGGCTGCATGCGCTCGGGTACGGGTGAGACACCGGTACGGGTACGGGGCGGGGCGGGGGCGCTTCTTTGTGCGGGCTTTGTGCGGTGCGTGCGCCGCGCGTGTCCTCTTGCGGGGCACGGGAGTTGGGACGGGTGTCCCCGTCACATGCCCGGAGGTGCTTGCCCGTGAGCCGGCTGCCCGTACCGCTTTGTGCCCTTCGCCTCGGCCGTCTGGCCGCGACCACGGTCGCCGTCGCCGCTGCCGCCGGATGCATGAGCGTCGCAGATGACGACGACGGCCGCCCGCCCGCGCCCTCGCACTCCGCGACCCACCGCGGCGAGGGCACCGCGCCCGACGGGGGCACGGTGATCGCCGACGGTGTCGGCCCGGCCGGTGCGCGGGCCGGGGAGCGGCCCGCGAGCCCGGAGGGCTCCGCCACGGCGTCGGCGGCGGAAGGGGACGCGTCGCCCGCCGCCGCCGCGACGCACGGCGGGGCGCGGACCCCGTCGAGGCAGGCGCCGCCCGTCCGGCACATCCCGTCCGCGCGGCCGAGCACTCCGCGTGCCACCCCGTCGACGCCCACGCCGACGCCGACGAGGGAGACGCCGTCCCCGACGCCGACGCCGTCCCCGACGACCGCGGAACCGTCGTCGTCCGCGCACGAGCAGCGGGCCTCCCCGCAGCTGATGGGGGAGCCGGAGCCACGGGCCGGGAGCCCGGCGTAGGGCGTGGCTCCCGAGGTCTGTGTGACCGGGGTCTCAGGCGGGTGGTTTGCCTTCGGGGGTGGGGGGTGCGTATGGTGGTAGATCGTTTGATCCCATTTGCCCGGCGCCGTACAGGAGCGCCGCGTGGCGCGTACTCTCCCTTGCCGTGGCTGGACCGCATTGAGGCGGTCGATTTGCGAAACCGCGAATACACGGAGTTGACGGGCGCGTGCCGAAACTCCGGAAGGTTTCGCATTTCGCATGTCCATTTCTGCTGACCAGAACATCATCGAGAACAACACGGTCGACAACGCCGAGCTCGTGGCCGAGCTCGAAGAGGCCGTCGACACCACGGCCGAGGCCGCCGTCGACAACAACGTCGACAACATCGACAACAGCGTCGACACCGCCGTCGAGAACGACGAGCCCACCCTCACCTTCGCCGACCTCGGGCTGCCCGAGCCGGTCGTGCGCAAGCTCGCGCAGAACGGTGTGACCACCCCCTTCCCGATCCAGGCCGCGACCATCCCGGACGCCCTGGCCGGCAAGGACATCCTCGGCCGTGGCCGCACCGGCTCCGGCAAGACGCTCTCCTTCGGCCTGCCGACGCTGGCCCGCCTCACCGGCGGCCGCAGCGAGAAGCACAAGCCGCGCGCCGTCATCCTCACGCCGACGCGTGAGCTGGCCATGCAGGTCGCGGACGCCCTGCAGCCCTACGGCGACCAGGTCGGCCTCAAGATGAAGGTCGTCTGCGGCGGTACGTCGATGGGCAACCAGATCTACGCCCTGGAGCGCGGCGTCGACATCCTCGTCGCCACCCCGGGCCGGCTGCGCGACCTCATCAACCGAGGCGCCTGCGACCTGAGCAACATCGAGGTCGCCGTCCTCGACGAGGCCGACCAGATGTCCGACCTGGGCTTCCTGCCCGAGGTCACCGAGCTGCTCGACCAGGTTCCGGCCGGCGGCCAGCGGATGCTCTTCTCCGCCACCATGGAGAACGAGATCAAGACGCTCGTCACCCGTTACCTGAACAACCCGGTCAGCCACGAGGTCGACGCCGCCCAGGGCGCCGTCACGACCATGTCGCACCACATCCTCATCGTGAAGCCCAAGGACAAGGCGCCGGTCACCGCGGCCATCGCCTCCCGCAAGGGCCGCACGATCATCTTCGTCCGCACACAGCTGGGCGCCGACCGCATCGCCGAGCAGCTCCGCGACGCGGGCGTGAAGGCCGACGCGCTGCACGGCGGCATGACGCAGGGCGCGCGCACCCGCACCCTCGCCGACTTCAAGGACGGCTACGTCAACGCGCTGGTCGCCACCGACGTCGCCGCCCGCGGCATCCACGTCGACGGCATCGACCTCGTCCTGAACGTGGACCCGGCCGGCGACCACAAGGACTACCTGCACCGCGCGGGCCGCACCGCGCGCGCCGGCCGTACCGGCACGGTCGTCTCGCTCTCGCTGCCGCACCAGCGCCGCCAGATCTTCCGCCTGATGGAGGACGCGGGCGTCGACGCCGGGCGCCACATCATCCAGGGCGGCGCCGCCTTCGACCCGGAGGTCGCGGAGATCACCGGGGCCCGGTCCATGACCGAGGTCGAGGCCGAGTCCGCGGGCAACGCCGCGCAGCAGGCCGAGCGTGAGGTCACCCAGCTGACCAAGCAGCTGGAGCGCGCCACCCGTCGCGCCGCCGAGCTGCGCGAGCAGGCCGACCGCCTCACCGCCCGCGCCGCCCGTGACCGCGGCGAGGACGAGGAGGGCGTGGCCGCGGCCGTCGCCGCCGCAGCGGAGGCCGCCGCCGCGCAGGTCGCCGAGGCCGTCGCCGCCGAGGTGCCGCAGCAGTCCGAGCGCGCCGAGCGTTCGTCCTCGTACGAGCAGCCGCGTCAGCGCCGCGACGAGCGGGGCAACTTCGAGCGCCGCGACCGTCGTGACGACCGTGGTGGCCGTGGTGGCTTCGAGCGCCGTGACAACGACCGTGGCGGTTTCCGCCGCGACAACGACCGTCGTGACGACCGT
>NZ_JBIRPI010000022.1:0-54224 GCF_044332585.1 Streptomyces sp. NPDC016845 | reverse complement strand
CCGTGGTGGCCGTGGCGGTTTCGAGCGCCGCGACAACGACCGTGGTGGTTTCCGCCGCGACAACGACCGTGACAACCGTGGTGGCGGCTTCAACCGTGACAACCGCGGTGGCGGCTTCAACCGCGACAACGACCGCCGTGACGACCGTGGTGGCCGTGGCGGTTTCGAGCGCCGCGACAACGACCGTGGTGGTTTCCGCCGCGACAACGACCGTGACAACCGTGGTGGCGGCTTCAACCGCGACAACCGCGGTGGCGGCTTCAACCGCGACAACGACCGTCGTGACGACCGTGGCGGTTTCCGCCGCGACGACCGTCCGTCCGGCGGCCACCGTGGCAGCGACCGCCCCTTCAACCGCGACCGTCAGGGCGACCGCCCCGCCACCGGCCACCGCCCCTACGGCCGCCGCGACGACCACCGCGGCGCCGGCTCGGGTTCGGGCTCGTCCTTCGGCCGCCGCGACGAGAAGCCGCGCTGGAAGCGCAACGGCTGAGGCCAGGCAGTGAACTGAGGGCCCGGGAGACGTACTTCGTCTCCCGGGCCCTTCGCCGTCCTGGCCGACTGTTAGGCTCCGAATGCCCTGCATGTCAGGGACATGTACATATCGAGGGGCCCCACACCCTCCGTTCCTGTGTGACTTGGTGAGGGGTCCTTTTCGTGCGTCGACGTACTGTGCGCAGATCTGTCATGGCGGCCGGTGCCGCGCTGCTGCTGGCGGGGACGGTCAGTCCGCTGGTGGGTTCCGCGGCCGCGCAGACACCGGGTGAGGCGGTTCTCGCGCCGTACGGCGGCACCATCAAGCGGGAGTACGTGGCCGCGGCCGGCCGGACCGGGTTCCTGCACAAGGCGTCCGGTGGCCAGTACCTGTGGACGGAGTACGCGAGCGGGCGGTCCGTTCCCTTCCAGCCACCCGCGGGAACAGTCCGGATCATCGACACACACCTGGACACCGTCGCCTTCACCACGGCCACGGCCGGCGAGGTGCTGTTCGTCGCGCCTGCCACGGGGGCGTCGCACAAGGTCCAATTGCCCGCCGGTTTCGGTCTGCGGTCGGTCGCGGGCGACACGGTGCTGGCGAGCGCGGGCGACACCTGCCACCTCTTTAGGCTCGACGCCGAAAATCAGCTGACGGACCGCACGGTGACGGGGTTGCCCGAAGGAGCACGCTGCACATGGCTCCCCGGCAGCGGGATCCCGTCGGACGCCGGGGACGGCACCAACGCTGTGCTGCGGTATTCCACCGACGAACCCGCGGGCGCGTTCGGCTTGGTCGACCTGCGAAGTGCCGAGGTCGCTCCGTTGCCCGTACCCGCAGGCGGTTACCCCGTAGGCCTGCAGATCTCCTCTCGGGCCGTAGCCTGGCGCGACCAGTCGACGAACGTCGTCCACGTCGTACCGCGGGACGGTTCGAAGCCCGCATGGACGGTGCCGACCACCGCGGACGGGCTCTCCAAGACGTTCGGCCTCGTCGGTGACCACCTGCTGTGGCTCAACGGCGGCAACGGCCCGGTCACCGCGGTCGCCCCGGACGGGACGAGGACACAGGTACTTCGTTTCGGCTACGGCGACAGCCAGGGAACGGTGCCCGGCCCCGACGGGTCGCTCCTCGTGTTCGGCGTCAAGGGCGTCGGCGGTGACTATGCCATCCACCGCTTCGACGAGAACACCGACGGCACGCTGACCGACGAAGCAGTCGTGACGGCGCCCTGGTACAGGTCGAGGACCAGCTCCCTCGCGCTGTCGCACGGCCGGCTGGCCACCTCCGACACGTACGACGGAGGCAGTTCATCGCTGCATGAACGCAAGCTGGCGCTCACCGGCGTCCCGAAGGCGGTGACCCAGGAGGTCCTCGGGTCGCTCGGTGTCTGCTCCTCGGGCGGCTGCCCCACTCCGTACCCGACGGGCGACGGCCGTGTCCTGTATCAGGTGGACGGCGACACCCTGGGGCTGGTCAGCAAGGCCAAGCCCGTCCCCGGCACCACGATCGAGCTCGGCACCGAGGCCACCGTCCTGGATGTCTCCGGCCGCTACGTCGCCTACCGCACCGCCACCGCGACCGAGGTCCGTGACCTCGACACGGGGAAGGTCGTGCGTACCGGCTCCGGGTCGGGCCCCGCAGCACTGTCGGGCAGCACCCTGTGGCGGCCGGCCGGCAGCGGCAAGGTGTCCGCCGCCGAGGTAGCCACCGGCACGGTGTCGCGCACCCTGTCCCTCGGTACGTCCTGCTCGCTCGGCTCGCTGCAGGTCGCGGGCCGCTATCTGTACTGGGAGTGCGCCTCGGCCGCCGACGGCGCGGGCGTGATAGCTCTCGCCGACGGCAAGGCGCGCCCCGTGCGGGTCACGGGGCACGGGATGCTCGGGGACGGGTTCGTCGCATACGTCGGGGCGGACCGCGCGGTGAGCGTCGTCGACATCACGGCGGCGACGCCCACGGTCCGTACGGTCGGCACCGCACGAGGCACCACCGCTTCCCGGGACTGGACGGCGGACGCGAGCAGCGACCGGGTCGCCTTCGTCGACGCCGACGAGAACGTCCATGTCGTGCCCACCGGCACCGGGGCGGCCCCGCTCGCACAGACCGACGCGGCGGTGCCGACCAGCTCCCGCGTCGAGATCGACAACGCGTTCTGGCGGCCTCGCTGGTGGGTCTCCAAGCCGGTCGCGTCCTGGACGCTGACGCTGAGGAACAAGGCCACCGGCAAGACGGTGCGCACCCTTGAGGGCGGCGAGAGCCGGGGCATGATCACCGCCGAGTGGGACGGATGGAACGGCGGGAGCTCCACCGATGTGCCCGGAGTGCCCGACGCCCCGTACACCTGGACCCTGACCGCCCGCCCGGCCGACGGCCAGGGCGCCGCGCTCACGAAGACCGGCACCGTGGCGGTCCACGGCGCTCGCGCGGCCCTGCGCGACATGGTCGGCCGGGACGGCACCGGCGACCTCCTCACCATGAACTCCTCCGGCGCCTTCACCTACCAGCACGGCACCGGCAACGGCACCTTCTCCGGCAAGACCGCGGCGAGCGGCTGGCCGACGGCGACGGTCGCGGTGCCATTCGGTGATGCGGACTCCGACGGCGCCAACGAGACCCTGGTCAGAACCGCCTCAGGCGAACTGCGCTCCTGTCGCACCAGCGGCGGCGCGCTCAAGCCCACCACCCCGTACACCAAGATCGGCCCCGGCTGGAACAACTACGACAGTCTCGTCTCCCCCGGTGACCTCACCGGTGACGGGCTGCCCGACCTCCTCGCCCGGAACATCTCGACCGGTGACCTCTACTCCTATCCCGGCAAGAGCGACGGAACGCTCGGCACGCGGAAGAAGATCGGGCCCGGCTGGGGCGGCTACACGATCATCGCCGCAGGTGACGTGGGCGGCGACGGCATCGGGGACGTCTTCGCGCGCCGCAAGGACGGGACGCTGTTCCGGTACGAGGGCGCGGGCGACGGCGCGTGGAAGCCGCGGGTCCAGATGTTCCGGAACTGGGGCAACTCGTACAACGTGATCGTCGGCGCCGGTGACCTCACCGGGGACGGGCGCGGTGACGTGATCGCCCGGGACACGTCCGGGAACCCGTACCGCTACGACGGGATCGCGGGAGGCTCCTTCAACCCCCGGGTGAAGATCGCCAGCGGCTGGAACGTCTACAAGGGCGTCTTCTAGGGCGACAAGCGGCGTCCCGCCCGGCTCCGTCCGCATGGTGTGCCCCCGGCGAGGGAATCGCTGGGAGCATGACAAGAGAAGCGGATGGCCTCGCCGGCCGGGGAGCCGCGTCCAGCGCGCCCGGTACGGACGAGGAGCGGCTCGCTCAGCTCGGGTACACGCAGGTGCTCGCCCGGCGCATGTCGGCGTTCTCCAACTACGCCGTCTCCTTCACGATCATCTCGGTCCTGTCCGGCTGTCTGACGATGTACCAGTTCGGCATGGACACCGGCGGCCCGGTCCTCATCACGTGGGGCTGGGTCGCCGTCGGGCTCATGACCTTGTTCGTGGGGCTCTCGATGGCCGAGATCTGTTCGGCGTATCCGACCTCGGCGGGCCTGTACTTCTGGGCGCGCCAGCTCGCGCCCGAGCGTTCCGCGGCCGCCTGGGCCTGGTTCACCGGGTGGTTCAACGTGCTCGGCCAGGTCGCCGTGACCGCCGGTATCGACTTCGGCGCGGCGTCCTTCCTCGGGGCCTATCTGAATCTGCAGTTCGGGTTCGAGGTGACCCCCGGGCGGACCATGCTGCTGTTCGCCGCCATTCTCATCCTGCACGGCCTCCTCAACACCTTCGGCGTCCGCATCGTCGCCGTCCTCAACAGCGTGAGTGTGTGGTGGCACGTGGGCGGGGTCGTCGTCATCGTCGCCGCCCTCGCCTTCGTGCCCGACCGGCATCAGTCCGTCTCGTTCGTCTTCGGCGAGTTCGTCAACAACACCGGGTGGGGCAGCGGCGCGTACGTCGTCCTCATCGGGCTGCTCATGGCCCAGTACACCTTCACCGGCTACGACGCCTCGGCCCATATGACCGAGGAGACGCACGACGCCTCGACGGCCGGCCCGAAGGGGATCGTGCGGTCCATCTGGACGTCGTGGATCGCCGGGTTCGTGCTGCTGCTCGGCTTCACGTTCGCCATCCAGTCCTACGACGGCGCCCGTGAGACGGCGACCGGCGCGCCCCCGGCGCAGATCCTGCTCGACGCCCTCGGCGCGACGGCGGGCAAGCTGCTCCTGCTCGTCGTCATCGGCGCCCAGCTGTTCTGCGGGATGGCCTCCGTCACCGCCAACAGCCGCATGATCTACGCCTTCTCGCGCGACGGGGCGCTCCCGTTCTCCCGGCTCTGGCACACGGTCAGCCCCCGTACACGGACGCCGGTCGCGGCGGTGTGGCTGGCGGCCGGGGGTGCGATGGTGCTCGGGCTGCCGTATCTGATCAACCGGACGGCGTACACGGCGGTGACCTCGATCGCCGTCATCGGGCTCTACATCGCGTACGCCGTCCCGACCTTGCTGCGGCTGCGCAAGGGAAGCTCCTTCGAGCGGGGGCCGTGGCACCTGGGCCGCTGGTCGGGCGTGGTGGGCGTGGTGGCGGTGGTCTGGGTCGGGGTGATCACCGTGCTCTTCATGCTGCCCCAGGTGTCGCCAGTGACCTGGGAGACCTTCAACTACGCGCCGGTCGCCGTCCTCGTCGTGCTCGGTTTCGCCGGGGTGTGGTGGGGGGTGTCGGCCCGCCACTGGTTCCTGCGCTGACGCTCTGACACCCCGTGTTGGCGATACCCGATCGGAGTCCCGGCGCCGTCCGGCTATGCTCGGGGGTGCGTCGGCCGCGGCCGGCGTGTGGACCCTTAGCTCAATTGGCAGAGCAGTGGACTTTTAATCCATTGGTTGTGGGTTCGAGTCCCACAGGGTCTACCGCATGAGAAGCGCCCCCACCTGCGGCGAATGCCGCGGGCGGGGGCGCTTCGGCTTCGGCCTGGAGTCAGTTCTGCTCGCAGTTGTTGCCGAAGGCCGGGTTCAGCAGACCGACCACGTCGATCGAGTTGCCGCAGACGGCGACCGGGACGTTCACCGGAACCTGGATGTTGTTCCCGGAGACCACACCCGGGCTGTTCTGGGCGTTGCCCGCGGCGGTGGAGCCGCCGCCGGGGCCGTCCTCGGCGGAGGCCATGGCGGCGGAGCCCAGAACCGTGGTGCCGGCCAGAACAGCGGCGGCGGCGAATACGCGGAGTCGCATCGAATCTCCCTGAGAGATGAGGAAAAGGGGATGACTCGACTATCACACCGGTTATAGGTGCCCAGCCCGTTCTATTGGTCCATATGAGGACATGTCATGAATGGGGGCTCCCGGCGCGCGGTCAGTCCTTCTGCAGCGCGCGTGCGATCCGCGGTCCGAGCCAGCGCTTCAGCGAGCGCAGCGCCTGCGTCCGCTCGATCGCCCGGTCGACGCGGTAGTACAACTGCGGCGGTACGTACGGGAGCAGCGGCGAGTGGCGCTGGCCGAGCAGCGCGAACATCTGGTGCGGTGCCAGGCCCACATAGCGCGGCAGGTTCTCGTACCAGCCGGCGCTGTGCCGCGCCGCGCTCTGCTGCGGGAGCAGGGCCCGCTTGCGCTCGCGCTCGTAGGCGCCAAGGGCCGCGGGGAGGGGGGCGGGGGTCCGCAGGGCGGCCGCCAGGGACATGGCGTCCTGCATCGCCAGGGTGGTGCCCGCGCCGATGGAGTAGTGGGTGGTGTGGGCGGCGTCGCCGATGAGGACGAGGTTGTCGCGGGACCAGACGCGGTTGGTGACGGTGGGGAAGGTCTGCCACTGCGCCGGTCCCGCCACGTCCGTACGGCCGATGAGCGGGTGCCCTTCCAGCGGCGCGGCCAGGAGCTTCTCGAGCAGCCGCAGCGCCTCGCCGCGCTCCATGGTGTCTAGGCCGAGCCCCGACCACGTGTCCGGGGCGCACTCGACGATGCAGGTGCTGTGCTCGCCGTCGAAGCCGTACGCGTACGACCAGAGCCAGCCGTGCTCGGTCTCGGCGAAGGCGAAGGTGAAGGAGCGGAAGACTCTGGTGGTGCCGAGCCAGATGAACCGGTTGCGGCCCGCCGCGATCCGCGTGCCGAAATGTGCGGCGTGCTGGTCGCGCAGGGCGCTGCGGGCGCCGTCCCCGGCCACGACGAGGTCGGCGTCGAGCAGCGGGTCGCCGGGGGCGACCGTACGGCCGAAGTGGACGGACACGCCCAGGTCGACGGCGCGTTCGGCCAGGATACGGAGGAGTTCGTGGCGGCCGACGGCGAAGCCCTCGTCGCCGTGGTGGACGGTGACGAGGTCGCGGACGTGCGCGACGCCGTCGCTCCAGCGCGCCGAGTGCTGGGCGATCGCGCGGGCCGACGGCGCGTCGTGCGCCATCAAGATGTCGAGCATCGCGGGCCAGTAGGTGACGCCCCAGCCGTACGTCGAGCCCGCCGGGTTCTTCTCGAAGACGCTGATGTCGCGGGCGGGGTCCTGGGCCTTGAGGAGGATGGACAGGTACAGGGACGCGGGCCCTCCGCCCACGCAGACCACCTTCATACGGTTCCTCTCGTCGGGCGCGCCCGCGGCTTGGGCGCACTTGTTCTCCTTTTCAGGATGTATCCCGGTATAGCCCGTTACTGGCTCCGCGCCGCGCCGTTGAACAGGTGACGGCTGCGACCACGTGGCCGCACCTGCCAAGCAGAAGGAGAACGTGATGTCTCGCATCGCGAAGGCCGCGGCTGTCGCTGTCGGTACGGGTGCCATGGTGCTCGGCGGAGCCGGGCTGGCCATGGCCGACGCGGACGCCGCGGGCGCCGCCGCCAACTCGCCGGGCGTGCTCTCGGGCAACCTGCTCCAGGTCCCGGTCAACATCCCGCTCAACGTCTGCGGCAACACCGTGGACGTCATCGGCCTGCTGAACCCGGCGTTCGGCAACAGCTGCGCCGACGACGGCCAGGACGACGACGACCACGGCCACCACGGCGGCGGTCACCACCATGGCGGCCACGACGACGGCGGCCACGACGACGGTGGCAACGGCGAAGGCGAGAACGGCGGCTACGGCGACTGAGCCCGACGCCTTCCCGACGGCCCTCGGCGCGGCGGTGCCGGGGGCCGTTCGCCGTGCCGCGCGCGCATGGCCAAGGGCCCGCTCACTCGTACGCGTACCGGGACCGGTGCTCCAGCATGTCCCTCAGGGGCGTGTCCCACGGCGGCATGGTGTCGCCCACGGCGAGAACGTGACGGTGGTGCTCACCCGGCAGGTACGGGTCCGCCTCCGGATGGCGCTCGCACCAGCGCGACCAGCACAGGTCGACGAAGGCGTGGTGCAGCCAGAAGACCGGGTCGTTGACGGAACCGGCGCCCAGCATGTGGCCGCTGACCCAGCGGTGCACCCGGTTGTGGTTGTACCAGGTGCGGTCGCCGCGCCGGGTGGGCCAGCCCTCGAACCTGTTGCGGAACCCGGAGGACGCGACCGAGTTCCACGGGTCCGCGTCGTACACCGGCTCCCGCATCGCGCCCTCCAGCTCCGCCTTGGACGGCAGGTCCACGGGGTCCTTCGGGCGGCCGAAGTCGCGCATGAGGAAGTCGCCGTCCGTCACGGCCACCTTGATGTCCCAGTGGCCGTGCTGGTGGGCGAAGGGGCCGGTGGTGACCTGGTGGTCGGAGCGGCGGCCGTTGCCGCCCAGGAAGCCGGCGCCCCACAGCGACGCGCCCGGCGTACGGTCCACGGTCCAGTCCCAGTACGGCACCGTGACACCCGGATCGGCCTTCCGCAGGGCCGACTCGAAGTCGAGCAGGAACTTGCGGTGCCAGGGGAAGAAGGACGGAGTCATGTGGGCCACGCGCAGAGCGCCGTCGCCGTCGCCCCGGTAGAAGTCGATGTGCGTGCCCACGAAGTCGTCGTAGCGGCCGGTGCGTTTGAGCGTGAGCACCGCGTCCACGAAACGCTTCTTCTGGCCTTTGCCCAGCGTGCGCTGGTTCTGGCGGGTGTGCGTCACCGCTCACGCCTTCCGGGGGTGCGGTCGCAGGGCCTGGCCGCCCAGCTCCGCGACCGCGCCGCGCGCGGCGGCCAGCGGGCCGTCGTACGCGTCGTAGTGGTCGACCATGGACAGGTACGAGCCGTCGGCGCGGCGCATGAGGTGCAGCGGGCGGCCGTCGACGGTGACGTGCCAGGCGCCGTCCTCGCCGGGCTGCCGCCTCCCGGAGATCCGGCGGCCCAGATGCACCTCGTCGAACGAGCCGGACGAGCCGGACGAGTCGGACGCGTCGGACTCGGGCCGCGAGGCGGCGGACAGCACGCGCGGCAGGGCCGTGGCGGTGGTGGCGGTGCCGAGGAGGATCAGGGCGGCGCTGCGGCGGGTGAGATAGGTCCTGGGGTTCATCGTCGGCTCACCCGTCAGCTCGTCCAGAAGTCCCACCAGCGCGTGAGGACCAGCATCCCCACGGCGCCGATGTGCACGACGGGCAGCACCCAGGGGAACTCGGCGCAGAAGGAGCGGGCCGAGGACGGGGCGGGGAGCCGGCCCTCGCGGACGTTGACCGCGGTCACCGACCAGAACAGGGTGATCGTCGCCGACCAGGCCAGACAGCACCACAGGCACAGCGAGTTGATCCGGTACAGCGACTCGAACTGCAGCCAGGTCACGAAGGAGACGCCGAAGCCACAGCCCGCGTTGAGGGTCAGCCAGTACCAGCGGGGGAAGCGGGCGCCGGTCAGCAGGCTCATCCCGACGCAGATCACGGCCGCGTAGGCGGCGAGCCCGAGCATCGGGTTGGGGAAGCCGAAGACGGCGGCCTGCTCGCTCTTCATGATGTTGCCGCAGGACACCACCGGGTTCAGGCTGCACCCGGGCGTGAAGTCCGGGTCCTCGAGCAGCTTGAACTTGTCGAGGGTGATGACCCAGGACGCCAGGAGACCCGCGGCGCCGGTGACGACGAGGACCAGCGCGAAGGCCAGGCCGCGCGTCCGGCCCGGCAGGGGTGACGGACCGTTTCCGCCGCCGGGCCCGGCCTGGGCCGGTACGGACGCGGCGGCCCGCTGGACGTGGGTGCTCACTGGGCCTCCTCGGCGCTAGGCACGGATCCGGCGGACGGGCAGCAGGCAGTGCGCCGCGGCCGTGAGGGTCGCCTCGTCACCGGCGAACGCCGTCAGCTCCTCCTCGGTGACGGCCTGGCCGGGCACGGCGGCGGGCCAGGGGCGCGTGGTGCAGACGAGGTAGGCGACGCCCTTCTCCTCCGCGGCCGCGAGCCACTCGGGCGGCGCCGGGCACTGAGCCTTCAGCGGCGGCATGGTGAGGACGGCCTGGCCCGCCTCGACGAGCAGGGAGACGGGGAAGCTCGGCCGGCGCACACCGCTGTGGACGGCGTCGCCCACGGTCAGCCCGTTGTTGCCGAGGAGCGCGCGCAGGGCGGTCTCGGCGGCCTCGGGCCCCGCCGGGGAATCGCCCGTGGAATAGGCGAGGAGGAATGGCGTGTCGCCTTCGCCCTCGGCGCTTTCACCGCTCCAGGCGAGCACGGCCACGGTTCCCAGATCTGCCGCGCGGAACGGGGCGGCATCAGTCGGCGTAGAAGTCACCGGGCAACCCTAGCCATACGCTTTCGGGCCCCGGCCGATATCTCACTCGTACGGTCGAAAGCGAAAGCCGGTTCGAGAAAGGGAATTCTCGAACCGGCTTTCGAAGTGCGCTTTTCTCGGTGCGTTCCGGGCGGCCCGTCACTTACCGAGCGGGAGACCGCCGAGCAGTCCGGACGGAGCCCCGGGCGCGCTTCCCGGGTTGAGGACCTTGGTGGCCCCGGTGAGGCTGCCGACCAAGCCCTTCTTGTGCTTCGGGTCGAGCAGGTTGGTGTCCACCGGCGAGCTGAGCGTCGGCGTGTTGGTGATCTGCGTCAGCGCGTCGTTCAGGCCGCCGTTCAGGCTCATGGGAGGGAGGTCCGACGTGTCCGCGGCGAACGCGGGAGCGGCGGCACCGGCGATCACCAGGGAACCGGCTGCGACAGCGGCGGCCTTCAGAGCCTTCATGGTTTTCCTTCTTTCGACGGAACTGGGTCTTCACCTGCTTCAACGAGCGGCTTCGCCGACGGAAACGGAGGTCAGGGCTTCTGGGCGCCGTCGAGCCACTGCGAGGTGATGGACTCGACCAGGTCGGACACGGCGCTGCGCAGGTCGGTGCTCGCGTCGGCGGTGTCGCCCGTCACCGACGCCTTCACGTACTCGTTGATCGCGTCCCGCAGGCCGGCCATGGCCTCGCTCTGGTCCGCGGTCGCGTTCTTCGGGAGCGCCTTCTCGATCGCCGTGGTCTGCTCCTGCGCCTGCGCGTCCAGCGGCTTCAGCTGGGGACTCTGCTCGGCCGGCTCGGCCGGCTCGGCGGCGAGCGGGGCGGGCTCCGCGGCCTGCGGGGCGGGCGCGGCGGCCTGCGGCGCGGGCTTGGCGGGTTCGGCTGCCTGCGGTGCGGGCTGGGCGCCGCCGAGCAGGCCGCCGAGCAGGCCGGTGACCGGTGCGAGGAGGGTGGCCAGGCCACCCTCCGGCGGCGCCGGATCGGCGGCGGCCAGGCCGGAGGTGACGAAGGTGGAGCGGGCGGGCGCGGCGACGGTGTCCGCCGCGAGCGCGGGCGCCGCGGCACCGATCAGGAGGGACGCGCAGAGTGCGGTGGTCGCGAGACGCCGTACGGGCAGAGCGGACATGTTTTCGCCTTTCGAGGAGGGTGTGGCTTGAGATCACCGTGGGACGCCCCACACCGCCCTGCAACCGAACCGCCCTCATACGGGCCAAACGGCGACGGCCGCCCCCCGAACGGGGAGCGGCCGTCGCGGAAGAGCCGACTGGTCGTCAGTCGTTGACGCAGGTGTTGCCGAACGCCGGGTTCAGCAGACCGATGACGTCGACGGTGTTGCCGCACAGGTTGACCGGGATGTGGATCGGGACCTGGACGGCGTTGCCCGAGATGACACCCGGGGAGTTGCTGGCGGCACCCTGCGCGCCGGCGTCGGCGGCGGCGATTCCGGCGCTGCCGGCCATGGCGGCGGCTGCCACCGCGGAGAAGACGACTGCCTTGGCGGTACGCGACATGAACATGCTCCTTGGGGGTCGTTCTGTTCGGCCGGGGCAGGTGCCCGGCTTGTGGTGCAACGGAGCGGCGATGGTCGGGGTTGCGGCTCCGAACGGGTGAATAAGCGTTAGGGCATTGAAGTGCGTCACGGAGCGTCCCCGTGAGTCGGGCAGTAATTTCACAACTCCAACACACATCGTGTATCAAGTGAAATCCGCATTCCGGTCGCGACGTGACTGCCCTCGTTCGGGGGGCTTGGTTCTGTGCGGCTTGACGGATAAGTATGACTTTCTTATGTGCTCCGTGAAAGGGAAGTCGGCCGTGCGAAATGCCGTGCGAAATGTCAAAGGCTGTTTCCTGCGTCGGATGATCGTGGGCCTGCTGTCCCTCGCGGCCGTGGCCCTGCCCTGCCAGGCGACCGCGACCGGGACGGCGCCGGTGGCCGAGAAGCCCCGCGCCCCGTTCACCACGCGCTACGAGGCCGTCCTGCACGGCGGGATCGTGCGCGCCGCCAACGCGTCGGTCACGTGCAGCGACGCGAAGCCGGAGAAGACCGCCGGGACGAAGACCGGCTGCACCGGGGCGCGTGCGGGCGCGGCGGCGGCCAACGGCAACTTCGCCATGGCCTACACGGACGTCGACCGCGACCCGAACACCTACAACTCGTCCCGGGCCGAGCTCCGCGTCCCCGGCGGCGCGCGGATCACCTACGCCCGGCTGTACTGGGGCGGGAACCTGCGCGTCGGGGAGCGGAAGCCGCCGCGCGACAACGGGCGGGTGCTCGTGGCCGAGCCCGGCGGGCGGTACAAGGAGGTCCTCGCCGACCGCGCGATCGGACACCGGGCGGCGGGCGGCGCGGACGCGTTCCAGGCCTCCGCCGACGTCACCGACCTGGTGCGCGGCGCGGGTCCGGGCCTCTACACCGTCGCGCAGATGAACATCGCGAAGGGGCGCTCCGACGCCGGGGCCTGGGGCGGCTGGACGCTCGTGGCCGCGTACGAGAAGGAGTCCGCGCCGCTGCGGCACGTGTTCGTACGGGACGGCTTCGACCTCTTCGACAAGAAGCACCCGAGCCAGGGGCTCCGGGTGCGGACGGCACCGGCCACCGGCACGGGCGGCTACCTCGGGCTCGTCGCCTACAACGGCGACCGCGGCCGGACCGGCGACTCGCTGACCGTCGCCACCGGCCGGCACAAGCCGGTGGCGCTGACCGACCGGGCCAACCCCGCCCACGACGTCCTCAACTCGACCGTCAGCGAGCCCGGGAGGCGGCCCGCCCGGCGCGTCCCCGCGCACGGCAACACGCTCGGCTACGACTCCGACGTGTTCCCGCTGGGCCGCGCCGTCACCCGCGGCGCGAAGGCGCTGGACATCCGCCTCGTCTCCCGTACGGACGCGGCCTGGACCGGGGTGTTCTTCGGCACCGTCGACGTCGCCCGTCCCTGATCGCCCTCCCTACTTCAGCCAAGGACGCTCCTCTGTCAAGGAAAAGGCGATGCTCGTGACGTCCGCACCCCCGCCGCCGCACGTTCTGCATGTGACGCAGCCGGTCGACGGCGGAGTCGCGCGCGTGGTGGCCGACCTCGTGCGCGGGCAACTGGCGGCCGGGATGCGGGTCTCGGTGGCCTGCCCCGCCACCGGTGACCTGCCACGCCTGCTGGCCGCCACGGACTGCGACGTCCTGGCGTGGCAGTCGGCGCGGTCCCCGGCCAAGGGCCTGCTCGGGGAAGGGCGACGGCTCGCCCATCTGTTGGCGGCCGTCCGGCCCGACGTCGTCCACGCCCACAGCGCCAAGGCGGGCCTGATCACCCGGCTCGTCGTACGGGGCCGCGTCCCCACCGTGTTCCAGCCGCACGCCTGGTCCTTCGAGGCGGTGCGCGGGGCGGGCGCGCGGGCGGCCCTCTTCTGGGAGCGGCTCGGCGCCCACTGGGCCTCGCGCGTCATCTGCGTCTCCCGCGCCGAGCAGCGCGCGGGGCAGAGCCTCGGCATCAAGGCGGAGTGGCGCCTCGTGCCCAACGGCGTCGATCTGGAGCGGTTCCGGCCGGCTGATACGGGCTCGACCCCGTACGGCGACGGGCCGCTCGTCGTCTGCGTCGGCCGGCTGTGCCGCCAGAAGGGGCAGGACCTCCTCGTCGAGGCGTGGCGGGACGTGGTGCGCGCGCTGCCGAAGGCGCGGCTCGTCCTGGTCGGCGACGGGCCGGACGGGGAGCGGCTGCGCGCCGCGGCACCCGGCTCGGTCACGTTCGCGGGGGCCGTCGACGACCCGGCGCCCTGGTACCGCGCGGCGGACCTCGTCGTCATGCCCTCGCGGTGGGAGGGGATGGCGCTCGCCCCCCTCGAAGCCATGGCCTGCGGAAGTCCGGTGCTCGTCACCGACGTGGCCGGGGCCCGCGAGAGCCTGCCGCCGCACTTCGCCGCCGCGTGCGTGGTGCCGCCGGGGGAACCGGCGGCGCTCGGCCGCGCCCTCCTCCGCCTGCTGCGCGACCCCGAAGGGCTGCGCGTGCGCGGCCGGGACGGCTACCGCCACGTGCACGCGCACCACGACGTACGGCGCGCCGCCGCGGCGGTCGCGGAGGTGTACGGCGAACTTCTGGGCCCGGGGGACACCGCCTCCGCGGTCCCGGGCCCGGCGACCACCGCAGACAGAGAGCCGATCACCACGTGACCCAGGACCAGACCGTTGCCTCCGCCGCCGTGGTCGTCCCCCGGCGGACGACCGAGAGCGGCCCGCTCGCCCTGATCGGCGGGCCCGCCCGGGACCACTCGCCGCGCACCCTCCTGCTCGCGGCCGACGCCACGGCGGCCCTGCTCGGCACGGTCGCGCTCACCTCGCTGCAGCGCCAGCCCCTGCTCGTGGCCGCCTTCGTCGTCCTCGTCCTCGCCCTGCACCGGGCCGGCGGCCTCTACCGGCGCCTGGACGGGCGGCACATCCTCGACGACTGTCCCGCCCTCGTCGCGCGCGTGGCGCTCGCCTGGTGCGTGCTGACGGCGGCCGCGGCGAGCCTGCCCGGGCTGCACGAGGTCCCGCCGCGCGCGGTGTTCACGGGCTGTGCCGTGCAGGGCGCGTGCACCGTCGCCGCCCGCGCGCTCATTCTGCGGCGGCACCGGACGGCTCTGCTCCGCAGGCCCTGCGCGACGCTCCTCGTCGGCCCCGAGGCGACCGCGACCCGGGTCGCCGCGGCGCTCCAGCGCCACCGGCCGAGCGGCATCCGCCTCGTCGGCATCGTCGGCGGCGACACGGCCGACCGGCGGACCGACGCCGGGGAGCCGCCGGTGCCGGTGCTGACGAGCGCCGCCGACGTACGGCGCGCGGTGATCCAGAACGGGGTGCGGCGCGCGATCCTGCTCGGCGGCTCCAGCGCGCCGGAGCACCGGCCGTGGCTGCACAGCCTCGCCGAACTGCGCTGCGAACTCTGGGAGCTCGACCCCGACCCGTCGGTGTACGTGCCCGAGCACCGCGGCGCCGAGACCCACCTGGCCGGCTTCCGCTGCCGTCCGCTGACCGGGGCGGCCCACCGGCTGCACCCCGGCAAACGCGCCCTGGACCTGGCCGTCTCTGCGGTCCTGCTCGTCCTCGCCGCCCCGGTCCTCGCGGTCTGCGCGGTCTGGCTGCGCGTCAGCGAGGGGCCGGGCGTCGTGTTCCGGCAGGAACGTGTCGGCAAGGACGGGCGGCCCTTCACGCTCCTGAAGTTCCGTACGCACCGCCCGGCCGACCCGCTGGAGTCAGCGACGCGCTGGAGCGTCGCGGGCGAGCACCACATGCCGTGGTTCTGCCGGTTCCTGCGCCGCACCTCGCTCGACGAGCTGCTCCAGCTGTGGAACGTCTTCCGCGGCGACATGAGCCTCGTCGGACCCCGCCCGGAACGCCCGTACTTCGTCATGAAGTTCAGCGAGACCTACCCGGGCTACGGCGACCGGCACCGCGTGCCGACCGGCATCACCGGGCTCGCCCAGATCAACGGCCTGCGCGGCGACACCTCCATCGAGGACCGCTGCCGCTACGACAACGCCTACATCGACAGCTGGTCGCTCTGGGGCGACCTCACCATCTTGGCGCGCACGGCGACCGAGTTCTTCCGCCCTACGGGGAGTTGACGCAGTGACCGCAGCACCCGCCCTCACCGGCGCGCGCACCACCTGGACCGCGGCGCCGCTGCCGCGGGCCGTGCGCCGGGCGGGCCCCGTCCTCCCCCTCCTGCCCCTCCTGTCCCTGATCGCCATGCTGGCCCTCCCGCTCGGCCCCGGCGGCCAGGACGGGGGCGGCGGCCTCACCCCGGCCGACGCGGTCTCCGGGCTCGTGGTGGCCGTCTGCGCCGTGCGGGCGGTGCGCGGCGGACAGCGCCCGCTGACCCGGACCGCGTACGTGGTCCTCGCTCTGCCCGTACCGGCGATCGCGGTGGCCGCCCTCGGCGCGGGCTCGGCGTCGGACTCCCTGCAAGGGATGGTGCGGTACTGCCAGATCTTCGTCCTCGTCCCGGCCGCCGTCCTGCTGCTCGTCCGGGACCGCCGCGACTTCCGCCTCGTCGGCTGGGCGCTTGTCGCGCTCGGCCTGTACCAGGGGACGATCGGCGTCTATCAGTACCTGACGGGGACCGGCGCCTCGTACGCCGGGGAGGACGTGCGGGCCGTCGGCACGTTCGGGGCCACCGATGTGATGGGCATGTCGACCGTGGTCGCGTACGGGCTGATCTGCGCCGTCGCGCTCGCCCTCGGTGACGGCACCCGGCGCGTCCGGCTCACCGCCCTGGCCTGCGCGCTCGGGCTGCTCGTCCCGCTCGCGCTCTCCTTCAGCCGGGGCGCCTGGATCGCCACGGCGGTCGCCGTCCTCCTGCAGATCGTGCTCGCCGGTGTGCGGCGCGCGGCCCGGCTGCTCCTGGTCGGAGCCGCCGCGGCGGTCGTCCTGGTCGGCGGGTTCGGCGTCGGGACGTCCATGCTCCAGGAGCGGCTGAGCAGCATCACGCAGGTCACGGCCGCCCCCGACCAGTCCGTGACGGACCGGTACACGCTGTGGGCGGCGGCGGCCGACATGTGGCGCGAGCACCCCGCGACCGGCGTCGGGCTCAAGGACTTCCCCGCCCACCGCGACGGCCACGCCTCGATCGCGCTGTCCGCGGGGAGCGATGTCGCGGGCGCGGGCGCCGCCTTCCACCGGCAGCCGCTCCTCTCCCCGCACAACATGTACCTCCTGGTCCTCAGCGAACAGGGGCTGCTCGGGGTGTGCGCCTTCGTGGGCGCCTGGGCCGCGCTCCTCGTCCGCGGCCTGCGACGGCTCGGCGCCGCCCACCGCACGGGGCGCGGCCTCGACTGCGCGCTGCTCGCGTGCGCGCTGCTCACCTGGCAGCTCATCGACTTCGCGTACGCGGACATCGGCGGGCCCTCGACCGTACTTACTGCCGTGGTGTTCGGCCTGGTCGCCTGGTGGGCCCTGGCCCCGGCCGCGCTCGACGCCGAGCCGGGGGCCGGGCGATGACGGCCGGCCCACCCGTCGACGGGGACGAGACCGTACGGCCGTCCACCGTGCCGGCCCAGCAGGCGCCTGCCCTCAAGACGGCCCACGAGTCCACGTCCAACAGCTTCCTCGCCCGCGCCGCCCTGCTCACCGCCGTGCTCTCCGCCGCCGGATCGCTGCTCGGCCTCGGCCGGGACCAGGCGCTCGCCCACCTCTTCGGGGCGGGCAGCGAGACGGACGCCTTCCTGGTGGCGTGGACGGTGCCCGAGGTGGCGACGACGCTGCTGATCGAGGACGGCCTCGCGTTCATGCTCGTCCCCGCCTTCAGCGCCGCGATCGCGGCTCGCTCGGCCGCACCGGAGCTGACCCACGACCCGGTGCGGGCCCTGGTCGCGGGCTCGCTGCCCCGGCTCACCCTCGCCTTCCTGGCCTCCGCCGTGCTGCTGATGATCGCCGCGCCCCAGCTCGTCACCCTGCTCGCGCCGGGCCTGCCCGACCCGCGACTGGCCGTCGACTGCACCCGGCTCACCGCGACCTGCCTGCTCACCTTCGGGCTCACCGGGTACTGCAGCGCGGCCCTGCGCGCCCACAGCAGCTACCTCGCACCGGCCGCGATCTACGTCGCGTACAACACCGGGATCATCGCCACACTGGTGCTGCTCGCCGACCGGTGGGGGGTGCGCGCCGCCGCCGCGGGCGTGGCCGTGGGCGGTTGTCTGATGGTGCTCGTGCAGGCGCCGGTGGTGCGCCGCAGGCTCCGGGGCGAGGCCCCGGCCGACCGCGCGGCCGACGGCAAGGCGGCCAAGCGGCAGTCCATGAACATGGCGCTGATCGCGACCGTCCTGCTGTTCGCGCTCTGCCGCCAGTCGCAGGTCTTCGTCGAGCGCTTCCTCGCCTCGTCGCTGCCGTCCGGCGCCATCTCGCACCTAAACTACGCGCAGAAGGTCGCGCAGTTGCCGATGGCGCTGTCCCTGATGCTGTGCACCGTCACCTTCCCGGTCGTGGCCAAGGCGCTGGCGCGTGGTGACACCGAACGGGCCCGCGACCGGGTGGAGCGCGACGTCGCGCTCGCCGCCTGCATCGTCCTGTGCGGCGCGGCCCTCGTCTTCGCCTGCGCCCCGCAGATCATCGAACTCCTCTTCCAGCGCGGCGCCTTCACCGGCCGGGACACCGCCGCCACCGCGTCGATCATGCGCGTCTACTCGCTCGGGCTGCTCGGACACTGCCTCGTCGGCGCCCTGGTCCGCTCCTACTTCTCCGCCGGGCTGCCCACCTGGTACCCGGTCGCCACGATGGCCGCGGGCATGGTCCTCACCGCGGGGACGGGCACCTGGGCCGTCGCGTTCTGGGGCGTCGGGGGCATCGCCGCCGCCAACGCGCTCGGCATCACCTTCACCGCCGTACTGCTCCTTGCCGGAATGGACGGGCGCAGCGTCCCCGTACGCCTCTCCGTGGTGCTGCCCGAGCTCGCCAAGACGCTGCTCGCCGCCGTGGCCGCCACCGGCGCGGGCCTCGCGGCGGCGCTGCCGTTCGCGCACCCTCTGGCCGGTCTCGGCGTGGCCGCACCGGCCATCGCGGCCGTCTTCCTCTTCTCCCTGTGGGCCCTCAACGTCCGGGCCTTTCTGCCCGCCGTCCGCATCGCGACCAGAAAGCTCCGCAATGTCAGCTGAAACAGCGGTCCAGGAGTTCCCCGGGCCCGCCGCGCGAGGCCGGCCGTCAGGGCCGTCCCCGTGGGTGGCGATGTACCACTCCGTGGACGACTGCCCCGACGACCCCTACAACGTCACCGTCACGCCCGAACGGCTCGGCCGGCAACTCGGCTGGCTGCGCGCCCGCGGCCTGCGCGGCGTGAGCGTCGCCGAACTCCTCGACGCACGCGCGCGTGGAGCCGGTCGCGGCCTGGTCGCCCTCACCTTCGACGACGGCTACGGCGACTTCGTCGACAACGCCCTCCCGCTCCTGCGCCACCACGGCTGCACGGCGACCGTCTTCGTCCTGCCCGGCAGGGTCGGCGGCGACAACGCCTGGGACGCCGAGGGCCCCCGCAAACCGCTCCTCACCGCCCAGGGCATCCGTACGGCCGCCGCGGCGGGCATGGAGATCGGCTCGCACGGCCTGATGCACGTCGACCTCACGCGCGTGGGCGAGCACGAACTCCGCGCCGAGGTCGAGGACAGCAAGGCGCGCGTCGAGGAGCTGACCGGCCGCGAGGCGCGGGGCTTCTGCTACCCGTACGGCCACGTGGACCAGCGGACCGTCCGGGCCGTGCGCGACGCGGGCTACCGCTACGGCTGCGCCATCTCCCCGGGCCCGCTCACCGGCCTGCACGCCATGCCGCGCGTTTACGTCGGCCAGCGGGACACGCCCTTGCGGCTCGAACTGAAGCGCCGCCTGCACCGGGTGCGAAGACGGGAGTGGCAGCCAGGGGAGGACGCGCGGTGAAGGTCCTCCACGTCATCACGGGCCTCGGAGCGGGCGGCGCCGAGCAGCAACTACGCCTGTTGTTGCGCCACTTTCCGCCGGGCCACGACGTCGTGACCCTGACCAACCCCGGGCAGGTCGCCGAAGGGCTGGTCCGCGACGGCGTACGCGTCACCGACCTCGGCATGGCCGGCAACAGGGACGGCCGCGCGCTGCCCCGCCTTGCGCGCATCGTCCGCGGCGGCCGCTACGACCTCGTCCACACGCACCTCTACCGGGCCTGCCTGTACGGGCGGGTGGCGGCGCGGCTCGCCGGTGTACGGGCCGTCGTCGCCACCGAGCACTCGCTCGGCGACGCGCAGATCGAGGGGCGCCCGCTCACGCGCGGGGTCCGCGCCCTCTACCTGGCGGGGGAGCGCCTCGGCCGCGCCACCATCGCGGTCTCCCCGGCCGTCGCCGAGCGGCTGCGCGGCTGGGGCGTCGCCGCGCACCGCGTGCACACCGTCCCGAACGGCGTGGACGTGGCCCGGTTCGCCTTCGACGAGGCGGCCCGCGCCAGGGCGCGGAAGGCGCTCGGACTGCCCGCGGACGCCTTCGTCGTCGGCGGTGTCGGACGCCTGGTGCCCGGCAAACGGTTCGACGTCCTGGTCACCGCCTTGCGCGACCTCCCGGCGGACGTGCGCCTCCTGCTGGTCGGCACAGGACCCGAGGAAGCGGCCCTGCGCCGCGCCGCACAGCAGGCGCACGTCCTCGACCGGGTCGTCTTCGCCGGGGAGCGCCCGCACACGGCCGAGGGCGCGCACGCCGTGGACCTGCCCGCGCTGCTCTCGGCGATGGACGCGCTCGCCTCCCCGTCGGCCGACGAGGCCTTCGGCCTCGCGGTCGTGGAGGCGCTCGCCGCCGGACTGCCCGTCCTCTACGTCGCCTGCCCGGCCGTCGACGACCTGCCCGCGGACCTGACCGGCGGCGCGGTCCGCATCCCGTGCCAGGCCGCCCCGTTCGCGCGCGAGATCCGAGAACTCAGCACAGCACGACAAGCCCGCGACCGGCCGCCGTCGCGGGCCGCCCTGCAGTACGACATCGCCCGCAGCGCAGCCCGCCACCTAGAGGTGTACGCGGCGGCCATGGGCGCCCCGAACCCCCAGGAGTGAGTACGCGATGACCGAAGCCGCCCAGGAGAGGGCCACCGCCCCCAGGCCGCTGGCCGCCCGCATCGGCACCCGCACGAGGAGCGCGCCGCACTGGTGGCCCCTGCCCGCGGCCCTTCTGCTCGGCGCGCTCGTCGGCGGGGTGTACGGCGCGGCGAGCACCCCCGAGTACACGGCGACCAGTTACGTGATCGCCGTGCCGACCTCGCAGACCGACCCCACATCGGCGGCGGGCTTCGCCCAGGCCTACAGCCGGGTCGCCACACAGGTCGCGGTGTTGAGCGACGCGCAGGTCGCAGCGGGCGTCCCGGTCGAGACACTGCGATCGGGCATCCGCGCGGAGACGTCGCCGGACGCGCCCATGGTCGCGATCTCCGCCTCGTCGCAGAAGCCGGACACCGCGATGGAGATGGCCAACGCCGTCGCCCGCGCGCTGACCGCCAACGCCGCCCACGTGAAGAAGGACACCCACGTGGAGCTTCTGCGCTTCACGCGCGCGGTGCGGCCGGCCGAGCCCTCCTCGCCCTCCACAGGCCTGACGACCCTGGTCGGCGCCTGCGCGGGCGGCCTGCTCGGCGGCCTGGCGCTGCTGCTCCGCCCCCGGCGGGAGGCGACGCACGCGACGCCGACCGTGCCCGCGCCCGCCGCGGCCGCACAGCGGGGCGGTGCCTGATGGCGAGCCTCGGACCCGCCCCGGCCGTCCTGACGCGGCCGGACCCCGTCGCGCCCGCCCCGGCCGTCACTGTCTGCACGGACTCCGCCGAGTTCGGGCGGCTGCGCGAGGAGTGGAACCGCCTGCACCGCGCGTGTGCGGCCGCGACCCCGTTCCAGAGCCACGCCTGGCTGCACTCCTGGTGGCTCTCCTACGGCCGCCCCGGGCGGCTGCGCGTCGTGCTCGTACGCCAGGAGGGCCGCCTCGTGGCGGCGGCGCCACTCATGCTGCGCCCGCTGCCCTTCCCCACGCTGACGCCGCTCGGCACGGAGATCTCCGACTTCAGCGACGTTCTCGTCGAGGACGCCCCGGCGGCCTCGCCGTCGCGGGCGGTCGACGCGCTCCGTGCCGGGCTGTGGCGCCTCGCCCGGACCGCAGTCGTCGACTTCCGCGAGGTGCGCCCCGGGAGCACGGTGGAGGCCCTTTACGCCCGCTGGCCGGGTCCGCGCCGCCGCCTCGACGACTCGCCGTGCCTCGAACTGCCCGCCCTGCCCATGGATGAGCTGGTGGGGCGGCTGCCGCGGCCCCGCGCCCAGCGCGCCCGCGCCAAGCTCCGCAAGCTGGACGCGCTGGGCATCGAGCGCCGTGTCGTGCCGGCCGCCGACGTGGACGAGTCCGTACGCCGCCTCCTCGACCTGCACCGGCTCCAATGGCAGGACCGCAAGGTGACCACGGAGCACGTCAGGCCGCGCTTCGCCGAGCACCTCACGCGCGCGGTGGCCCAGATGGCGCGCACGGGCGACGCCGTCGTCACCGAGTTCACTCTCGACGGCTCGGTGGTCGCCGCCGATCTGACGTTCCTGTCCCCGCGTCTCGCGGGCGGCTACCTCTACGGCGCCCACCCGCAGCTCAGGGAACGCAAGGTCGACGTCGCCACGATGCTGCTCCGCTCCTGCGCGGAACATCTGCAAGGCGGCTCGCGGGACAGCGTCCTGAGCCTGTTGCGCGGCACCGAGCCCTACAAGCTGCACTGGCGCCCCGAGCATCGCGTCAACCAGCGCTACCTCCTCGCCCGCCACGCCACCGCCCCGCTGATCGGCGCGGTCCTCGCCGACGTGCGGGCCCGCTCCTGGGCGAAGCGGGCCCGCACGGCGTGGAAGGAGCGCGGTGCGGGCCCCGGCTAGAGCGGGCGCCGCCTCAGGGCCGGTGCACCCAGTCCCTGAGCCGCACGCACACCTTGCCGCCGATCCAGCGCTCCACCCACTGACCGAGATCGACGGTCGAACACTTCGGCGGCTGAGCGGGCTGAGCGGGCTGAGCGGGTTGTGCCGGCTGCGTGGGCTGCGCGGGCGTGGCCGCCTTGTCGCGTCCGGTCAGCATGGACCGGTAGACCTTCGCCGCCCTCGGGTTCTGCCGGCACTGCCACACGCCGTGCGGGCAGTAGTCGGTGAGCGTGTTGTAGAGCGCCTTGTGCTCGTCCATCCAGGCGAGCATGCGCCGCATGTACTCCGCGTTGTCCCCGTTGCGGAACAGCCCCCACTCCGGGTACGAGACCGGCTTGCCGTGCTCCTTGGCGAAGTCGACGTGCTTCCGCAGCCCGTACGGCTCGGACACCTGCTGTTCGAAGGGGAGCCCCTCGGGCTGGTCGTACGCGTCCATGCCGATGATGTCGACCACGTCGTCACCGGGGTAGCAGTCGGTCCACGGCACGGCGTCCCGGCCCCGGCTCGGTGTGAAGTCGAAGCGGAACTCCTGCCCCGGCACGGACCGCATCGCCGTCACGATCCGCGTCCAGTACTTCTTCCACGCCTCGGGGTCGGGCCCGCACCGGTGCGTGTAGGTGATGCCGTTCATCTCCCAGCCGAGCACGAGGACGGTGTCCGGCACCTTCAGCTCGACCAGGCGCTTGGCCAGGGTGCGGAAGTGCTCGTCGAAGTCGCCCGCGGCCCCCTTGTGCAGCAGGCCGCGTACCTCCGCGTCCGGCACCCGGCCCTCGTTGCGCTCCAGCATCGGTACGTTCAGTACGAAGAGCCGGTCATCGCGGTAGCGACGCCACTTGGCCCAACTGTCGAGGAACGTCGGGGCGCCCTCGATGTTGCTCCACCTGTCACCGGGAAGATAGGTGTGCCCCACGCGCAGGTCGGCGCCGCCGAGCCAGTCCGACAGCCGTGTCATCCGCGTCACCCCGCGCGGCCCGAAGTCCAGGTAGGCCCCGAACGAGGGGAACCTGGCCGCCTCCACTTCCGGGAGCGGACTCGGGGACGCGGCCGGCGGAGTGGCGGACGGTGTCGGTGTCGGGATCGGTGCCGGTGTTCCGGTCGGCGTCGGTGTCAGGGTCGGCGTCGGTGTTCCGGTCGGCGTCGGGTCGGGCACGTTCGCGGCGGCCGGGATCCGTTCGGCGCGCGGCGTCGCGTCCGCGTACTCGATGGACACGGAGCCGCCCGCGACCACCGCCGAGACCAGGGCCCCCACCGCGATCAGCGTCAGGCGTCCGCGTTTCCCGCTCCGGCGTTCTAAGACCATCTCTGCTCCTCGTCCCGCGCTCGCACCATTCCTGACACTCAGTCACACGAACGGTCGCGGCGCCAATCGTGGAACAGCCGATGGCCGCCCTCTCACCCGCACGGGTCAGTCCCTCCTGGTCCGCCTCCTAGTTCCTCGAAAGGAACCGACACATGCTCGATCCCTGTGTCCCGGTCGTGCTGCTGCGGATCGACCCCAACCCGTTCCACCACGGGACGCTGGGGGCGGTCCGCTCCCTGGGACGCTGCGGGGTGGAGGTCCATGTGGCGGCCGCGCCGGACGGCTCTCCCGTGACCCGTTCGCGCTACGTCACCCGGACGCACCCCGCGCCGCGCCCGGGGGCGCCGCTGCACGAGATCGCCGCCGGACTGCGCCGGACGGCGGCACGGGTCGGCAGGCCCGCGGTGCTCATCCCGGTGGACGACGCGGGGGCCATCGCGGTGAGCCGGCTGCGCGAACCGCTGACCGAGTCGTTCCTCCTGCCAGAGCAGCCCGAACACCTGGCCGAGTACGTCGCCGACAAGGCGCGCCTGCCCGAACTCTGCCGCGCCGTCGGCATCGACCACCCCCGCACCCTGCTGCCGCGCGACGCCCACGACGCCTACACCGCGGCCGAGGACCTCGGCACCCCCGTCGTCGCGAAGTGGAGCCACCCCTGGCTCCTCCCACGCGACGCGGGCCTGCGCAGCACCTGCCTCCTCCGCTCGCCCGAGGAAGCGATGCGCCTCTACGAGAAGGGCGCGGCCACCGGCGCCGAACTGCTGCTGCAGCAGTACCTGCCCGCACGCCCGGGCGGCGACTGGTTCTTCCACGGCTACGCCGACCGGCACGGCGCCCTGCACGGCGGCGGCGCCGGGACCAAGCAGCGGGCCTGGCCGCGCGGCGCGGGCCTCACCGCGGCCGGCCGCTGGGCCCCCGCCCCGGAGCTGCGGACAACCGTCCGGCAGCTCATCGACGCGCTCGGCTACCGGGGCATCTTCGACATCGACTTCCGGGTGGACGCCACGACCGGCAGTCACTACCTGCTGGACTTCAACCCCCGGCCAGGAGCGCAGTTCCGGCTCTTCGCGGACGGCACGGGCCTGGACGTCGTACGCGCCCAGTACCTCGACCTCACCCACCAGCCGCTGCCCGCGGGGCGCGCCCTGCCGGGCCGCACCTTCGTCGTCGAGAACTACGCGCCGCTGACCGCGCTCCGCGCCCTGCTGCACCCGTCCGCCGCCCCGGAGTTCGCCTGGCACGCCCAGGACGACCCCGCGCCCACGCGCGCCATGGCGGCCGCCTGGTCCCGGCACGTGGCAGCGCGGCTGCTGCGCCGGGCGCGGCCCGCCCCCGTCGGCGTGCCCGCCCAGGCGTCGGGCGACCCGACCGAATCCGCGACCGCCGCCCCGGCCGCGACGGCTGAACGAAAGGCAAGCTGCTGATGCACGACCTGATGGTGGTGGGCGCAGGCCCCTACGGCCTGTCCATCGCCGCACACGCGCAGGCGCGCGGACTCGACACCCGGGTCCTCGGCCGCCCGATGGCGTCCTGGCGCGACCACATGCCCCACGGCATGTTCCTCAAGTCGGAGCCCTGGGCGTCCCACCTCTCCGCGCCGGGCGGCCGGTTCGGGCTCGACCGGTACTGCGCCGGCGTCGGCGTCACCGCCGAGCACGGCCGCCCGCTCCCCGTACGGACGTTCGCGGACTACGGCCTGTGGTTCGCGCGCGAGGCCGTGTCGCAGCTGGACGAGCGGATGGCCGAGAGCATCGACGCGGCGCCCGACGGCTTCGACCTGCGCACCCGGGACGGAGAAGTCCTGCGCGCCCGCGCGGTCGCCCTGGCCACCGGACTGCTCCCGTACACGCACCTTCCGGAAGCGCTGCGGAAGCTGTCGGACGAGCACGTGTCGCACAGCAGCCACCACAGTGACCTGAGCCGCTTCCGCGACGCGGACGTCACCGTGGTCGGCGGGGGCCAGGCCGCCCTGGAGATCGCCGCGCTCCTCGCCGAGCAGGGAACCCGGGTACGGATCGTCGCGCGCGCCGCCGGGCTCGCCTGGAACACGGTTCCGCCGCCCTGGGTACGCCCCTGGCGCCAGAGCCTGCGCGCCCCGCACAGCGGCCTCGGCAGCGGCTGGCGCAACTGGTTCTACTCGGAGCGGCCCGGCGCCTTCCGGCGGCTGCCCGAGCGCACCCGGGCCGCCGTCGCGGAGACGGCGCTCGGCCCGGCGGGCGCCTGGTGGGTCAGGGACCGCGTCGACGCGGCCGGCATCGACCTCCGCATGGGCCGCACCATCGTGGACGCCCTCCCGTCGGCGGGCCGGCTGCGGCTGCGCACGGTCGGTACGTCACAGGGCCTGGAGGACTTCGAGACCGATCACGTCATCGCGGCGACCGGGTTCCGGGCGACCTGCGCGCGGATGACGGTCCTCACGCCCCGGGTCCGCCACATGCTGGCACCGAGCCCCGCCCACACCCCGCGCGTCGGCCGGGGCTTCGCCTCCGCCTACCCGGGGCTCTTCCTCGCGGGCCTGGTCACGACCCCCGACTACGGTCCCGCGATGCGGTTCGTGCACGGGGCGACGTACACGGCGCCCGCCCTGGTCGCCGGGGTCGAGCGGTACCTGGCGCGGCAGTCGGGCCGGGGCCGCGCATATGCCGCCTACGGCCCCATTGGGGTGAAATGCCTGGCAAACGGGTGAACCGGTGCATCCAAGGCGCCGGTTCGGTGGTCGACTGTCGGCTGTCATGAGATGGGCCGCGCTGCCTCCCTCCCAGCCGTCGGCGTCACGCCGTTGGTAGGCAGCGTTCACCGCGGCCTCCTCTGTGGGCCGGGAAGAGCGCCGAGGCTGCTCTTCCCGGCCCGGCCTCACCGCCGCAGCGCGCCCGTCCGGGTCCTGCGGTAGAGGACCGCGCCGCCGAGCACGAGCGCGGCCCCGGCCCCCGCGGCGGCCGGCAGGTTCTCCCCGGCCCCCGACTCGGCGAGCCGCTCCCCGTCCGCCCGCGCGCGTACCGCCGTCTCCGGCGCATCCTCGCGTACGTCTTCGGCGGCGGGCGGAACCGACCGCGGCTGGGACGGCGGCGCGCCCGGAGCCTCCCGCGGCTCACGGGGCGGCTCGTCCGGCCGCTGCTGTTCATGCTCCCGCGCGTTTTGGGGAGGGGACGGCAGGCTCGGCTTCGCCCCATTGCCGCAGCGGTCACCCGTCGCCGGGTTCAGCCCACCGACCGCGTCGACGGAATTGCCGCACGCGTTGGCGCCGATGGTGACGGGAATCGACACCGAATTGCCCGACAGCACACCGGGAGAACCGCTCGCTCGTCCCTGATCGCCCGACAGGGCGAGGGCGCCCGTCGCCGGCACGGACAGAATGCCGGTCGCCGCGACGACCGTCACGGCCCCGATTCTCAGTGCCTGCCTCACTGTTCTTCCTTTCCCGCTTCAATTCGAAGCCGACCCCGGTGCCGGAAGGCACCGGGGTCGGCCGGGAGAAACACCGCGCGGTCGCGCGTCAGTCGTTGGCGCAGGGGTTGCCGAAAGCGGGGTTCAGCAGACCGATGACGTCGACGGTGTTGCCGCAGAGGTTGACCGGGATGTGGATGGGGGCCTGCACGTTGTTGCCCGAGAGCACACCCGGGGAGTTCACGGCCGCACCCTGCGCACCGGCGTCGGCGAATGCCGGGGCCGCGATACCGAAGGCCATGACGGCACCGGCCGCGATCGTGACGCTCTTCTTGAGAGACATGCTTTTCTCCTTCTTACCGAGGAAAATTCTTGGGACTCCGCAAAGCAAACGAGCCGGCACCGGCTGAGGAAACTGTGCCGACCGGGCGACGAAGCGGACCGACGCCCGGTAAAAAGGCCCGAACCGCCCGCGGTCGAACGATGCGGGCGGCCCGGACCGGGTGCGCAGCTGAATCAGTTGTTCTGCGTGCCGTTGGAGGAGAGAACCGGGATGTCGTCGAGGACGTGCGACAGCGGCTCGTCGCCCTTCGCCTGCGTCGAGTTCTCGACACACTGCTGGTTCTGCGGGGCCGACAGGATCGGGATGTCCTGGATGCCGACGTTGACCAGACCCACGATGTTCTGGATGTTGGCCTTGACCGGCAGGCCGACACAGGGCTTGTTCAGGGAACCCTGGACCAGGCTGAGCTGCGGGCTCATGTCGCCGTCGGTCGAGGAGTTGCCGAATGCCTGCTGCGCGCCGTTGCCGCTGGCCGAGGTGGTGCCGTTGTCGTCGCCGTTCGCGAGCGCCTGGGGCGCGGCCGCCGCGGAGATGCCGACTACGGACACGGCGACTGCAGCTGCAGCCATTGCCTTCTTGAGCATTTTTTCTGTTCCTTTTCTGACAGGCACCGGTTACTGCGAAAAGAACAACTCCCCGGGAACGCGATGGTTCCGCAGATTCACCCGTTGTGCCGAGAGTCTGATTATCCGCATGGCGTGCGGTTCCCCGTCCGAGTGAATTCGGGCAACCAAACCGGCTCGCGCGTAGTTGATACGGATGCTCTCGGAAACAACTGAAGGGGAATCTCTCATGATGAAGAAGGCTGTGGCGGCTGCCGCCGTCACCGCGTCTCTCGTCGGCATCTCCGCGGCGGCCGCGCCCCAGGCGCTGGCGAACGGGGACGACAGCCCGACGACCTCGTTCAGCGGCAATGGCGCGTCGCAGGCGTTCGGCAACTCGGCCACGTACGGCAACATGAGCCCGCAGATGGCGCTCATCCAGGGTTCCCTGAACAAGCCCTGCATCGGCCTGCCCGCCAAGGCGAACATCCAGAACATCGTGGGCCTCGTCAACGTCGGCATCCAGGACATCCCGATCCTGTCGGCCCCGCAGAACCAGCAGTGTGTCGAGAACTCGACGCAGGCGAAGGGCGACGAGCCGCTGTCGCACATCCTGAACGACATCCCGGTTCTCTCCTCCAACGGCACCGGTAACAACTGATCCGTACGCCGCACGCGTTGGGCCGCCACAATCGGCGGCCCAACTTTGTTTTACCGGGGCGCATGACTAACCCGAATGGGTCAGGGTTCGCAACCGTAGTAATTCTGGCCAGTTGTCTAACCGTGACTCCGTCAACGGAGTTCGGTCATGAAGGGAATTCACATGAAGAAGCTGTGGGCAGCCGCAACGATCGCCGCCTCCGTCGCCGGCCTGTCGGCGGTGGCCGCTCCCCAGGCTCTGGCCAGTGGTGACGACAACGGCACCAACTCCGCCAGCGGCAACGGGGCTCAGGACGCGTTCGGCAACTCCTCCGCCGACGGGGACCAGAGTCCGCAGCTCACCCTGGTGCAGGGCACGCTGAACAAGCTCTGTGTCGGCCTGCCGGTCAAGGCGAACGTCCAGAACATCGTGGGTCTGGTCAACGTCGGAGTCCAGGACATCCCGGTCCTGTCGGCGCCGCAGAACCAGCAGTGTGCGGAGAACGCCACGCAGGCCAAGCAGGACGAGCCGCTGTCGCACATCCTGGACGACATCTCGGCGCTGTCCGCCAACGGCACGGGGAACAGCTGACACACCTGAGGGGCAGCTGCTGAGCGCAGCTGCCCCTCTCGTGTGTCCGGATACCTCGCCGGGAGCCGTTACGCCCCGAGCAGGCCGGTGACCGGCGCCACCAGGTCCGTCAGCTGGTGCAGCTCGCTCAGCTTGTTCAGCTGGTTGAGGCCCTGGAGCTGTTCGGCGGTGCGGGGCACCTCGTCACGGTGCGCGGCCGGGATGGCCATGGTGGTGACCGCGTCAAGCGTGGCGGTCGGGGAGATCATGTTGCCCGCCGCGTTGGGCGTGGTGTCGGCCTGCGCCGCCGGGGCCACGATCGCGGTGGCGCCGACAGCGAGCAGGACAGCGGTGAGGGCTCGTCGTGTTGAGGTCATGTCCTCTTAACGCCACTCGGGAGGCGCCGGACACGGGCGCGATTGGCATTCATCGTCCCTGATGGCGTAGTGTTGTGTTCACCGACGCGGGGTGGAGCAGCTCGGTAGCTCGCTGGGCTCATAACCCAGAGGTCGCAGGTTCAAATCCTGTCCCCGCTACTGAAGGCCGAGGCCGGAATCTTCCAAGATTCCGGCCTCGTTCCGTTTTCGGCGCGCCTGCGCGGCCCTTCCCGCATTCCCGCCCTGACCCGGACGGAGCAGTACCGGTCGCCCCCCGGCCTCCTCCCCGGGAACCCTTTGGTGAGACGCCGGACAGCGGGCGCGGACGGCAGGAGACACGTGGTGGGGCAGCGAGGAGGGCGGCACAGGCATCCGGCGGACGCCCCCGGCACGCCCTTCTTCCTGCGGATCCTGCCCCTGCTGCTGATCATCGGCGGCGCGGTCTACGAGTACTGCACGCCGTCCGGGTTCGCCGGCTCGCCCCTCTTCAGCGCGGCGCCGCTGGTCGCCGCCCCGTTCTTCTCGCTGGGCAGCACCATCGCCGCCGGAGTCGCCTCGATCGCCGCCATCGTCGCCGTACACCTCAGATACGAGCTGTTCCACAGCGGCGTCTACACCGAGATGGCGACCGTCGCCACCGTCTGCCTCCTGGCCTGTTTCATCAACCGGATCAAGCGCCGCAGCGACGAGGAGCTGGCCTCCGCGCGGCAGATCGCGGCGGCGGCCCAGTTCGCGGTGTTGCCGCGCCCGGCCGGACGGATCGGGGGTCTCGCCATCGCGGCCCGCTACGAGGCGGCGCAGGCCGACGCGTTCATCGGCGGCGACCTGTACGCGGTGCAGGACACTCCGCACGGCGTACGGATGGTCGTGGGCGACGTACGCGGCAAGGGCATGGGCGCGGTCGCCGCCGTCGCCGTCGTCATCGGGGCGTTCCGGGAGGCCGCCGAGCAGGAGGACAGCCTGGAGGCGGTCGCCCAGCGCCTGGAGCGGGCGCTGGCCCGGGAGGGGTCGCGGCGGCGCGGCATCGACGACTTCGAGGGGTTCACCACCGCCGTGCTCGCCGAGATCCCGCACGGCGGCGATCTCCTGCGCATCCTCAACCGCGGCCACCCCGAGCCGGTCGTGCTGCACGGCGACGGCCGGGTCCGGGTGATCAGCCCCGCCGAGGCGGCGCTCCCGCTCGGCCTCGGCGAGCTCGGCTCCTGGCCGGACCGGGCGACCGAGGCGGAGTTCCCGCCCGCGGCGACGCTGCTGCTCTACACGGACGGGCTCTCCGAGGCGCGGGACGCGAAGGGCATCTTCTACGACCCCGCGGCCCGGCTCACCGGACGCGTTTTCCCGGGGCCCGACGAGCTTCTCGCGACGCTGGCCGACGAGGTGCGTCTGCACACCGGGGGAGGGGCCAGCGACGACATGGCGCTGCTGGCCGTCCGCCGTCCTTGATCGACGTCACCAGGGGTGACCGAACGGCGTCGCTCCGCATAACAATTGACACTAGGTCAGAAACTGTGAGGTTTAACGGGGCAGGAACGGCTTGGAATTACTGTCCGCTGTCTATTAACGTTCGATAACGCAGCGCGGTCGTCCCAGCCGTCACAAGCGACGGCTCCGTGCGCACGCGCCTAATCCCGCAAGGGAGCCGGGGAACCACCAACTTGGGGTGAATCAGGCATCGTTCCGACGCTTTCCGGGCGCCGGACCGTGCTCGTAGGAGACCTTCCTGCTCCGAACCCGTCAGCTAACCCGGTAGGCGAGAAGGAAGGAAAGGAGAGCGCCCCCGTGGCGTCGAACCGTCCTGCCCCCGAACTCTCCGGGTACCCCGCCCAGCCGGCCGACGACGGCGGCTTCGGTGCCCCGCGCACGAGCTTCGACGAGTGGAACCCCACCGAGGAGTCCGTCCGCCCCGTCCGCGGCAAGCACCGCGTGGCCCGCCAGCGCGGCGGCCTCGCGCGCAGCTCCACGGTCCTCGGCGTCGGCGTGATCGCCGCCGTCGGCGCGGGCGGCATCGCCACCGCGCAGGGCGGCAAGCCCGCCGTCCAGATATCCCTGCCCGACCTCTCCGCGGTCACGGACTCGCTGCCGGAGGCCACGTCGCTGCCCGGCGTGGGCGCGCTCATGGCCGACGACCCCGCCCCCTCCGCCGACACCGCCGAGACCGCCCCGCTCACCGCCATGAGCGGCGGGCAGGCGGACGCCGGTGAGGCGCTGCGCACCCGCATCATGCAGCAGGCCGAGACGCAGCAGGACGCCGCCGACGCCAAGGCGCAGGCCGCCGCCGAGGAGGCCGCGGCGAAGAAGGCCGCCGAGGAGGCCGCCGCGAAGCGGGAGAAGGCCGAGGCCAAGGCCGCCGCCGACAAGAAGAAGGCGGAGGAGGAGGCCAAGAAGAAGGCCGAGGCCGAGCGCCTCGCCAAGCTGGCCAGGAGCTTCAAGCTCCCCGTCGCCTCCTACACGCTCACCGGAACGTTCGGGCAGCCCGGCTCCATGTGGTCCTCCGGCTACCACACGGGCCTGGACTTCGCCGCCTCCACCGGTACGCCGATCTACGCCATCCACGGCGGCACCATCACCGAGGCCGGCTGGGCGGGCGCGTACGGCTACCGCACGATCCTCACCCTCGACGACGGCACCGAGCTGTGGTTCTGCCACCAGTCCTCGATGAACGTCAGCGTCGGCCAGCAGGTCTCGACCGGCGACGTCATCGGCCGCGTCGGCGCCACCGGCAACGTCACCGGAGCCCACCTCCACCTGGAGGTCCACCCCGGCGGGGACGCGACCGGCGTCGACCCGGCGGCCTGGCTGCGCGGCAAGGGCCTGGCACTCTGACGGCCGTATGACCGAACACTCGCTTCCGCGGGGGCGTTGAATGACCACATGACTTCTTCTCCCCTGCGCAAGCTCGGCTCCTGCGACCTGGAGGTCTTCCCGCTCGCCCTCGGCGGCAACGTCTTCGGCTGGACCGCCGACGAGGCCACCTCCTTCGATGTGCTCGACGCCTACACCGCCGCCGGCGGCAACTTCCTCGACACGGCCGACTCGTACTCGGCCTGGGTCGAGGGCAACCACGGCGGCGAGTCGGAGACGATCATCGGCAAGTGGCTCAAGGCCCGGGGCAGCCGCGACGATGTCGTCATCGCCACCAAGGTCGCCCGCCACCCCGACTTCAAGGGCCTGCGCGGCGCCAACATCAAGGCCGCCGCCGACGCCTCCCTCGGCCGCCTCGGCACCGACCACATCGACCTGTACTACACGCACTTCGACGACGACGAGACCATCCCCGTCGAGGAGATCATCGGCGCGCTCGACGAGCTGGTGAAGGCCGGCAAGGTGCGCGAGATCGCCGTCTCCAACATCTCGCCCGACCGCCTCCAGGAGTCCCTCGACTTCTCCGAGCGCGAGGGCCTCGCCCGCTACGTCGCCATCCAGCCGCACTACAACCTCGTCTCCCGCGACACCTACGAGGGCCGCCGCCGGGACATCGCCTCGCGCGCGGGGCTCGCGGCCGTCCCGTACTACGCGCTCGCCTCCGGCTTCCTGACCGGCAAGTACCGGCCCGGCGTCAGCGTGGACAGCCGGCGCGCGGGCGGCGCCGCCAAGCACCTGGAGACCGAGCGCGGCCAGAAGGTCCTCACCGCCCTCGACGAGATCGCGCAGGCGCGCGGCGCCGAGATCGCCACCGTCGCCCTGGCCTGGCTCGCCGCGCAGCCCACCGTGACCGCGCCGATCGCGTCCGCACGCACGGTCGAGCAGCTGCCCGCGCTCCTCGCGGTGGCGGACCTGACCCTCACGGACGAAGAGGTCGGCCGCCTCACGGACGCCTCCGCCTGAGAACCGCTCAGTAGCGGTACGGGGGATACGCGGCGCCGGGTGCCATCGGCGCCGCGTACACCGGCGGGCGCCACATGGGAGCGGCTATCTGCGAGGCGTACGCCAGCGCCGCGCGCGCGTAGCCGCGCCGCTCCCACAGCGCGTCGAGCAGCTCCCGCTCCCGTACGGCGAAGTCGGCGCCCGCCCCGCCCTTGCGGGCGCGGTGGCGCAGGAGCGCGAGCGAGGTCGCGTACGCCTCGTACTCGGTGACCGCGCGCTCCGCCTCCTTGCCGCCGTAGTGCGCGGCGAACTCTCTGGCCAGGCCGCGCGCCTTGAGTGAGCCGAGGGCGAAGGGCTCGGGCGGGGCCAGCCACCCCGCGCCCACGCAGAGCGTGAGTTCGGTCCGCACGGTGCGCAGTTCGCGGTGGCGCAGATAGATCGCGAGCCACGTGACGAGGCCGAACACCGGAACCATGAAAGCCGCGTACACAGCGAAGAAGCCGTACTCGCCGAAGGACGACGAGCCGTTCCAGAAGGCGTGCATGGCCATCGCGACGAGCAGCCCGGCGAGCGGCATCAGGATGCGGCGGACCTTGCCGCGCTCGGGCGCGCGGACGGCGGCGATCCCGAAGCCGATGCCGGTGAGCACGGTGAAGAGCGGATGCGCGAAGGGCGACATCACGACGCGGACGAAGAAGGTGGCTGCCGTCACCGAGCTGAGACCCGGGCCGGTGCCGGTGAGCTGGTCGGTGCCGAAGGCGTTGCCCAGGTAGAGGATGTTCTCGGTGAAGGCGAAGCCGGTCGCGGTGACCCCGGCGATGACGACGCCGTCGACGACACCGGTGAAGTCCCGTCTGCGGAAGAGGAAGACGAGCAGCACGGCGGCGGCTTTGGCGCTCTCCTCGACGACGGGGGCTATGACGGTGGCACCGAGGGTGTCGGCGCCGGTCGGGTCGGCGGTGGCGGTCTCTATCCACCGGGTCGCGAAACTGTTGGCGACGATCGCTATCAGGGCCGCCGCGCAGGCGCCCCAGGCGAAGGAGAAGACCAGGTTGCGCCAGGGTCCCGGCTGCACCCGGTCGAGCCAGCGGAACGCGGCTATCAGCAGCGGTACGGGCACCAGGGCCAGGCCGAGCCCGACCAGGAACCCCTCCGTGCCGGTCTGCTCGCGGACGAGCGCCGCGATGACGGCGCCGGACACCGCGAGCAGTGTGGCCAGTGCGGTGGCCCGTACACCTTTCCGCTCCCACCAGCGCGGATGCGGGACCGCGCCGTGCGGCCGGGGGCCGGGGGCGTGGTCCTGGTGCGGCGGACTACTGGGGTACGAGGCCACTCATTGACCCTAACGAGGGATGCGCGGCGCCGCGACGGGGCCGGGCCCTAGCGCCGCCTGAACAGCAGGTCGTGCACCACGTGCCCCTTCTTCAGGCCCTGACCCTCGAAACGGGTCAGCGGCCGGAAGCCGGGCCGTGGCGCGTACCCGCCGTCCGGCTGCGTGTTCTCGTAGTCGGGATGGGCGGTGAGCACCTCGAGCATCTGCTCGGCGTACTCCTCCCAGTCCGTCGCGCAGTGCACGAGCGCGCCGGGCTTGAGCGGGGCCGCGACCTGGGTGAGGAACTCCGGCTGGATGAGGCGCCGCTTGTTGTGGCGCTTCTTCGGCCAGGGGTCGGGGAAGAAGACGCGCAGTCCGTCGAGGCTGTCGTCGGGGAGCATCGCGCGCAGCAGGATGATCGCGTCGCCGTTGGCCACCCGTACGTTCGTCATGCCGCCGCGGTCGGCGAGGCCGAGCAGATTTCCCTGGCCCGGGGTGTGGACGTCGACGGCGAGGATGCCGGTCGTCGGGTCGTCCGCGGCCATCTGCGCCGTGGCCTCGCCCATGCCGAAGCCGATCTCCAGGACGACGCGGTCGACCCCGGGGAACATCTCCGCCAGGTCGAGCACCCGCTGCCCGTCGATGTCGAGGCCCCACTTCGGCCACAGCCGCTGCAACGCCTCGGCCTGCCCGGTCGTGACCCGGCTGCGGCGCGGCTGGAAGCTGCGGATGCGCCGCTCGAAGTGCGACCCGGCGGGGTCGGGCTTGGGCCCGTCCGGGAACCGCGGCTCGTTCGGGCGCGCGGGCGGGGCGGGGTTCTGGGGGCTCTCGGACTCAGACACAGTGGGGCGATTTTACGTGTTCCGCGGCCACCGGCGGCCCCGCCCGGGATACCCCTGACGGGCGTGCGAACACGGTCCGGCATGCCTGCGGCTCGCGGGGGCCGTACGAGGGCGTCCCGCGAGCCGCCAGGGAACCGTACGGAAGCGGGAGATCACCGCGCCAGGGGAACAGGGCCCCGGGCCGACATCGGGTCGGGCGCCCGGCCTGGTGAGAGGCAGGGCCAGGGGGTACGGTCAGGGGGTACGGCCAGCCTTCAAGATCAATGGCGGCTGGAGCTGGCAGACCCTAGGCGTCGGCCAGCGCGGCGAGCGCTCGCCGGGCCACCTCTCTGCCGATGGGCAGGGACGCGGTCGCGGCGGGCGACGGCGCGTTCAGCACATGGACCGTGCGGGCGCCCTCGCGTATCAGGAAGTCGTCGACGAGCGTGCCGTCCCGCAGCACCGCCTGCGCGCGCACCCCGGCGGGCGAGGCCACGAGATCGTCCGGAGTGACGGCGGGCACCAGGCGCCGCACCGCGTCGGTGAAGGCGCGCTTGGACGCCGAGCGCCGCAACTCGCCCGCCCCGTACCGCCAGTGGCGCCGCGCGATCCGCCATGAGCCGGGCCAGGCCAGCGTCTCCGCCAGCTCGCGGGGGCGGACCGTCGCCCAGTCGTAGCCCTCGCGGGCCAGCGCCGGCACCGCGTTCGGCCCGACGTGGACCGAGCCCTCGATGCCGCGCGTCAGATGCACCCCGAGGAAGGGGAACGCCGGGTCGGGCACCGGGTAGACGAGGCCGCGCACCAGCTCGGGTCTGGCCAGGTCGAAGTACTCGCCGCGGAACGGCACGATGCGCATCCCGGGATCGTCCCCGGTGAGGCGGGCGATCTGGTCGCACTGGAGCCCCGCGCAGTTCACCAGGACCTTGCCGCGCACGACGTCCCCGGCGGCGGTCCGCACAGCGACGCCCAGCTCGGGCCGCCGGTCGATCCGCACGATGTCCGCCCCGTACCGGATCTCGGCACCGGACGCCTCGGCGAGGTACCGCGCGACCGCGCGGTAGTCGGCGATCCCGGTGCTGGCGACGTGGATGGCGGCGAGGCCGCGCACCTCCGGCTCGTACTCCTGGATCTGGGCGGGGCCGAGCTCCCGCACCGCGATCCCGTTCTCCCGCCCTCGCTGGGCCAGGGCGTGCAGGCGCGGCAGCTCGTCCCGCCCGGTGGCGACGATGAGCTTTCCGGTGACCGCGTGCGCGATCCCGTACTCCGCGCAGAACTTGACCATCTCGGCGGCCCCGCGCACCGCGAAGCGCGCCTTGAGCGAGTCCGGCCGGTAGTAGATCCCGCTGTGGATCACGCCGCTGTTGCGCCCCGTCTGGTGCCGGGCCGGGCCCGCCTCCTTCTCCAGGACGACGACGCGCGTGCCCGGAGCGGCGCGGGTGACGGCATAGGCCGTGGCGAGCCCGACGATCCCGCCACCGACCACCAGCACATCCCCGTCATACGCGACCGCGCTCACCGGGCCTCACCTCCATGTCCTGCATCTTGCCCGACACCACTGACAATCCATGCGGGACTTACTGACAATCCATGCGGGACTTGGGGTCCGGGCCCCTGCGAGCGTCCGGATCACGCCGGTGCCATGAGCAGCGGACGGGCCCGCTCGCGCAGCTCGGCCACCCGCGGCTCGTCACCGTACGGCTCGAGGCGATGCAGCAGGTCCTTCACGTACTCGGTGGTCCGCGCGGAGGAGATCCGGCCCGCCACCTCCAGGGCGCGGGTGCCCTGCTCGCAGGCGGCGTCCAGGTTGCCCGACTCCAGTTCGGCGACGGCGGACACGACGAGGCGCAGTCCGTGCGAGCGCACGAACTCCTCGGTGGGCCGCGACAGCGCCTGTTCGGTGAACCTGCGGACCTGGCGCGGTGCCTTCAGGTCCCGGTAGCACTCGGCGGCGTCCGCGGCGAACCGGTCGTAGGAGTAGAAGCCCAGCCAGGAGGGGTCGCTGTCGCCCTCGCGCGAGCGCTCGAGCCACCCTTCGGCGGCCCGTAAGGCGGCGCCCGCCGCCTGCGCGTCACCCGCGCGTGCGTGCGCGCGTGCCTCGACGAGCCGGAAGAAGCTCATGGTGCGGGCGGTCGCGAGCCCCCGGTTGCGCTCGACGGCGGCCTGGGCGAGATCGACGCCCTCGTCCCCGAATCCGCGATAAGTGGCTTGAAGCGACATGGAGGCGAGTACGTAGCCACCGAGCGGCACATCAGCCGCCGCCCGCGCCAGCCGCAACGCCTGGATGTAGTACCGCTGCGCCGCCTCCTGCTGACCGGTGTCGAACGCCATCCACCCGGCGAGCCGCGTCAGTTCGGCCGACGCGCCGAACAAGGAGCGCCCCACGTCGTCGGAGTACGAGCCGAGGAGCAGCGGCGCCGCCTCGACCCGCAGGCACTCGGGGACCATCGACGAACGCCAGTCCCCGCCGCCGTACTTGGAGTCCCAGCGCCGCGCGTCCTGCGCGGCCTCCCGCAGCTTCACCACGTCACTGTGGCCCACCTTCTGCGGCGAGCCCTCCTCGCTGAGATGCGCCTCGCGCGCGACCGACGAGTCGGCCGGGGTTATCAGCCATCGCGACGCGGGCGTCGCGTAAGCGCTCACCGCGAAGGATCCGGCCAGGGACTGCCAGATGCCGCCGCTGCCCGCCCTGCGCCCGGCGAGGTCGAGCCGGTACAGCTCGGTGGCGGCCTTCACCGCCGCGCGTACGTCGCGCGGGAAGGCGAGGCCGACCTCGGGCGCGGGGTCGGCGTCGGCCAGACCGATCTCGTGCAGCGGCACGGGCCGGCCGAGCTTCTGCCCTATGGCGGCGGCGATGAGGTGCGGGGCGGCACCCTGCGGCACCATCCCCTTCGACACCCATCGCGCCACCGAGGTCTTGTCGTAGCGAAGGGTCAACCCGCGCTGCGCACCTAGGTCGTTGACGCGTCGCGCCAGTCCCGCGTTGCTGATTCCCGCGAGGGCGAGGACGGCGCCGAGCTTCTCGTTCGGTCCGCGTAGCTCCCTGGACATGCGCCACCCCTCGACACAGACGGCTGCCGCCGCAACACCTCGCCGGCCCTGTGGACTGGCATAACCGCGCGGCATTCGTACACCCAGCGTAGTTCGCCGAATCCCAAGCGTTAAGTGGCGCAGATCCGGATGGCGGGATTCTTGTTCGGACCGGAGGAGGGCGCACGCCACGCCCTGTGACCGTGTGCTCCGGTTGTGGCGCCGTGCGCCTGTGTGTGCGCTCTTACCCGTGCACAGGCGGAGCGCTTCGATGAGAACTGCGTGGGTCGGCCCGCTGTACTGGATCCAGTGGGCTGGGGGACACCGCCGCCTACATCCCCGCGGGCGGCGGACCGGTCCGGGAGGCGATGGGTGCCTCCCGGACCGTGCGTTGCGCGCTGTGGCCGAAGCGGGGTGTCCGGCTCCGGCCACCGGCAGCCGATTTGGCCGAAACCCGCCCCCGCATTCCTCCCCTTCCGTGGTGGTGCGGCGGTTCAACCACGGCTCGAAAGGGGCGCATTGGGGGGAGCGCACATCATGGCGCGCTCCCTACTTGCCCCCTCTGTCCCGCCTCCTTCGTGGCAGCATGTAGAGCCTTGGTTGTCCACAGCGCGTGGAGGCGGCGATGCGGTGGTTGGTGGGGTGGAGCAGTACCACCGCAGGGTCCGTTGCCTTCGAGTCCGCGGGAGCCTACGGAGCGGACGGCGAAACGGTACATCCGGTCGGCTCCCACCTCCTGTGGGGCGACCCGGATCCGCTCTGGGCGGTAGGCGACTGGCGCCCCGACGAAGTCCGCACGCTGAAGGTCGACGACCAGACGCGCATCGCCGTCCTCGGCGTGTGCGGAGCGACCGACGAACAACTCCGCCTCGGACTGCTCACCGCGCGCGGGGGCGCACTGCGCCACCTCACCAACTGGCCCGGCAGTTACACGGCTGTCGTCCAGGTCGGCCGCCGCGTCATGGTCATCGGCGACGTGGCGGGCGCCCGCCCCGTCTTCTACACGCCCTGGGCGGGCGGCACGGCCTACGCGACCGCCGCCCTGCCCCTCGCGGACCTCATCGAAGCTCACCTGGACGTCGGCCACCTCGCCGCGCTACTGGCCACCCCGGACGTCCCCGAGGCGCTCCAGGACTCGACACCGTACGAGGGCGTACGCCGCATCCCGCCCGGCCACGCGCTGATCCTGCGCGCCGGCGCCCGCGAGATCGCCGGCTACGAGGCCGTGGCGTCCCTCGCGGTGGGCGCGGCGCCCGTGGACCCGGACACGGCCGTGGCGGGCGTCAGGGACGCCCTGGTGGACGCGGTACGAGCCCGGCTCGCGGCGCCCCGTCACGTACCCGGCACCGACCTCGACCCCGGCCCGGTACCCGGCATGGGCCCGGCCGAACGCCGTGCCGCGCGCGGGATGCCCGTGCCCGGCATAGGAGCGGACCTCTCGGGCGGCCCGGCGTCCGGCACGCTGGCGCTCCTTGCGGCGGGGTTGCCCGGCATGCCCGGCACGGTCCTGGGCCACGGCACGGGGGCGGGCGAACGCCTCCTCGCGGTCACCTTCAACGACATCTCCTCGACGACGGCCACGCGCGAGGCGGAGCTGGAACGGGCGGGAGCGATCGCGGCCAACCCCCGCCTGCACCACGTTGTGGTGGCGGCGGGCGAAGAGGCGCTCCCCTACGCGGACCTGGACGGCCCGCTCACGGACGAACCCAGCGCCGTCCTCGTCGCGGCGGCCCGGCACCGCGCACGCCTCGCCTCCGGCAGCGCCGACCACTTCACGGGCTACGGGGCACGCCAGGTCCTGGACGCGCACCCGGCCCGCCTCACCGACCTCCTCATGGACCGGCGCCGCCGCCACATGGTCCGCCCCATGGCGGCGCTCACCAAGGCGGACGGCGGCTCGCTCGCGGTGCCCGCGCGCGTGTACGGGGCGGCCCGCAAGTTGGCCCGCACGCCGTACAAAGCGGGCCTCGCCCAGCTCGCGGACCGCCTGCTCCACCGCGGCTTCGACGAGCCGGGCGGCCCCGTCGGAGCGTCCCTCGCGGCGCTGAGCTGGGCCAGGCCGGGTCCCGCCGCGCGCTGGCTGACCGGTGAGGCGCTCGCTGAAGTATCGGTTCGCCTGCAGCTGGGGACGACGCGGCCCGGGACCAGCCCCGCGCAGCGCCCCGGCGAGTTCCGGGCCCGAGCGGCGCTGGCCCGCCACGCCGCGGATCTCCGCATCCTCGAACAGGCCGCGGAGATCCGCTTCCAGCGCCTGCACGCACCGTTCCTGGACAACCAGGTAGTACGCGCGAGCAGGCTCCTTCCGGAGGCTCTGCGCGTCCAGCCCGGGGCCCGGGCGTCCATCCTCCGTACGGTTCTGGAGGGGGCGGGGGTCGCGGACCTGCCGCCCGGCTGGGGGGCACCGTCGCACGCGTCCTCGGCGGCGGCGGCCCGCACGGGCCTGAGGGTGTCGGCGGACCGCCTGATAACCCTCTTCGACACGCCGCTCCTGGCCCAAACGGGACTGATCGAGGCCCGCACGGTCCGCAAGGCGCTCCGCGCGGCGGCGGACGGCGAACCTCTGCCCCTGGACGGCCTCGCCGATCTGGTCGGCCTGGAACTCTGGCTGCGCCGCCTGCTGTCGCGCCGCGGCACGTGCTGGACGGGCACGCCCGCGCGGGCCCGCGCGGTCCCCACAGGCAGCGTCGTCCCAGACCGCGCCCTGGGCGCCGGCCCGCTCCGCTAGACACCGGGGTACCCGTACGGGCCAGCTCGCATGGCGCCCCGGCGCTGAGCTGCCGCCCGTCCGGGGGAGGCAGACCGCCAAAGGCGGGACGGGTCCGCAGGCCCCAAAGGCAGGTAGACATGGCCGCGCCCGGCGACATGACGGGCCACCGGGTTGCACCCGCGTGTCGACGGGAGGGGACGTGTCGGGGTGCCCCCGCAGGACTCCGCTGGAACACAGCTCAGGACGACGCGCCCATGGCGGACAGCGGGCAATGAGACCAATCCGGCCGAGGAGGCACCCCGGCACGGCCCCGCCCCACGATCCGACGGACAGCGCACCACAGCGCCCTGGCGCTGCGCCGGGCCCGCCGCACCCCCGACGCACCGCCGCCGAGAAGGCGCCCCCGGCACGGCCCCGCTCCACGATCCGACGGACAGCGCACCACAGCGCCCTGGCGCTGCGCCGGGCCCGCCGCACCCCTGACGGACAGCCGCCGAGGAGGCACCCCGGCACGGCCCCGCCCCACGATCCGACGGACAGCGCCCTGGCAGGTCCACCCAAGCAACCCCGCCCCACCCCGCCAACGAGGCGCGGCTCCGAAGCCGAACCAGCGACAATGTCCGGGTGCGGTACTCGATTCTGGGGACGACCCAGGCCCACGACGACGAAGGGGCGCCCATACCCGTGGGCGGCCCCCGGCTCCGCGCCCTGCTCGCCTCCCTGGCCCTGCACACCCCTCGCACGGCCCCCACGGACGCCCTCATGGACGACGTCTGGGCCGACACCCCACCCGCCGACGCCCCGGCCGCACTCCAGGCCCTGATCGGCCGCCTGCGCCGAGCCCTCGGCAAGGACGCGATCACCTCGGAGCCCGGCGGCTACCGCCTCACCGCGACCCGCGCCGACATCGACCTGTACGTCTTCGAGGGCTTGGTCCGCGAAGGCACGGACGCCCTGACCGCCGACGACCCGGCGTCAGCCGCCCGCATCCTGCGCGAGGCGCTCGCCCTGTGGCGCGGCCCCGCCCTGACGGACCTCCCCGACCACACGGCGGCAACCCGCCCGGAGGCCCAGCGCCTGGAGGCGACCCGCGCGCGTGTGACGGCGGAGCTCCGCCTGGGCCGCGCCGCGGACCTCGTACCGGAGTTGCGCGAACTCACGACGACGCACCCGTACGACGAGCCCCTGCACGTACTCCTGATCAGAGCGTTGCGCGACGCAGGACGAAACGCGGACGCCCTGACGACGTACGAGGAGATCCGCCGCACACTGGCGGAAAGCCTGGGCGCGGACCCCGGCCCGGAACTGAAGGCCCTGCACGCGGAGCTGCTGACAGCCACACAGACCCCGCGCGCGCCCGAGCCCGCGCCAAGAGAAACCCCCGCTCCACGGACCGGCAACCTCCGCCCCCGCCTGAACTCCTTCGTGGGCCGGGAACCCGAACTCACCGCCATCCGTTCAGACCTGAAGGCCGCACGCTTGGTGACCCTCACGGGCCCGGGCGGCTCCGGCAAGACCCGCCTGGCAGAGGAGGCCGCCGCCCCGCTCCCGAACGCCTGGCTGGTGGAGCTGGCCCCGCTCGACGGCCCGAGAGCCGTCCCGGGCGCGGTGGTCAGCGCGCTGCGCCTGCGCGAGACGGTCCTGATGACGAGCGAGATGTCGACGGGCCCGCAGGACGACCCGACGGCGCTCCTGATCGAGCACTGCGCGAACCGCAGCCTGCTCCTGCTGCTCGACAACTGCGAGCACGTGATCGACGCGGCGGCGCAGCTGGCGGAGACCCTGCTCACGCACTGCCCGGACGTGACGATCCTGGCGACGAGCCGAGAACCCCTGGGCGTACCGGGCGAGTCGGTGCGCCCGGTGGAGCCGCTGCCCCCGGACCCGGCGCACCGCCTGTTCACGGAGCGCGCACGGGCCGTGAGCCCGGCCTTCGACTTGGACGCCGACCGGGAGGCGGTCGCGGAGATCTGCCGCCGCCTCGACGGACTGCCGCTGGCCATTGAGCTGGCGGCGGCGCGGCTGAGGCTGCTCACACCGCGCCAGATCGCGAACCGCCTGGACGACAGGTTCCGCCTCCTGACGAGCGGGAGCCGCACGGTCCTGCCGCGCCAGCAGACGCTGCGGGCGGTGGTGGACTGGTCGTGGGACCTGTTGGAGGAGAAGGAGCGCACGGCGCTGCGCGAGCTGTCGGTGTTCTCGGGTGGCTGGGACCTGGAGGCGGCGGAGGCGGTGTGCGGCGACGAGGGCACGGCCGCGGACACGATAGGCGCGCTGCTGGACAAATCCCTCCTGGTGGCGACGCCAACGCAATCGGTGACGCAAACGCAATCCGTGACGCCACGGCAATCGGTGACGCCACGGCAATCGGTGACGCCACGGCAATCGGCGACACCACCGCGAACAACAAACCCCCCAACACCCACCACCATGCGCTACCGCATGCTGGAGACGATCCACGAGTACGCGTCGGAACGCGCCGCCGAGACCCCCGACCTGCACCTGGCGGCCCAACGCCGCCACATCGCCCACGTACGCGCGATGGCCGCCCAAGCGGCGCCGAAGCTGCGCTCGGCCGAACAACTCCCGTGGATCGACCGCCTGGAGAGGGAGCTCGACAACATCCGGGTGGCACTGGCGCGCGCGACGAGCGACTCCGCCCTGCTCGACGAGGAGAGCGCGATCGCCGTGGCCCTGGACATGGGCTGGTTCTGGTGGCTACGCAACTACCGCTCGGAGGGCAGCGCTTGGGTCGAGGCCATCGAGCGGATCATGCCGGACCGCACGGCCCCGGGCGACCCGGACGACGCGCTGTACTGGCCGCGGCTGAACCTCCGCCTGCTCTCCCTCTTCCTGATCGCCGACTCACGCCCGCACGAAGCGCTGACCACCGAGGCGGACGCGGAGTACGTGGAGCGGGTGCGGTCGGCGTTCGAGCCGCCGAACCCGCAGGGCGCCCGCTTCCCCGGCCTGATCTGGCCGTTCTCCCTGTACCTCCTGGGCAGCACCAGATGGGCGGACGTACGCGGCGCACTGGACGCGGCGGTCGAGAACTGCCGGCGCTACGGGGGCGACTGGGAGCTGGGCGTGACGCTGATGTTCCGTACGCACGCCGCCGTCGACATGCCGGGCAACATGGAAGGGGTCGACGGCGACCTGCTGGAGCTGCGCGCCATCAGCCGCCGGGTGGGCGACCGCTGGATGCGGGCGCAGGTGTGCAGCGCGGCGGGGGAGGCCGCGATCGGGCGCGGACGCCTGGCGGAGGCGAAGGGCGAGTTCGAGGAGGCGCTGCGCCTCGCTCATGAGGTGGGGGCGTTCGCGGAGACACCGTTCCTGATGGCACGGCTGGCGGAGATCGCGTACCGCGAGGGCGACCGGGACACCGCGGAGAAGGCGCTCGATGTGGCGAGCGAGGAGGCGGAGCAGCACGGGACGGTGGACACGACGGCGTTCGTCGCGCTGCTGCGGGCGCAGCTCGCGCTGGCGGACGGGGAGCTGCCCCGCGCGCGTGAGCTGTGCGAGCGGGCCCGCGGGGCGTCGCTGGCGGGCACGCCGCCGCCCCAGTTCACGGCGGCGCTCGGCCTGGCCGACACCCGCGTCACGGCGGCGGAGAAGGGCCCCGAGGCGGGCCTGGCGCTGCTTGTCGACGTACTCAAGGACGCCGCGCTGGAGCGCTGCGCGGAGACGGTCATCACGGGCCTGATCGACGTGGGCGCGGAGCTGCTGGCCCGCGGCGGCGACGTGGCGGGCGCGGTCCGCCTGTACGCGGCGTCGGACGTGCTGCGCGGCGGCACGCCCCGCCCGATGCCGGAGCGGGGCGAAAGCGAGGCACTGGCGGCCAGGGCCCGCGAGGAGCTGGGCGAGGAGCGCTACGGGGCGGAGGAGACGGCGGGCGCGAAGCTGACCCACGAACAGATCCTGACGGAACTGACCCGCACGTGAGCGACGCTCAACCCCCACCCGCCGCTCACCCGCACGCACCCCGAACTCATCCACCGCTCACCCGCACGTGAACCGCTCACCCGCACGTGAACCGCGACTCCGCCCAGTCCGCCACCCCCACCGCCCCCAACGGCGCGTGCGGCTCGGCGACCAGCCGGATCGTCTTGTGCCCGGCCAGACCGACATGCACGGGCACGGCCGCGTCACGCCCCCGGAGCACCGGCGAGCTCCAGGCCCGCACCCCGTCCACGTAGACGGAGAACCGGACGGCGCCGAGCCCGAGCGTCATGTCGTCGACGCCGACGGAGGCGTCGTAGGCGGTGCACGCGCGGTTGAGGTCGATGGTGACCGAGGACCGGGCATGTACGGAGACACCGTGCGCGTACCGCTTGCCGCCGATCGACATGCCGTACCGCTGCCAGACCCAACTGCTCTCACCGAGCCGCATCTCGGGCCCGGTGCCGTCGCCCGTGATCCCGTACTTCAGCTCGTTCCACTGATAGACGGCGGGCGGCGGCGGCGTCGGCGCGGGGGCCGGTGGTTCCGAGGCGGGCGCCGACGGAGGCGCGGGCTCGGACGGAACCGGCGCGGCAGGCGAGCCCGAGCGCTCAGAGGACGGAGACGGAGACGGTTCCGTAGCCGGTGACGACGACGACGGCGACGGCGACGACGACGGCGACGGCGACGGCGACGAAGGCGGGGCGGAAGCCGGCACCGAGGACGATGGCGGGGTGGCCACAGGCTCGGACGCGGGCGGCTCCTCCGAAGGCACTCGGGAAGGAACCGGCTGAGAAACCGGCGGCTTCACCGCCTTCGCCTCCTCCTTGGGCTTCGGATCACCGGCGAGCGCGATGGCCACGGCGACGGCGACCCCGGCGGCCACGACACCCGCCGCGATCCCGGCTTTCGCGGGCCCCCCGAGCCCTTCGGCCGCGGCCCCGCCGGCGGCGCCACCGCCGGACGAACCGCCACTGGCCGCCGCGGCGGCCCCCGCCCCCGCACCCGCCGCGCTCGCGCCGCCACCACCGATGAGCGCGGCGACCTTCGCGTACCCGGCGGCGCCGAACCAGCCGATGACGGCGATCGGCACGACGCCCGGGATGCCGCTGGCGACTTCCTTGATCTGGCCGGCCGCGAGGCGGCACTTGGCGCACTCCTCCATGTGTTTGCGCAGGCCGCGCTCGGCGCGCGTACGGAGGCTGCCGCGCGCGTAGGCGCCGAGCCGGTCCGCGTAGCGGGCACATTCCTCGGACTCGGTGAGGGTGGCGGAGACGTGCGCCTGGAGGTAGGCCTCCTTGAGCCCTTCGCGGGCGCGTTTGGCGAGGACGCGCGTGCCGTTGGCGTCGAGACCGAAGAGGGTGGCGACCTCGCTGGGCGACTCGTCCTCGACCTCGGTGTGCCAGAGCACGGCCTGCCAGCGCTCGGGCAGCGAGCGGAAGGCCTGCATCGCCATGGACTGTTCGGCCTCGTGCATGGCGAGGACGTCGGCGCCGAGGTCGAGGGTGTCGTCGTCGGAGACCTCGTTCGACCGGGCGGCCTGGGTGGCGAACACGGCGAAGTCGTCGACCAGCTGCTCCCGCCTGGCGGTCTTCGTCCAGTTGGCGGCGGTGCGGCGCACGGTGGTGAGCAGATAGGCGCGCACCGCGTGCTCGGGCCCACCACCGCCGCGCACGGCACCGAGCATGCGTGCGAAGACCTCGGCGGTCAGGTCGTCGGCGGTGTGCGCGTCGCGACAGCACGTACGGGCATAGCGGCGAACGGCACCTGCGTGCCGCCGGTACAGCTCCTCGTAGGCGCTGTCGTCGCCCGCGCGCATCCGCGCAATGAGATCAGCATCAGCCGAAGACCCACCGCCACGCTGAGCGGGCACGGACACGTGGGCCTTGTCGTCTACGTCAGCCACATCAGCCACATCAGCCACATCAGCCTCATCGGCCACGTCCACCCGCTGCCCGGTGTCCTCTTCGCCTTCGCCCCGCCCCGCAACGCTCATCGCGGAAAGCCCCCGCCCGCACACTCTGACCCGAACACCGGGAAAGAGTGACACGCCGGGGGCTCATGAGCCCGGCCCCTGCACAGCAACCACTCATCCGTGGAGATCCGCCGTACCTGAGCACTACCGTTCACTCATACGGGGTAGATGCACCGGGTTGAACCGACGCACCGCGCACGGCAGTTGACCGCGGGGGACGACGAGAGAACGCCCCGCCACCACCCGCGGCCACCACTCGCACACGCTCGCAACAAGCTCGCACAAGGCCGAAACGGCCCACGGCTACGGCCGAGACCGCAGCCCCTCGAGCAGGATGTCGAGCAACCGCGCCGACGCCGCCGCCTGCTGCGCCGCGTCCGGCAGCGAGGGCGCCGCCGTGGCGATGACCAGCAGAACGTCCGACACCGTCACGTCGGCACGCAGCTCACCGGCCGCACGCGCGCGGTCCACGAGCCGCCCGACGACCTCGAGCAGCGCCGCGGCCCCGGTGTCGTCCGCGCTCACCTCCGCGTCGAGCACACTGGACCGCTGCTCGACGAGGCGCAGCTCGGGCGCCCCGCTCCGCTGCTCGGGCACGCGCGTCTCGTCCCGTACGCCCTCGGAGCGCTCGTCGGCGACGCCCACCCGCAGTACCTGCGGAGGGAGCAGCCGGCCCGCGCCCGAGGCGACCGAGGTCCGCAGGAAGCGCGAGAGCGCCGACCACGGTTCGTCCTCCTGACCGAGGGCGGTACGCGCCTGATCCGTCAGCCGGGACGTCTCCTCCTCGGCTATCCGTCGCACCAGTACGTCCTTGCTGGGGAAGCGCCGGTAGACCGTGCCCACACCGACGCGGGCGCGGCGCGCCACGTCCTCCATGGGCGCCCCGTACCCCAGCTCGCCGAAGACCTCGCGGGCCGCTCGCAGCACGTGTTCGAGATTGCGCTGGGCGTCCACCCGCAGCGGCGTGGAGCGCGGACCATCGCCCGCGCCCCGCCCGCTCGCGCCCCCCGACACGCCTGTGGGCGCGACGGCGGACGCTGAGGACCATTGCTGTTCCTGAATGTGCATATGTGTTCCCCCGGTAATGACGTCTCCCCCCGGAGACACTCCCCGTCATTGTCAGCCGGAACGTGGGGAACAGAACAGCGTTTTCCGGGCCGCCCCTGCGACCCGACAGCGCATCCCCCCGACACCCCGACAGCACACGAACATAGTTGAGCAAGGGTCAATTCAGAAGGGTTTGGTTCCGCACGGAGCGTCCCTCGAACGGGGTACGCGGGGATTCCGCCCGCAATGCCCCCCGGGCGCGTGCGCCCGCCCCACGCGCTGACCTGCGCACCTGTCCGACACCCCGGCGACACGCCGGGACGGTGCGCGCGCCCGCGCCCTGTCACACAAATTGCCGGGGCTGTGGACAAACGCCGGAGGGCGGTGCGTCATGGGAGGGTGAGGGAACCTGCGCGCATTCTCGTTGTCGGCGGCGGTTACGTCGGGATGTACACCGCCCTTCGCCTCCAGAAGAAGCTCAAGGCGGAGCTCAGAAGCGGTGCCGTGGAGATCGTCGTCGTCTCCCCCGACCCGTACATGACGTACCAGCCGTTCCTGCCCGAGGCCGCCGCCGGTTCCATCTCCCCGCGCCACGTCGTCGTGTCGCTGCGCAGCGTCCTGGAGCACTGCCACGTGATCGTCGGCGAGGTGCTTGCCGTCGACCACACCAAGCGCACCGCCACGTACACCACGCTGGCCAGCAAGGACGAGGGCACGGGCGCGGCCACGCTCACCTACGACGAACTGGTCCTGGCCCCCGGCTCCGTCTCCCGTACGCTCCCGGTCCCCGGCCTCGCCGAGCACGGCATCGGGTTCAAGACGGTCGAGGAGGCCATCGGTCTGCGCAACCACGTGATCGAGCAGCTCGACATCGCCTCGTCCACGCGCGACCCGGCGGTCCGCGACGCCGCCCTCACCTTCGTCTTCGTCGGCGGCGGCTACGCGGGCGTGGAGGCGCTCGGCGAGCTGGAGGACATGGCCCGGTACGCGGCGAAGTACTACCACAACGTCAAGGCCGAGGACCTGAAATGGATCCTCGTGGAGGCGTCCGACCGGATCCTGCCGGAGGTCGGCCCCGAGATGGGCCAGTACACGATCCGCGAACTGCGCGGCCGCAACGTCGACATCCGCCTGGGCACCCGCCTCGAGTCCTGCGAGCACCGCACCGCCGTCCTCAGCGACGGTTCCCGCTTTCCCACCCGTACGGTCGTGTGGACGGCCGGCGTCAGACCAAGCCCGCTGCTCGCCGCCACCGACCTGCCGCTGACCGAGCGGGGACGGCTGAAGTGCACCGCCGCCCTCGCCGTCGACGGCGCGCCGCACGCCTGGGGCGCGGGGGACGCGGCGGCCGTCCCCGACCTCACCTCGGCCGAGCCCGGCGCCGTGTGCGCGCCCAACGCCCAGCACGCGGTGCGCCAGGCCAGGACGCTCGCCGACAACGTCGCGGCGTCCCTGAGCGGCCGGCCGCTCACCGACTACGAGCACGCGTACGCGGGATCCGTCGCCTCATTGGGGCTCCACAAAGGTGTCGCACACGTCTACGGACGCAAGCTGAAGGGCTACCCTGCCTGGTTCATGCACCGCGTCTACCACCTCAGCAGGGTGCCCACCGTCAACCGGAAGGCCCGCGTCCTGACCGAATGGACCCTCTCCGGCCTGTTCAAACGGGAGATCGTGTCCCTGGGCTCGCTGGAGCGACCGCGCGCCGAGTTCGAACTCGCGGCCGGAACCGTCCCCCCTGAGGACCCTTCTCCCCCCTCGAACGGAACCTCGAAGAGCACTCCTTGACCTGTCCGGTCGTCATCCGCTGCCCCCCACGCCCCCCAGGCCCCCCATGCCCCTCCGTGTCCCCCTCAGGCCCCCCATGCCCCTGCGTGTCCCCCCACGACGACTGCCGGTGACGACGACCGGCGTTCGAACGCACGCCTGAATCTGATGCCCGAAGACTTGTTCCCCCGTCGCGCCTTCGGCCGGACTCCGGTCGCGGGACACACCAACTCCCGCCATCGGACCGGCACCTGACGTTTGTCAGTACGGTCGGCCAGACTGGTCCATGAACCCAGGCGGGCACCGCCGCCCGCCGTCGACCCCACGAGGCTTGCCCCACAGTGAACTTCACGCGCTGGAGCGCCCGGCTCCCCGGAACGCAGCGCCGCGCCGCATCGCGGGCCGAACACGGCCTGCCCCCGCGAGGCGAGAGCGCCGTGCCCGCGGCCCGCGCCGAGCACCTGCCCGACGACCCCGGGCAGGACGGCACCGGCGGCGGCGTGGACGAGCTGCCCGTCCGCGACGTCCTCGACCGCATCCCCGGCCTGGTCGCCCTGGTGCACGGCCCCGACCACCGGATCGCGTACGTCAACGACGCGTACGTGGCCGCCTTCGGCGACCGCCCCGTCGGCGAACCCGCCCGCGACGCCCTGCCCGAACTCGACGAGCTGAGCCTGCTGCCCCTCCTCGACCAGGTGCTGCGCAGCACGAAGCCCCGTACGGTCAAGTCCCGCAGGACCGCCGCGGGCCGCTCCTACACCGTCACCTGCACCCCGCTGGAGACCGCCGAAGGACCCGGCGTCCTGGTCTTCGCCGCCGACGTCACCGACCACGCGGAAGCGGCCGAGCGGCTGCGCACGAGCGAGCGCGAGCACCGCCGCACGGCCGTCACCCTTCAGCGCTCCCTGCTCCCGCAGGAGCTGGAGGAACCCGACGACCTGCGCATCGCCGCCACCTACCAGCCCGGCGGCACCGAGGCCGCGGTCGGCGGCGACTGGTACGACGTCATCACCCTCGGCGGTGGCCGCACGGCCCTGGTGATCGGCGACGTGATGGGCCGGGGCGTGCGCGCCGCGGCAGTGATGGGCCAGCTCCGCACGGCCGTACGCGCCTACGCCCGTCTCGACCTGCCTCCGCACGAGGTACTGCAACTGCTCGACGGGCTCGCCATCGAAATCGACCCGCAGCAGATCGCCACGTGCGTCTACGCCGTCCACGACCCGAACGAGGGCCGCCTCGTCTACGCGTCCGCGGGGCACCTCCCCATCCTCGTACGCGACGAGAACGGCACGATCCACCGCGCCGAGGAACCGACAGGGCCACCGCTCGGTACGGGGGGCTGGCTGCACACCTCGGGCTCCGTGCCGCTCGGCCCCGGCTCGACGGCCGTCATGTACACCGACGGCCTGGTGGAGCGCAGGGACGAGGACATCGACGAGGGGGTCGCGGCGCTCGAGAACGCGCTGTCGGGCGCGACCGGCACACCCCAGGTGATCTGCGACCGCTTGATCCGTGCGGCGGGCGTCACCGCCGACCACGACGACGACGTCGCGGTCCTGGTCCTCCAGCACCCGGCGCGCAAGGGCGCCGACGGCGAGCGCTTCCGCAACGCCGCCCTGGAACTGCTCGGCGGCGTCGAGGCGGCACCCCGCGCCCGCGCCTTCGCCTCCGGCGTCCTGACCAGCTGGCGCTTCCCCACCGACCTGCACGACCTGGGCGTCCTGGCCGCCAGCGAGCTCGTCGCGAACTCCTTGCAGCACGGCACCCCGCCGATGCGGCTTCGCCTGCGCCGCACCGACCGCCGCCTGATCATCGAGGTGACCGACGGGGACGACCACCTTCCGCGCCGCCGCCGTGCCGAGCCCGCCGACGAGACGGGCCGCGGCATCGCCATCGTCGCCACGATCGCCTCGAACTGGGGCGCGCGCCGCACGCCGGGCGGCGGCAAGGCGGTGTGGTGCGAGTTCCTGCTCCCGAAGGACTCAGTTCAGCAGTGAGCGGGGTCGGCCCCGGCCCCTGGTGAACAGGGGCCGGGGCCGACCGGCGCTCACGCCTCCGCGGTGGCGTGAGCCGGTGAACCCTGCGCCACGACACGGCTCCCGGCCAGCGACGGCTGGTCCTGTATCGGCGTGAGCCGCTTCCCGAGCCGCAGGGCCAGAGCGGTGATGCCGAGCGAGAACAGCAGGAACGTCACGATGTACGGCCCGTGCAGGGAGGCCCCCATCGGCCCGCCCACCGCGGGGCCGACCGCGAGCGCGAGCTGCTTCACCAGCGCGAACGCCGAGTTGTACGAGCCGACCGACCCGGCCGGGGCGAGATCGGCGACCAGCGGTGCCACGGTCGGCGACAGCATCGCCTCACCGAGCCCGAACAGCGCGTACGTGGAGATGAACGCGGCGGTCGCCATGGCCTGGCTGCCGTGCCCGAGGCCCGCGTACCCGGCGGCGATCCACGCGACGGCCCAGATGAGCCCCACGGCGGCGATCACCCGGGTGCGCTTGCGGCGCTCCACGAACTTCAGCACGGCGAACTGCGCGATGACGATCATCGCGGTGTTGGCGGCCAGCGCGATCCCGAGCGTCGACGCCGAGATACCGGCGGCCTCGACCCCGTAGGCGCTCAGACCGGACTCGAACTGCCCGTAGCAGGCGAAGAACACCACGAACCCGAGACCGCACAGCTGCACCATCGCCCGGTGCCCGAGCAGCGCTCGCAGGCCGCCCTTGGAACCGTCCTTCGGTATCGACTCACCGAAGCCCGGGGCGTGCGGCATCCGCACGCTCAGCACGATCGCGGCGAGGACCAGGAACATCACGGCCTCGATGCCGAAGAGCAGCAGGAAGCTGTCCGGCCGGCTCTCGTCCACGATCTGGCCGCCGATGAGGCCGCCTATGCCGAGCCCCAGGTTCTGCAGGAAGAACTGCATGGCGAACGACCGCGTCCGCGTCTCCGGCGCCGAGCACCAGACGATCATCGTCGCGAGCGCGGGCTGCAGGACGGCGGTCCCGGCACCGAGCACGGCGGCGGCGCCGATGGCGGCGGGCTCACTGCTCGCGAGCCCGAGACCGATCGCGCCCACGGCCGCCACGACCGACGCCACGAGGAGGACGGGGAGCGGGCCGCGCCGGTCGATCGCGCGGCCGGTGAAAGGCAGGACGACGAGAGCGGCCATGGCGAAGGCGGCCAGCACGATGCCGGCCGCACCAGCACCAAGATCCCGGACCTCCGCGACATAGACGTAGAGGAACGGAACCGTGAAGCCGATGCCGAACGCGCTCAACGCGCTTCCCACCTGAACCCGGCGCATCGCAGCGCCCATCGCCCTGGTCACTTTCACCTGCCCTTTCGCAGTCAAGACTTCGAAGCTAAAGTTAGAAGCTAAACAATACACAGAGAAGGACTTCAACGCCAACCACTTCTGTGCCAGACTGCGCGGCATGGCCGACACTCCCGGCAAGCCGCCAGCCGAGCCGACGCTCGACGAGCAGATCGCCGCCTACCAGCGCGAGTTCCAGGACCTCGACCCGCAGGTCGAGGCGATCGTCTCGGCGCTCGGCAGGCTCAACCGCCGGATGAACGTGGCGTACGGCCGCCAGACCGCCGAGATCGGCATCAGCAACACGGAGTGGGAGGTCCTCAAGGCCCTCGTGCTCTCCGGCTCCCCGTACCGGCTGGGCCCGGGGGAGCTCGCGAGACGGCTCGGCCTGACGCCCGCCGCGATGACCCACCGCATCGACCGCATGGTCCAGGAGGGCCTGGTCACCCGCGACCGAGACGAGAACAACCGGGTCCGCGTCATCGTGGAGCTCACCCCGCAGGGCCGGGAGAAGTGGCTGGCGGCCATGCGTCTCGCGTCCGTCTTCGAGGAGGACCTCCTCCAGGACCTGACGGCGGTCGAGCGCGGCCTGCTGGGAGAGGTCCTCATCCGCCTCCTGCGCCGCGTCGAGGAGGCCCAGCCGGACGCCGGCGGCCGTCTCACCGACCTCGACTGAGAACCCAGAGCCCTTGCGCTGTGCGGGGGTTGACACTGCCCTCGTCGATCCGTAATGTTCTTCGGGTTGCCACGGAGCCGTAACGGTTCTGCGACAGCACCTCCCGCCGCTTGAAGCGGCACCCACACATCAGCACGATCTCCCCCTGGGATTGTTTTCGGCGTGCCCGAATTCAATTCGACTCGGCCCGATTGGGAACGAGAGCGGGAATCAGCTAATGTCTGGGACGTCGGAACGGCCCAACAGCCGGAATGACACTGC
>NZ_JBIRPI010000021.1:0-155996 GCF_044332585.1 Streptomyces sp. NPDC016845 | reverse complement strand
CGTGCTACAGCAATCTCGTCCGGAGTCACACACTCTCAACGCCACACCGCGCTGAAAGGACACGCACCACAACAACCGACCTGACCAAGCCCTACTAGGACCCGGGGGACCGTCACGAGGCCCGCTCAGGACGCGACCGGAAAGTAAGCAAACTCACAGGGTTCCCCCAGGTAACCGGTTCAATCCCCTTGCACACCCTGTGACTTGAGTCACAGGCGCCATATTTTGTTGACCCTGTGTACCGAGTGGGCAGCTCGCTGTGATTCAGTGGCGTTGACGCTGCGATATGAGCGTGCTCATGCACGTGCGCGTAGAGAGCCGATCAGAATTCTGGAGTGCTGTCGAGGTCTCGGGGAGAACTGAGCATGGAGACCGAGTCGGAGCCCTACGTCCGTCTTGCGACCCTGCATCAGCTGCACCAGGTGATGGCGGACATGAACACCGCCCGCAGCCTGGCCGACACCTTGCAGACGGTCGCCGACGGCGTCGTCACCGGGCTCGGTTACGAGCTGGCGTGCGTGAACCTCGTACGGCCCGACGGCGACCTGGTCGTCGCCGCGTTCGCCGGGAACTCCGCCGCCGAGGCGCTCATCACCGGCCGCGTCGGCTCCAAGGAGTCCTGGGAGCGCCGCCTGAGCATGGGCGAGGCATGGGGCGACCTGCGGTTCATCCCGTACACGGAGGGCTGGATCCTCGACGAGGACGACGTGCCGCAGTGGTTCACCGACGGGCCGCCGCCCCGCTTCGAGGACGAGTGGCACCCCTCCGACCGCCTCTTCGCGCCCATGTACGCGACCGGCGGCTCCGGCGGTGAACTGCTCGGCGTGATCTCCGTGGACCGCCCGCGCAACGGCCGCAGGCCCGGTGCCTGGGGCCGCGAGGCGCTCCAGATGTACGCGTTCCAGGCCGCCATCGCGATCAGCAACGCCCGTCTGCGGGCCAACATGCAGCGCGCCCTGGTCCGTCTCGAACGGGAGCAGCAGGTGCTGCGGGCCAGTGAGGAATCCTTCCGCCAGGCCTTCGAGTACGCGCCCTCCGGCATGGCCGTCGCCGAGATGGGCGGCGACCAGCACGGGCTGATCCTGCGGACCAACGACGCGCTGTGCCGCCTCCTCGGCCGGCACTCCACCGCGATGCGCCGCTACTCCTTCGCCGACCTCGTGCACCCGGAGGACATAGGCACCCTCCTTCGCACCTCCGCCGAGGGCGGGCGGGCCGAGCTGCGGCTGGCGCGGCGCGACGGCAGTTACGTCTGGGTCAGCCTGCGCAACTCCGTCGTCGCCGACGCCACCGACGGGCCCCGCTTCCTGCTCACCCACGTCGAGGACATCGAGGAGCGCAAGCGCCGCGAGCTGCAGCTCGCCCACCGCGCCTCGCACGACTCCCTGACCGGCCTGCCGAACTCCGCGGAGCTGCGCTCGCGGCTCTCCGCCCGGCTGTGCCAGCGCCCGCTGGAGACCGGCAGGCCGAGCGCGATCGACTCGCTGGACGCCGCCTACGGCGATCACGGCCCGCACGGCCCGCACGGGCACGACTTCGACTACGGCGCGATCGGGTCCGTCGGGTCGGTCCCCGCCGTCCCGAACCAGTCCGGCCTCTACGACGGTTTCGAGAGCGGCGACGGCTTCGGCGGCCTGGACGGGTTCGACCACCACGTGCACCTGACCTCCCCGGACGGGCCCGACGGCGGCGGAACCGGCGTCGACGACGGCACCAAGGGCCTCGCCGTCCTCTTCTGCGACCTCGACGGCTTCAAGTCGATCAACGACCGGTTCGGGCACAACGCGGGCGACGCCGTCCTCATCGAGGTGGCCCGCAGGCTGACCAACGGGGTGCGGGACGGGGACACGGTCGCCCGGCTCGGCGGCGACGAGTTCGTGGTCCTCGCCGACGGGCTCGGCGCCGCGGACGCGCAGGATCTCGCCGTCAGGTTGCGGAACGCCATCATTCCGCCGATCCGCGTGGACGGCCGGGCGGTGCGGGTAGGGGCGAGTTTCGGCATCGGCTGGGCCCATTGCGGCATGACGGCCGAAGAAGTCCTCAGCTCGGCCGACCAGCGCATGTACGTAGAGAAAAGATCACGTGCCAAGCAGCACCGGCGGGCGGGCTGACCGGCGAGAACGGCTGATTCCACAGGTTCCGGTGAGGTCAAGGCCACGTCTTCGGGGTCCCCGCAGCGGGTACGCTCGCCCGGTAGGCAAACGCGTGAGGAGTGATCAGGGATGGCGCCCGGCAACAACGGCGCGAGCACCACGCCCGAGGACGACGATCCGTTCGGCTATCTGTACGCCGACGGACAGGCGGCCGGGGCGACCCCGCCCAGCGGCGGGGGCGGCGGCTACGGCTACCCGCACACCCGCTCCTCGCACCACCACGTTCGCGCGGTCGGTGAGCGCCAGTACGGGCAGCAGCAGGTGCCGCAGCAGCAGCAACAGCAGACCGCCGCGTACCAGCAGCCGAACGCCTACAGCCAGCCGAACGCCTACTACCAGGCGCCGGAGACGCTGCCCGGTGGTGGCGCGCCCGCGCAGCCGGGTTCGCCGCAGGCCGCGCGCGGCGGTGGCGGCCGGGGCCGTGGGCCCAACACCAAGGCGCTGCTGATCGGCGCGGTCGCCGTGGTGGCGGCCGTGGTGATCGGCATCGGCGTCGCCATGCTGAGCAATGGCTCGGAGGACGACCGGAAGAACGACGCGGGCAGCACCCCGTCCGCGGACTCGCAGACGGTGGAGCCGAGCGCGACGCCGTCGAAGTCGGCCACGGCCGAGGCGCCGGCCGATCTGCCGAAGACCGACGCGAAGGCGCTGAAGCTGGACGGCGGCACCAGCACGGCGTCCGACGTGCAGGGCGCGAAGGCGGCCGGCGGGATCTACGTCGCGGGGTTCAACAAGGTCGGCGCGAGCCTGACCTGGACCGTCAACGACATCCCGAAGGACGGCTCGTACAAGCTGTACGTGAACTACGGCGTGCCCGGCAAGGACTCCGACGCCACGATCAATGTGAACGGCACGAAGCAGACCCGGCCGCTCAACATGACGAACTTCGCCCACGCCAAGGAAGGCGACTGGGAGAAGGGCTGGACGAACACGTGGGCCATAGTCCAGCTCACGAAGGGGACGAACGCGATCACCGTCTCCTGCGAAGAGGGCAACAAGTGCGACGCCAACATCGACCAGATGTGGCTGCAGAACGGCTGACGCCCCCGCTGGACCCCTCGTGACGGATCAGGCCGCGCTGGCCTGGTCCGTCACTCGTACCTCGCGCACCAGCCGTTCGTAGGTCGGGCCGTCGAACTCGCCCGCCACCGGCGCCACCACCGTCGCCGCCGACAGCGCCACCGCGCGGGCGAGCCGCTGGGGCCACGGCAGGTGTTCCACGCAGCCGGAGATCAGGCCCGCGACCGCCGAGTCGCCCGCGCCCGTCGGATTACCGCTGAGCCGGTCCGGGGCGGGCGCCTGCCAGGTGCCGTCCGGGGTGAGCGCCCGCAGCCCCTGCGCGCCGAGCGAGGCGACGACGGCGTGCGCGCCGCGCCTGCGGGCGTCCTTCATGGCCTGCGCCGGTTCGTGCGACCCGGTCAGCTCGGCCAGCTCGTCCGCGTTCGGCTTCACGATGTCGGGGCGGGCCGCGATGCCGCGCCGCAGGGGTTCGCCGCTGGTGTCCAGGAGTACGGGCACGGAGGCGGACCGCGCCGCGCGGATCAGGGTCGCGTAGGCGTTGACGGGGACGCCGGGCGGCAGGCTGCCGCACAGGGCCACCGCGGAGGCGGAGGCGAGGAGGTGCTCGTACGCCTCCTGGAAGGCGGTCCACTCGGCGGGGGAGATCAGCGGGCCCGGCTCGTTGAGCTGGGTGGTGTCACCGCTCGCCGCGTCGACCACCGCGATCGTGCGGCGGGTCGGACCGCTGACGGGGACCAGGGCGTCGCGGATGCCGTCGGCGCCGAGCAGCTGGTCCTGGAGCGTACGTCCCGTGGCGCCGCCGGCGAAGCCCGTGACCGCCACCTCGTGGCCGAGGGCGGCGAGCACCCGGGCCACGTTGAGCCCCTTGCCGCCGGGCCGTTCGGTGACCTCGCGGACGCGGTGCGAGGCGTGCGGACGCAGGGCGTCGACCCGGTAGGTGATGTCGAGCGCGGTGTTCAAGGTGACTGTGAGGATCACAGGACCTCCCCCCAGTGGAAAGACGCGGCGGAGACGCGGTTCTGGCGCGACAGGCACGCGTACGTACGGTGTCGCTTTCAGTTACGGGGGTTGATCATGCCAAAGTCAAGGCGGTTGGCCCAGCCCGCGGACCAACCGCCCCGCCTTCTAGCCCAGTTGGGGCTCGACGATCCACTCGCCCTTGCGCATGACGCCCTTGAGGTCGAACTCGGCGTCCAGGACGACGAGATCGGCGTCCTTGCCGGGCTCCAGGGAGCCCACCTTGTCGTCGACGCCGAGGAGCCGGGCCGGGTTGGCGGAGATCGCGCGGACGACGTCCTCGACCGCCAGCCTGTCGATGGTCACGGCCCGCTTGAACGCGCGGTCCAGGGTCAGGGTCGAGCCCGCGATGGAGCCGCCCTCGACGAGCCGCGCCACGCTGTCCTTCACCTCGACCTCCATCGGGCCGAGCATGTAGCGGCCGTCGCCGAAGCCGGCCGCGTCCATCGCGTCGGTGATGAACGCGACGCGCTCACCACCCTTGTGGTGGAAGGCCAGTTCGAGCGCGGCCGGGTGCAGATGCGTACCGTCGTCGATCAGCTCGACGGTGATCCGCTCGTCCTCCAGGAGCGCGGCGATCGGTCCCGGCGCGCGGTGGCCGAGGGCGGGCATCGCGTTGAAGAGGTGCGTGGCGACGGTGGCGCCCGCGTCGATGGCCTCCACGGTCTGCTCGTACGTGGCGTCGGTGTGGCCGATCGCGGCGATCACGCCCTGTTCGGCCAGAAGGCGTACGGAGTCGAGCCCGCCGGGCAGTTCCGTGGCGAGGGTGACCATCTTGGCCTTGCCGCGCGCCGCGTCGATCAGCTTGCGGACCTCGGCCGGGTCGGGGTCGCGCAGGAGCGTCTCGTCGTGGGCGCCCTTGCGGCACGGCGAGATGAACGGGCCCTCGAAGTGGATGCCCGCGATCTCGCCCTGCTCGGCCAGTTCGGAGAGCAGGCCCGCGCGCTGGACGAGGAAGTCGCTCTCGCCGGTCACGAACGAGGTGACGACCGTCGTCGTGCCGTGCAGGCGGTGGGTGTGGACGCCCTTGAGGATCTCCTCGACGGTGCCGGAGGTGAAGGACGCGCCGCCACCGCCGTGGTTGTGCATGTCGACGAAGCCGGGCACCACCCAGTGGCCGGACAGGTCGACGGCCTCGGCGTCCGCGGGAGCGCTCCCCACGATCGTCCTGCCGTCGACGATGACGCGTCCGTCGGTGACGGTCCCGGTGGGCAGTACCACCCGGGCACCGGCGAGCACCTTTGCTGTGGCCATCAGGCGGTTACCTCCGCGCTATCGGTGGATGTGTTGTCGAGCAGGTCCCAGGCGAGCAGACCCGCGCCCAGGCAGCCGGCGGTGTCCCCGAGGACGGCCGGGACGATTCTGGGCAGGGTCTGGAACGTGACGCGCTCCGCGACCGCCGCCCGCAGGGGCGTGAACAACGTTTCCCCGGCCTCGGCGAGACCGCCACCGACGATCATGGTGCGCGGGTCCAGGAGAGTGAGCGCCATGACGAGCCCGTCGGCGAGCGCGTCCACGGCGTCCTGCCACACCTTGACGGCCATCGGGTCCCCGGCGTCGACGGCGCGGGCGCAGTCCGCCGCCGTGGCCTCCTTCTCGCCGCTCGCCGCCTGCCAGGCCAGGGTGACGGCGGAGGCGGAGGCGTACCGCTCCAGGCAGCCGCGCTGGCCGCAGCCGCAGGGCACGCCGCCGGGCCGTACGACGACATGGCCGATCTCGCCCGCCGAACCGTGCGCGCCGGGCTCGATGCGGCCCTCGATGCCGATGGCTCCGGCGATCCCGGTGCCGAGCGGCATGAACAGGAACCGGTCGGCGTCCTTGCCCGCGCCGAGGCGGCCCTCGCCGAGCCCGCCGGTGCGCACGTCGTGGCCGAGGGCGACGGGGATGGCGCCGAGCCGCTCGCTCAGCAGCGCCCGCATCGGCACGTCCCGCCAGCCGAGGTTCGCGGCGAACACGGCGATCCCGTTCGCCTCGTCGACGACACCCGGCACCGCTACACCGGCGGCCACCGCGGGCTCGCCGAAGTGCTTCTCGCCGTACGCGCGCAGGTCGGCGGCGAAGCCGAGTATCGACTCGACCACCGCGTCGGGGCCGCGTTCGCGCATGGTCGCCCGGCGCGCCTGATGCAGCAGCGTGCCGTCCGCCCCGACCAGGGCGGCTTTCATCCCGGTGCCGCCCACGTCCAGGGCGATGACATGTTCCACGGGGCACAGTGTCGCGCGAACACCCTTGAGAGGTCTAGTCCATTCGCACGATCTTGCGCGCGAACGGCCCTGTTTTCCGGCCCGGGCGCGGGGTGGTGTAGACCTTATGTTCGATGCCGGGTGACCCCCGGCACCGATGCAACGTACGACACGTGACACACGACGTGACACACATACGAGGGTGGGAACAGCGGTGCAGCGGTACATCACCGGTCTGACGGCGGCAGCGGTCGCTCTGGGTATGGCGGGCACGCTCACCGCCTGCGGCGGCTCCGGCTCCGGCGACGTCACCCTGAAGCTCGTGGCCGCCGACTACGGCGACTCCAAGGCCAACAGCAGCCAGAAGTACTGGGACAAGCTGGCCGCCGCGTACGAGAAGGACCACCCGAACACCAAGGTCGACGTCGACGTCTACTCCTGGAACGACGTCGACGCCAAGGTCAAGACCATGGTCGACGAGGGCCGCGCCCCCGACCTCGCGCAGATCGGCGCCTACGCCGACTACGCCGCCGCCGGCAAGCTCTACCCGGTCAGCGAGCTGCTCAACGTGCCCACCCAGGCCGACTACCTGGCCCAGTTCGCCGACGCGGGCAAGGTCGACAGCATCCAGTACGGCATGCCGTTCGCCTCCTCCACGCGCCTCCTCTTCTACAACAAGAAGCTCTTCAAGGACGCGGGCCTCACCCCGCCCACCACCTGGGACGAGCTGGAGGCCGACGCCAAGGCGCTCAAGGCGGACGGGGTGAAGATCCCCTACGCGCTGCCGCTGGGCCGGGAGGAGGCCCAGGCCGAGACCATGATCTGGATGCTGAGCGGCGGCGACGGCTACACCGACGACGTCGGCTCGTACACCATCGACTCCAAGCAGAACGTCGCCACGTTCGAATGGCTGAAGAACGACCTCGTCGGCAAGGGCCTCACCGGGCCCACCGCGCCCGCCGACCTCAACCGGGCCGGTGCCTTCGCCGCGTTCGCCAAGGGCGAGGTCGGCATGCTCAACGGCCACCCCACGCTGATGCGGATGGCCGCCAAGCAGGGCGTCGACTACGGCACCGTGCCGCTGCCGGGACCTGACGGGCAGGCCGCGTCCACCATGGGCGTCGCCGACTGGATGATGGCGTTCAAGCAGAACGGCCACCGCAAGGAGGTCGGCGACTTCCTCAACTACGTCTACAGCGAGAAGAACGTCCTGGAGTTCTCCCGCGAGTACGACCTCCTGCCCGTCACCAACAGCGCCTCCGAGGCCATGTCCGCCGCCGACCGGGACAAGAAGCTCTGGCCGTTCCTGGAGAGCCTCGCCAACGCCGAGATCTACCCCGTCGGCAAGACGTCCTGGGCTTCCGTCAGCGCCGAGATCAAGGACCGGATCGGCACCGCTGTCTCCCCCGACAACAGCGCGGGCGCGGTCCTCGGCCGGATCCAGAACCAGGCGGCGGCGGCGGAAGCCGCCGAGTAGCGTGGCGGGCATGGACTCCCTCGGCGAACGTGAGCGGGCGGTGCTCGCGTTCGAGGGGCGCGGCTGGGAGACGCCCGGCGCGAAGGAGCGCGCGATCCGCGAAGAGCTGGACCTCGCGCCGGTCCGCTACTACCAGCTCCTCAACGCCCTCCTGGACGATCCGCGGGCGCTCGAACTGGCGCCGGTGACGGTGAACAGGCTGCGGCGGGTACGGGAGAGCCGGCGGCGCGAACGCTGAGACCCTCCGGGGTGTGCCGGGTGTGTCGCGGGCCATGATTAGCGGGGCCGCCTGTGGATAAAGTCGACCGCATGGGCAGCCATCGCACGGACGACCACCGGGACGATCACCCGGACGACCTTCCGACCCCTTCCACCGCCGCCGGGCGTGACGGCCTCGCCGCCATCGTCGCCCGCCCCGGGCGGAGCGTCATCGCCGTCGACTTCGACGGAACGCTGGCGCCCATCGTCGCCGACCCCGAGCAGGCCCGGGCCCACCCCGACGCGGTCCCGGCGCTCGCCGCGCTCGCCCCCCGGGTGGCCTCCGTCGCCGTCATCACGGGGCGGCCCGCCGGGGTCGCGGTCCGCCACGGTGGCTTCGCCGGTGTGCCCGGCCTCGAACACCTCGTCGTCCTCGGGCACTACGGCGCGGAGCGCTGGGACGCGGTCAGCGGTACGGTGCGCGCGCCCGCGCCGCACCCCGGAGTCGCCGCCGTCCGCTCCGAACTCCCCGGCGTCCTCCACGAGGCCGGGCTCTGGCACGACACGTACGTCGAGGAGAAGGGGCGGGCCGTCGCGGTCCACACGCGGCGTGCGGCGGATCCGCAGGGTGCGTTCGAGACCCTGCGCGCCCCGCTCACCGCGCTGGCGGCGCGCCACGGTCTGGTGGTCGAGCCCGGCCGAATGGTCCTGGAGCTGCGCCCCCCGGGGGTCGACAAGGGGGTGGCCCTGTCGGAGTACGTCCGCGAGGTGGGCGCGGAGTCGGTCCTGTACGCGGGCGACGACCTCGGCGACCTCCCGGCCTTCGCGGCGGTAGAGAAACTCCGCCTGGACGGCGTCCCGGGCGTCCTGGTCTGCAGCGGCAGCGCGGAGGTCCCGGAGCTGGCGGACCGGGCGGACCTGGTGGTGGACGGCCCGGGCGAAGTGGCGTCCCTGCTCGCACATCTGGCCCGCAACATCGCGCACTGACGGGCCGGGCGCGCGTAAGCCGTGGCTGCTCGCGCAGTTCCCCGCGCCCCTGAAGCATGCGGCTCCGCCGCAGCTCCATAGGGCGCACGTCACGCACGCCCCCCTGAGATGGCGCACGAAGTGCGCATCTCAGGGGCGCGGGGAACTGCGCGAGCAACCACGGCGAGAGCCGCACCCGAGAGCGATGGAGTGGCGCACGGAGTGCGCGTTCCAGGGGCGCGAGGAACTGCGCGACCAGCCACGACGCGACCCGCACCCGGCCAGACCAGGCGCTCAGTCCCGCAGGGCCGACAGTTGGTCCAGGAACCACTGACCCGGGGGGAGGGCCGTGCCCGCCGAAGCCAAGCGCTTCGTACGCTCCGCCCGCTCGTCGAGGGACATCGACAGCGCCGCGGCCAGAACCTCACACGTGCCGCTCACGTCGTACGGGTTCACGACGAGCGCGTCATCGCCCAGCTCCTCGTAAGCCCCCGCCTCCCGGGACAGAACCAGTACGCACCCCTCGTCGGAGACGACAGGCACCTCCTTCGCGACAAGGTTCATGCCGTCACGGATCGGGTTGACCAGGGCCACGTCCGCCAACCGGTACGCCGCCAGCGACCGCGCGAAGTCGTCCTTCACGTGGAGGACGACCGGCGTCCAGCCAGGCGTGCCGAAGCGCGCGTTGATGGACTCCGCGACGCGCGACACCTCGGCGGTGTAGTCGCGGTACACGGCGAGATCCTGCCGCGAGGGGTACGCGAAGGCGACGTGGACGACCTTCTCGCGCAGCTCCGGCCGGGTCTCCAGCAGAAGCTCGTACGCCTGCAGGCCCCGCACGATGTTCTTCGACAGCTCCGTGCGGTCCACCCGGACGATCACCTTGCGGTCCGCGCCCACCTGTTCCCGCAGCGCGGCCAGCCGCTCGTCCACGTCGGGACGGCCCGCCCGCTCCCGGAGGAAGTCCGCGTCGGCGCCGAGCCCGTGCACCCCGATCCGCGTTCCGGACGTACCACCGAGGATGCGCGTAGCGCAGTCGGTGAACGCGTCCGCCCAGCGCCGGGTCAGGAAGCCGAGCCGGTCCGCGCCGAGCATGCCCTGCAGGATGCGCTCGGCGATGTCGTCCGGCAGCATCCGGAAGTAGTCGACGGGCGCCCAGGGCGTGTGCGAGAAGTGCCCGATGCGCAGGTCGTCGCGGAGTTCGCGGAGCATGCCGGGGACGAGCGTGAGGTGGTAGTCCTGCACGACGACGGTCGCGCCGGGCGCGGCCTCCTCGGCGAGCGCTTCGGCGAAGGCCCGGTTGTACGCCTCGTAGGAGGCCCACTGGCGCCGGAACTCCGGGCCGAACGCCGGCTCGAGAGGCGTCTGGTACAGCATGTGGTGCACGAACCACAGCACGGAGTTGGCGACGCCGTTGTACGCGTCCGCGTGGATCTCCGCGTCGATGTCCAGCATGCGCACGCCGGGCTCCGACACGCCCCGCCGTACGGCTTCCCGGTCGCCGTCGGTGAGGGCCGAGCAGACCCACAGTTTGTCCTTGACGACGCTGAGCGCGGAGACCAGTCCGCCACCGCCGCGTTTCGCCTCGATGCCGGCCCCGTCGGCACCGTCCGTCAGGACGTACGAGACGGGGCCGCGGTTGGACGCGACGAGAACCTCAGCAGCACCTTGCGTGGAAGCCATATGGGCACGCTAGCCCGGTCGGGGAGGGTTCAAACGCGCCGACGGCTGCGTGCCGCCGCGAGGGCGAGCGCGCCGAGCCCGCACAGCGAGATACCGAGCCCGCCGTAGAGCCACAGGCGTGAGCCCTGTCGGCGTCCGGACGCGGTGGGCGCCGGGGGTGACGCCGGTGATGCCGCGGGCACCGGTGCCCGCGGCGCCTTCTCCACCACCGCGTAGCGCTCGGCGAAGGGTTCCACGACGGCGGAGGCGGGGGCGGCGACGGTGATCAGCGTCGCCGCCGCGGTCACCGTCGCGGCGAGCGCCGCCGTGCCCCGCAAAGAAAGTCTGTGCCACATAAAGGGGCAATGTAGACAGAAAGCATGATTAACCCACGGCTATGCGACGCGACGCTCCGCATACTCACCGATCTCGGCCATCGGCGGCCGCTCCACCGTGTCCACCGCGTACGTCCGTGGGACGAAACCGCCCTCGCCCCGCTCGAACTGCGTGAGCTCGGGCCGCACCAGATGGCCGCGCGCGAGTCGCAGCTGGGCCGTGCGGTAGATCGCCGCCGCCATCCGGCCGAGCGCCAGGCCGTCCTGGTGGCGGTGGATGCGGACGCCCACGTCGACCTGGGCGAGCGCGTCCAGGCCCACGGTGTGCAGCGCGTCGACGAGCAGCCCGAGCTCGACCCCGTAGCCGACGGGGAACGGGAGGCGTTCGAGGAGCGACCTGCGCGCCGCGTACTCGCCGCCCAGGGGCTGCACGAATCCGGCCAGGCGCGGCCAGTGCAGGTTCAGGATCGGGCGCGCCATCAGCTCCGTGACCCGGCCGCCCTGGCCCGCCGCCCCGCCCAGCGGGCGGTCGTACATCGCCTTGACGAAGCTGACGCCCGGGTCGGTCAGGAGCGGTCCGACGATCCCGGAGACGAAGTCGGCCGAGAAGTCCTTCAGGTCGGCGTCGACGTAGCAGACGATGTCGCCGCTCGTGACGTACAGCGAGCGCCACAGCACCTCGCCCTTGCCGGGCTTGGCCGGGATGCGCGGCAGGATCGTGTCCCGGTGCACGACGCGCGCCCCGGCCGCCGCCGCGACCTCGGCGGTGCGGTCCGTGGAGCCGGAGTCCAGGACCACCAGCTCGTCGACGAGCGGCACCGCCTCCGTCATCAGCTCGCGCCGGATGACCGTGACGATCTCGCCGACCGTCGCCTCCTCGTCGAGCGCGGGCAGCACGACGCTCACCGTCAGGCCGGACGCGCGCTTCGCCGCGACCAGCTGGTGCGGCGGGCGGTCGGCCACCGACCAGGAGCGCCGCTCAAGCCAGCGTTCGACTTCTTCCAGCACGGTCTGGGGCTCCTTCATGGACGTGTACGGGGCGGGTCGGTCCGGGGATGTGATCCATCTCGCGGTGCGGACGACTATCTCAAGGGTCCGGGCCTTCGGTTACAGTCTTGAACAAGGCCGGTGACCATCGCATGCCGGGGTCGCCGCCCGCATAACTGCCACACACAACCGAATACCGCTCATCCAGAGGGGCAGAGGGATACGGCCCGTTGAAGCCCCGGCAACCCTCCAGCCGGTCTCGTACGCACACCGCAGTGCGCTCGCGAGGCTCCCGGCTAGGGAAGGTGCCAAATCCGTCTCGCGGCGAGATGCGCCGCGAGGAAGATGAGGAGAAAGGGCCTCGCCTCTCATGGCTGTACAGACTGTCGCCACCACGGACGCCACCGCCGCCGCCGCGGACACCACCGCCAAGGCCGTCGATCTCGGCCCCGCTTCCGGGCTCTCCTGCCGCGAGTGCGGCACCACCTTCGACCTCGGCCCGATCTTCGCGTGCGTCGAGTGTTTCGGGCCTCTGGAAGTCGCGTACGACCTTCCCGTCGGCGACCCCGAGGCGCTCCGCAAGAAGATCGAGGCGGGCCCGGCCAACGTGTGGCGCTACGCCCCGCTGCTGCCCGTCCCGGCCGACGTCGCCGAGAAGCCGAACCTGAACCCCGGCTGGACCAAGCTCGTCAAGGCCGACAACCTCGCCCGTGAACTCGGCGTCGAGCAGGGCAAGTTGTTCGTCAAGGACGACTCCGGCAACCCCACGCACTCCTTCAAGGACCGCGTCGTCGCCCAGGCCATCGAGGCCGCGCGCGCCTTCGGCTTCACCACCCTGTCCTGCTCCTCCACAGGCAACCTGGCCGGCGCCGTCGGCGCCGCCGCCGCCCGCGCCGGCTTCCGCTCCTGCGTGTTCATCCCGCACGACCTGGAGCAGGGCAAGGTCGTCATGGCCGGTGTCTACGGCGGTGACCTCGTCGCCATCGAGGGCAACTACGACGACGTGAACCGCTTCTGCTCCGAGCTGATCGGTGACCCGCTGGGCGAGGGCTGGGGCTTCGTCAACGTGAACCTGCGCCCGTACTACGGCGAAGGCTCCAAGACTCTGGCCTACGAGATCTGCGAGCAGCTGGGCTGGCGGCTGCCGGACCAGCTGGTCATCCCGATCGCGTCCGGCTCGCAGTTCACGAAGATCGACAAGGGGCTGCAGGAGCTGATCAAGCTCGGGCTCGTCGAGGACAAGCCGTACAAGCTGTTCGGCGCCCAGGCCGAGGGGTGCTCGCCGGTGTCGGTCGCGTACAAGGGCGGCCACGACGTCGTCCGGCCGCAGAAGCCGAACACCATCGCCAAGTCCCTCGCCATCGGCAACCCGGCCGACGGTCCTTACGTGCTCGACATCGCGCGCCGCACCGGTGGCGCCGTGGAGGACGTCGACGACGAGCAGGTCGTCGAGGCGATCAAGCTGCTCGCGCAGACGGAGGGGATCTTCGCGGAGACGGCGGGCGGTGTGACGGTCGGCGTCACGAAGAAGCTGATCGAGGCGGGGCTCATCGACCCGGCGCTCACCACGGTCGTGCTCAACACGGGTGACGGTCTGAAGACGCTGGACGCCGTCGCCGAGTCCTCGCAGGCCACGGCGACCATCCGGCCGTCTCTCGACGCGTTCCGGGCCGCTGGGCTCGCCCAGTAGGTTCCCCCGCCCCGCCCCGCCCCTTCCCGAAACCGGGGGCTCTGCCCCCGGACCCCCGCTCCTCGAACGCGAACGCCGGAGGGGCTGACAGCTGAGGTGACCGCATGAGCGTCAACGTCCGGATTCCGACCATTCTCCGCACCTACACCGGCGGGCAGGCCGAAGTCGCCGCCGAAGGCGGCACGCTCGGTGAGGTCATCGCCGATCTGGAGAAGAACCACACCGGGATCGCCGCCCGCGTCCTCGACGACCAGGGCAAGCTGCGCCGCTTCGTCAATGTCTACGTCAATGACGACGACGTCCGCTTCGAGCAGGGTCTGGAGACCGCTACGCCGGACGGCGCCGGAGTATCGATCATTCCCGCCGTCGCCGGCGGCTGATCTTCCCCCGCTGCACGCTGAGTTACCCCGATTGCCCCCTCCGCGAGAGAAACGGAGGGGGCAATTCTGCTTGGTTGAGCGCGGTACAGTTGGGGAAGTTGCTTCGTTTCCCCGTGTGGTGCATGACGGGCGCATATGAGTTTCCGCTCGCGACGCGACAAGAAGCAGCCAAAGTGTCCAGCCCCTTCGGGCCTTTTATGGCATTTACCCGGCCCGACTTGCCCTGGGATCCGGTGAGTTGGCCCGGTTTCCCCGTTCGAGGGTGCCCAGATTTCTCGTCCGATTGACCTGTTGCAGACGGCAGTTGGGCAGATACATTCAGCCGCGGTCGACGCGTTCCGGCGCACACCCCCACCCATTGGGGAGGGTGAGGTCTGACCCGGATCCGCGAAGTGCGGGTCTGTGCAAGGGCCAGTAATAGGGGAGTTAGGCATGGCTCAGGGCACCGTCAAGTGGTTCAACGCGGAGAAGGGGTACGGCTTCATCGCGGTCGACGGTGGTGCGGATGTATTCGTCCACTACAGCGCGATTCAGATGGACGGCTACCGCACCCTCGAAGAGGGTCAGCGAGTTGAATTCGAGATCTCGCAGGGCCAGAAGGGGCCGCAGGCGGACATGGTCCGTCTGGCCGCCGCCGGCTGAAGCGCGTCGCGACTGACAGGCTTCGTACGAGACGAAGGGTCCGCGTTCCCCGAGGGGGCGCGGGCCCTTCGTCGTGCTCGGGGCGCTCGCACCGCGCTCCGCGCTGCGCGCGCCCCCGCCGGATGTGTGGTAGCCGCTTGCACTCGCATGGGTCGAGTGCTAATCATTGGGCTTAGCACTCTCCCAGTGAGAGTGACAGAACTTGGATCGGGTCGGTGAGGTCCGAGGGCCGGTGGGGCAAGGAACCACAGGGCTCGAGGTCCGTCCGTCGCGGGCACCAGCACGGTCCGTTTGCTTGCTTTTCCACCCCGTCCGGGAGGACCACTTCACATGGCCAAGATCATCGCGTTCGACGAGGAGGCACGGCGCGGCCTCGAGCGCGGCATGAACCAGCTCGCCGACGCCGTCAAGGTGACCCTGGGCCCCAAGGGTCGCAACGTCGTCCTCGAGAAGAAGTGGGGCGCCCCCACGATCACCAACGATGGTGTGTCCATCGCCAAGGAGATCGAGCTCGAGGACCCGTACGAGAAGATCGGCGCCGAGCTGGTCAAGGAGGTCGCGAAGAAGACGGACGACGTCGCCGGTGACGGCACGACGACCGCGACCGTCCTGGCCCAGGCCCTCGTGCGCGAGGGTCTGCGCAACGTGGCCGCCGGTGCCAACCCGATGGCCCTCAAGCGTGGCATCGAGAAGGCCGTCGAGGCCGTCTCCGCCGCCCTGCTCGAGCAGGCCAAGGATGTCGAGACCAAGGAGCAGATCGCTTCCACGGCCTCCATCTCCGCCGCCGACACCCAGATCGGCGAGCTCATCGCCGAGGCCATGGACAAGGTCGGCAAGGAAGGCGTCATCACCGTCGAGGAGTCCCAGACCTTCGGTCTGGAGCTGGAGCTCACCGAGGGTATGCGCTTCGACAAGGGCTACATCTCGGCGTACTTCGCCACCGACATGGAGCGGATGGAGGCGTCGCTCGACGACCCGTACATCCTCATCGTCAACTCCAAGATCGGCAACGTGAAGGACCTGCTGCCGCTCCTGGAGAAGGTCATGCAGTCGGGCAAGCCGCTGCTGATCATCGCCGAGGACGTCGAGGGCGAGGCCCTGTCGACCCTGGTCGTCAACAAGATCCGTGGCACCTTCAAGTCCGTCGCCGTCAAGGCCCCGGGCTTCGGTGACCGCCGCAAGGCCATGCTCGGCGACATCGCCATCCTCACCGGTGGCACCGTCATCTCCGAGGAGGTCGGCCTCAAGCTGGAGAACGCCGGTCTCGACCTGCTCGGCCGCGCCCGCAAGGTCGTCATCACCAAGGACGAGACGACGATCGTCGACGGCGCCGGTGACACCGACCAGGTCCAGGGTCGCGTCAACCAGATCCGTGCCGAGATCGAGAACAGCGACTCGGACTACGACCGCGAGAAGCTCCAGGAGCGTCTGGCGAAGCTGGCCGGCGGCGTGGCCGTCATCAAGGCCGGTGCCGCCACCGAGGTCGAGCTCAAGGAGCGCAAGCACCGCATCGAGGACGCCGTTCGCAACGCGAAGGCGGCCGTCGAGGAGGGCATCGTCGCCGGTGGTGGCGTGGCCCTGCTCCAGGCCTCCGCGGTCTTCGAGAAGCTGGAGCTCGAGGGTGACGAGGCGACCGGCGCCAACGCCGTGAAGCTCGCCCTGGAGGCCCCGCTCAAGCAGATCGCCGTCAACGGTGGTCTCGAGGGTGGCGTCGTCGTGGAGAAGGTGCGCAACCTGGCCGTCGGCCACGGTCTGAACGCCGCCACGGGTGAGTACGTCGACATGATCGCCGAGGGCATCCTCGACCCGGCGAAGGTGACCCGCTCTGCTCTGCAGAACGCCGCCTCCATCGCCGCGCTGTTCCTCACCACCGAGGCCGTCATCGCCGACAAGCCGGAGAAGGCCGCCGCCGGCGGCGCTCCGGGCGGCATGCCGGGCGGTGACATGGACTTCTGATCCGGTTCGTTCCGGTTCAGCTCGTCTGTTCGTTCCGAGGGCGGCACTTCCTCTTCAGGAGGGGGTGCCGCCCTCGGGCGTTGTCGGGTTAAGGTCCCCGGGCATATGACAAGGCGCGGCATGACCGGGGGGCACGTATGGAAGACGGCAGCGACAGATCCGGCACCGTCGCGGGGGCCGCGGGACAGGCGATCGCGGCCGTGGCCCTGGTGTCCGCGCTCGCCCTCGGGTTCTGGGTGATGGCGAAGCCGGGCGGGCGGAGCAGCGCCGCGCCGAAGCCCGCCACGTGCTCGAACGAGGACGAGTACGGGAAGAAGAACAAGGCGGCGGGGCGGGTCTCCGGGGCCGAGCTGTGCGCGGCCCTCAACCGGAAGGACCTCGCCACCCTGCTCGGCACACCCACCGAGATCCCGAAGGCGGCGACGGGTGGCGACAGTTCGATCGGGTCGGCCGGTGGCCGTGACATCCCCACGCCCTCGGCGCGGATCGAGTTCGACACGTACACCGTGAACCTCGAGGCGACCTACGACGGCCGTCCGGTCGCGCTCACCGCGGGCCTCTTCGACGATCCGCAGAAGAACCGGACGTTCCACAGCCACCGCGCGGTCCTTTACTCGGACCGCACCATCAGCTTCAGCTTCCGGCTCGACGGCGGTGAGTCGAGCAGCGCTCCGGGCGTGCCCGCCCGCGTCCTCTCCGTGGCGCAGGACGCCAGGGACAAGGGCGGCTCCTACGAGCTGACGCTCTGGCGCGAGGACGGCGGGGTGCCGGACGACACGGTGCTCTTCGACGTCGCCGAGCGCGTCCTGCCGTCGATCCCCGGGTGGAATTCCTGAATTTCTTCTTGCACGTGTCAACCGGCGTCCGGCCGCCAGGTCTATAGAGCACGACAGCACGACCGCACGTCAGCACGTCAGCACGGTCGGGAACCACAGGGAGCACGGCGTTGACCGCAGAGGAGTTCGAGGAGTTCTACGCCCATGCGGTCGGGCGGCTCACCGGGCAGCTGTACGTCATGCTCGGCGACGCCCAGGAGGCGCAGGACGTCGTGCAGGAGGCGTTCGTGAAGGCGTGGAGCCGGCGCGGGCGCCTCGACCGGGAGGCCGCGCCCGAGGCGTGGATCCGGACCGTGGCCTGGCGGCTCGCGATACGGCGCTCCAAGAAGCTGCGCCGCAGCGAACTGGCCTGGCAGCGGTACGGCGGCGCGCCGCACATGGGCGCGCCGGACCCCGGCACCGTGGCTCTCGTCGAAGCGCTCAAGGAGCTTTCCGCGCAACAGCGCAGGGTCGTCGCCCTGCACTACATCTGCGATCTCTCCGTCGAGCAGATAGCGGGCGAGACCGGTCTTGCGACCGGCACCGTGAAGACCCATCTGTCCCGGGGCCGTACCGCCCTGGCCGCCCGTATGCAGGACCCGCGCGCGCAGGAGGCACACCGTGACTGACCACCGCGACGAGCCCGGCCTCGCCGAGGCGCTCAAGGAACTGGCCGCGTCCGGCCGGCGCGGGTCCGTGCCCCCGCCGGGCGCGGTGATCCGGGCCCGCGGCGACCGGCTGCGGCGGCGCCGCCTCGCCGTGGCGGCGGCCGCGGCCGCGGTGCTGTGCGCCGGGGCGGGCGGCGGCGTCGCCAATCTCCTCGCGGACGGGCCCGGTACGGTGCGGCCCGCGCGGACGGGGGTGCCGCGGCCCGCGCCGTCCTCGGGCCCGCCGTCGACGCCACCGGCCACGGCGACGACGCCACCGGACGCGTCACCGACCTCGACCGAGAACGCGACCGCTGCATCGACCGAGACCTCGTCCTCGAACGAGACCTCCTCCTCGTCGGCCTCGTCCGGCTCCTCCGCGCCGCCGACCTCCCAGCGGACCTCGTCGCCCCCCACCTCCGACCCGCAGCGGACGTCTCCGCCGGACACCACGCCGCCCAGCCGACGCTGAGGCATCCCCCCACACCCGCACCACCCGAACGGAGCTCCCGTATGCCCGCGGCCCTTCTGGAAGCGCCGTCCATATCCACCCCGCCCGCTGTACCGCAGCGCCGGTCGAGACGCCCGCGGCTGAACCCGCTCGACCGGACGGTGCTGCGGATCTACCTGCTCACCCGGTTCGGGCTGCTCCTCACCGCGTACTGCGTGACCCGGCTCTTCCCCGCGTCCCCCGACGCCAAGGAGGCGCGGCCGCTGCTCTCGGCGTTCCAGCAGTGGGACTGGACGCACTACCGGTCCATAGCCGAGTTCGGCTACTTCCACACCAAGGACAACTCCGAGGCGTTCTTCCCCGGCTTCCCGCTCGTGCTGCGCGCCGTGCACGTGGTCGTACCCGACTGGAACGCGGCCGGGCTGCTCATCTCCCTCGTGTCGGGCGGCGTCGCCGTGCTCGCCCTCGCCCGCACAGCCGGTCCCGTGCTCGGCGGGCGGGCCGTGCTGCTCCTGCTGATGTCGCCCTGCGCCGTCTTCCTGGCCGCCGGGTACACCGAGTCGCTGTTCCTCGCGTTCGCCCTGCCCGCGTGGCTCGCGGCGCGGCGCGAGAAGTGGGCCTTCGCGGCGCTCCTCACCGCGTTCGCGACGGCCGTACGGGTCAGCGGGCTCTTCCTCGCGGCGGCGCTGCTCGTGCAGTTCCTCGTGGCGCACGGCCCCGGGCGGCGGTGGCGTCGGCTGCCGTGGCTGACGCTGCCCGCCGTGCCCCCGCTCGCCTACTCGGCGTACCTGCACGCGAGAACCGGCGACTGGATGGCGTGGAAGCACGCGGAGGAGCGCGGCTGGTACCGCACGTTCCACTCGCCGTGGGAAGCGTGGTCGCACACGTGGGACGCCGCCTTCGACGGCGGCTACGCCACCGGGTACGCCGTCATGTGCCAGGCCGAACTCCTCGCGATGCTGCTCGGGCTCGGGTTGCTCGGCTGGTTGCTGCGCCGTCGCCGCTGGGCCGAGGCGACGTACGTCGCGCTGAGCCTGTGGGCGCTCGGCACGTCCTACTGGTACACGTCCGTGCCGCGCGCGACGCTGCTCTGGTGGCCGCTGTGGATCGGCCTCGCCGCGTGGACGCTCCGCAGCCAGCGGGTGATGTACGTCTGCCTGTGCGTGCTCGCGCCGATGTCGACGCTGTACGCGGTGACGTTCCTGTCGGGCCGCTGGGCGGGGTAGCGACGCACGGCGCGCTCTAGCGCAGCGGCGTCTCCTGGTAGCTCAGCCAGGCGTCCCGGCCCGCCTGCGCCGCGCTCTGCGCCTGGTGGAAGGCGCGCGACGCCATCTCGGTGGGCGGTACCTCCCAGCCGCCGGTCCACGTGCGACCGGCCCGCACCACCTCGTACGCGAGTACGCCCATGCCTACGGCGGAGACGAGCAGTCCGGCGCCCCACAGGGTGGCCCCGGTGACGAGCCGCCGCTGGTCCGGCCGGAACTCCGTCCAGGAAATCTTCGAAAACGTGCTGTCAGCCATGGGGCCAGAATGCGGGAGGGGCGGCGGGGGCGCATGTGGAGCGCGGCGACGTGGTTCAGTCGGCGCAGTCCTTGGAGAGGAGGTCATACCCGTGTCCCTTCTCGGCCGTACGACATCGCCCTGCGGACCGTTGCCGCGTGGGCGCGGACGGTCTCGGGGGCGAGAGTGGTGAGAAGCGTGGGTGCGGGTTCAGCGCCTCGGCACAGGGAGCAGAAGCCGCCGGGCAGGACTTCGGGGTGGCCGGGGGTGCCGCACTTGCCGCACTCGATCATGCGCAGGATCGGGCGGGTCGAGACGGGCGCCGGGGGCGGGAGCTTGTCGACGAGGCGGCGGTGCAGCAGGGCCGCCGGGCTGTGGACCCGTGCCGGTAGTCCGGCGGTCAGCGCGTGCCGCATGTCGTCCTCGCTCGCGCCGCGCGTGAACCACCGCTCCGCCTCCGGCGCGAGCCGCGCGCACTCGGCGGCCGACAGCGCCAGCGAGGGGGCATGCCGCCCCAGCGCCGCGAGCAGCAGGAACGCGCGGGTCCGCGTCGGGCGTTGCGTCGGTTCGGCCTCTTCCGGTGTCTCCTCCGGCACGTCGCCCATCGCGTACGCCGCCCACCACGCGTCGCCCCGCGCCGTACGGGAGAACCACGTCCGCGTCACCCAGCGCGCGCTCCCCGACCCGTGCACGTGTTCGCGGCCCCGCCGCAAGTGTCCGGCGCGCTGGAGGTTGTTGAGCGCCGTGCGCATCGCCGCCTGGCCGTACGGGAGGCAGCGCGACAGCAGCTTCACCGACATCTCCGAGCCGTCGGGCAGCCGGTCGATGAACCCCGCGATGTGCGCTTCCCTCTCCGGGAGGTGCGTGAAGTCGTGTCCTGTGCGGGGGAGTTGGTCGGGCGCGGAACGTTTTCCGTAGCCCGGATTCGCCATTGGGTGCGACGGGACGGGGGCGCCACTAAACTTGGCCTCAGCCACGAGATCTCCTGGAGTTAGATCTTGTTGGTTAGGCCCCCGCGTGTGTTGGTAGCACCGCGGGGGTTGTTCGTTATTCGGGCACGTTAGGGCTTCGTCACCCTGCGTGGCAAGCCGGTGCCGGAAAGTGCCGGGTGTCGCGAACGCGCAGGGAGGGAGGGTGGGTTGAGACCCACCTCCCAATCCCTACTAGCAGCGCTCGGACCTCGGGGCTTGAGCCCCGGGTCAGCTCCGCCGCAGGTCGGCGACGAACGCGGACCAGGTCTCCGCCCGGAGCACGAGCTTCGGGCCGCTGGGGTTCTTGGAGTCCCGGACGGGGACCCATCCGGGGAGGTCGGTGACAGCTTCCAGGCAGTCGCCGCCGCTGCCGCCGCTGTAGGTGGACTTTCGCCAGGTAGCCGAGGCCAGGTCAGGTGCGGGGGTTGCCGTGATCTTCATGCGCGTAATCCTCCGCCACTGAGGAGATCAGGGCCAGGGATTGTTTCGGAGTGAGTGCGTCGGACCTGAGGAGGTCGTAGGACAGGTGGTGGCGTGCCGCCGTCGCCGGATCGTCCGTCAGCTGCCCGATGCCGGACGTTTCGAAGAAGGACAGCGGGGGCGCGTCCTCGAAGTACATGAGCTTGAGCGAGCCGTCCATCGATGCGTGCGCGCCCACCGCGAATGGCACCACCTGCACGATGATTCGCCGCTTGCGCGCCAGGTCGGCGACGTGGCGCAGCGCCTCGGCCATGACTGCGGCGCCGCCGACAGGCCGCCGTAGGGCAGCCTCGTCAATGACCGCCCACAACAACGGCTTTGCTGGGTCGTCGAGGAGGTGGGCGCGCTCCATGCGGGTGGCCACCAGGTTGCCGATGTCCTCCTCCGGAGCGGTCGGCCGGTAGGCCAGGAAGACCGCACGGGCGTAGGCCGGAGTCTGGAGCAGACCGGGGATCAGCAGCGACTCGTACTGCCTGATCTCGACCGCCAAGGCCTCCGCTTCTGCGGCTTCGGCGAAGTGTTCGGGGTGTTTCGATGCGTTCGCCTTGACGCAATGGCGTACGAAGAACGTGCCCATTCCGAGCGTCTCGTCCAGGCGTGGCGCCATGTCCGGCAGGATTCTGCGGGTGCCCGCCTCCATCTGGCCGATGTAGGAGCCGCTGACGAACAGCCGCTCGCCCAGCGCCTGTTGGGTCAGGTCCGCTCTCTCGCGGGCATGGCGGAGTTCTTCGCCGATCATGACGCGGCGCGCGGTGGGGTCGAGGTCTTTCGGTCCGGTCATCTGCATCAGCTCCGGTGCAGCAGGTGCGGCTGTTGGGGGATGCCCCCTGGTCACCGTAAGGGTGTAGCCGTCACGCTGTGTGGTGAAAGCGATACTTGGTGTGAAGGAGCGGAGCATGGTGGTGCGGGACGCGGAGCGTTTGCGGGTGGTCGAGGACGCGATCGAGCAGCTACGGGCGGAGCTGGCGGTGCTGGGCGTGACGCTGCCGTCCCTGCGGGTCGATCCCGTGTCGGCGGCGGGGGAGGCCGCGTATCCGCTGGTCAACCTGGGGTGTGTCAACCTGGACATGACGTTGCGGATGGTGGCGGTGCTGCACGAGAGGAACGTGCGATGAGCCTCGGCCCGTACGTGATCGACATCCGCGACGGGCGTGTCGGGCAGGTGATGGCGCGCGAGGGCGGGTTCGTGCAACTGCGTCCACCGGGCGGCGGCGTGGAGTGGGACTGTCCGCCGGAGGCGGTGTCACCCGCGCCGGTGCTCGATGAGCTGCGGGCGCGGGTGCGGGTGGTCAATCAGGAGGGGCGGCTGCCGTGAACGGGTTCGGTCAGGACGTCACAGGTTGCGGTAGACATCCCTGCGGTTACCCAGGATGGTCACCACGTCGTCATGGATCTCGTAGACGACGCGGAAGCTGCCGATCCGGAGGCGGAACAGTCCCTCGTGCCCGCTGTGTACGCCCACATGTGTACACAGTGAGGGTGGCGCCATGCCCTGAGGGCGCCACCCACGGCTGCGCGCCGGGTCAGACCTTCGCCGGTTCCGGGGCTGGGGCGCCCGGGGTGGCCTCCGCGCGGGCCGACGGGGACTCGCCCGCGTCGACGTCCCGGTTCAGCTCGGAGAGCATCTGCTTGCTGAAGCCGAAGAAGTACGTGGCCAGGAAGCCGACCGCGTAGCCGATGAGGAGACCGCCGCCGTAGATCAGGCATGTCGTGCCCAGGCCGTGGTTGCCCTTGAGGAGCGGGAAGAGGGCCCAGCCGGACGGGCCGATCGCCGTCGAGCCGACCTTCGTGCCGAGCATCGAGAAGAGGCCGACGAACGCGCCGCCCGCCGCGCCGCCGACGCACGCCGTGATGAAGGGGCGGCCCAGGGGGAGCGAGACACCGTAGATGAGGGGCTCGCCCACACCCAGGAAACCGGCGGGGAGCGCCGACTTGATCGTCGTACGGATCGACTTGTTGTGCTTGAGGCGCTTGAAGACCGCGATCGCGCAGCCGACCTGGCCCGCGCCCGCCATCGCCAGGATGGGGAGGAGAACCGTGTACCCCTGCTGCTCGATCAGGGTGGTGTGGATCGGGATGAGGGCTTGGTGGAGGCCCAGCATGACCAAGGGGAGGAACAGGCCGCCCAGGACCAGGCCCGCGAACGCGCCCGTGTTGTCGAGCAGCCAGTTCGCCGCCGTACCGATACCCGTGGAGACCTCACCGGCGACGTACATCAGGCCGAAGATCGTGACCAGGCCGGAGACCAGGACCGTGAGGGTCGGGGTGACCAGGACGTCCACCGCCTCCGGGACCCACTTGCGGCACCACTTCTCCACGTACACCGCGAGGACCGCCGCGCCGAGCGCGCCGAGGACACCGCCCTGTCCCGGGGACAGCTTCTGGCCGAACGCCGAGATGTTCGCGACGCCCGCGTACACGATGATCGCCGCGACCGCGCCGCCGAGGATCGGGGTGCCGCCGAACTCCTTCGCCGTGTTGTAGCCGACGAACACCGCGATGAGCGCCATGAAGCCGGAGGCGATCGCGGCGAGCGCGGGGGTCACGCCGGGCAGCCACTCCAGGTTGATCAGCAGGCCGTTGATGCCGGCGATGATGCCGCAGCCGATCAGGGCCGGGATCAGCGGCACGAAGATGTTGGCGATGCGGCGCAGGAAGAGCTTGAAGGGGGTGGCGTTCCTGGCCTTGCGGGCCGCCCTCAGCTCGGCGCCCTGTGCGGCCAGTTCATCAGCGGTGGTGGTGGTGCGGGCGGCCGTCGTGGCGGGGGCCTGCGCCCTCTCCTCCTCCACGAGCGCCTCGAACTCCGGCGTCACCCGGGCGACCTTCCCCGGGCCGAGGACGATCTGGTACGTCTCGTCCTCCACCACGCCCATGACGTCGGGCAGCGCCTTGAGCGCCTCGTCCTGGACCAGCGAACGGTCTGCCAGACCCAGCCGGAGCCGGGTCATGCAGTGGACGACGGAGGTGACGTTCGCGGCGCCGCCCACAAGGGGGAGGATCGAGGCCGCCACGTCGCGGTTCTTGTTCTCAGCCATGGTGCGTGCTGCCTTGCTGTGCGGGTGGTGCGGATGGAGGGGTGGTCCGGTTCAGGGGGTCGCGGTGGTCGCCGCGGCGAGCGCCGCGCGCAGGTGGCCGCCGGAGTCGGCCAGGAGACGGGCCGCCGTCTCCCCGTCGACCTCGCCGAGCACGACGAGGATCGCGTTCTTCACCTCCCCGTCCGTCGCGGCGAGTGCGGCCTCGATGACGTCGTCTTCGGCGCCCGTGGCCAGGGAGACGATGCGGCGGGAGCGGGCCCGCAGCTTCTCGTTCGACGCGCGTACGTCGACCATCAGGTTTCCGTACGTCTTGCCGAGCCGGATCATGGTGATCGTCGACAGCATGTTCAGGACGAGCTTCTGCGCGGTGCCCGCCTTGAGGCGGGTCGAGCCGGTCAGCAGCTCGGGGCCGACGACGACCTCGATGCCGTGGTCCGCCGCCGCCGCGAGGGCGCTGTCCGCGTTGCAGGACAGGCCGATGGTCAGGGCGCCGACGCTCGTGCGGGCGTGCTCCACCGCGCCGATCGCGTACGGGGTGCGGCCCGAGGCCGAGATGCCGACGACGATGTCGTTTTCGGTGAGGTTCAGCGCGGCCAAGTCCTTGGCCGCCAGCTCCTTGGAGTCCTCGGCGCCTTCCACTGCCGTGATCATCGCGGAGGGGCCGCCCGCGATCAGGCCGATGACCTCGTCCGGGGCGGTGTTGAAGGTGGGCGGGCACTCGGAGGCGTCCAGGACGCCCAGGCGGCCTGCCGTGCCGGCGCCCGCGTAGATCAGACGGCCGCCTCGGGCCATGCGGTCCGCCGTGCCGTCGATGGCGGCGGCGATCCGGGGGAGCTGGGCCGCCACCGCGGTGGGGACTGTGGCGTCCTCGCCGTTCATGATCTGGGCGATCTCCAGGGTGGAGCGCTGGTCGATCTCGGCGAGGTCCGGCCGGAAGGCCTCTGTGGTGAGGGTGGCGAGCTGGGCCTGGAGGGCGGTGTAGTCGGTGTTCGTCATCTCGGGCGGCTCTCTCCGGTACGGCGGTGTCGGTAGGGGTGTGCTCGGCGGTGTTGCCGGGTGCGGGTCTCGTCGTGGCTGGTCGCGCGGTTCCCCGCCCGTTCTCGGGTGCGGGTCCCGTCGTGGCCGCTCGCGCGGTTCCCCGCGCCCCTGAGATGCGCACTGCGTGCGCCGTCTCAGAGGGTCGTGCGTGACGCACCCCAGGGGCGCGGGGAACTGCGCGACCAGCCACGACGGCGGGGCGGACGGCCGGTCACGAAAGCGGCTGAGCGGCGGTCCGGGTTCATGACCGTGCACCCCGCGGTGAGACGCGGTGGCGGTGGGCCAGGGCCTCGTAGGACGCTGACAACGCCGGGGCCGCTGTCTCGTAGGAGCGTTGGGCCACCCCTACGAACAGGCAGTCCACTACGAGGAGCTGGCTCGTCCGGGACGACATCGCGGCGGGACGCAGCTCGCTCTCGCGGGCGATGGAGGTGGTGAGGACGTGATCGGCGTACTGCGAGACCGGACCGTCGGGCCGCCCGGTGATCGCGATCGTCGTGGCGCCGTGCTCGAAGGCGACCCGCAGCGGCTCGATGACGTCACCCGTCGCACCGGAGTGCGTGATCGACACGGCCACATCCCCCGAGCGGAGCGTCACCGCGTTGGTGATCGCCAGGTGGGGATCGGAGTGCGCGTGCGCGACCTGCCCGATGCGGAGCAGCTTCTGCGCGAGGTCCTGGGCGACGAGCCCGGACGCGCCGACCCCGTACACGTCGACCCGCCGGGCCCCGGCAAGCGCGCTCACGGCGGCGGCCAGCTGCACGGTGTCCAGCCCGGCCGCGGTGTCGGCGAGGGTCTGCTGCTCGTCGTAGGCGAGTTTGGCGACCACGTCGGCTATCGGGTCGTCGACGGCGATGTCGGCCGTGACGGCGGGCGCCCGCCCCGACTGCTGCTGGGCGGCGAGCCCGGCGAGCGCGAGGCGCAGGTCACGGTAGCCCGGGTAGCCGAGGATGCGGGCGGTGCGGACGACCGTGGCCTCGCTCGTGCTGGTGAGCTCGGCGAGGCCGGTGACGGTGAGGGCGGCGCATCCCGCCGGGTCGGCGGCGACGGCCTCGGCGACCCGCTGCATGGAGCGGGTCATCGACGGCGCGAGGGTGCGCACCTTGGCGGCGAGGGCCGCGGGGGCGGGCGGCGCGTCGTTCGAGAAACTTTCCTTCACGTCATTGCTCACGGCTGAAAGATATTTTCAAAAGGGTGAGGGGTCAAGAGGCGCACAATGAGAGACATGGACACGATCAGCCCCCTGGAGCAGGCCCTGCACGCGGCCCGCGCGCTCGTGCTCGCGGATCTGAAGGCGGCGGACGTCGCCGAGCCGGACGTCGTCTCGCTCGTCGAGGAGTCGATAGCGTCCCGCCGCTGGTGGGTCGAGCAATGGCCGGAGGGCGTGGAGTACGTCTCCGGGCTCGTCGCGCAGGACGTCAAGGACGGTCTGCTGGAGCGGCACGGGCGCTGGCCGCTGTGCCCGGTGTGCGGCCCGGGATCGGGTTCCGAGGGGCCGCACGCCCTGGACGTCGAGCCGGAGCTGGGCGCCGACCCGCACTGGGTGTGCTCGGAGGCGGGCGTGGTGGTGGCCCCGGTGGGGTCGCTCGGCACGGTCACGGGATAGCGGGCCGCCCCGATGACCGTGTACATCGACCCGCCGACCTGGCCCGGCCACGGCCGCATGTGGTCCCACCTGGTCAGCGACGTCTCGTTCGATGAACTCCACGTCTTCGCCGAACGCCTGGGCGCCCCGCGCCGCGCCTTCGAACGCGACCACTACGACATCCCGTCCCACCGCTACGAGGACGCGCTGCGGGCCGGGGCCGTGGCGATCGGCTCGAAGGAGCTGGTCCGCAGGATCACCGAGGCGGGGCTGCGGCGGCCGAAGCACCCCCGGTAGGACGGCCGGGGGTTCAGTCCGAGGCCAGCAGGTCGAGCTCCGTCGTCAGGTTGTCGCGGGCCGGGGACTCCCAGTGGGCCGCGCCGTGCGGTGTGCGGAACAGGCGGGGGAGGGCCAGGAGCTGACGCAGGACGGCCGCGCGGCCCTCGCGGAACGCCTCGTCCGGCACGAAGGCGTACTCCTCGCGGACCGCCTTCGTGTACGCGGCGTACGCCTCCGGCGGCGAGGCCAGGATCGCCAGATCGGCGTCGCAGAGGGTCTCGCCGTTGGTGTCGCCGCCGGCCGGGTCGTGCCCGGTTGTGAGGCGGACCAGGCGGGCGACCTCCGTGACCGCCGCCTCCGGCAGACCGGCCTCCGTCAGGGCGCGTTCGGCGAGCGCCGCCGAGCGCTCCTCGTTCTCCGAGCGGTCCGGGCGGTACACCGCGTCGTGGAACCAGGCGGCGAGCCGCACCAGCGCCGGGTCGGCCGCGTGGTCCTCCAGAAGGTCGACGCGGTCCAGGACGGCGGCCAGGTGCTGGGTCGTGTGGTACCTGCGCTGGGGTTCGGCCCAGCGGGACAGCAGGTTGTCGGCGTACGGGTACGGGTCGGCGTCCGTCGCCGCGCCGCTCGCCGCGCGCAGGGCGCGGGCCCAGTGCTCACGCAGTTCCTGGTTGGTCATGCCCCGACCCTAGAGGGCAGGGCAGGTGTCAGTGGCGGCGGACGACGCCCGCGTCCCGGTACAGGGTGCTGTCGGTGTCGCCCAGGACGACGACCGAGAACACCGCCGAGGCGAACGCCCGGACGGCCCGCGCGGCGCCGCCGACGGGGTGCGGATGGTGGACTCCGGTCGCCGCCGTGGCGCCGGAGGGGGCCGTGGTGTAGGTCGCTGTACTCATGTATCCATGATGCGAATCCGGGCATACCCGCACATCGGTCCCGGGAGGGAACCCGGGTACGACCTGCGGGGGATGCCGACCCTGAGGAACCCCGGGGAGTGCGACGGGTGGGGAACCGGGGGCGCGGGGCCGGGGCGGGGCGGCATGGGGCGGGGTCGGCGTGGGGCGGGAAAACCGTTGGCCCCGGCAGCGACCCGTCCCGTACACTCGCGCGTCTGCCCGCCTCCCTTCACCGCTTCCGCAAGCGGTCGCCGAAGCCGGAGCGCCGCCGACCGGACGGAAACCGGCCGGACCTCGTAGCCGCGTAGCCGCATACCTGTGTACCTGTGTACCTGTGGACCCGCGGACTCGCGCATCTGGAGCCGGAGGCACTACCCGTGAGCACGTCCACGCCGCTCGACCGTGAGCGCGCGCATCTTCACTCGTCCCGCGCCGCCCTGCGCGCCATGCGCGAGGACGCCGAGGCGCTCGACATCCGCGACGTCACCGCGAACTGGGTCAACGCCGAGGTGCTCCAGCGCCAGATCGACGACCGGATCAAGGCGCTCGCCGACCTCAGCCACACCCCGCTCTTCTTCGGCCGCCTCGACTACCTGCACGCACCCGGCACGGACCTCGCCGAGGGCGCCGGGGGCGAGCAGTTCTACATCGGGCGCCGCCACGTGCACGACGCCGAGGGCGACCCGATGGTCATCGACTGGCGCGCCCCCGTCTCGCAGCCGTTCTACCGGGCCTCGAAGAAGGACCCGATGGACATCGCGCTGCGCCGCCGCTTCGGCTACACCGGGGGTGAGCTGAGCGCGTACGAGGACGAGCGCCTCTCCGACCCGGCCGAGGCCGAGCGCACCAGCAAGCTGCTCCAGCAGGAGATCGAGCGGCCCCGCGTCGGCCCGATGCGCGACATCGTCGCCACCATCCAGCCCGAGCAGGACGAGATCGTCCGCAGCGGGCTCGCCGGATCGGTGTGCGTGCAGGGCGGGCCGGGGACCGGGAAGACGGCGGTCGGCCTGCACCGGGTCGCCTACCTCCTCTACGCGCACCGCGAGCGGCTCGCCCGCACCGGCACGCTCGTCATCGGCCCGAACGCGTCCTTCCTCCACTACATCGAGCAAGTGCTGCCAGCGCTCGGCGAGCTGGAGGTGAAGCAGGCCACCGTCGACGAACTCGTGGGAGCGCTGGTGGAGGTGCGGGGTACGGACAGCGCCGAGGCGGCCCTCGTGAAGGGTGATGCCCGCATGGCGGAGGTGGTGCGGCGGGCGCTGCGCTCGCACATCACGATGCCGGCCGAGGGCGTCGTGGTCGTACGCGGCTCGCGCCGGTGGCGCGTCGCCTCGTACGAACTGGCGGACATCGTCCGCGAGCTGATGGGCCGTGACATGCGGTACGGGGCCGCGCGCGACGCCCTCTCGCAGCGCATCGCGCACGCTGTGCTCGTCCAGATGGAGCGGGCGGGGGAGGCGCCGGACGACCGGGTGCAGGACGCGGTCGCGCGCAACGCGGCGGTCAAGGCCGTGGTGAAGCGGGTCTGGCCGGCGGTCGACCCGGCGAAGCTGGTGCTGCGCCTGCTGTCGGACGCGGAGTTCCTGGCGGAGCACGCGGAAGGTGTGCTGGGCTCGGAGGAGCAGAAGTCCGTGCTGTGGGTGAAGCCCGCGCGGAGCGTCAAGAGTGCCAAGTGGTCCGTCGCGGACGCGGTGCTCATCGACGAGGCGAGCGATCTCGTCGCGCGTACGCATTCGCTCGGGCACGTCGTCCTCGACGAGGCGCAGGATCTCTCGCCGATGCAGTACCGGGCGGTCGGGCGGCGCGCGACGACCGGCTCGGTCACCGTCCTCGGGGACCTGGCCCAGGGGACCACGCCGTGGGCGACGCGGAGCTGGGGCGCTGCGCTGGGCCACCTCGGCAAACCCGACGCGGTGATCGAGGAGCTGACGGCCGGTTTCCGCGTTCCGACGGATGTCATCACGTACGCGTCCCGGCTCCTGCCGTCCATCGCTCCGGGCCTGGCCCCGGTGGAGTCGGTCCGTGAGAACCCGGGCGCGTTCGAGGTACGGGAGGTGGCGGAGCCGGGCGAGGTGGTGGCGGCCTGCGTCGAGTCCCTCTCGAACGAGGGGTCGGTGGGGCTGATCGCGGCGGATGCGCGGTGCGCTGCGCTGGCGGAGGCGTTGACGGAGGCGGGCCTGTCGTTCCTCGCCCCGGGTGAGGAGACGACGGCCGACGCCCGCCTCACTCTCGTCCCGGCCTCCCTGGCCAAGGGGCTCGAATACGACTACGTGGTCCTGGACGATCCCGCGTCGATCGTCAGCGGGGAGCCGGACGATCGCACGGGCCTGCGCCGTCTGTACGTCTCGCTGACCCGGGCGGTATCGGGGCTGGTGGTAACCCACACGGGACCGCTACCGCTCCAGCTGACCTGACATCGCCCCTGCACCACGAGGCTTCGCCCGTTCCCGGGTGCGGGTTTCGTCGTGGCTGGTCGCGCCGTTCCCCGCGCCCCTGGATGCGCACTTCGTGCGGCATTTGTCGGTCCGTTGCTGGGTGCGGGCTCGTCGTGGCTGGTCGCGCAGTTCCCCGCGCCCCTGGGATGCGCACTTCGTGCGGCATCTCAGAGGCCCAGCACTGGCGTGCGTCCTGATGGGGCTGCGGCGGAGCCGCATGCTTCAGGGGCGCGGGGAACTGCGCGGCCGGCCACGACGCGAGGTGCGGGGGGCCCGGCGCGACAGCTGTCAGGCCGAGTCGAGCGCCTCGCGCCAGGTCCGTACGGCCTCCGCGGAGACCGGGCCGTCCCACCCGTCGGGCCGGGACGCCCCGCCGATGTGGAACCCCGAGACCCCTGCGGCCCGCAGCCCCGCGACGTGGTCGAGCCGCAACCCGCCACCGACGAGGAGCTGCTGCTCGTACCCGGGCTCCCCGGACCGCGCCGCCTCGGCGACGAGCACGCCCAGACCCGCGTCGACCCCCTCCGCGGACCCGGCGGTCAGATACGTGTCGAGGCCGGGCAGGAACGCCAGCTGCTTGCGCAGGGCATCCCGGTCGGCGGCCCGGTCGATGGCCCGGTGGAACGTCCACCGGCACCCGTCCAGCTCGCCCACGATCGCCTCGACGGCCGCGAGATCGACCCCGCCCTGCTCGTCGAGGAACCCGAGCACGAACTCCTCGGCCCCTTCGGCCCGCAGCGCCCGCGCCGCCGCCACCAGCTCCGCCACCCGCGCGGAGCCCCCCGCCGAGAAACCGTCCGTGAGCCGCAGCATCACGCGCAGCCGGATGTCCACGGCGGCGCGGATCGCCGCGAACGTCTCCACCGACGGCGTCAGACCGTCCGCCGCCATGTCGGTGACCAGCTCCAGGCGGTCCGCGCCCCCGGCCTGGGCCGCGGTCGCGTCCTGGGCGTTGAGGGCGATCACCTCCAGGACTGCGCGCTCGCTCATCGGGCTCCCGTCTTCGTCATCTCGTCACACAGGTCTAGTCCAATAACGTGGCTCAGCCTACGCCGCGTGCACCGTGAACGCAGCCGTCCTGACCTTCCCGCCGTGCTTGAAGTCCAGGAAAAGCCGGTACGTCCCCTCGCTGGGCGCCGTCGCGGTGAAGGCGACCCCGGGCCCCGCCTCGCCGTCGTGCGGGTGAACGTGGAGGTGGGCGAGGTCGCCCGAGCGCAGCGCGACCAGATGCCCGTACGCGCCGAGGTACGGCTCCAGGTCGGTGACCGGCCGCCCGTTCCGGCTGACACCGAGCGTCAGCTCGCTCGCCCTGCCCGGTCGCAGCGCGCCCTCGACCCGGACCTCGTACCCGTCGGCGACGCGCGCCGTCGCGGACGGCGCGGGCAGCGCGGCGGGCGCGTACCGCCCGGCGACCCCCAGGCCCGCGCCGAGCGTGAGCCCCTCCTCCTCGCCGCTCGGCGTGAAGTCCGCGAAGACCCGGTAGTCGCCGGCCCCGGGCAGCGAGACGGGCGTCGACCACGTGCCGTCGGCGTCGCGCACGGGGTGCAGATGCCGGTACGCGGTCAGGTCCCGCGAGGCCACGATCAGATGCAGCTCCTTGTCGTGCTCCTTCTTGTACGAGGTCACGGGTGCGCCGGTGCTGTCCTTGCGGATGGTGAAGCGGATCTCGCCGGTGCGGCCCGGTAGCCGGTCGCGCTCCAGGGCGAGCGTGTAGCCGCGCTCGGAGATCTGGAGCCCGCCGGGCGGGGTCGCGGCGGCGACCGGCTCCGCGTGGGCGCCGTGCTCCGGTGCCGGCGACTCCTTCGCGGTGACGGGGGTGACGCCCGTCCCCACCCCGTACGCGGCGCCGAACGCTGTCGCGAGACCGGCGGCGAAAGCGGTGATCTTCAGTCCGGTGTGCATGCGAACTCCTCCGTCGGTTCTTCGGGCTCATGGGCGCCGGCCGGGTGCTGACTGCCGCGTGCCGAGTGACGATACCCCCCCGGGGTACCAAGTCAAGGCCCGTCCGCGCTTGCGGCGGATACCCCTAGGGGGTATAAGTTGGAACCGTTCCGGGGTACCCGCCCCGGGTATCGATTCCACAAGGAGGCCACCATGCAGGCGGAGCTCGTCATCGGCGGCATGACCTGCGCGTCGTGCGCCGCCCGTATCGAGAAGAAGCTGAACCGGATGGACGGCGTCGAGGCGACCGTCAACTACGCCACCGAGAAGGCGCGGGTCACCGTCGACGGTGACGTACAGGTCGCGGACCTGATCGCCACCGTGGAGGCCACCGGGTACACCGCCCAGGAGCCCGCGCCGCCGGAGCCGCGGGCCACGGACGCCCCGGACGCCGGGCCGGACGAGTCGCGGCCGTTGCGGCAGCGGCTGATCACCGCCGTCGTGCTCGCCGTGCCCGTCATCGCCATGGCCATGGCCCCTGCCCTCCAGTTCGAGTACTGGCAGTGGCTCTCGCTCACCCTGGCCGCGCCCGTCGTCACCTACGCGGCCTGGCCCTTCCACAAAGCGGCGTTCACGAACGCGCTCCACGGCGCCGCCACGATGGACACGCTGATCTCCGTCGGCACGTCGGCCGCGTTCCTGTGGTCGCTGTGGGCCCTGTTCCTCGGCACGGCCGGCGAGCCGGGCATGACGCACCCCTTCGAACTCACCATCGCGCGCGGCGACGGCGCCGGAAACATCTACCTGGAGGCCGCCGCCGGAGTCACCGCCTTCATCCTCGCGGGCCGCTACTTCGAGGCCCGCTCCAAGCGGAAGGCGGGCGCCGCGCTGCGGGCGCTGCTCGAACTCGGCGCCAAGGACGTCACCCTCGTACGGGAAGGCGGGCGGGAAGTGACCGTGCCGGTCGGCGAGTTGACGGTCGGCGAGCGGTTCCTCGTGCGGCCCGGGGAGAAGATCGCCACCGACGGTGTCGTCGTCGAGGGGGCGTCCGCCGTCGACGCGTCCATGCTCACCGGGGAGTCCGTACCGGTCGAGGCCGCCGTCGGTGACGCGGTCACCGGGGCCACCCTGAACGTCGGCGGGCGGCTCGTCGTCGAGGCCACCCGCGTCGGCGCCGACACGCAACTCGCCCGTATGGCGCGGCTCGTCGAGGACGCGCAGAACGGCAAGGCCGCCGCCCAGCGGCTCGCCGACCGCATCTCCGCCGTCTTCGTGCCCGTCGTCATCGCGCTCGCCGTCGCCACGCTCGGCTTCTGGCTCGGCAACGGGGCCGGTCTGACCGCCGCGTTCACCGCCGCCGTCGCCGTACTGATCATCGCCTGCCCGTGCGCCCTCGGGCTCGCCACGCCGACCGCGCTCATGGTCGGTACGGGGCGCGGGGCGCAGCTCGGCATTCTGATCAAGGGGCCGGAGGTTCTGGAGAGTACGCGTACGGTCGACACGATCGTCCTCGACAAGACGGGGACCGTCACGACGGGGCGGATGACGCTGCTCGCGACGCATGCCGCCGAAAGCACGCGCGACGACGAGGTCCTGCGGCTCGCGGGCGCCCTGGAGCGCTCCTCCGAGCATCCGATCGCCCGCGCCGTCGCGGACGGTGCCGCCGCGCGGGTCGGGGCGCTCCCCGTCCCCGAGGACTTCGCGAACGTCGCCGGGCGCGGCGTGCGGGGCGTCGTCGCCGGGCACGCCGTTCTCGTCGGGCGGGAGGAGCTCCTCGCCGAGTGGGAGATCCGGCTGCCCGGGGGGCTGGCCCGCGCCAAGTCCGACGCCGAGGCCGCCGGGCGTACGGCCGTCTGCGTGGCCTGGGACGGGGAGGCCCGCGCCGTTCTCGAAGTCGCCGACGCGGTGAAGGAGACCAGCGCGGAGGCCGTGCGGCGGCTGCGGGGGCTGGGGCTCCGGCCGGTGCTGCTCACCGGGGACAACGAGGCCGTGGCCCGTACCGTCGCCGCCGAAGTCGGGATCGCGGCGGAGGATGTCGTCGCCGAGGTGCTGCCCCAGGACAAGGTCGATGTCGTCAAGCGGCTTCAGGCGGAAGGGCGTTCCGTCGCCATGGTGGGGGACGGTGTGAACGACGCGGCCGCTCTCGCGCAGGCGGATCTGGGGCTTGCCATGGGGACCGGGACGGACGCGGCCATCGAGGCGGGTGACCTGACTCTGGTCCGGGGCGACCTGCGGGTCGCCGCCGACGCCATTCGGCTCGCGCGGCGGACCCTCGGCACGATCCGGTCCAATCTGTTCTGGGCGTTCGCGTACAACGTGGCCGCGCTGCCGCTCGCCGCGGCGGGGCTTCTGAACCCGATGATCGCGGGGGCGGCGATGGCGTTCTCGTCGGTGTTCGTGGTGGGGAACAGCCTGCGGCTGCGGCGTTTCGGCTGAGGACGCGGGGCTCCGCCCCGGTCCCCGCTCCCCGATCGCCGGAGGGGCTTGAATTAGTGTTGCTCTCCGTGTTCAAGCGAACCCGTTACGCGATCGTCCTTCTCGGCGCCTCCGTCACCGCCCTCCTCGCCCTCTGCGTCGCCCGGCACGTCCCGATGGCCGATCTCCTCGTCTACCGGGCCGAAGGCGTCGCCGCCGCGAGCGGGGGCGGTGGGCTGTACGGGTTCACGGTCACGGAGTGGGGGCTGCCCGCCACCTATCCGCCGTTCGCCGCGCTTGTCTTCGTGCCCCTGGGCTGGGTGCCGCTCACCCTTCTCAAAGGGGCGTTCCTCCTCGGCAACATCGCCCTCACCGGGCTCCTCGTCCAACTGTCCTGCCGGGCGGCCGGGCTGCGGCCCGCCCCGGCCACCCTGTGCGCGGTCACGGGCGGAGCCCTGTGGTTCGAGCCCGTTCTCCAGACCGTTCTGTTCGGGCAGATCAACCTCGGCCTGGCCTGCCTGATCCTCTGGGACCTGGGGCGGCCCGTCGGCGCCCGCGGCAAGGGGATCGCCCTCGGCATCGCGACCGGCGTCAAGCTCACCCCGGCCGTCTTCATCGTCTACCTGTTCCTCCGCGGGCGGCGACGTGAGGCCTCGTACGCGGTCGCGGGCGCTGCCGGTACAGCGGCACTGGGCGCGCTCGTTCTCCCGTACGCCAGCCGGGAGTTCTGGGGCCGGCGGGTCTTCGAGACCGGGCGGGTCGGGAAGGCCTGGATCGTCGACAACCAGGCGCTGCAGGGGGCGGTCGCCCGCCTGCTCCATACCGCCGAACCCGGGCTGCTCTGGGCCGTTCCGGCCGGCCTCGTCGCCCTCGGCGGGCTCTGCGTCGCCGTCCGCGCCCGCGACGACGCCCACGGCGTCGTCCTCGCCGCGCTCACCGGTCTTCTCGTCTCACCGATCAGCTGGTCGCACCACTGGGTGTGGTGCGTGCCGCTCCTCGCGCTCCTGTGGTCCGGCGGTCATCGGCGTACGACCGTGGCCGTCGCTTTCCTTTTCACCGCTCGGAGCATGTGGCTGCTGCCCCACCAGGGCGGACTCGATCTGCATCTTCCCTGGTGGCAGCAGCCGTTGGCCGCCCCTTACCCGGTTCTCGGCGTCGGGCTTCTCCTCGCCGCCGGCCTCCGTCAGCCCTCCGCGAGGAGCTCGTCCGCGTCCACGATCCGGTACGCGTAACCCTGCTCCGCCAGGAACCGCTGGCGGTGCGCCGCGAAGTCCTGGTCGATCGTGTCGCGCGCGACCACCGAGTAGAAGCGGGCCTCGTGGCCGTCCGCCTTCGGGCGCAGTACGCGGCCGAGCCGCTGCGCCTCCTCCTGGCGGGAGCCGAACGTGCCCGACACCTGGATCGCGACCGTCGCCTCGGGGAGATCGATGGAGAAGTTCGCGACCTTCGAGACGACCAGGACCGAGATCTCGCCCTGGCGGAAGGACTCGAACAGCTTCTCGCGCACCGCGTTCGTCGTCTCGCCCTTGATGACCGGCGCGTCCAAGTGGGCGCCCAGCTCGTCGAGCTGGTCGATGTACTGGCCGATGACCAGGGTCTGCTCACCCGCGTGCTTGCGGACCAGCGCCTCGGTCACCTTCCGCTTCGTCGCCGTCGTCGCGCAGAAGCGGTACTTCTCCTCCGTCTCCGCCGTCGCGTACGCGAGCCGCTCGGAGTCGGTGAGGTTGACCCGGACCTCCACGCAGTCGGCGGGCGCGATGTAGCCCTGCGCCTCGATCTCCTTCCACGGCGCGTCGAACCGCTTCGGGCCGATCAGGGAGAACACGTCCGACTCGCGGCCGTCCTCGCGGACAAGGGTCGCCGTCAGGCCCAGGCGGCGGCGCGCCTGGAGGTCCGCCGTGAACTTGAAGACCGGCGCGGGCAGCAGATGCACCTCGTCGTAGACGACCAGGCCCCAGTCGCGGGAGTCGAACAGCTCCAGGTGCGGGTAGACACCCTTCCGCTTCGTCGTGAGCACCTGGTACGTGGCGATCGTGACCGGGCGGATCTCCTTCTTCGTACCGCTGTACTCGCCGATCTCGTCCTCGGTCAGCGACGTCCGCTTCACCAGCTCGTGCTTCCACTGGCGCGCCGACACCGTGTTCGTGACCAGGATCAGGGTGGTCGCCTTGGCCTCGGCCATCGCGCCCGCGCCCACCAGCGTCTTGCCCGCGCCGCAGGGGAGGACGACCACGCCGGACCCGCCGTGCCAGAAGCCCTCCACCGCCTGCTTCTGGTACGGGCGCAGCGACCAGCCGTCCTCGTCGAGCTCGATCGGGTGCGCCTCGCCGTCCACGTACCCGGCGAGGTCCTCGGCCGGCCAGCCCAGCTTCAGCAGCGTCTGCTTGATCTGGCCCCGCTCCGAGGGGTGCACCGCCACCGTGTCCGGGTCGATCCGGGCGCCGACCAGCGGCTGCACCTTCTTCGAGCGCAGGATCTCCTCCAGGACCGGGCGGTCCGTGCTCGTCAGGACCAGGCCGTGCGCCGGGTGCTTGGAGAGCGTCAGCCGCCCGTAGCGGTCCATCGTCTCCGCGATGTCGACGAGCAGCGCGTGCGGCACCGGATAGCGGCTGTACTGCACCAGCGCGTCGACGACCTGCTCCGCGTCATGGCCCGCCGCCCGCGCGTTCCACAGGCCGAGCGGCGTCAGACGGTAGGTGTGGATGTGCTCCGGCGCCCGCTCCAGCTCCGCGAACGGGGCGATCACGCGGCGGCAGTCGTCGGCCTGCTCGTGGTCGACCTCGAGGAGCAGGGTCTTGTCCGACTGGACGATGAGTGGACCGTTCACGCGCGGCACCCTTTCTGCAATGGGCCAGGCCTCCCGGACTCGGTGTGGCCAAACGTCCAGTGTGCCGCATGGCGGGTGGTGCGCGGAGTGCTGCCCGAGCGGGGCGGGTCAGCTCGCGTCCGGCGCCAGTTCCGCCACTCCCGTCACCCTGTGCAGCGGATACGTGCGGACCTCGTCCGCCGTGTGGTCGTACGCCGTCACGTAGCCGCCCTCCACCCTGATCGGCGCGATCACCCGCTGACTCGCCGCGCCCTCCGCGTTCACGTACCCGATCCACAGCGCGTCGCCGGTCATCACCGCCGCCTGCATCGTGGCGAGGGTCTCCGCCGCCGTCGTACGCGGCAGCTCGCCTCCTCCGGGGTGCGCGGGCGCCGTTCTGCGCGGCGCCGTCGCCGCCAGGTCGCCCGCCCTGATCGCCCTGATCGCCGCGTCGAGCAGCGTGCCGTCGGGCAGCGCCGGGCCGTCCGGCACCGGCTCGGGGGCCGTGCGCGGCGGCGTGCGGTGCGCGTGGGCGCGGGTGATCAGGACGTCGCCCTCCGGTGTCTCCGCCGCCGGGGCGAAGCCCATCGCGCGCAGGCCCTCGAGCAGGCTGCCCGGGTCCACCTGTGCGGCCAGGACCGTCGGGGCGAGGCGGCGCAGGCGCAAGGCCGCCGCCCTGCTGTCCGCGAGGATCTCGCCGAGCACCGCGTCGTCGTCGCAGCGGACGTAGGCCGATGCCGCTCCGATGCGCAGGTGGCCGTGGCGCCTCGCCACGTCGTCGATCAGGTACGTGAGGGGCTGGGGGACCGGGGTGCGGGAGTGTTCCGTCAGGAACACGTGCAGGTCGGAGGCTGTGCGGCCGGAGTCGAGCGCGCGGCGCACCGAGCCCGGGGTGAACCTGTAGACCGTCGCTCCGCCCTTCGACTCCACGTCCGCGAAGACCGCGAGCGCGTCCGCCAGCGGACGGACCAGCGGGCCCGGGGCCACCGCCGTCAGGTCCGCCTGCAGCAGGACGTGGTCCAAGGGGTCGGGGAGCAACGGCGTGATCAGTTTCTCCGCCCGCGCCGTCGCCGCCGCCCTCTCGGCGGGCGTCGCGTCCACGTCCGTCAGCAGCGCCCTGCCGTGCGCCGACAGCGCCCCCCGGCCTGTCATGCCCAGGAACTCCGCCTCCGACAGCGTCCACTCCGCCAGCCTCGTGCGCAGCTCCCGCGCCGCCGGTGACGGGCGCTCCCACGTCAGCCGTTCCATGATCGACTCCGGCTCCGGGGCCGTGCCCTCCGGGAGCGACGAGAGCAGGGTGAGCACGCGGTGGCGGACCTCCGGCGCCGCCGAGCGGTCCAGGTGCGGGCCCAGCGCCGAGAGCGTCCTGTCCTTGCCGTCCCTGCCGCCCACCACCCCCGCCGTGCGCGTCGCCGCGAGCCACGCCTGCGCCAGCCGCGTCCAGCGCTCCGCCGGCGGGCGCTCCAGCCACGCGTCGTACGCCGGTGTCGCCGCGTACCGCTCGTCCGCCTCACCGTCCGACGCCACCAGACCCGCCGCGTACGCCAGTTCCACCCAGAACGCGGCCTGCGGCTCCGTGCAGTCCAGCGCCGACGCCGTGCGCTTCAGGTCCCGCACGCTCAGGCCGCCCGCCCGCAGCACCACCGGGCCGCCCTCGTCCCAGTCCTTCAGCAGCTCCTCCACCGTCGACAGCGCCGTGTACGCCTGCGCCGCCGCCGTCGCGTCCACCACCTGTGGACGGTGCGCCGCCCGCTCCCGCACCTCCGGCGCCACCGGCTCCAGCTCCCTGTGCGCCCGCCCGCCGCGCAGATGCAGCGCCGCCTCCCTCGGCAGCACCACCGTGCCGGGCGCCGTCGGCAACAACAGGCCCCGGTCGAGCAGCCAGCGCAGATGCGCCGCCGGCTGCGCCGTCACCTGCCCGTACGGCGGCCCCCACACCAGCCTGTTCAGTACGTCGATGGACTCCATCGGCGCCTCGTCCAGCAACGCCGACATCCGCTCCGCGTCCGTGAACAGCTCCCGCAGTTCCGCCACCGCCGACACCCCGTCGTGCGTGGTGGGCAGACCCGCTGACGTGATGATCTCCTGGAGGCGGGTCGGCGAGATGCCCGCCGTGGCCTCCGCGATCGTCGGGCCCAGGCCCGTGGGGGACGGGTGCTGGGGCGTCGGGGCCAGGAGTTCCCTCGCCGTTCGCACCAGGCGCAGCTGGTCGTCCCCGCCCCAGAGCAGCGCCTGTTCGCGGAGGGTCGCCACCGCCTTCGGCAGGACTCGGGTCGCCTCCTGCGCCGGGAGCAGTGTTTCCAGCGTTTCGTACGTGGTCGGTTCCGGGGACACCGCCAGCGCCTGCGCCACCTGTTGCGTGAAGCGGTCCAAGCGGTCCAGCGCCCTCACCACCGACGCTCTCGTGCCCGCGCGCGTCGCCAGCTGCGTCAGGTCGTTCGGGACCGGGCCGAGCAGGTCCGGGCGGGCGCGCAGCAGGCGGGCCAGAGACGCGTCGTCCCTCGCGCGCAATGCCTCCGCCAAGGAGCGGGGGGCTGACGTCGGCGCCGCCGGGATCTGCTCGTTCGGGCTCATTCGACCCACGGTAGCGGGCCCGTTCTCCGGGGCGGGGATCCCGTGCTCTGACGGGCCCCGGCATTCGCGATACGGTCGGCGCAACAACTGCTGCACCCCGGAGGGGACTTCGTGGGGATCGAGAGTGATCAGCTCGTCTTCGACTATCTGAGCCGCGTCGGCGACCTGGCCCAGCAGCGGCAGCTGCCCTCGGCCACCCGGATGCGGCTCGTCAGCGAGTTGCGCGGGGAGATCGACCGGCGTCGCGCCAAGGTCACCGTCGACAGCCCCGCCGCCGTGCGTCGCATCATCGACCGGCTCGGGGATCCCGACCGGGTCGTCAGCGGGGCGCAGGGAGGGGCGGCCCCTTCCCCTGCCGGTGCTGATCCCGCCGCCTCCCTTTCCCGGCCCGTGCCCGAGCAGCCCGGGGCTCCGGCCCCGAGTAGACCCGGTATGGGCAGGCTGCTTCGGAAAGTGCCGCCCCAGCAGCGTGAGGCGCCTCTTTCCGACGCGCCCTCTCCGCCGCATCTCGCCGGGACCGACGAGCTCGGCGCCTCCGGCGGGGAGACCGACTGGTGGCGGGTCGGGGCCGGGCAGTCGCTCGCCGACACGGACTCCGTGCCCGGGTTCACCGGGGGGATCGAGATTCCGGAGATTCTGAGGCCGCCGGAGGCCGGTGGGGGGCCCGGTCCGCGGAAGCCGGGGCCTTCTGTCGAGGCGGTCGAGCCTGGTGTGCCGGGTGTGCCGGGTGTGCCGGGTGTGCCGGGTGTGCCGGTTGCGCCGGGGAAGCCGGTTCCTGAGACCAAGGTGCGGCGGTTCGTGCCCGAAGGGGGGCTCGTCAATCCGCTTCTCCTGCTTGCCGCTGCCGCTCTTGTCGCCGGTGCCGTCCTCGGGAACGTGCTGGCTCTGCTGCTGGGGTGGGCTGTCGTCTATCTGTCCCGGCGGCTCACCCTCGGGCAGAAGAAGCTCGCCGTCTTCGTGCTGCCGGGGCTCGCCGCCGCGGGCGGTATCGCCTGGCTGTGGGGGCGCAGCGCCGGGAAGTGGGGCGCGGCCATCGGTGAGGGCGAGATGAGCGGGGCGTTCGGGGAGACCTGGCCGTGGGTTCTGCGGTGTGCCGCCGTTGCCTCCGCCCTGTATCTCGTGTGGCGGTCGCAGCGCGCCGCGCGATGAAGGGAGGGTGGCCGCCTGAGGGCACGTCAGCGGCCGGCCGTTTCGATCCGACAGGTGTCGGGGTGGGTACGGGGCCGCCCGGGGCATGTCCGTGCTCGCCATCTTGATGGCCTCGCCCGCTGCTTCGGGCCTTGTCACCGCGTGAACTGTGCTGCGCGCGCACATGCCCCGGGCGGCCCCTCCCGTCTCGTACGCGGCTGAACGGCCGGTCCGTGTAGCGGGCACAATTGGGGGCATGGCTGCTCCCCTCATAGGTCCCACCGTCGGGTTCGATCTCGATATGACGCTGATCGACTCGCGTCCCGGTATCCGGGCCACGTGGCTCGCTCTTTCCGAGCGGACCGGCGTCCACGTCGATGCCGATCTCGCCGTCTCGCGGCTCGGGCCGCCGCTGGTGGACGAGCTCGCCGAGTGGTTTCCGGCGGAGCGGATTCCCGCGATGGCCGAGCTCTACCGTGGGATGTATCCCGCGTACGCCATCGAGGCCACCCTTGCGATGCCCGGTGTCCACGAGGCGATGGATGCGGTGCACGCGGTGGGAGGGCGCACCATGGTCGTCACCGCCAAGTACGAGCCGAACGCCAAGCTGCACCTTGCGCATCTGGGGATCGACGCGGATGTGGTGGTCGGTGATCTGTGGGCCGAGGGGAAGGCCGGTGCTCTGCGGGAGCACCAGGCCGGTGTGTATGTCGGGGATCACATCGGGGACGTGCGGGGAGCGCGTGCCGCCGACGCCGTCTCGGTCGCCGTGGCCACCGGGCCCTGCAGTGTCGACGAGTTGCTGGCCGCCGGTGCCGATGTGGTGCTCGACGGGCTGGCGGCCTTCCCGGACTGGCTCTCGGGCTACGTGGAGCGGGCCGCCCGGCGCTGAGCCGCCACCCCTCGCAGAACGCCCGCGGCGGCCACGAGGAAACCGACGCCCATGAGCATGCAGACCGCATAAGCGAGGGGTGGGAACGGCGTTGTGTCCAGGAAGAGTGGGGCCACCGTCACCAGGGTGGCGATCGCTCCCACGATGAAGACGATGCCGCCCGCTTTCACGAGGCCGTCGCCGGGTCCTGTCTCGGTCGCCCGGGAAATGACTTGGGTTTTGTCACGCACCCGGCCAGGGTAGTTCCTGGCCCGAGAGAACAAGTCGGCGCCGTCTTGCCAGCGGCCCCGGGACCCATAGTCTTGGTGGCGGCGGGTCGTACCACGACCCGCTGTACTGCTATCCAGAGCGTTTTCTTTCTAGTACGAGGACGAGGACTTCACGTGCCTACCGGCAAGGTCAAGTGGTTCAACAGCGAGAAGGGCTTCGGCTTCCTCTCCCGCGACGACGGCGGCGACGTCTTCGTGCACTCCTCCGTACTTCCCGACGGTGTCGACGCCCTCAAGCCCGGCCAGCGCGTCGAGTTCGGAGTGGTCGCCGGTCAACGCGGTGACCAGGCGCTCTCCGTTGCCATCCTTGATCCGACCCCTTCGGTCGCGGCGGCCCAGCGCCGCAAGCCCGACGAACTCGCCTCCATCGTCCAGGACTTGACGACTCTGCTGGAGAACATCACGCCCATGCTGGAGCGGGGACGCTATCCCGACAAGGCCGCCGGGGCGAAGATCGCCGGGCTGTTGCGGGCCGTCGCCGATCAGTTGGACGTCTGAGGCTCCCTCACGGGAACCGGAGCGCGTCGGGGGCCAGCGCTGGGACCAGGCCCTCGGCCGCTGCCCGTGTGAGCAGGCCGCGGATCGCCGCGTAGCCGTCCTCGCCCAGGTCCGCCGTGAACTCGTTGACGTACAGGCCGATGTGCTGGTCCGCCACCGCCGGATCCATCTCCTGCGCGTGCGCCATCACGTACGGGCGGGAGGTCTCCGGGTCGTCCCATGCCTGGCGGACCGAGGTGCGGATCGCGTTCGCGTAGGCGGTCAGGGTTTCCGTGCCGAGGTCGCGGCGGGCGATGATCGCGCCGAGCGGGATCGGCAGGCCCGTCGTCGCCTCCCAGTGCTCGCCCATGTCCGCCAGCTTGTGCAGACCGTAGTTCTGGTATGTGAAGCGCGCCTCGTGGATCACCAGGCCCGCGTCGATCTTGCCGTCCCGCACCGCCGGCATGATCTCGTGGAACGGCATCACGACTATCTCGCCGACTCCGCCGCCCGGGACCGTGTCCGCCGCCCACAGGCGGAAGAGGAGGTAGGCGGTGGACGTCTCGCTCGGAACCGCGACCCTTTTGTCCGAGAGGTCCACGTTCGGCTCGCGGGTCAGGACCAAGGGGCCGCAGCCCCTGCCCAAGGCGCCGCCGCACGGCAGCAGCGCGTAGTCGTCGAGCACGTACGGCAGGACCGCGTAGCTCACCTTCAGGACGTCGTACGCCTCCTCGCGGCGCTCCGCGATCCCGTTGGTGATGTCGATGTCCGCGAAGGTGACGTCCAGCGGCGGGGCGCCGGGGATCCGGCCGTGGGCCCACGCGTCGAAGACGAATGTGTCGTTCGGGCAAGGGGAGAAGGCGATGCGGGTGGGGGTGGGTGTGGTGGCGGGGGTGGGGGTGTCGTTCGGTGTCGTCATGTGTTCTTCCAACTCTCCAGGACTGGCGCTGCCTTCCCGAACGCCTCGGTGAGGGCCGCGAGCGCGTCGCCTATCCGCCACGCCGCGCGGTCGCGGGGGCCCACCGCGTTGGAGACGGTGCGGATCTCGGCCACCGGCACCTCGTGCGCGGCGGCGGCCTCGGCCACGCCGAAGCCCTCCATCGCCTCGGCCACGGCGCCGGGGTGGCGCTGGGCCAGGAGCGCGGCGCGGTCGGCGGTGCCGGTCACGGTGGAGACCGTGAGCACCGTGCCGGTCGTCTCGGCGCCGGTCACCTCGGCGAGGTCTCGTACGAGGGACGGCGGCGGACGGTGGGTGACGGTGCCGAAGCCGAGTTCGGTGACCGGGACGAAACCCTCCGGGGTCTCCGCGCCGAGGTCGGCCACCGTGATGGCGTCGGCGATCAGGACCGCGCCGGGCGGGGTGCTGAAGCCGCCGGCGATGCCCGCCGACACGACCAGCGTGTAGGGGCGGTCGGCCAGGGCCGCCGTCGTGAGGGCGGTCGCTGTGCCCGCGGCGGCCGCCGCGGGGCCCACGCCCACGGCCACCACGTCGATCGTCGGGTGGTGCGCACGCAGCCCGCGCGCCACCGCGTCCCGTTCGGCCGGGACGGCGGTGGCGATCAGTACGCGCCCGCGCGCGGTGCCGGTGTCCGTCAGGAGTCCTTCTTCTTCTCGAGCTTGAACGACCACAGGCCGTACGCCTTGGAGTCGCCGCCCTGCAGGATCGTCACCGTGGTGCTGTCGCCGGTGGCGCCGTACTGCTGGTTGAAGAAGACGCTGCCCGGGACCGTGCGGTACGTCTTCTTGCTGGACTCGGTGAGCGGCTGACCGTTCATCAGGAGGGTCCAGCCCTTGTCCGCGATCTCCGGGTCGACGCCGAAGCGGACCGTCTCGTCGGGATCGACCTTGACGGACTTGGCGTCCTTGTCCTTCAGGCAGCCCTCCAGGGAGGACGAGGCGAGCGCCTTGCCGTCCTTGTAGCAGGAGGCCTCGGAGTTCACCGTGTCGCGGCCCACCGTCACGGTGGCCAGCGGGGTCGGCTTGTCGCAGGCGGAGAGGACGAGCAGTCCGGCGCCGACGGCACCGACGGCGGCCACGGTGCGCCTGTGGCGCACAACGAAACGCTGGGAGGTCATGGGCGCAGGTTATCTGGCGCCCCGGCATCGGTTGCGAGGCGGGTACGGCGCGCCGTCCGGCCGGCGCCGCCCGACTCTCGTCGTGGCTGGTCGCGCAGTTCCCCGCGCCCCTGGACCATGCGGCTCCGCCGCACCCCCATAAGGGCGCACGCCAGTGCACCTCCGGGACGCGAGCAACCACGACGGGCCGGGGAATGCCGCACGCAGTGCGCATTCCAGGGGCGCGGGGAACTGCGCGACCAGCCACGACGCGCCCGCGCCCAGCGACGTTGTATCGACGGGCAGGTGCTAGACCACTCGTGCTCGCGCCGGGCCCGTATGGCGCGCCGCCGAGAGGAGACCCCGGACTGTTGTCAGCCAGCCCACGGCCACGATCGCCGCGGCGACGGACAGTCCCAGCGCCCCGTTCAGCGGCAGGGCGATACCGATGGCCCCGCCGAACACCCACGCCACCTGCAACAACGTCTCAGAGCGAGCGAACGCCGACGTACGGACCGCCTCGGGCACATCCCGCTGGATCGTCGCGTCCAGCGACAGTTTGGCGAGGGCCTGGGCGAACCCGGCGAACGCCGCCAGGCACGCCGTCATGACCGCCCCGAAGAAGATCGCCGAGGTCACCGCGGCCCCGAGCACGACAGCCACCACCGTCACGATGATGATCTCGGGCGCCCGGGATCTCAGCCACGCCCCTACGGCCGTGCCGAGCGCGTTGCCCGCCCCGGCCGACACACCGACCAGTCCGAGCGAGACCGCCGCGCTCTGCCCGGTCAGCGGATGCTCGCGCAGCAGGAACGCGAGGAAGAAGATGAGGAAGCCGGAGAGGCAGCGCAGCGCCGCGTTGGCGGCGAGGGCATGGGTCACGGCGGTGCCGACGGTGCGCAGGCCCGGCTTGCGCTGCTTCTTCACCGGGCCGTGCAGATGCGCCTCGTCGGCCGCCAGCAGCGCCTTGTCCTCACCCTTCGCCGAGTCCACCTTGGGCGGCAGCGAGAACGACAGGAACATCCCCGCCACGAAGATCACGAAGGCGCCGTAGAGCGGGTAGCGCGGGCCGAGTGCCTGGAGTCCGGCTCCGACGGGCGCCGCCGCCCCGGTGGCGAGCAGCCCGCCGAGCGTCACCCGCGAATTCGCCTTGACCAGGGAGAAGCGTGGCGGCAGCAGGCGTGGCACCACCGCCGAACGGACCACTCCGTACGCCTTCGAGGAGACCAGGACGCCCAGCGCGGCCGGGTACAGCTCGATGCCGCCCGTCACCACCGCGCCGGACAGGACGAGCGCAAGGAGCGCCCGCGCCAGCATCGAGCCCGCCATCGCCGCCCGGCGCCCGTGCGGCAGCCGGTCCAGGAGCGGGCCGATCACCGGGGCGAGGAGGGCGAAGGGCGCCATCGTGATCGCCAGATACATGGCGACCCGGCCGCGCGCCTCGTCCGTCGGCACGGAGAAGAACACGGTCGAGGCGAGCGCGACCGTGATCATGACATCGCCCGCGCCGTTCACCGCGTGGAGTTCGATGAGTTTTCCGAGGCCCGACTCGCCCGCGCCGTGCGCGTGTGTCGCTTTTCTGATGCCGCGCGCCGTGCCCGTGAACGGCAGCCTCAGGGCGCGCCCGACCTTGCGGACGGCCCCGCGCACCGGGCCCGAACCGCTGTGTTCGTACGCCGACCTTGCGGTTGCCACGCAGTCATAGTGCCCCGGGATCGGTCGTACTAGTGCCGTTATGAGTACGCGGGTCGGCTTCCGCGTCGGGTGCGGCTCGTACGTCGGTGTGGGCGACGGGCGTAGAAGGAGGTAGCGTGCGTAGCGCGCCCGCGGCGGTTGTTATCGGCCGCGCGCCTCTCGGCCATCCCGCAGAATGGATGACGTAGGTGCGCCCGGAACGCTCGGGTGCGGACGTCGACGCGGCCCTCCGGTCCGCTCCGTCCGCGCCCCCGCACACAGGACGGCGCACTCGAGAGACGGCGTAGGAGAGAAGCGATACCTGTGAGCGCAGCGACAACGCGAAGCCGCACCCCTGACCGTCTGTGCGCCGAGGCGGTCGACCTCGCCCGCACGGCGGCCGAGGAGGCCGCCGCGCCCGGTGTGGTCGGCGAGCACGTCGAGATGGTCGTCGAGGGCGACCGCGTCGTCACGCACCTTTTCGAGTGCAAGGAGTTCGGCTACCGCGGCTGGCGCTGGGCCGTCACCGTGGCCCGCGCCTCCCGCGCCCGGTACGTGACCCTCGACGAGACCGTGCTGCTGCCCGGTCCCGACGCCCTCCTCGCCCCCGAGTGGGTGCCCTGGAGCGAGCGGCTCCGCCCCGGCGACATGGGGCCCGGCGACCTCCTGCCCACCGAGGCCGACGACCTGCGCCTGGAGCCCGGCTACACCGGGGACGACGGGCCGCCGCCGAACTCGCCGCTCTCCGAGGACATGGCCGAGCTGGTCGAGGCCGAGGACGCCGAGATCACGGCCGGGCCCGTCGCCGAGCTGCCGGTCGCCCCGGCCCGCGGCTCCATCGCCTCCGTCGCCGAGGAGCTCGGCATGCGCCGGGCGCGCGTCCTGTCCCGGTACGGGCTGCACGTCGCCGCCGACCGGTGGGAGGAGTCGTACGGCGCCAAGACCGCGATGGCGCAGGCCGCGCCCGCCACCTGTGTCTCCTGTGGCTTCCTCCAGCCCATCGGGGGCTCCCTCGGGCAGGCGTTCGGCGTCTGCGCCAACGAGTTCTCGCCTGCGGACGGGCGGGTCGTCTCCCTCTCGTACGGGTGCGGGGGGCATTCCGAGGCCGCGGTCATGCCGAGCGCTCCGCGTCCCGCGCCGCCGGTGATCGACGAGAACCTCGTCGACGTGCTGCCCCTTCGGTCGGAGCCGGACGAGGGATCGGTCGGTGCTGCCCCGGTCGAGGGCGCGGACGATCTGGGGCATTCGTAGCGGGGTCGCGCCTTCTCGTCTGCCAGGAGCTGTCCCGTCGGCGGGTGCGGCTCTCGTCGTGGCTGGTCGCGCAGTTCCCCGCGCCCCTGGAGCATGCGGCTGCGCCGCAGCCCCATGAGCGGGCGCACGCAGTGCGCCGCTCAGGGGCGCGGGGAACTGCGCGACCAGCCCCATCGCACCCGCACTCGGCGACGGCGCCGAAAGGGGCAGGGCCGGGCCCGCGATAACGTGCGGCCCGACCGATGACAGCCCCCCGAAGGAGACACTGGTGAGCGTCAGCAACATCGCGCCGGGTGACACGGACCCGTTCGGCACCGCCAGACTGCGGCGCGGCGTGCTCGACGCCTGGGCCGGAAGCGCGGCCCGGTTCCGGGAGGACGCCAACGCCGAGGAGGACCTCGCGCTCGGCGGCTACCGCGACCGCCTCGTGATCGAGCTGGCGCAGAACGCCGCCGACGCCGCCGCCCGAGCCAAGACGGAGGGCCGCCTCGCCCTCACCCTGCGCGACGGAGTCCTCGCGGCCGCGAACACGGGCGCCCCGCTGGACGCCGCCGGCGTCGAGTCGCTCTCCACGCTGCGGGCGTCCGCGAAGCGGGAGGACACCGAGGGGGCCGTGGGCCGGTTCGGTGTCGGGTTCGCCGCCGTGCTCGCGGTCAGTGACGAGCCCGCCGTCGTGGGACGGACCGGAGGCGTCAGGTGGTCGCTCGGCGAGGCCCGGATGGCCGCCGCCGACGCCGCCGTGCACAGCCCCGCCCTCGGCGACGAGCTGCGCCGCCGGGACGGCCACGTACCGCTGCTGCGGCTGCCGTTCGCGGCCGAGGGGCAGGCGCCCGAGTCCTACGACACCGTCGTCATCCTGCCGCTGCGGGACGAGGCCGCGGAGGCGCTCGCCGCCCGGCTGCTCGACGACGTCGACGACACCCTGCTGCTCGCCCTGCCCGGGCTCGCCGAGGTCACCGTCACCACCGACGCCGGGACGCGCGTGCTGCGCCGCCGGACCGAGGACGCGTACACCGTCGTCTCGGACGACGCCCGCGACCCCGCCGAGCTGCGCTGGCGCACCGTCACCCGGACCGGCGCGCTCGCCCCCGAGCTGCTCGCCGACCGGCCCGTCGAGGAGCGGCTCCGCCCCCACTGGTCGCTCACCTGGGCGGTCCCCGTCGACGGTGAGGGCGCTCCGGCGCGGCCCGTCAGCGCGCCCGTGCTGTACGCCCCGACCCCGAGCGACGAGGCCCTCGGCGTGCCCGCGCTGCTCATCGGGTCCTTCCCCCTGGACACCGCCCGGCGCCACGTCGCGCCTGGCCCGCTCACCGGGTTCCTCACCGAGCGCGCCGCCGACGCCTACGCCGAGCTGCTCGGCGGCTGGTCGCCCGTCGGCACCGGCATCCTCGACCTCGTCCCCGGACCGCTCGGCAAGAGCGAGCTGGACGGGGCCCTGCGCGCCGCCATCCTCGACCGGCTGCCCCGCACCGCGTTCCTGCCGCCCGCGCTCACGCCCGCCTCGGACGACGACGAGCGGCCCGTCTCCCTGCGCCCGCGCGACGCCGAGGTCGTCGAGAGCGTCGGCGCCGACACCGTGCGGGTCCTCGCCGAGGTGCTGCCCAGCTTGCTGCCCGCCGGGCTCGAACGCCGTACCGAGCTGCGGACGGTCGGCGTCGCGCGCGTACCGCTGACCGAGGCCGTCGACCGGCTGGCCGGTCTGGAGAAGGAGCCCGGCTGGTGGTGGCGGCTCTACGACTCGCTCGCCGGGGTCGACCCCGACCGGCTCAGCGGGCTGCCCGTACCGCTCGCCGGGGGCCGCACCGTCATCGGCCCGCGCCAGGTCCTGCTGCCGACCGCCGAGGCGTCCGCCGTGCCCGGCGACGCGCTCGCCCGGCTCGGTCTCAAGGCCGCCCACCCGGACGCCACCCATCCGCTCCTGGAGAAGCTGGGCGCGCTGCCCGCCACGCCCCGCGCCGTCCTGACGACCCCGCAGCTGCGGGCCGCCGTCGCCGCGTCCCTGGACGACGAGCCCGCCTGGGACGACGACGGCGTCCTGAGCGTCGACGAGCTGGCCGACGTCGTGCTCACCCTCGTACGCGACGCCCACCTCGACGTCGGCGACGAACCGTGGCTCGGCGCCCTCGCCCTCCCCGACGAGCACGGCGACCTCGCCCCCGCCGCCGAACTGGTCCTCCCCGGCAGCCCGATCGCCTCCGTCCTGCGGGAGGGCGAGCTTCCGTACGTCGACGAGGAGCTGGCCGAGCGGTTCGGTGAGCAGCCGCTGGCCGCTTGCGGGGTGCTCGCCACGTTCGCCCTGGTGCGGGCGACGGACGTGGTCCTCGACCCCGACGAACTCGAACCCCGCGACAGCGACTTCCCCGAGCCCGACGACGCCGGGCTCCTCGACGCCGTCGACGTGTGGTGCGAGGACGTCCTCGACCAGCTTCCCGACACGCCGGTGCCGCCCGTCGCCACCGAACTCATCGCCGTCCGCGACCTCGACCTCGTCGACGAGGACCGCTGGCCGCAGGCGCTCGCGCTCCTCTCCCAGCCGCCGCTGCGCGACGCCCTCACCCAGCCCGTCCGGATCCTGCTGCCCGACGGCACCCACGAGACCGTCCGCCCGTACACCGCCTGGTGGCTGCGCGGCCACCCGGTCCTCGACGGCCGCCGCCCCGCCGGGCTGCGCGCCGAGGGCTCCGACCCGCTCCTCGACGGCCTGTACGAGGCCGCCGACGCCCGCGGCTTCGAGGACGAGCAGGTGCTGCGGGCTCTGGGGGTGCGGACCTCCGTCGCGGCTCTGCTCGACGAACCGGGCGGCGCGGCCGAGCTCCTCGACCGGCTCGCCGATCCCGGGCTGCCCGTGGACGCTGCCCAACTGCACGCCCTGTACGGCAGGTTGTCGAACCTCGACCCCGAGCAGGTGACCCTCCCCGACGAACTGCGTGCCGTGCGGGACGGGGCCGTGGTCGTCGTCGACGCGCCGGACGCCGTCGTCGCCGACGCGCCCGACCTGCTTCCGCTCGCCGCCGGACGCGCGCTGCTGCCCGTCGCCCCGGCGGGCGCGGCGCACCTCGCCGAGCTGTTCCAGGTGCGGCGGCTGAGCGAGGCCGTCGACGCCGAGGTGAGCGGGGAGGGCGTGGAGCACCCTGTCCCCGACTCCGTGCGCACTCTGCTCGGGCCCGCGACCCCGGCCTCGTACGTCGAGCACGAGGAGCTGTACGTCGCCGGGGCCGAGGCCGACTGGCGGCACACGGCCGACGGCACGGTGCACGCGGCGACCCTGGAGGGGGTCGCGGCCGGTCTCGCGTGGGCGGCGGGGCAGTGGCCGCGGCGGTTCGAGGTGGCGGCGCTGCTCGAGGACCCGTCCAGGACCGAGGAGCTGGCGCGGGACCGCTGGTTCGACTGAGGTGCCCTGCCGAAGCGGGATGAGATGTAGATCACGTGAAGATTCGGCGAAGGCCGTGCAACCAGTTGCATGCTTGACAGGTCTATTTCACGAGTCAACAGACTCCTAGACCACTTGGGACCCGCGTGACAGCGACAGCACCGCGGGTCCCCATCCTCACCATGGGGAACACATGCGCATTCGTGCCACCGCGGCCGCCGTGACGGTCTCCGGCGCCCTGGCCCTCACCGCGCTCGCCGTCCCGGCGGCGCAGGCGGACGACAACTGGTCCGGCGCGGGCACCGCCAAGGAGTCCCTCGTCGAACTCGTGCAGAAGCACGCGCCTTCGGGCGAGGCCGACAAGTCCGCCCGTGCCCTCGCGAGCGACCCGAGCCAGGCCTACGCGCTGGACGTGAAGTTCTCGAAGGTCTCGGTCAACAAGGGCAAGCCGCTCGTCGCCGGTACCTCCGCCAAGGGCTCCGTGCCGGTCAGCTACACCGTGACGTACGGTGCGGACCAGGGCATCTGGGCCGACGACTTCATGATCGGCATCAACCTCTACTGGGCCGCCGCCGACGACTCGGACGGCAACTTCCTCGGCACCGGCATCTCGCACTGCCAGGACGTCTCGGCCGGCGTGGCCAACTGCACGTCCACGCTGACCTACGACCCGAAGACCCAGCTGATGAACAGCGACGCGGGCGCCAAGTGGAACGTCGAGGGGCTCGCCATCGCGCCGAACGGCCAGAACCTCAACAGCGCCAACGTCAACTGGAGCAAGGTCGGCGTCGCCGAGCAGTTCGGCGTCGCCAAGAAGGCCGCCTTCCAGCGCTACTCGAAGCTGACCACCAACGCCGCCCCGGAGCCCGTCAAGAAGGGCAGCACCCTCACGGTCACCGGCTCGCTCGTGCGTGCCAACTGGGACACCAACAAGTACATGGGCTACACCAAGCAGAAGGTGTCGCTCCAGTTCCGGGCGAAGACCGCCGGCTCCTACTCGACCATCAAGACCGTGACGTCGGACACCAAGGGCAACCTGAAGACCACGGTCAAGTCCTCCGTGGACGGCTACTTCCGCTACAAGTTCGCCGGTACGTCCACCACCCCGGCGGCCACGTCCCCGATCGACTTCGTCGACGTCCGCTGATCACGGCACACCCCCGCTAGACGGGACCGCGGCGGCCGACCCACTTCCACAGGAGTTCCAGGACGGCCGCCGCCACCACCGCCACCCCGACGGCGGTCCACGGCATCGCCGTGCCCACCAGCTTCAGCGCGAAGAAGTCCTGCAGCCACGGCACCACCAGGACGAGCAGGAACCCGGCCCCCATCGCCGCCACCAGGCACACCCGCCACCACGTGTACGGGCGGGCGATGATCGCGAGCACCCACATCGAGATCAGGAACAGCGTCAGCGTCGCCGAGCTGGTCTCCGCGTCGAGCGCCCCGTCGCCCGTGTAGGAGTGCCGGGCGATCATGTACATCGCGAACGTGGCGAGCCCCGCGACCGCGCCGCCCGGGATCGCGTACCGCATCACCCGCTTCACGAAGTGCGGTTTCGCGCGCTCCTTGTTGGGCGCGAGCGCGAGGAAGAACGCCGGGACGCCGATCGTCAGGGTCGACAGCAGAGTCAGGTGGCGCGGCAGGAACGGGTACTCCACCTGGCAGCAGACCACGAGCAGCGCCAGGATCACCGAGTAGACCGTCTTCACCAGGAACAGCGTCGCCACGCGCGTGATGTTGCCGATGACGCGCCGGCCCTCCGCGACGACCGAGGGCAGCGTCGCGAACGAGTTGTTCAGGAGCACGATCTGGGCGACCGCGCGCGTCGCCTCCGAGCCCGAGCCCATCGAGACGCCGATGTCGGCGTCCTTCAGGGCCAGTACGTCGTTCACGCCGTCGCCGGTCATGGCCACCGTGTGGCCGTGCGCCTGGAGCGCGCCCACCATGTCGCGCTTCTGCTGCGGGGTGACGCGGCCGAACACCGTGCCCGCGTCCAGCGCGTCCGCCATCTCCGCGTGGTCCGTGGGCAGGTTCCGCGCGTCGACCGTGTTCTCCGCGCCGTCGAGGCCGAGCTTGCCCGCCACGGCGCCGACGGAGACCGCGTTGTCGCCGGAGACGACCTTGGCCCGTACGTCCTGCTCGGCGAAGTAGCGCAGGGTGTCGGCGGCGTCGGGGCGCAGGCGCTGCTCCAGGACGACCAGGGCGGCGGGCTCGGCGCCTCGCGTGATCTCCGGGTTCTCCAGATCGCCGTCCACGCGGGCCAGGAGCAGGACCCGTAGGCCCTGCTTGTTGAGGTCGTCGGTCTCGGCGAGCGCCGGATGGCCGTCGGGGAGCAGCACGTCGGGCGCCCCGAGCAGCCACGCGCTCTCCGCCCCGTCGCCCTCGCTGAACGCGGCGCCGCTGTACTTCCGGGCCGAGGAGAAGGGGAGGGCGTGCGTGCGGCGCCAGCCCGCCTCGTCCGGGTAGGCGTCGATGACGGCCTGGAGGGAGGCGTTCGGGCGCGGGTCGGACGCGCCGAGCGCGCCGAGGACCTTGCGTACGTGACCCTCGTCGGCGCCGTCGAGGGGGCGCAGCCCGGCGACGTCCATGCCGCCCTCGGTGAGCGTGCCCGTCTTGTCCAGGCACACCGTGTCGACGCGGGCCAGGCCCTCGATCGCGGGCAGCTCCTGCACCAGGCACTGCTGGCGGCCGAGCCGGATCACGCCGATCGCGAAGGCGACCGAGGTGAGGAGGACGAGCCCCTCGGGGACCATCGGCACGATGCCGCCCACCGTGCGCGCGACCGAGTCCTTGAAGCCGTGCTCCTTGACGAAGAGCTGGCTGATGACCAGGCCGATCGCGGTGGGGATCATCATCCACTGCACGTACTTGAGGATGGTGGAGATACCGGAGCGCAGCTCGGAGTGGACGAGCGTGAACCGGCTGGCCTCCTCGGCGAGCTGCGCCGCGTACGCCTCGCGGCCGACCTTCGTCGCGGTGAACGCGCCGCCGCCCGCGACGACGAACGACCCCGACATGACGGTGTCGCCGGACCGCTTCACGACCGGGTCGGCCTCACCGGTGAGCAGTGACTCGTCGATCTCCAGGCCGTCGGACTCGGCGCAGGTGCCGTCGACGACGATCTTGTCCCCCGGGCCGATCTCGATGAGGTCGCCGAGCACGATCCCGGAGGTGGCGATCTCGGTCGCGGCGCCGTCGCGCCGGACCGTGGGCCGGGACTCGCCGATCACGGCGAGGGAGTCCAGGGTCTTCTTCGCGCGCCATTCCTGGATGATGCCGATGCCCGTGTTGGCGATGATCACGAAGCCGAAGAGGCTGTCCTGGATCGGTGCGACGAACAGCATGATCAGCCACAGGACGCCGATGATCGCGTTGAACCGGGTGAAGACGTTGGCGCGGACGATCTCGGTGAGCGAGCGTGAGCTGCGCACCGGTACGTCGTTGACCTCGCCACGGGCGACGCGCTCCGCGACCTCTTCGCCGGTGAGCCCCTTCGCGCGCTCCGGGACGGGTACCGGGTGCACCGGGTCCAGCTCGGCGCCCGCGTCGATGTGCGTCATGCAATCGACAGTACGGGCGATTTCGCGGGGATGCGCGGCATCAGGCCGCTTCCGCGGACGCCCCTTCCGCGGCCGCCCGCCTGATCGCCGCGTCGCGCTTGCGCACGTACCAGACGCCGATGAGTCCGAGGCCGCCGCCGGCTAGGCAGGTCCAGATCCACCAGGTGCGTCCGCGGTCGTCGAACCAGCCGTAGAACGGCAGCTGTACGAGGAAGAGGACGAACCACAGGATCGTGCCGCCGGTGATGGTGGCGACCACGGGACCCTCAAGGGGTTCCGGTGCCTCGTGCTGCGGGGTCCACTTCGCCATGCCCCTAGCTTACGAGGGCCGGGGGACCGGACCCCCCGCAGCCCCGGCTCGCCCGTGCGCCGCAAGGGTCTACGCGCGGAGATAGCGAATTCGGGCTCATATGTTCATACTGAAACCGCCTGAGTCTGGCCACTTCTGTTCGTACGAAACGCCAACGGAACATCGGGGAAACCGGTTGGCGGTCACGCGAGGATCAGACTCGATCACGTTCCCGCCCGCAGAAGCACCGCCGCTTCGATGGCTCCGCTCCGAAATACCGCTGAGGTCATCCATGTCCACTTCGGCCACCGCCCCGGTCGATGCCCACGAACAGCCGCCGTCGGCGCCGAAGAACGGCTTCGACCGGTACTTCAAGATCTCCGAGCGCGGCTCGACGGTCGGCCGTGAGGTCCGTGGCGGGTTCGCCACCTTCTTCGCGATGGCCTACATCATCGTGCTGAACCCGATCATCCTCGGCAGCGCGAAGGACATGTACGGGCACCAGCTCGACAACGGCCAGCTCGTCACCGCGACCGCGCTGACCGCCGCCTTCACCACGCTGCTCATGGGCGTCATCGGCAACGTGCCGATCGCGCTCGCGGCGGGCCTCGGCGTCAACACCGTCGTCGCCCTCCAGCTCGCGCCGCGCATGTCGTGGCCGGACGCGATGGGCATGGTCGTCCTCGCCGGTTTCGTGGTGATGCTCCTCGTCGCCACCGGTCTGCGCGAGCGCGTCATGAACGCCGTCCCGCTCGGCCTGCGCAAGGGCATCGCGATCGGTATCGGCCTCTTCATCATGATGATCGGCCTCGTCGACTCCGGCTTCGTCTCCCGCATGCCCGACGCCGCGCACACCACGGTGCCGCTCCAGCTGGGCGCCGACGGCCACCTCAACGGCTGGCCCGTCCTGATCTTCGTCCTCGGTGTGCTGCTCACCCTCGCGCTCCTCGTGCGCAAGGTGCCGGGCGCGATCCTGATCTCCATCGTCGTGATGACGGTCGTCGCGGTGATCGTCGAAGCCGTCGCCGACATCCCCTCGTGGGGTCTGACCTCCCCGAAGTGGCCCGGCAACCCGGTCTCCACGCCCGACTTCGGCCTCGTCGGCGACGTCAGCCTCTTCGGCGGCTTCGAGAAGGTCGGCATCCTGACCGGCGTCCTCTTCGTCTTCACCGTGCTGCTCTCGTGCTTCTTCGACGCGATGGGCACGATCATGGGCATCAGCGACGAGGCGCACCTGACCGACGAGCACGGCCAGATGCCCGGCATGAACAAGGTCCTCTTCATCGACGGCATCGCGGTCGCCGCGGGCGGTGCCTCCTCGGCCTCCGCCACGACCTGCTTCGTCGAGTCCACGGCGGGCGTCGGCGAGGGCGCCCGCACCGGCTTCGCCAACGTGGTCACCGGCGGTCTCTTCGCGGTCGCGCTGTTCCTCACGCCGATCGCCACGATGGTCCCGTCCCAGGCGGCCACCCCCGCGCTGCTCGCGGTCGGCTTCCTGATCCTGTCCGGCGGCATCCGCGCGATCGACTGGGGCGACTACACGATCGCGATCCCGGCGTTCGTAACGATGCTGATGATGCCGTTCACGTACTCGATCACCAACGGCATCGGCATGGGCTTCATCACCTTCACCGTGCTGCGCGTCGTCGCGGGCCGGGCCAAGGAGGTGCCGGTCGCGATGTACGCGGTCTCGGCCGTCTTCGCCTTCTACTACCTGATGCCGGCGCTCGGTCTGACCTGAGCCGCCGAACCTGCCGCGGGGTGGCGGCTCAAGCCGCCCCGTAGAACCTCTCCGTCTCCTCGACCGCTGATTTGAAGCGTTCGTCGAAGTCGTCTCGAATGAGCGTCCGGACCACGTAGTCCTGGACGCTCATTCCCCTTTTCGCGGCGTGTCCCTTGAGCCGGTCGAGCAGCTCACCGTCTATCCGCAGGCTGAGCACTGTCGATCCCATGCGGAACAGGGTCGCGGCCCCGGCCCGCCCGGCGGGTCACTTTCTGCTGCCGACTCACTCGTACGGGTGATATGGCGGTGTGGTGGCGCGTATCACGGGCCCCTTGCGCCTCTCCCGGTAGTAGTTAGACACAGTAATGAGTTACCCTAACGAACATGCCGGACCTCTCCCATGGCGATGACGTAGCCGCCGTGAACTCCCTGCGCTCCGCCGTGATGCGCCTGTCCCGTCGACTCAAGCACCAGCGGGTCGACGAATCGCTGAGCCCCACCGAGATGTCGGTGCTCGGCACCCTCGCCGGCTGCGGCTCGGCGACCCCGGGCGAACTGGCCCGCAAGGAGCACGTGCAGCCGCCGTCGATGACCCGCATCGTCGCGCTGCTCGAGGCGAAGGGCCTGGTCGGCCTCGAGCCGCACCCCGAGGACCGCAGGCAGAAGGTCGTCACGTCGACCGAGCGGGCCGAGGCCATGCTCGCCGAGTCCCGCCGCAAGCGGAACGCGTGGCTGGCCGAGCTCGCCGTCGGCCTCGACGAGGACGAGTGGGCCAAGCTGCGCGCGGCCGCGCCCGTCCTGGAGAAGCTCGCCCATCTTTAGTACGACCCCCGCCGAGGAGGCGAACGCACTTTGAGTACGGGATCCGGAGCAGACTCCGCCCCCGCACCAGCCGCCCACGACCCCCGTCCGTCACCCGGCCGCCGCTCCTGGCGGAGCCCGCTGCGCCGGCGCAGTAACGATGGTCCCCGCAAGACCTCGATGTTCGCGAGCCTGAAGGTACGTAACTACCGTCTCTTCGCGACCGGGGCAGTCGTCTCCAACACCGGCACCTGGATGGCCCGGATCACCCAGGACTGGCTGGTCCTGTCCATCACGGGCTCGTCGACCGCCGTCGGTGTCACCACGGCGATGCAGTTCCTGCCGATGCTCCTCTTCGGTCTGTACGGCGGTGTGATCGCCGACCGGTTCGCCAAGCGGAACCTGCTCTTCTGCACGCAGGGCGCGATGAGCCTGTCCGGCCTGTTCCTGGCCGCGCTGACGCTCTCCGGCCATGTGCAGGTCTGGCACGTCTACGTCGCCGCGTTCTTCACCGGCCTCGTCACGGTCGTCGACAACCCGACCCGGCAGTCCTTCGTGTCGGAGATGGTCGGTCCCGACCAGGTCCGTAACGCGGTCTCCCTCAACTCCGCGAACTTCCAGTCCGCGCGGCTCATCGGCCCCGCCGTCGCCTCCGCGCTGACCGCCGCCGTCGGCCCCGGCTGGGCGTTCCTCGCCAACGGCCTGTCCTTCCTCGCGCCGCTCACCGGTCTCGCGCTGATGCGCACCCGCGAGCTGCACGAGATCAAGCGCTCCCCGCGCGGCAAGGGACAGCTGCGGGAGGGCCTGCGGTACGTGTCCGCGCACCCTGAGCTGATCTGGCCGATCGTGCTCGTCGGGTTCGTCGGCACCTTCGGCTTCAACTTCCCGATCTGGCTGAGCGCGTACGCGAACGACGTCTACCACGGCGGCGTCGGCCAGTACGGCATGTTCAACACGCTCATGGCGATCGGCTCCCTGGCCGGCGCCCTGCTCGCGGCCCGCCGCCGCTCGACCCGGCTGCGGGTCCTGGCCGGCGCCGCGATCGGCTTCGGCGTCCTGGAGGTCCTGGCCGCGTGGGCGCCGGGCGTCTGGGCGTTCGCCCCGCTGATCGTGCTGCTCGGCATCCTCGGCCTGACCGTCAACGTGACGGCCAACTCCACGGTCCAGATGGGTACGGACCCGGAGATGCGCGGCCGCGTCATGTCCCTGTTCATGATGGTCTTCACCGGCGGCACCCCGCTGGGCGGCCCGCTCTTCGGCTGGCTCGCCGACCAGTACGGGGTCCGCGTCAGCTTCACGCTGGGCGGCGTGATCTGCGGCGCCGCGGCGGTCGGCGTCGGCCTGATGCTGGCCCGCGCGGCGAACCTGCGCCTCAAGGTCGACCTGCGGCGCGGCGAGCGGCATGTGCAGTTCGTGCCGCGCGACGCGCGGGAGCTGGCCGCGGTGGCCTAGCGCCGTCGCGGGCGAGGGTTGTTCGCGGTCTGCCGGCCGGTGGGGGTTCTCGCGCAGTTCCCCGCGCCCCTGAAGCATGCGCCGCGCGCGGCTTCCCCACCGGCCGCGCGTGCGAGCGAGACTGATCCCATGAGGCTCTTCGCCGCCGTGCTGCCGCCCGCCGTGGCCATGATCGAACTCGGGTCCCACGTGGACCGGTTGCCGCCCGGCGACGGGCTGCGCTGGGCCGGGCGCCCCGGATGGCACCTCACCCTCGCCTTCTACGGCGACGTACCGGAGACGACCGTGCCGGAACTGCGCGAGCGGCTCGCGCGGGCCGCCGCCCGCACGGAGGCGTTCGACCTCGCGCTGCGCGGCGGCGGACAGTTCGGCGGACGGACGCTGTGGACCGGGGTGCACGGCCGGACGGACGAGCTGAGGCTCCTCGCGGACCGGGCCGAGGCGGCGGGCCGCAAGGCCGGGCTGCCGGGCGAGCACCGCCGCTACCGGCCGCACCTGACGCTGGCCCGCAGCCGGGAGACGGCCGATCTCACGCCGTACGTCACCGCCCTGGACACCTTCACCGGCACACCCTGGACCGTGGCCGAGCTGGCGCTCGTACGCAGCGACCTGCCGGTGTCCGGAGTGCCCGGGGAACGGCCGCGCTACGAGAAGGTCGAGGGATGGGCGCTGGGCGGCGCGCGTTAGGCTCGTGGTGTGGACCCGAAGACGCGGAACCGGATCATGGCCGGGGTGCTTGTGCTGATGTTCGTCGTGGTGGCGGTGGCGGCGGCCGTCGGCGCTTGACACCGTCGGCCGCCGCCCCGTACCCGTGCGTGCCCGGGCGGCGCCGCTACCAGGCGAACGCCTCCGGGGACGGGCCAGGCCCCGGGAAGATCTCGTCGAGGCCCGTCAGAACCTCCTCGCTCAGTTCGAGCTCGACCGCGCGCAGCGCCGAGTCGAGCTGCTCCTGGGTGCGCGGGCCGACGATCGGGCCCGTGACGCCCGGCCGGGTGAGCAGCCACGCCAGGGCCGCCTCACCGGGCTCGATGCCGTGCTTGTCGAGCAGGTCCTCGTACGCCTGGACCCGCTCGCGCACCTTGGAGTTCTTCAGGGAGTTCGCGCTGCGGCCGTCCTTGCGGCGCTTGCCCTCACTCTCCTTCTTGAGGACGCCGCCGAGCAGGCCGCCGCCGAGCGGGGACCACGGGATGACGCCGACGCCATAGTCCTGCGCGGCCGGGATGACCTCCATCTCGGCGCGGCGCTCGGCCAGGTTGTACAGGCACTGCTCGCTGACGAGGCCGAGCCGGCCGTGGCGGGCGGCGGCCTCGTTGGCCTGGGCGATCTTGTAGCCGGGGAAGTTGGAGGAGCCCGCGTAGAGGATCTTGCCCTGCTGGACGAGGACGTCGATCGCCTGCCAGATCTCCTCGAACGGGGTGGCGCGGTCGATGTGGTGGAACTGGTAGATGTCGATGTAGTCGGTCTGCAGCCGCTTGAGGCTGGCGTCGACGGCGCGGCGGATGTTCACCGCGCTGAGCCGGTCGTGGTTGGGCCAGACGGGCGTGGTGCCGGCCATGTTCCCGTAGACCTTGGTGGCGAGGACGGTCTTGTCGCGCCGGTCGCCGCCCTTGGCGAACCAGTTGCCGATGATCTCCTCGGTACGGCCCTTCTCGCTGCGGCCGTACACGTTCGCGGTGTCGAAGTAGTTGATGCCACTGGCCAGCGCCGCGTCCATGAGGGAGTGGCTGTCGGCCTCGTCGGTCTCGGGCCCGAAGTTCATCGTGCCGAGAACGAGCCTGCTGACCTTGAGTCCTGTGCGTCCGAGCTGCGTGTACTTCATGGTCCACAAGCCAAGGACGTGGAGTGCGCTCTAGGCAAGGGTTGGGGGTATCGCCGGGTGTCAGTCGCGGTCGAAGTCGACGGTGTCGATGGTCAGGCCGACCGGGGTGCAGGTGAGGTCGACATCCATGCCGAAGGCGACCGTGGTCTCGGTGAGGTAGTCACCGTCCTTGGGCCGGGCGTAGAGATGGCACCGGCCCTGGTAGGGATCGACGATCAGGTAGGCGGGGATCTCGGCGGCGGCGTAGGCGGCCTTCTTGGGGCCGTAGTCGTTGGTTCCGGTGCCCCGGGAGATGACCTCGACGACGAACATGACGTCCTGCCAGAGCCACAAGCCCTTGGCGTTCTTCACCGCGGTCTCCGACACGAGGGTCAGGTCCGTGGCGAAGCCGTTCAGGTGGCCCGGATAGTCGATGCGAACGTCGGACTTGATGCTCCTGCGCGGATATTTGACCCGCAGTTGCTCGATGATGCCCAGGATGATGTCCCAGTGCGTGTCCCGCTGCGGCGACATGTAGACGTTCCCCTCGACGATCTCGGCCTTGTAGCCCTCGGGGATGGTCATCTGCGCGAACATTTCGTCCAAGATCTGCTCGTTCATCGTCGCCATGTCGATCCTGTCGATTGCCTCGGCGGTCATCCTGGCGCTCCTCCCCGGCCGCCCGACGAGAACGGGCGACCGCGCAGTACAACGATACGCACGGTCACCAGGGCACGCCGGGATCACGCCAGGGACAGCGGGGCGGCGTACGGGGCGCCTATGCCCCACGCCTGGTGGAGGGCGTTGGCGAAGGACGCGGCCAGTTTGTGTTCGCCGGAGGCGTTGGGGTGGGTGCCGTCGTAGGTGTCCGTGTGGATGTCGTACGAGTCCGGGACCGAGGCGAGGAGGAGCGGGGAGCGGGGCTCGTCGAGGTCGGCGACCACCTTGGCCAGCAGGGTGTTGAAGTGGGCGACCTGCGCGGCGAAGGGGGCGTCGGACTCGGCCCGGATGTTGGGGATCACCGGCAGGACGACCATGCGCAGGGCCTGGTCGGCGGTGCGGGCCTCGGTGACGAAGCGGCGGACGTTCTCGGCGGTCTGCTCGGCGTTCGTGTAGAAGCCGAGGTCTATGAGGCCGAGGGAGATCAGGAGGACGTCGGCGCGGGTCTCGGTGACCGCGTCCGCTATCGCCGGGGCCATGTGCTGCCAGCCCTCGCCCCAGCCCGCGAAGTGCGCCTGCGGGAAGTCCGGGTCGGCGTAGGCGTGGCCGCCGCCGTGCAGGGCGGTGCGCGGGCCGACGAAGGCGCAGTCGGTGCCGGTGGCGCGCAGGTGGAGCCACATGCGGTGGCGCCAGGTGTGTTCGCCCGCGCTTCCTATCGTCATCGAGTCACCGACGCACATGAACCTGAGCATCCGCTCATCATCGTCGATCACTCGGACCGCGTGCGTGTGAGACCGAACACGCCTGGCAAGCTGGGGGCATGCGTTCGTACAAGCTGTCCTCGCGCGTGTTCCCGTGGGTGTCCTCGCGGGTGGGTGGGGTCGCCGCCGCCGCTGTGCTGCTCGGCGGTCTCGCCGCCGGTCCGGCGCTCGCCGACGACCGGCCCGCCGGCTCCGACGGTTTCACCATCCAGGACCCGCGCATCACCGAGTCCAGCGGCCTCGCCGCATCCCGCGCCCACCCCGGCGTCTACTGGACCCACAACGACAGCGACGACGGCCCGTACATCTACGCCGTCGACGGGCGCAGCGGCAAGACCGTCGCCCGGCTCACCCTCACCGGCATCGGCGACCCGCGCGACGTCGAGGCGATCTCCGTCGGCCCCGACGGGAACATCTACGTCGGCGACATCGGCGACAACCTCGGCGGCAAGTGGGACCACGTGTGGATCTACAAGCTGCCCGAGCCGAAGGAGCTGCGCGACCAGACCGTGCGCGCCACCCAGTACGTCGTGAAGTACGCGGACGGGCCGCGCAACGCCGAGGCGATGATGGTCCACCCCAAGACCGGCCGGGTCTACATCGTCGAGAAGGACGAGGACGGCGGCGGCCTCTACGAGGGCCCGGACCCGCTGAACTCGTCGGGCACGAACGTCTTCAAGCGCGTCGCGGACATGGACCTGTGGGTGACCGACGGCGCCTTCTCGCCCGATGGCGAGCAGCTCGCTCTACGCGGTTACTTCGGCGGCGTCTCGTACGCGTGGAACAACGGGAAGCCCGAGCGCGAGGGGCAGTTGAGCGTGCCGATGCAGCGGCAGGGCGAATCCGTGACGTACACCGTCGACGGCCGGACGCTTCTCTACGGGAGCGAGGGCGGAGACAGCTCGGTGGAGCCGGTGGAGGTCGAGGGAGCGGGTGATTCCGGCTCCGGCTCCGGTACCGGTTCCGGAAAGAGCGGGGGCGCGTCCGACGGGGGCGGCGGGGACAGCGGGCTCACCGGGAAGACCGGGGCCGTCGGGGCGGCCGTGGTGTTGCTCCTGGTGCTCGGCGTGGGGCGCATGGTCCGCAAGCCCAAGGCGAAGTGAGCCGCGCCACCGGAGGGCTGTCGCGTTGCGCGTCCCCCCGGTGGCGCGGTGAACGTCAGAGCTTCTCGATGACGTAGTCGACGCAGGCCGTCAGCGCCTGCACGTCGGCCGGGTCGATCGCCGGGAACATCGCGACGCGCAGCTGGTTGCGGCCCAGCTTGCGGTACGGCTCCGTGTCGACGATGCCGTTGGCGCGGAGCACCTTCGCGACGGCGGCCGCGTCGATGTCGTCCGAGAAGTCGATCGTGCCGATGACCTGCGAACGCTTCGCCGGGTCCGGCACGAACGGCGTCGCGTGCTTCGACTCCTCCGCCCACGAGTACAGGCGGGTCGAGCTGTCCTTCGTCCGCGCCGTCGACCAGTCCAGGCCGCCCTGGCCGTTGATCCACTCCAGCTGCTCGCCGAGCAGGAAGAGCGTGGCGAGCGCCGGGGTGTTGTACGTCTGGTTCTTGCGGGAGTTGTCGATCGCCGTCGGCAGCGAGAAGAACTCCGGGACGTGGCGGCCCGACGCGTGGACGCGCTCGGCGCGCTCGATCGCCGCCGGGGAGAAGATCCCGATCCACAGGCCGCCGTCCGAGGCGAACGACTTCTGCGGGGCGAAGTAGTAGACGTCCGTCTCGGCGATGTCGACGGGCAGGCCGCCCGCGCCGGACGTGGCGTCGACCAGGACGAGGGCGCCCTCGTCGGCACCGGCCACGCGCTTGATGGGGGCGGCGACACCGGTCGAGGTCTCGTTGTGCGTCAGGCCGTAGACGTCGACGCCGGACTCGGCCTTGGGCTCCGGGTGCGTGCCCGGGTCCGAGGCGATCACGGTGGGCTCCGCCAGCCACGGGGCCAGCTTCGACGCCTTCGCGAACTTGGAGGAGAACTCGCCGAAGTTCAGGTGCTGCGACTTGTTCTCGATCAGGCCGTGCGTCGCCACGTCCCAGAACGCGGTCGAGCCGCCGTTGCCCAGGACGACCTCGTAGCCCTCGGGGAGGGAGAACAGGTCCTTCACGCCCTCGCGCACGCGGCCGACCAGGTTTTTCACCGGGGCCTGGCGGTGGGACGTGCCGAGCAGGGAGGTACCGGTGGCGGCCAGGGCGTCCAGCGCCTCGGTCCGCACCTTGGAGGGGCCAGCGCCGAAACGTCCGTCGGCGGGCTTGATGTCAGCGGGAATCTGGATCTCAGCCACGTCTTGGAGGGTAGCGGGTGGATTTGGCGGGCCTTGGGCTTGTCCGGCGTCTGAGATACGGGGTCTCGGCCGAGGGCCGGGCGGGATCGTCGCCGGGTGCGGGTCGCGTCGTGGCTGGTCGCGCAGTTCCCCGCGCCCCTGCGACGCGGCTGCGCCGCTGTCTTGGGTGGGCGCGTTGTCGGGTGCGGGCCGCGTCGTGGTTGCTCGCGCAGTTCCCCGCGCCCCTGAGGCATGCGGCTCCGCCGCAGCCCCATAGAGGTGTGGCAGTCGGGAACGTGCGCGGCCTTCGGTGGGCCCCGTCATGCTGGGCGTATGGCTGAGGACATTGAGAGGGCCCTGCGGGGGCGGGTACGGGGTGACGTCGACTTCGGGGGCGGGGCCCGTGCGCTGCACACCATGGACGCCTCCAACTACCGCCGGGTCCCGCGCGGCGTCGTCGCGCCCAGGGACGAGGAGGACGTCCGCGCCGTCCTCGACCTCTGCGCGGAGCGAGCCGTCCCGGTCGTGGGGCGCGGCGGCGGCACCTCCATCGCCGGGCAGGCCACCGGCACGGGCATCGTCATCGACTTCACCCGGTACATGAACCGGCTGATCGACATCGACCCCGCCGCGCGCATCGCCCGCGTACAGCCCGGCCTCGTACTCGACCGGCTCCAGGCGGCAGCCGAACCGCACGGGCTCCGGTTCGGCCCCGACCCCTCCACGCACAGCCGCTGCACGCTCGGCGGAATGATCGGCAACAACTCGTGCGGCTCGCACTCCGTGGCCTGGGGGACGACCGCCGACAGCGTGGCCGCGCTGGACGTCGCGGGCGCGGACGGATCCTCGTACCGGCTCGGGAAGGGGTGGGACGGCGCCCCGCGGGGACTCCGCACGCTCGTCGCCCAGGAGCTGGGCACCCTCAGGACGGGCTTCGCCCCGTACGACGGCCTGCCCCGCCGTATCTCCGGCTACGCCGCGGACGCGCTGCTGCCCGAGCACGGCACCGACCTGGCCCGCTTCTTCTGCGGCAGCGAAGGCACCCTCGGGCTCGTGACCGAGGCGACGGTCCGGCTGGTGGAGGCCCCGGCGGCCACCGCCCTCGCCGTGCTCGGGTACGGGGACGAGAGCGCCGCCGCCGAAGCCGCCGCGGGCCTGCTCCCGTACGGGCCGCTGACCGTGGAGGGGATGGCCGCCGACCTCGTACCGGCAAGCGGAGCGGGGTTGCCGAAGGGCGGTGCGTGGCTGTTCGTCGAGATCGGGGGCGCGACGCCCGCCGAGGCGCGGGCCGCCGCCGAGCGGATCGTGCGGGCGGCGGACGTGCACGACGCGCTGGTCGTCGACGATCGGGCCGGGCAGCGTGCGCTGTGGCGCATCCGTGAGGACGCCAGCGGCACCGCGACGCGGATGCCGGACGGCAGCGAGGCGTGGCCCGGCTGGGAGGACTGCGCGGTGCCGCCCGCGCGGCTCGGCGCGTACCTGCGGGAGTTCCGGGGGCTGCTGCGGGAGCACGGACTGCGCGGAACCCCGTACGGGCACTTCGGTGACGGGTGCATTCACGTCCGGATCGACTTCGATCTGCTGACCGGGGGCGGGGTCGCGCGCTTCCGGCGGTTCTCGGAGGAGTTGGCCGCGCTGGTCGTCGCGCACGGCGGGTCGCTCTCCGGTGAGCACGGGGACGGTCAGGCCCGCGCCGAGCTGCTGCCGGCCATGTACGGGCCGGAGCTCGTCGCCCTCTTCGAGCGGGTCAAGGGCGTGTGGGACCCGGCCGACGTGCTGAACCCGGGCATGCTCGTACGGCCCGCCCGGCTGGACGAGAACCTGCGGTTCGCCGTGCTGCCGCGCGAACCGGTGGACGTCGCCTTCGGGTATCCGCAGGACGGCGGGGACTTCTCGGCCGCCGTGCGCAGGTGTGTCGGCGTCGCCAAGTGCCGGACCCACGAGCCCGCTCCAGGGGGCGGTGTCATGTGTCCCTCGTTCCGCGTCACCGGCGAGGAGGCGCACTCCACGCGCGGGCGGGCGCGGCTGCTGCACGAGATGCTCGCCGGTGAGGTCGTCACCGACGGCTGGCGGTCCACGGAGGTGCGGGACGCGCTCGATCTGTGTCTGTCCTGCAAGGGGTGCAGGAGCGACTGTCCGGTCGGCGTCGACATGGCCACGTACAAGGCCGAGTTCCTGCACCACCACTACGCGGGGCGGCGGCGGCCGATGGCGCACTACGCGATGGGGTGGCTGCCGAGGTGGCTCCGCCTGGTCGAGCGGACGCGGACGGCGCGGGCCGTCAACCGGCTCGTACGGGTGAGGGGGCTGGCCTCCCTCGTGAAGCGGGTCGGCGGGATCGCCGGGGAGCGGGACGTGCCCCGGCTCGCGACGAGGGCCTTCAGCCGGGGGCGGCGGCATCGCGCGCTCGCGCCGAGCAGTGGGCCGGGACCGGCCGTCGTGCTCTGGCCCGACACGTTCACCGACCATCTCGCGCCCGGCGTGGCGGACGCGGCGGTACGGGTCCTGGAGGTGGCCGGGATGACGGTGGCGTTGCCACCCGCGCGGGTCTGCTGCGGCCTGACCTATATGTCCACCGGGCAGCTCGACCGTGCCCGCGCCGTGCAGCGCCGCACCCTGGAACTGCTGGAACCGGTGCTCGCCGCCGGGCTGCCCGTCGTCGTCCTGGAGCCGTCCTGCGCGGCGGCGCTCCGTTCGGACCTGCCCGAGCTGTTGTCCGGTGATCCGCGCGCGGGGTCGCTCGCGGAGCGCGTCGTCACCTTCGCGGAGGCGCTGGAGCGGTTCGCGCCGGAGTGGACGCCGCCCCGGATCGACCGGCCGGTCGTCGGGCAGACGCACTGCCATCAGCACGCGGTGCTCGGGGACGCGGCCGACCGGAGGCTACGGGAACGGGCCGGCCTGGAGGGGGAGCTGAGCGGCGGCTGCTGCGGGCTCGCCGGGAACTTCGGGTTCGAGCGCGGGCATTACGAGGTGTCCGTCGCCTGCGCGGAGGAGTCGCTGCTGCCGGGCGTCCGGGCGGCGGGGGAGGGCGCGCTGGTCCTGGCGGACGGGTTCTCGTGCCGGACGCAGGTGGAACAGCTGGCGGGGGTACGGGCCCGGCATCTGGCGGAGGTGCTGGCCGACGGGCTCCCCGACTGACGCTCAGCTCAGTTCAGCGCAGAAGGCATTTCACAGGCCGCGCCCGGGGCTTTTAGCGTGGAGTTCCACGCGATACATGTAGTGCAGTACCGTGGACTGGTAAGTCCAACAGAGTGAACTCAGGTGGAAAGGGGCGAGGGCACAGTGAGCGGCTCGCACACCGAACAGCAGCAGATTCCGGTGCCGGAGGCCGCCGCCCTCGTCGGGAACGACGGAGCCGGTACGGAGCACACGGGCCGCCGGGGAGCCCTCGGCCCGGTCGGTCTGGTCCTCGCCGGGTGCGTGTCCGTGCAGTTCGGCGGGGCGCTCGCGGTGAGCCTGATGCCGCGCACCGGCGCCGTCGGCGTCGTGACGCTGCGCCTGGTCGTGGCGGCGCTGGTGCTGATAGTGGTCTGCCGGCCGAAGCTGCGCGGGCACTCGCGCGCGGACTGGGGCACGGTCGTCGCGTTCGGCGTCGCCATGGGCGGGATGAACATGATCTTCTACCAGGCCGCGGCCCGTATCCCGCTCGGCCTCGCCGTCACCTTCGAGGTGCTCGGCCCGCTCGCCCTCTCCGTCATCGCCTCGCGCCGCCTGATCAACTTCCTGTGGGCGGGGCTCGCCCTGTGCGGCGTCTTCCTGCTCGGCGGCGCCGGGGAGAGTGTCGGCGGCCTGGACATGGTCGGCGTGGCCTGCGCGCTCGCCGCGGGCGGCATGTGGGCGGCGTACATCATCTTCAGCGCCCGCACGGGCCGCCGTTTCCCGCAGGCCGACGGGCTCGCCCTCGCGATGGCGGTGGCGGCCGTGCTCAGCCTCCCGCTCGGCATCTCGACGGCCGGCACCCGGCTCCTCGACCCGGTGACGATCGGCCTCGGCGCGGCCGTCGCGGTCCTCTCCTCGGTCCTGCCCTACACCCTCGAACTCATCGCGCTGCGCCGCCTGCCCGCGTCCACGTTCGCGGTCATGATGAGCCTCGAACCGGCGATCGCCGCCCTGGCCGGCTTCCTCGTCCTGAGCCAGGCCCTGACGTGGCTGCAGGCCCTGGCGATCGCCCTGGTCATCGGGGCGAGCATGGGGGCGGTGCGGACGCAGGTGGGGCGGCGGCCGAAGAGGGGCTGAGCCGCGCGCGCGTCTCAACCCCTCTTCAGCGCTTCGGTGCTTCGGTGCTTCGGTGCTTCGGTGCTTCGGTGTTTCAGTGCAGGTCCTTGAACCTGTTCCAGCCGGCCGTGCCGACCAGCACGCGCGGCGCGTACTTGCCGTCACCGGTGGAGGCGTACCGCCACAGCTTGCCCGCGGAGTCGCGGGCGAGGAGCCCGGCGCGGCCGTCACCGGTGAGGTCACCGGGTCCGACGAGCGCGGTGTACGCGGACCAGCCGGGGCCGATCTTGACCCGCGCGGTCACGCCGCCCGCGGCCGTGCCGTAGTAGCGCCACAGATAGCCGGACTTGTCGACGCCGAGCAGGTCGCCGCGCCCGTCACCGTTGAGGTCGCCCGCGCCGACGACGCGCGTGTACAGCTTCCAGTTGGTGCCGATCCGCACCTTCGTCTTCAGGGTGTGGTCGGCCGTACCGGCGTAGAAGTACATGTCGCCGGTGGTGGTCTGGCGCGCGATCAGATCGACGTAGCCGTCACCGTTGAGGTCGCCGGGCGAGGTCAGACGGTCGTACTGTCCCCAGCCGGAACCGATCACCGTGTACGGCGACGACGCGGAGACGATCTTCCCGCAGCCGGGGCGGTAGGCGCGCAACTGGTTGCCGACGCGGGCGAGCACGTCGTCGCAGCGGTCGCCGTCGACGTCCCCGACGGGTACGAGCAGCGTGCTCGGGTCGAACTTGGTGCCGCCCGCGGCGGTACGCGCGGCCAGCGTGCCGTCGCCCACGCCCTTGTAGAGGAACGTGCCACCGTCCGGCTCCATGGTCAGCAGGTCGCCGATGCCGTCGTCCCCGCCCATGTCCCGCCACACGGCGGCGCCGCCGCGCACACCCACGCTCCCGGAGGCCGTGAGGTCACCGCCCGCCCCGTCGGCGGGCTTCACGGTCAGGGTCCAGGTGTAGGCGCCGTTGGCGACGAGCTTGCCGCTCGCGTTCTTCCCGTCCCAGGAGGTGGCGAGCTGCCCGCGGACCTCGCCGCCGGTCAGCGTCCGGACGACCTTGCCGCTCGCCTTGTGCTTCAGGGCGAGGGACCAGGAGGCGGCGGGCTTGGACAGCCACCAGCGTGGCGTCCATGCGGGAGCGTCGGCCTTGAGGTCCAGGGTGGATGAGGTCTCCGCGTCGATGACGGCGACCTTGGAGGCGGGGACACCCGACGGCACGATGCGCACGCGCCGGTCCGCGCCGACGTAGGCGATGTGCCCGCCGAACCGGTCGACGGTCCAGCCGGAGCGGCGCACGGTCCGGTCACCGAGGTCGGCGGCGCTTACGACGACGCGCTGCGGCAGGTCCGCTTCCTTGGTGGCGGTCGTCAGCCCGCCGTGCAGGTCCACGAGGGTGAGACCGGCCGCGTCGGACCGGCGCACCAGGTAACCGTCACCGAGGAGCGCGTCGTCGGTGCCGAGCCGCACGACCGCCTTGCTCTGCCGGTCGTAGACACCGGCGCCCCTGTAGTAGTCGTAGGAGTCGCTGCACCGCCAGTAGACGTATCGCCCCACGGCCTGGAGGTCCTCGGGGACGCATCCGGCGTCGAAGGTCTCATTGGCGGTGCCCGACGGCAGGGTCTGGGCCGTCACCTTGGTGGACACCCCGGAACCGGTGTCGTTCCACCTCCCGACGGCGCTCCACAACGTGCTGCCCCAGACCGAGGCCGCGACAGGCTCCCGCTTCAGCAGCCCCTTGCCGGAGTCGGGCTCGGTGAACTGCAGAACGGATTGGCGTCCGCCCCAGCCTTGGTTCACCACGCCGAACCGCCCGGACAGGTCGACGAGTTGCGGACTGCCGAGCCCTGAGTCGACCCTCGGCCCCCACGAGGCGCCACCGTTCTTGTACAGCATGGTGACGTCCTGCTCGGTCGCCTCCTTGCGGCCGTGGTAGCCGTCGCCGCTCGCGAACATGGTGATGCAGTAGGTGTATCCGGCCACGCCGCAGTCGTCGTCACGGCCGGATACGAGGCTGTCGGTGGTCGAGTTCAGCTCCTCGGGGCGGCCGGAGGTCCTCAGCCAGGTGCTGCGGTACCCGCCGATGACGGTGCCGGGAGAGTAGCCCTGCGAGTCGTCGGCCGTGGTGAGGATGCCGCTGCCCAGGGCGATACCGGCGGGCTCGGCCTCCCGGTCCTCGATGTCCGCGAGGCGCTTGCGGGTGATGGTGCCGTCGGCGGCGCGGGTGAAGAGGTAGTAGCCCCAGTCGAGGGTGCCCTGGTCGGTCCTCTCCTCGGCCCCGGTCACGAGCAGCGAACCGTTGGGCGTGCGGTGCACTGAGGTGGAGGCGACGGCGAGCAGCGACTTCAGGTACTGCCCTGAGGTGTCGCGGAGTACGAGCGTGTTGCCCCGGTACTCGTTGTTGCCGGGGTTGGGCGGAGTGACGGTGACGAGGTCGTCGCCGAAGTGCCGGACGACGTCGTTGAATGGCACCTCCCGCAGGTCGAGGGTGGCGGGCTCGGCGTCCAGGTCGTCCCGGCGGTACACCTGGGCGGCGTAGGGCTCCGGGGCGCCGACATGGAGCACGGTGTCCTGGTCGAAGGAGACGCTGTCGCCGCTGGAGGAGAGTTCCTTCAGGTTCCCGGTGGCGAGGTCGACGACCCACCACCCCTGGGACATCATGTCGTCCTCCCACCTGATGCCGCGCACGGCCACGGACCGGGCATCGCCCTCGCCGACGGTGAGGTTCCACCCCTGCGGCAGCCCGGCCAGCTCCTGGTCCCGCACCTGCCCGTCGTCGCCGACGCGCAGCAGGTGCAGGCTCTCCACGGCCGTCTCCGTGCCGGTCCGGGTGATGACGGTGTCCCCGTAGGTCGCTACGTAGGACTGCCCGTCCGGGACGGGCACGGTGACAGCCGTGCCGCTGGTGCCGGCGCCCTGCTGGAGCGTCACGTGCGGGGCGGGGGAGTCGGCGTAGACGGCGACGGTGTCGGAGCCGTGCCCGAAGTCCGCCGGGTACGCGTCGAAGCGGAAGCTGTCCACGTCGTACGCGAGCGGCTCCGGCAGCCGGTGATCAAGGACGGTCGCCGCGCCGGTGGCGTAGTCGATCCAACGGAGGCGGTCGTCGCCCTCCTGGGCGGTCAGGAACCCGGTCTCACCGGCGTTCAGGACGATGGTGGCGCGGGGCACGTAGCGGGCGCCCGGGCTGATCACGACGGGATCGGCGGAGGCGGTCGCGGCGACGGCGGGCGTCGCGCCGCCCACCGCCCCGGCCAGCGTGCCAGCCACGGCCAGCGTGGCCACGAGAGCGAGGGGGCCGAGGGCGCGCGAACGGCGCGGGGCCCGTCTGTCCGACGGATGAGTCACGAAAGAAGTCCCTCCCCAGGGTGCCCACCACGGAGGAGGCTGCTGAAGGCGCCGATCGTCCCCGCGCGGGCAGGGCGAGATTAGCAGCCGTGATCAATGCGTCACAGAGTCAGAGCAGGTGGTCGGCCTTGCCTGCCTTGATGTCGAGGATGAGGGCGCGGAGTGCTTCGCGGGTGTCGGTGAGGTAGGTGTGTTCGGCGCCGTTGAGGGTGATGTAGGCGTTGCCGATGGTGTCGGTGCCGAGGCGGAAGCAGTTGTTGCCTTCGCCGCAGAAGGGCTCTTCCCAGGTGATGTCGGCGTTCACTGTCACTCCGTAGCGGTCAGAAGTCGCGGGCGATGGCACGGATGAGGTCGCGTGACGCCCTCGTGGGCGCTGCCGCGGCGTTCATCCAGTCAAGGTGGGCACGGTACTTGGCCAGTTGGGCCTCGGCATGGGTGAACTCAGGGCCGTGCGCGGAGTCGGTCGCGTACGGGGTGAGCTAGGGCCTGGTGCCGGGCGGCGGGCATCCGTGCCCGTCGCCCGGCAGGCACATCGAGTACAGGATGAAGTCGTCGTGCCCCGCGTCCATGAAGGTGAACGCCGCGTTCGTCGGGGCCACTCGGAGGGTGCTCTGGCCGGGGAGGGTGAAGGGCGGGGCTGGTTCCCAAGGGCAGGATGCCTCGTCCAGAGCCGCGAGTACGTTCGCTCGGGATGGGGCTCCTGGGGAGCTGAACGGCTCGCCGTTGACGGAGGGTGCGGGGAGCGCGATCGTGTCGCGCCACGTCGGGAACGAGAACAGGTTCACCCTGCGGCAGCGGCAGACGAGCAGTTCCAGGTCGCCGTAGGCGAAGCGGCGGGGCCAGGCGCGTCTCCTGCTTGTCGGGCCCAAGTCCTGGGGCGCACCGAGCACCGCCGTCACGGCGTCCAGGCCGGCCCCGACGGAGACCGGTCCGAGCCGGCCGGTTCCCGCCATGGTGACCAGGACATCGAGGAGGTTTATGGGGAGCAGGGTCGCAGACGCCCCGTCGTCGGTGCCGAGATTTTCATGCAAGCACGCTTGCTTGTTTCTGGGCCCGCTGCCATGCTCCGAACCAACCGCGCCACGAAACGCCCCGGAGGGGAGCGCCCCGTGTCCGAACCGCTGTCCGTCTTCGACGACCTGCGGGCCGAGAGCCAGGAACTCGACGAGCTGGTGCAGGACTTGGGCCGGGAGGTATGGGCCCGGGCCACCCCCGCGCCCCGCTGGACCGTCGCCCACCAGATCGCCCACCTCGCCTGGACCGACCGCGCCGCGCTGCTCGCGATGAACGACCCGGACGCGTTCGCGGGGGAGGTGGAGAAGGCCGTCGCCGCGCCGGACTCGTTCGTGGACGACGGCGCCGATGCCGGGGCCGCGCAAGAGCCCGCCGCGCTGCTCGCGCAATGGCGCGACGGGCGCGAGGAGTTGCAGAAGGTGCTGCGGGGCGCCGCCGCCGCCAAGACCAGATTCCCCTGGTACGGGCCGCCCATGTCCGCCGCCTCCATGGCCACCGGGCGGCTCATGGAGACCTGGGCCCACGGCCAGGACGTCGCCGACGCGCTCGGCGTCGTACGCCCGCCCACCGACCGGCTCCGCCACGTCGCCCGCATCGGCGTCCGCGCGCGTGACTTCGCCCACGCCGTGCACGGACTCCCCGCCCCCGGCACCGAGTTCCGCGTCGAACTCGTCGCGCCGGACGGGCAAGCGTGGGTCTACGGGCCCGACGACGCCCCCCAGCGCGTCACCGGGACCGCCCTCGACTTCTGCCTCCTCGTCACCCAGCGCGCCCACCGCGCCGATCTCGGCCTGCGCGCCGAAGGGCCCGACGCCGACCGCTGGCTCGACATCGCCCAGGCCTTCGCCGGGCCACCCGGACAGGGACGGCCCCCGAAGGGTGCCGCCCGGTGACCCGGCCCCCACTCCGCATCGGCAACGCCTCCGGCTTCTACGGCGACCGCTTCGACGCCATGAAGGAGATGCTCACCGGCGGGCCGCTCGACGTCCTCACCGGCGACTACCTCGCCGAGTTGACCATGCTCATCCTCGGCCGCGACCGGCTCAAGGACCCCCAGCGCGGTTACGCCCGTACGTTCCTCGGGCAGCTGGAGGAATGCCTCGGGCTCGCCGTCGAGCGCGGCGTCAAGGTCGTCACCAACGCCGGTGGGCTCAACCCGGCCGGGCTCGCCTCCGCCGTACGCGGCCTGGCCGACCGCCTCTCCATCCCCCTCCGCGTCGCCCACGTCGAGGGCGACGACCTGCTCCCCACCGGCCGCTTCCCCGGCGCCCTCACCGCCAACGCCTACCTCGGCGGCGCCGGGATCACCGCCTGCCTGGACGCCGGTGCCGACGTCGTGGTCACCGGCCGCGTCACCGACGCCGCCCTGGTCAGCGGAGCGGCCGCCCGGCACTTCGGCTGGGCCCCCGACGCGTACGACCGGCTGGCCGGGGCGGTCGTCGCCGGGCACGTCCTGGAGTGCGGCACGCAGGCGACCGGCGGCAACTACTCCCAGTTCGCCCGGCACGACCCGCGCTCCCTGCGCCACCCCGGCTTCCCCCTCGCCGAGATCCACGAGGACGGGTCCGCCGTCATCACCAAACACCCCGGCACCGGCGGCCTCGTCGACACCGGCACCGTCACCGCCCAGCTCCTCTACGAGACCGGCGGCGCCCGGTACGCCGGACCCGATGTCACCGCCCGCCTCGACACGGTCCGGATCCAGCAGGCCGGCGAGGACCGCGTCCGTATCCACGGCGTACGCGGCGAAGCGCCACCGCCCACCCTCAAGGTCGGCCTGAACCGGCTCGGCGGCTTCCGCAACGAGGTCGTCTTCGTCCTCACCGGGCTCGACATCGAGGCCAAGGCCGCGCTCGTACGCGAGCAGATGGACGACATACTGGCCGCCGCCAAAGCCCGGCCCAACTCCACCCGTTGGACACTCGTCCGCACCGATCACCCCGACTCCGGCACCGAGGAGACCTCCAGCGCCCTCCTCCGGCTCGTCGTGCGCGACCCCGACCAGGACGCCGTCGGACGGGCCCTCAGCAGCGCCGCGGTCGAGCTGGCCCTCGGCTCCTACCCGGGGTTCCACGTCACCGCCCCGCCCGGCAAGGGCGCCCCGTACGGCGTCTTCGAGGCCGCGTACGTCGACCGCGAGGACGTGCCGCACATCGCCGTGCTGCCGGACGGGGAGCGCCGCGACGTGGCCGCGTACACCGGGCCCACCCGCGCGCTCGCCCCCGTCGACGGACCCGCGCTTCCGCAGGCGCCACCCGAGGGGCCCACCCGCCGAGCCCCGCTGGGCCGGCTCACCGGCGCCCGCAGCGGCGACAAAGGCGGCGACGCCAACATCGGCGTATGGGCGACCACCGACGCCGCCTGGCCGTGGCTCGCCCACACCCTCACCGTCGAACGGCTCCGCGAACTCCTCCCCGAGACGGCCGGCCTGCCCGTCACCCGCCACGTCCTGCCCAGCCTCCGCGCCCTCAACTTCACCGTCGAGGGGATCCTCGGCGAGGGCGTCGCCGCGCAGGCCCGCTTCGACCCGCAGGCCAAGGGGCTCGGCGAATGGCTGCGCTCCCGCCACCTCGACATACCGGAGGCACTCCTGTGACCGTCCTGGCCAGCGCCCTGGACACCCGGTCCGACGACTACGCCGCCCACCGCGCGGCCCTCCTCGAAAAGATCGACGCGCTCGACACCGAGCACGCGAAAGCCCTCGCCGGGGGCGGCGAGAAGTACGTACAGCGGCACCGCGGGCGCGGCAAGCTGCTCGCCCGCGAACGCATCGAGCTGCTCCTCGACCCCGACACGCCCTTCCTCGAACTGTCGCCGCTCGCCGCCTGGGGCAGCGACTACACGGTGGGCGCCTCCCTCGTCACCGGGATCGGGGTCGTCGAGGGCGTCGAGTGCCTCATCACCGCCAACGACCCGACCGTGCGCGGCGGCGCCAGCAACCCCTGGTCCCTGAAGAAGGCCCTCCGGGCCAACGAGATCGCCTTCTCCAACCGCCTCCCCTGCGTCTCCCTCGTCGAGTCCGGCGGCGCCGACCTGCCGTCGCAGAAAGAGATCTTCATCCCCGGCGGCGCGATCTTCCGCGACATCACGCGCCTCTCGGCGGCCGGGATACCGACCGTCGCCGTCGTCTTCGGCAACTCCACCGCCGGCGGCGCCTACATCCCCGGCATGTCCGACCACGTGATCATGGTCAAGGAGAAGGCCAAGGTCTTCCTCGGCGGACCGCCCCTCGTGAAGATGGCGACCGGCGAGGAGAGCGACGACGAATCGCTCGGCGGCGCCGAGATGCACGCCCGCACCTCCGGGCTCGCCGACCACTTCGCCGTCGACGAGCGGGACGCGATCCGCCAGGCCCGCCGCGTCGTCGCCCGCCTCAACCACCGCAAGGCGTACGCGGACCCGCCCGCCCTCGCCGAACCGCCGAAGTACGACGCCGAGGAGCTGCTCGGGATCGTGCCGGACGACCTGAAGGTGCCGTTCGACCCGCGCGAGGTCATCGCCCGCGTCGTCGACGCCTCCGACTTCGACGAGTTCAAGCCGCTGTACGGGGCGAGCCTCGTCACCGGGTGGGCCGCCCTCCACGGCTACCCCGTCGGCATCCTCGCCAACGCCCAGGGCGTCCTGTTCAGCGAGGAGTCGCAGAAGGCGGCCCAGTTCATCCAGCTCGCCAACCAGCGCGACATCCCCCTCCTCTTCCTCCACAACACCACCGGCTACATGGTCGGCAAGGAGTACGAGCAGGGCGGCATCATCAAACACGGCTCGATGATGATCAACGCCGTCAGCAACAGCCGCGTCCCCCACCTCTCCGTCCTCATGGGCGCCTCCTACGGCGCCGGGCACTACGGCATGTGCGGCCGCGCCTACGACCCCCGCTTCCTCTTCGCCTGGCCCAGCGCCAAGGCCGCCGTCATGGGGCCGCAGCAGCTCGCGGGCGTCCTCTCGATCGTGGCCAGGCAGTCCGCCGCCGCGAAGGGACAGCCCTACGACGACGAGGCGGACGCCGCACTCCGCGCCCTGGTCGAGCAGCAGATCGAGTCCGAGTCCCTGCCGATGTTCCTCTCCGGACGGCTCTACGACGACGGCGTCATCGACCCGCGCGACACCCGCACCGTCCTCGGCATCTGCCTGTCCGCCCTGCACACCGCACCGTACGAGGGCGCCCGCGGCGGCTTCGGCGTCTTCCGGATGTGAGCCCGCCAATGACTACCTCAGTGATCGACTCCGTCCTCGTGGCCAACCGCGGCGAGATCGCCTGCCGCGTCTTTCGCACCTGCCGTGACCTGGGCATCCGTACCGTCGCCGTGCACTCGGACCCGGACGCCGACGCCCTCCACGTCCGCGAGGCCGACCTCGCCGTACGCCTTCCGGGCGCCACCCCCGCCGACACCTACCTCCGCGCCGACCTGATCGTGAAGGCCGCCCTCGACGCGGGCGCCGACGCCGTCCACCCCGGCTACGGCTTCCTCTCCGAGAACGCCGCGTTCGCGCGCGCCGTCACCGACGCCGGGCTCGTCTGGATCGGGCCGCCGCCCGGGGCGATCGAGGCGATGGCGTCCAAGACGCGCGCCAAGGAGCTGATGGGCATCGCCCCGCTCGGCGAGGTCACGAAGGCCGATCTGCCCGTCCTCGTGAAGGCGGCGGCCGGGGGAGGCGGACGCGGCATGCGGGTCGTACGCGAACTGGACCGTCTGAACGCCGAAACGGAGGCCGCCCGCGCCGAAGCCCTCTCCGCCTTCGGCGACGGTGAGGTCTTCGTCGAGCCGTACGTCGAGGGCGGGCGCCACGTCGAGGTCCAGGTCCTCGCCGACGCGCACGGCACCGTCTGGGCGCTCGGCACGCGCGACTGCTCGCTCCAGCGACGCCACCAGAAGGTCATCGAGGAGGCGCCGGCCCCAGGACTGACCGACGGAATCACCCGTCGTGTGCACGAGTTGAGCGAGCGCGCCGTACGGGCCACGGGCTACGTCGGCGCCGGAACCGTCGAGTTCCTCGTCGCGGACGACGGCACCGCGCACTTCCTGGAGATGAACACCCGCCTCCAGGTCGAGCACCCGGTCACCGAGGCTGTGTTCGGCATCGACCTCGTCGCGCTGCAACTGCGGATCGCCGAGGGCGACGCGCTCGATCCAGAGCCGCCGGCCCCGCGCGGCCACGCCGTCGAGGCGCGCCTGTACGCCGAGGACCCGGCCGCCGCCTTCGCCCCGCAGACCGGCACCCTGCACCGGCTGTCCGTACCGAACGGGGTGCGCCTCGACACCGGGTACACCGACGGCGACACCATCGGCGTCCACTACGACGCCATGCTCGCCAAGGTCGTCGCCCACGCGCCGACCCGCGCCGCCGCCGTCCGCGCCCTCGCCGGGGCCCTGGAACGCGCCGAGGTGCACGGCCCGGTCACCAACCGCGACCTGCTCGTACGGTCCCTGCGCCACCCCGAGTTCAACGGCGCCCGTATGGACACCGGGTTCTACGAGCGGCACCTCGCCGGCCTGACGGCCCCGGACCCGGACCCGTACGCACCGCTCGCCGCCGCCCTGGCCACCACGCGCCACCACCGCTTCGGCGGCTTCCGCAACGTGCCCTCGCAGCCCCTGCTCAAGCGCTACCGCACCGAACCCGACGGCACCGAGCACGAGGTCCGCTACCGCCACACCCGCGCCGGACTCGAAGCCGACGGGGTGCGCGTCGTGCACGCCGCGCCCGGCCGTGTCGTCCTCGAAGTGGGCGGTGTGCGGCGCAAGTACGCGGTCGCGGCGTACGGCGACCGTGTGTACGTGAACGGCGCCGCGCTCACCGCCCTGCCCCGCTTCACCGACCCCAGCGCGCAACGCGCCCCGGGCTCCCTGCTCGCGCCGATGCCCGGCACCGTCGTCCGCGTCGCCGACGGGCTCGCCGAGGGCGCCACCGTCACCGCGGGACAGCCCCTGATCTGGCTGGAGGCGATGAAGATGGAGCACCGCATCGCCGCTCCCGCCACCGGAACGCTCACCGCTCTGCACGCCGCCGTCGGCCACCAGGTCGAGGTCGGCGCTCTGCTCGCCGTGGTCCAGGCCGAGGCCGAGGCCGTAGTCCAGGAGGAAGCGTCGTGAACAGCCCCGTACTCGAAACCGAGGAGCACCAGGCGCTGCGCGCCGCCGTCGCCGCGCTCGGCAAGCGGTTCGGCCGCGACTACATGACCAAGGTCACCGCGGCCGGGGGGCACCCCGAGGAGCTGTGGGCCGAGGCCGCCGAACTCGGCTACCTGGGCGTGAACCTGCCCGAGGAGTACGGCGGCGGAGGCGGCGGCATCAGCGAGCTGTCCATCGTCCTGGAGGAGCTGGGCGCGGCCGGGTCTCCTCTCCTCATGATGGTCGTCTCGCCCGCCATCTGCGGCACCGTCATCGCCCGCTTCGGCACCGACGAGCAGAAGCGCGCCTGGCTGCCGGGGCTCGCCGACGGCAGCCGCACCATGGCCTTCGGCATCACCGAACCCGACGCCGGTTCGAACTCGCACCGCATCACCACCACCGCCCGCAAGGACGACGACGGCTCCTGGATCCTCACCGGCCGCAAGGTCTTCATATCGGGCGTGGACATCGCCGACGCCACGCTCATCGTGGGCCGCACGTCCGACGCCCGCACCGGAAACCTCAAGCCCTGCCTCTTCATCGTCGGGCGCGACACCCCGGGCTTCGAGCGCCGCCGCATCGACATGGAACTGCAAGCCCCCGAGAAGCAGTTCGAGCTGACCCTTGACGGGGTGCGGCTGCCCCCGGAGGCTCTCGTGGGTGACGAGGACGCGGGGCTCCTCCAACTGTTCGCCGGACTCAACCCGGAGCGCGTGATGACGGCCGCGTTCGCCATCGGCATGGGCCGTTACGCCCTGCGCCGCGCCGTCGAGTACGCCAACGAGCGCACCGTGTGGAAGGCCCCGATCGGCGCCCACCAGGCCATCGCGCACCCGCTCGCCCAGGTCCACATCGAGCTGGAACTGGCCCGCCTGATGATGCAGAAAGCGGCCCGCCTGTACGACGCGGGCGACGACATCGGCGCGGGCGAGGCCGCCAACATGGCCAAGTACGCCGCCGCCGAGGCGTGCGTACGCGCCGTCGACCAGGCCGTCCACACGCTCGGCGGGAACGGTCTGACCCGCGAGTTCGGCCTCGCCTCGCTCATCACCGGCTCGCGCGTGGCCCGGATCGCGCCCGTGAGCCGGGAAATGATCCTCAACTACGTGTCCCACCAGAGCCTGGGACTGCCCAAGTCGTACTGAGAGCCCTGCAAGCCCTTCGTGGATTCGCGGATGAGGAGTTCAGCATGGTGCACAGGAGTGAGTACGAGGACGTCGCCGTCGTCGACCGGCCCATTCACGACGCCGTGCTCGGGAGCGCCGCCGCCCGCGGCGACACCCCCGCCCTCGTAGACGGGGTGGCCGGCACGACGATCACGTACGCGCAGCTCGACCAGTTCCACCGGGCGATCGCGGCCGGGCTGGTGGAGGCAGGGGTGCGCAAGGGAGACGTCGTCGCCCTGCACAGCCCCAACACGGTCGCCTACCCGGTCGCCTTCTACGCGGCCACGCGCGCGGGCGCCTCCGTGACGACCGTGCATCCGCTGGCCACCCCGGAGGAGTTCGCCAAACAGCTACGGGACTCCGCCGCGTCCTGGATCGTCACCGTCACCCCGCTCCTCGACGCGGCCCGCGCCGCCGCCGAACTCGCGGGCGGCGTACGGGAGATCTTCGTCTGCGACCCGGCGGGGGAGTCGGGCCACCGCTCGCTCCTCGACATGCTCGGCACGAGCGCGCCCACGCCCGCCGTCACCCTCGACCCCGCCGAGGACGTGGCGGCGCTCCCGTACTCCTCGGGCACGACGGGCGTCCCCAAGGGCGTCATGCTCACCCACCGCAACATCGCCACCAACCTCTCCCAGCTCGAACCCCTCATCCCGATGGGCCCCGGCGACCGCATCCTCGCCGTCCTGCCCTTCTTCCACATCTACGGCCTGACGGCGCTCATGAACGCCCCGCTGCGGCAGGGCGCGACGGTGGTCGTCCTCCCGCGCTTCGAGCTCGGCACGTTCCTCGCGGCGATCGAGAAACACCGCATCAACGCGCTCTACGTGGCCCCGCCGATCGTCCTGGCCCTGGCCAAGCACCCGGCGGTGGAGGGGTACGACCTCTCCTCGCTGCGGTACGTCATCAGCGCGGCGGCGCCCCTGGACGCCGAACTCGCCCTGGCCTGCTCGCGCCGGCTCGGCCTGCCGCCCGTCGGCCAGGCGTACGGCATGACGGAGCTCTCGCCCGGCACCCATGTCGTCCCGCTGCACGCGCAGGACGCGCCGCCCGGCACCGTGGGCAAACTCGTCGCCTCCACCGAGATGCGGCTGCTCTCCCTCGACGACCCGGCGAAGGACGCGGCCCCCGGCGAACCCGGCGAGGTCCTCATCCGGGGCCCGCAGGTCATGAAGGGCTACCTCGGCCGCCCCCAGGCCACCGTCGACATGATCGACCGCGACGGCTGGCTGCACACGGGCGACGTCGGCCGGGTGGACGCCGACGGCTGGCTCTTCATCGTCGACCGCGTGAAGGAGCTGATCAAGTACAAGGGCTTCCAGGTCGCCCCGGCCGAACTGGAGGCGCTCCTCCTCACCCACGACGGCATCGCGGACGCGGCCGTCATCGGGGTGACGGACGAGGACGGGAACGAGATCCCGAAGGCGTTCATCGTCCGCGAGGACAAGACGCTCACCGCCGAGGACGTGACGGCGTACGTCGCCGAACGCGTCGCCCCGTACAAGAAGGTCCGCCGCGTCGCCTTCATCGACGGCGTACCGCGCGCGGCGTCCGGCAAGATCCTGCGCCGCGAGCTGAGGGAGGGCTAGTGCCGACGGAACCCCTGGTGCGGGTGGCGCACACGCGCGGCATCGCCTTCTGCACCCTCGACTCGCCGGGCAACCGCAACGCGCTGTCGTCGGCGCTGGTGGGCGAAGTCGCGGACCGGTTGAGGGAGGCGGAGAAGGACCGCGACGTACGGGCCGTGGTCCTGGCCCACACCGGCAACACCTTCTGCGCGGGTGCGGACCTGCGCGACCCGCCGGACCCGAACGCCCTGGTCGGACTCTTCCGGCAGATCGTCGAGCTGCCCAAACCGGTGGTGGCGCGGGTCGACGGACACGTGCGCGCGGGCGGGCTCGGGCTGCTCGGCGCCTGCGACATCCCGGTGGCGTCGGAGGTCTCCACTTTCGCCTTCACCGAGGTACGCATCGGGGTCGCCCCCGCCGTGATCTCCCTGCCACTGCTGCCACGGCTCGACCCGCGCGCGGTGGCCCGCTACTACCTGACGGGGGAGAGGTTCGACGCGGCGGAGGCGGCGCGGATCGGGCTGGTGACGGGGGCGGGCCCGGACGTGGAAGCGGTTCTCGCCCCCATCCTCGACGGCCTGCGCAAGGCGTCGCCCCAGGGGCTGGCCGAGACGAAGACCCTGCTCACGGTTAAGGTCCTGGAAGCCTTCGACCGGGACGCCGAGTCCCTCACGGCGCTGTCGGCGCAGCTGTTCGGCTCGCCCCAGGCCCGCGAAGGGATGACCGCCTTTCTCGAACGACGGGACCCCGCATGGGTGTTGTGACCCCACCGAAGCAGGACCGCTCGCGCGCCACCCGGCAGAAGCTCCTGGAATCGGCCGTGGCGTGCCTCGCCGCCCACGGCTGGTCCGGCTCGACCGTCTCCGTCGTCGCCGAGCACGCCGGGGTCTCGCGCGGCGCCGCCCAGCACCACTTCCCGACCCGGGAGGACCTGTTCACGGCGGCGGTCGAGTACGTCGCGGAGGAACGGTCCACGGCTCTGCGCGGGCTGCGTCCGCAGGGCCGGGCGGAGGCGGTCGCGGCCCTGGTCGATCTGTATACGGGCCCGCTGTTCCGCGCGGCGCTGCACCTGTGGGTCGCCGCGTCCAACGAGCCCGCGCTGGGCGACCGGGTCGCGGAGCTGGAGGCGAGAGTCGGCCGGGAGACGCACCGTATCGCTGTGCGCCTGCTCGGGGCGGACGAGTCGGTCCCCGGGGTCCGGGAGGTGGTCCAGGGCCTCCTCGACATGGGGCGTGGGCTCGGCCTGGCCCACCTCCTGACGGACGACAGCGCTCGTCGCGCACGGGTCGTGGAGGAGTGGACCCCGATCGTGGACCGCGTACTCGGCTGACCCTCGCGTCGTGGCTGGCCGCGCAGTTCCCCGCGCCCCTGGAACGCGCACTGCGGGCGGCATTCCTCCGGCGGTAACGTGCGACGCCGTCGTGGTCGCTCGCGCCGTTCCCGCACCTCCGGAGGTTTGCGGCTTCAGGAGACGCGCTCCTTGCGCATGCGCGCCTCAGGGGCGCGGGGAACGGCGCGAGCAACCACGAGGCGACCGGCGCTCGGGCATGGCGCGACAGGGGCAGACGCTCAGGACCCCCGAGCTACTCGGCGATCCCGGCGAACCCGGCAATATCGCGCGGGGAACGAGACCCCGGCCCCACATAACGCGCCGAGGGACGCACAAGCCGCCCCGTCCGCTTCTGCTCAAGAATGTGCGCGCTCCACCCAGCGGTCCGCGCACACGTGAACATCGACGTGAACATGTGGGCCGGCACCTCGGCGAAGTCGAGCACGATGGCCGCCCAGAACTCCACGTTGGTGGCAAGCACCCGGTCGGGCCGCCGGGCATGCAGCTCGGCAAGCGCGGCCTTCTCGAGCGCCTCGGCGACTTCGAAGCGCGGGGCACCCAATTCACACGCGGTCCTGCGGAGCACCCGCGCACGGGGATCCTCGGCCCGGTACACCCGGTGCCCGAACCCCATGAGCCGCTCACCCTTGTCCAGCGCCTTGCGGACGAACCCCTCCGCGTCCCCGGTCCGCTCGATCTCCTCGATCATCCCGAGGACCCGCGACGGCGCCCCACCGTGCAGCGGCCCGGACATCGCCCCCACGGCCCCCGAGAGCGCGGCAGCGACATCCGCCCCGGTGGAGGCGATGACCCGAGCGGTGAACGTGGACGCGTTCATGCCGTGCTCGGCGGCGCTGGTCCAGTACGCGTCGACGGCGGCGACATGCTTGGGGTCGGGCTCCCCGCGCCAGCGGATCATGAACCGCTCGACCACCGACTTCGCCTTGTCGATCTCGCTCTGCGGCACCATCGCGACGCCCTGCCCGCGCGCGGACTGGGCGACGTAGGAGAGGGCCATGACAGCGGCGCGGGCGAGGTCGTCGCGGGCCTGCGCCTCGTCGATGTCGAGCAGCGGTTTGAGGCCCCAGACGGGCGCGAGCATGGCGAGCGCGGACTGCACGTCGACACGGATGTCACCGGAGTGGACAGGGATGGGGAACGGTTCGGCCGGCGGCAGCCCGGGGTCGAAGGCGCCGTCGACGAGCAGCCCCCAGACGTTCCCGAAGGACACCTGGCCGACGAGGTCCTCGATGTCGACGCCCCGGTACCGCAGGGCGCCGCCCTCCTTGTCCGGTTCGGCGATCTCCGTCTCGAACGCGACGATTCCTTCGAGGCCAGGTACAAAGCCGGGGTCGGACATCAGGCGGCTCCTCTGCATGCATGGGCTGCTTCAGCGTTTGCGTGGACGTGTGCGTGAGACGGACGGTGCGGACTGTGCTGGCTACTCTGCTCCTCCGAGGCCTCGGATACGCGGCCGCTGCGGCTCGCGCTCCGGGTCGGTAACCCCGTGATGCCCCGAGAACCGCGGCGTCATTCGGCCCCTGGACGATAACCCTCAGTGCCACTCTTGGCGAGAGTTGGCGGCACTGAGTGCCATGTCTCACCCCCGGGGTGTTCACTGCGGCAGGATGACGCTGTGAACGCCCACGACGCCGATGGTTACCGCGCCCCCGACCCCGCCGCCATGCGCAGGCAGTACCGCCCGGACGACGGCGGCCTCCTGGAGTCCGACCTCGCTCCGCACCCCATGGAACAGTTCACGCGCTGGTTCAAGCAGGCGACGGCCTCCGCCGCCCTGTCGGCCGAGCCGAACGCGATGGTCGTCTCCACCGCCGACGCCCAGGGCCGCCCCAGCTCCCGTACGGTCCTGCTGAAGTCCTACGACGACGACGGCTTCGTCTTCTACACCAACTACGGCTCCCGCAAGGCCCGCGACCTGGCCGCGAACCCGCACGTCGCGCTGGTCTTCCCCTGGCACCCGATGTACCGCCAGGTCCTCGTCACCGGCACCGCCGCGCGTACGTCGCGGGAGGAGACGGCCGCGTACTTCCACTCGCGTCCGCACGGCTCCCAGCTCGGCGCCTGGGCCAGCGCGCAGTCGACCGTACTGGCCGGCCGGACCGAACTCGACGCCCCGTACGCCGAGTTGACCCGCCGCTACCCGCCGGGTGCGGAGATCCCGGTGCCGCCGCACTGGGGCGGCTTCCGCGTCACGCCGTCGGAGGTCGAGTTCTGGCAGGGCCGCGAGAACCGGCTCCACGACCGGCTGCGGTACGTCGCCACCGGGGACGGGTCCTGGCGCGTCGAACGCCTCAGCCCGTAAGCGGGGCCCGGGCTCACAGCTCCGCGAGGACCCCGTCCAGGAACGGCTCGATCGCCGTGCGCCACGCCTCGGGCTGGTCGTAGTGGACGAGGTGACCCGCGTCGGCCACCTCCGCGTACTGTCCGCGCGGCAGTACCCGGACCATCTCCTGTGCCTCGGCCCGTCCCAGCTCCCCGTCGAGCCCGCGTACGACGAGCGCCGGGCACTGCACGGCGGCCAGCTCCTCCCAATGCGCGTCGAACACCCATGTGGAGCGGGCCTGCAGCATCTGGCGGCGGGAGAACACCGGCCGCCAGCCGTCGGGGGACTCGGTCATCACCTCGGCGTAGAACTCCCCGCGCGCGGGGTTCGGCCGCTCCACCCAGGGGTCGTCCTCGCCGAACCACTTCCGTACGTCGGCGAGCGTGGAGAACGGCAGCGGCCACGCCTTGAACCAGTCCTCCCACTCGCGCTGCGAGGCGGCGCCGAGCGCCGAGGCCCGCATGTCGCAGATGACGAGGCCGCGGACGAGGTCGGGGCGGCGGGCGGCGAGCTGCCAGGCCGTCAGGGCGCCCATCGAGTGCCCGATCAGTACGGCCGGCTCCAGGCCGAGCTGGACGAGCGCCGCCTCCGCGTCGAGAACGTACGCCTCACGGTCGTACGGGCCCTGCGGCGGCTTGTCGCTCTGCCCGTGGCCGCGCTGGTCCAGGGCGACCGCCCGGTGCCGCTCGGCGAGCCAGCGCGCGGTGCCCGCCCAGTGGGACGCCCGGCCCATCAAGCCGTGCAGTAACAGGACCCCCGGTGTGCGCACGCCGTTGCCCGTCTTGGGCGGGTCGGCGAATTCCCAAGCGGCCAGGCGGGCCCCGCCCGCCCCGGTCACGTCGATGCGCTGCGCCATAGGCCCTGGCACCCCCTTGTGGTCGCGCCTGCGGTCGCGTACCCGTGCACGCTATCGAACATTGTTTCGAAAGCGTGGTGCTGTCCATGAAGCGGTGGGGCAACACCCCTCATTTGAGTGACGTCGCTCAAGGAATGACCTGCGTCGCCGAGGGGATCTTTCCCTCGGGAGGCGGACCGCTCGGGGATGAAGGTCCGAAGGGGATGACCCTGGGAGCTCGGGGCTCCGGGTCAGCACAGGGGAGGACAGGCCCCGGCGCCGCAAGGCGCCGGGGCCCTCGCCTTCTCGTACGCCCCGTACTTCCCGAACCCGTCGCGCGCCGAACGGCAGGTCCATACCAGGCCCCCTCCGGTCATATGCCTCACGCGACAGCCTTGCACGCCCGCCGTCCCACCGCTGCGATTCCGCACAGTGAATCTTGCTTTCTGCGCGCGGGCGCGGCGGCGGGCGCCCCACGTGAGGAGAGGCTCCGGCCGACCCCCGCCGCACACCTGCCGGCGCACCACACGGAACGCCGGATTCCGGCGCTGGGACCTCAGCGCTTGGCGACGAAGACGTGCGACGCGATGTCCGAGGCCAGCTCCGCCGCCTCGCCACTGCTGCCCACCAGGACCCCGCCCGGCGACTGCGTCACGCTGACCACGGACCCGGGCTGCACGCCCGCCCGCCGCAACGTGTACATCAGCTGCGCGTCCGTCTGGATCGGTTCACCGATCCGGCGCACGACGACCGTCTTGCCGTCCCCTCCCGCGTCCAGATCCGCGAGCGAGACCATGCCCTCGTCCAGGAACGGGTCCGCCCCGTCCTTCTCGCCCAGCTCCTCCAGGCCCGGGATCGGGTTCCCGTACGGCGACTCCGTCGGATGCCGCAGCAGTTCGAGGACGCGGCGCTCCACGGCCTCGCTCATCACGTGCTCCCACCGGCAGGCCTCCGCGTGCACCTGCTCCCACTCCAGGCCGATCACATCGACCAGGAGACACTCGGCGAGCCGGTGCTTGCGCATCACGCGCGTGGCCAGGCGGCGCCCCTCGTCGGTCAGCTCCAGATGCCGGTCGGCGGCGACGGCCACCAGGCCGTCCCGCTCCATACGGGCCACGGTCTGGCTCACCGTCGGGCCGCTCTGGTCGAGCCGCTCGGCGATCCGGGCGCGCATGGGGACCACACCTTCCTCTTCGAGCTCGAGGATGGTGCGGAGGTACATCTCCGTGGTGTCGATCAGTCCGGACATACGTGCCCCTCGTGTAGCTTCCTGCTCCGCGTGCGGCCCCGCTGGTCGCCACGGCGCTCCTGCGCTCGGGCCGTGCCCACGGAACTCCGCCCTCGCAGGGGGAATCGTCAGCAGGGCCCCGCCCTCTCCTCAATTCTGACGCATACCGCTGACAACCGTCCCGCACCAGGGAAACGGCGGCCCCGCGGGCCCGGGGACGTATTGACACGGCCCTGGTCCAGACCGCACCGTGATCCGCGACACCACGACTCAGGGGGCTACGCCGATGCGCGAGAGCAAGCCGGCCACGCAGTACCTCGACGCCGCGATCGGCCTGCTCCAGCGGGTCCGCGACGAGGAGACGGAGAACATCGCCGCGGCCGGCACGCTGCTCGCCGACACCGTCGTCGCCGGGGGCCGCCTCTTCGCCTTCGGCGCCGGGCACTCCTCGCTCGCCGCGCAGGACGTCGTCTACCGCGCGGGCAGCCTCGCACTGATGAACCTGCTCGCCGTCCCCGGCACCGTCGGCGTCGACGTCATGCCCGCCACCCTCGGCTCGGCCCTGGAGCGGGTCGACGGCCTCGCCGCCGCCGTCCTCGACTCCAGCCCCGCCACCGCGGGCGACGCGCTCGTCATCATCTCCCTCTCCGGGCGCAACGCCCTCCCCGTCGAGATGGCCATGAACGCCCGCGCCCTCGGCCTCAAGGTCATCGGCGTGACCTCCCTCGCTTACGTGAGCGGGCCCGACGCCCCGAAGTCACGCCACGTCTCCGGGACGTACCTGCGCGACCACTGCGACATCGTCCTGGACTCCAAGATCGACGTCGGCGACGCGGAACTCGACCACGAGGGCGTCGAAGCCCCCTTCGCCTCCGCCTCCACCGTCACCACCAGCGCCCTCATGCAGGCCACCCTCGCCACCTGCGCCACGACCCTCGCCGACCGCGGCATCCAGCCGCCCCTGCTCCGCTCGGGCAACGTGGACGGCGGCCACGCCTGGAACGCCAGGGTCTTCGCCGAGTACCGGGACCGCATCTTCTACCAGCACTGAGCCGGCTCGGGCGCCTATGACCTCTCCGGGCCCTCCGCCGCGAGCAGCGCCAGGTCCACCGCGGCGGCGATCCGTACGGCGACGCTCTCCGCGTACATCGCGTCCCCCCGCTCGAAGCCGGTCCGGCTCGCGCCCCGCAGGAACGTCACCACGCCCAGCGTCCGGCCCCGGCTGCGCAGCGCCGAGCACAACGCGTACACCGACCCCTCCGGCCACTGCCGCGCCGCCGCCCAGCGCGCCGCACCCGCCCCGTCGGGATCGGGTGCCGCGGCCCGCACCGAACCGGCCCGGTCCACGCACTGCAACGCCGGATGCCCCTCCCCGTACCGCACCGGCACCGTGCTCCGCGTCGCGAGCAGCGTCGCCCCGGGCGCGCCCGACGGAGTCACCGCCGCCCGTACGAGCCGCAGCGGCTCCTCGCTCACCACCAGATCGATCACCGCGTGCTCCGCGAACCCGGCCAGCGCGAAGTCCAGTTGCACGGTCGCGGCCTCGCCCGGGTCCTCGCACTCGGCGGCGGCCCGCGCCGCCCGGTGCAACTGGTGCGCCCGGAACCGCAGTTGCGCGGCCTCCTGCTCGATGACCTTCGCCTCGGTCACGTCCTGGAACAGCCACCCGACGCCCAACGGCACCGGCTCCTCGGCCAGCGGCGACGCGAGCCGCACGAACCCGCTCCGCCAGCATCTGCGCTCCTGCCGCGACCCGTCCTCACCGGGCAGCCGCAACGTCACCCACACCTCCATCGGAGGCGGCGGCACCCCCTCCGAAAGGACATGCGTGAGCGCGCCCTCGAGCTCCTCCACGCCCTGCGCGATCAGATCACCCAGCGGCCGCCCGAGCAGCGCCGTACGCCCGGAGCCGAGCGCCTTCGCGGCGTGCGCGTTGACCACGGCGGGGCGCAGATCGGCGTCGACCAGGACCACACCCCACACCGCGTCCTCGAACAGCGCCTCGCTCAGCGCGATGGACCGCTCCAGATCGATCTGCGCGTGCACCTCGCTGAAGGCGCAGTACACCCCGGCGGGCTTCCCGTCGGCCCCCCGCACGACAGCGGACTGCGTCCGTACGAGCACCCGCCCGCCGTCCTTGGTGACGAGCGCGAACTCGTTCACCTGCCGCCCCGGCGCGTGCATGGCCGCGAGGAGCCGGCCCTGGACCTCGTCGGCGTCGGCGGAGCGCACGGCCCACCCCGCGAACCCGGTCCGCCCCACGGCCTCCGCCGCCGACCAGCCCAGAATCCGCTCGGCCTCCCGGTTCCAATGGGTCACGACCCCGTCGGCGTCGAAGGCGCAGAGCGCGGCGTCCATCCCGTCCAGCAACGCGGCCAGCAGATCGGCCCCGTCCCGCTCGGGCTCGTCGGGCCCGAGCGCGTCGGTGGTCCCACTACGCCGGGAAGCACTCACCTGGCACCCCCTGCAGGCTGTGTGTACTGCTCCAGATCATTCAACTCGAACGTGACGCATCCCACACGGGGTTCGGTCAACTTCGCGGAATCCCGTGAGCACACTCCACCAGCATGCCCGGTGCCGCGCGGTTCAGTTCCGGCGGGCCATCAAGTGGGCGTCGAGGAACCCGCGCTCGGACCGCGGATCATGCACGAGCCGAGCGAACGGCTCGGCCCCGGCGTCCGCCATCAACGCAGCGAACCGCTCGACGGGCCAGCTGTAAGCAGGAGCCACCTTGTGCGCGAAGGGCACCGCCTCCCCGCCTCCCTCGACGGCGAAGAACGACACCAGGACCAACCCCCCGGGAGCCAGCACCCGTACCAGCTCCTCAAGCAGCGCGGGCACCTCACCGGGCGGCGTATGGATCACCGAGTAATGCGCCAGCACCCCACCGAACGCCCCGTCCGCCACCGGCAGGGCCTCCATCCGCCCCACCTCGAACCGCAGCCCGGGCTCGGCCCGCCGCGCGTACTCGACCATCCCCGGCGAGAGATCGAACCCGACGGCCTCGACCCCCATCTCCCCCAACAGCCCCGTCACATGCCCCGGCCCGCACCCCACATCGGCCACCCGCACGTCCCCGGCTTCCCGTACCAGTCCGGCGAAGGCCGAAACCATCCCGCGCGAGAACGGCTGCCCCTCCAGCCGCGCCCCGAACAACGACGCGTACAACTCGACGACCCCGTCGTACCCGGCCCTGGTCCGCTCCTGCTGTTCGGTCATGGAGGGGGAAGCTAGCAGCCGATCCCCAAGGTCTCGGAAAACCGGTTGAAGCGCGGAGGAGGGCTTCTTAAGGTGGGCCGTACACAGGAAGGGAGGTGGTTCGGCAGATGTATGAACACCGGACGCGTGAGGTGACTGCGGGCTAGCGGCCCGACGTCGCATCTCGGATTCGGCGCCGGACCAGCACGTGTGTCGTGCGTGCAGCCGGCCCTATTCCCAAGCAGTCACCCGACCCGCGAGCCGCCGGTACGTCCGGCCGGCTTCCGACCGTCTCGTACGGGAGGAACCATGGCTCGCGGGTCGTCTGCGTCTTCGGGGTACTAGCCCTTGCTCACCGCCGTCAGGATCTCCGGCAGCCTTGCCGCCGTGCGCGGGGCCGCCAGGCGCAGGCCCAGGTAGGTCGCCGCGGCGCCGTAGGCCGCTCCGACGGGGAGCAGGGTCCAGGTCCAGGTGTCGGCGCCGGCGGCGTGGAGGGTGATCGTGAGGGCCAGGACGGGGGCGCAGAGGAGCGCCGCTGCCACCATGCCGCCGAAGATCCCTATCCAGGCGAGGCCCGCCTGGCCGGGGGCCACGTTCTTGTAGCCCTCCTGCGGGATCGAGTAGGGGAAGCGCGCCGAGGACCAGGCGCCCGTCGCGAGCATCGCGCCGAGCAGTGCGAAGGAGAGGCCCAGGACCTCGGGGAGGTCGGCCCAGGCGCCGAGCATCGCTGTCGTGAGGACGGTGACGAGGGCCGCGTAGGGGAGCGTGATCAGGAGGAGGGCCAGGGTCCGGGCGCGGAGTTCCTCGTACGCGTCGCGCGGGGTGGAGATCGTCATCGCCACCGTCCAGAACGCCGAGGTGTCCTGCCCGAACTGGTTGTACATCTGGATGCCGAGCATCCCGGCGGCGAAGCACGCGAAGTAGACGGAGCCGGTGCCCTGGAGCGCGTTGAAGACAGGGACGATCAGGCCGATGGCCAGGGATGTCACCCAGGCCGCCTTGGTCTTCGGATCGCGCCACACATAGCGCAGGCCGCGCTCCATGACCGCGCCCGTACGCCCCTCGGGGAGCAGGCGGCGGCGCGGGCCGGTCGTGCGGCGGTCGCGCCGGGTGGGTTCCGCCGCCGCGAGCGTCGAGCCGTCGGGGGCCGTCATCAGGCGGGTCAGCGCCCTGCGCCATACGCCCAGGAGGACGATGAAACCGGCTGCCGTCAGGGACAGTCGCGCCGCCGACACCGCGTACGCGCCGCGCGCCGCCGCCTCCACCGCTCCCATCGCCGACGCCGGGGGGACCCAGTGCAGCACCTGCGCCACCGGGTCGAGCGCCCCCACCCCGCCCGCCGAACCGAGCCTCTGCGCGCCGAAGTTCACGAGCTGCGCGCCGATCGCCACGACCAGACCGCTGAGGACCGCCAGGTCGCGGCCTCTGCGGCTGGTGAGGAGGCGGATGTTCGCGGCGGCCACGGCGCGGGCGAGCGCCACGCAGGTGAGGACCGTGAGGGGGACCGCCAGTACCGCTACGGCCGTGGAGGCCGGGTCACCCGCTGTCGCGTACGCCGCTCCCACCGCCAGGGTGAGGGTGAAGAGCGGGCCGATGCCGACGAGCGACGCCACGAGCAGGCCCCGCACCAGCTGGTCCGGGTGGAGCGGGAGCATGGCGAGGCGGGTCGGGTCGAGGGTCTCGTCGCCGCTCGGGAAGAAGAGGGGGAACACCGCCCAGCCGAGCGCGAGCACGGCCGTGAGCAGCGTGGCGACGGTGGCGGCGTGCTCGGTGCCGTGCAGGAGGATCAGGCCGAGGAGCTGGAGCACCGCGACGAGCAGGACGGCGACGGCCGAGGCGATGTAGGCCGCGCGGCGTCCGGCGGACTGGCGCAGGCCGTTGCGGAGCAGGGCGAGTTTGAGCTGGACGAGGACGCGGGTCACCGCTTGCCGCCCAGCCAGTCCAGGGTCGTGCCGTCGTCCCGGCCGCTCGCACCGACCAGGGTGAGGAAGGCCTCCTGGAGGGAGGGCGCCGCGCCCTTCACCTCGGCCAGCGGGCCTTGCGCGCGGATGCGCCCCGCCGCCATCACGGCGACCCAGTCGCACAGCGACTCGACCAGCTCCATGACGTGGGAGGAGAAGACGACCGTCGCGCCGCCGCGGGTGAAGCGTTCCAGGACGCCGCGGATGGTCTGCGCGGAGACCGGGTCGACGCCCTCGAACGGTTCGTCCAGGAAGAGGACTTCCGGGTTGTGGAGCAGGGCCGCGGCGAGGCCGATCTTCTTGCGCATGCCGGTCGAGTAGTCGACGACGAGTTTGTGCTGGGCCTGCGCGAGGTCGAGCACGTCCAGGAGCTGGGCCGCGCGCTTGTCGACCTCGGCGCCGGGCAGTCCGCGCAAGCGGCCCGTGTAGGCGAGTAGTTCACGCCCTGAGAGCCGTTCGAAGAGGCGCAGGCCCTCGGGCAGGACGCCGATCCGGGCCTTGACCTCGGCGGGGTCGGCCCACACGTCGTGCCCGGCGACGTGCACGGTGCCGCGGTCGGGGCGGAGCAGCCCGGTGACCATGGAGAGTGTGGTGGTCTTGCCCGCCCCGTTCGGCCCGACGAGCCCGATGAACCGGCCCGCCGGGAGCGTCAGTTCGATCCCGGCTACGGCGGTCTGCTGTCCGAAGGACTTCCAGAGGTCGTGGACGCGTACGGCTGCGGTCTCCTCGGCGGAGGTCACCTGGGGGCGCTCCCTTCGTCGGCGTACGTCTGCGCACCCTACGCGGACCGCCCCCCGGAGCCGGTCCGGTCACCGGCGGTCTTCAGCCGCGTCGTCCCTCGCGTCCGCACGCGTACGCCAGTGGGGAGATCAGCTCCTCCGCGTCGGGCAGCCAGCGGTTGGCGGCGGTGGGGCGGCAGGCCCACTGGGCGGCGCCCTTGCTGCCGAAGCGGGTCGGGGGCGCCGCCACGTAGCCGCCCTCGCCGAGGGTGGTCAGGTCGAGGGAGGCGGGCGGCCAGCCGAGTTTGCGGACGAGGTCGGGGACCTTGAGTCCGGCGCCGGGCAGGACGAAGAACTGCATGCGGCGGTCGGGGGTGCAGGTGACCGGGCCGAGCGTCAGTTCCATGCGCTTCATGCGGGCGAGCGCGAGGAACCCGGCGGTCTCCGGGACGTCGATCGCGTCGAACGTGCGGCCGGTGGGCAGCAGGATCGACGCCCTCGGGGTCTTGGCCCACAGGCGGCGGGCGGCCGTGGCGCTGCCGGTGGCCTGCGCCGCCCAGTCGGGGCGCGCGGGGTGGGAGCCGGGCGCGGTGCAGCGGGCGTCGCCGCACGAGCAGTGCTGCACGCCGTCGTCGAACTCCAGCCAGGTGCCGGGGAACACGTCCCAGTGCCGCTCCTCCGCATAGCGCACGGCGGTGTCGAGCAGGGAATCTCCGCGCTGTTGCGGGATCTGCCCGGCAGCGGTGACGGGGGCGGTCACGTCCGATGTACCTGCGATGGTCTCTTCCACGACGTTCTCAACTCCCGTCGCCCATCCGGGTTACGGGCGTGCGCGAGGGCGGCACGGGAGCATCGTTCCCGCATGTGGGGCGCATGGATGCATGGATGGGGGCGCGCACGCGAGGCGGCAGCGGGCGATGGGTAGTGCCGTGGGAGGACAAGGCAGAGAACGCGGCAAGGAACGCAGCGCAACAAGGAACGAAGCGCAAGGAACACAGCAAGGAACGAAGCCGAGAACGAGGCAGAGGGCGTGGGGAGTCCGCCACGGGTGGTGTCACACCCAGTGCGCGGTTTGGTACCCGTTTGTGGTGCATCTTCCGTTTCTCCGCCGGGCAGTGATCCAACGACCGGCTGCCGGAGCAGCCGGATTCCGGGAGACGGGCACAGCAGGGGGTACGCCATGGCCGCACGGCCACTCGTCGCGCGACAGCCCAACGAACGGCTGCAAGCACTGATCCAGGAAGCGGGCTGCTCCAACGCGGGCCTGGCCCGCCGGGTCAACATGTGCGGAGCGGAGCACGGTCTCGATCTTCGGTACGACAAGACGTCGGTGGCCCGGTGGCTGCGCGGACAGCAGCCGCGCGGCAGGGCGCCGGGGATCATCGCCGAGGCGCTCGGGCGCAAGCTGGGCCGGACCGTGACGATCGACGAGATCGGCATGGCCAACGGCAAGAACCTCGCCTCCGGGGTCGGTCTGCAGTTCTCGCCGACCGTCGTCGGCGCCGTCGAGCAGGTGTGTGAACTGTGGCGCAGTGACGTAGGACGCAGGGACTTCCTGTCCGGGGCGTCGGTCGCGTCGTCCGCCCTCGTGGAGCCGAGCCGGGACTGGCTGATCTCCGTGCCGGACCCGCAGGTGGCGCGGGCGGCCGGGGCGCGGGTCGGCCCCTCCGACGTGGCGGCCGTACGGGCCATGACGCGCGCTCTGACCGAACTCGACCACCAGTACGGCAGCGGGCACGTCCGCCCGGTGCTCGTGCACTACCTGAACAGCGTCGTGAGCGGGCTGCTCGCCGGGGCGTACCGGGAGTCGGTCGGGCGCGAACTGTTCGCCGCCGTGGCGCGGTTGACGGAGCTGGCCGGGTACATGGCGGTCGACACCGGGCAGCCGGGCCTCGCCCAGCGCTACTACATCCAGGCGCTGCGCCTCGCCCAGGCCGCCGGCGACCGCGGCTACGGCGGCTACGTACTGGCCGCGTCCATGAGCCACTTGGCGGCGCAGCTCGGCAACCCGCGGGAGATCGCACAGCTCGCCCGCGCGGCGCAGGAGGGGGCGCGCGGGCGCGTGACACCGCGTGCGGAGGCGATGTTCCATGCCGCCGAAGCGCGTGGGCACGCCCTTCTCGGGGACGCCCGGTCCGCTCAGTCCGCCGCCGGCGCGGCGGTCGACGCGATGGAGCGGGCCGACGGCCGGGCGGACTCCGGGGACGACCCGGCGTGGATCAGCCATTTCGGCCCCGCGTATCTGGCCGACGAACTGGCGCACTGCCACCGCGACCTGGGACAGCACGCGGACGCGGCGCGATGCGCGCAGGAGTCGCTCGACGGGCATCCGGAGTCGCGGGCCAGGCGGCGCGCGATCGGCCTGATCCTGCTCGCCACGGCGCAGGTGCAGCAGCGCGAGGTGGAGCAGGGCTGTGCCACGGGGCTGCGCGCCGTGGAGCTGCTCGGCACACTGCGGTCCAACCGGGGCGCGGAGTACCTGGAGGACTTCAAGGAACGGCTCGAACCGTTCGGTGAGGAGGCCGTCGTACGGGAGTTCGGGGCGCGGACGGAGCTCCAGGCCGCCTGATTTCCCGGAACGTGGCGAGGATCTCGGGGCGGTTGGGTAAACAGCGCCCACCAGGCTTGTTTTGTTACTCCTGTCGCGGGGGAGGCTCCCCGGATTTGAGGTGCGTAGCACGGGCGTCCGGGGACCCGGTAGCGTGAGCCGACGATTCCGACCCCCCTACGTAGGAGTCCCGGTGACGCAGCAGCGCGGACAGGGTGAAGATCCGCATCTTCCCGCGGCACGGCAGGCGCATGAAGGCGTCGTGCTGCCCGCCGACGGCGGTGCGCCCCTGTTGCCGGGCACGTTCGGCGACCAGGCGGGGCCCGCGGGCGCGTCCCCGTGGGGCCAGCCGTGGGGGCCCGAGTCGCAGCAGGCGCAGGCGGCGGGGCCGATGCCGACGTACGAGTGGGGTCAGCCGGCCGCACAGCAGCAGCAGCCTCAGCCCCCGCAGCAACATCAGGCGCAGCCGTTGCCGCCTGCCGTGCCCGGTGGGTACGACGCGTCGCAGGGCGGGGCGTACGGCGCTCCGTACGCCGGTGCTCCCGGGGGGATCCCCGGCGGTGCCTCCGACAGCGACGCCACGCAGTACATAGCGCCGATCCCGTCGATACCCCAGCAGCCGCAGCAGCCGCAGCAGTACCACCAGCAGCCTCAGCAGTACGAGCAGCAGCCTCAGCAGTACCAGCAGCAGGCTCAGCAGCCCGCCGCCGCGCCGCTGCCGCCCGAGGCGCCCGCGCCCGACGCCACCCAGTTCCTGGGCCGCGCGGTCGGCCGGCCGATGCCCGGGGCGCTGCCCGACGCGGTGCCGGGTGGCCCCGACAGCGAGGCGACCCAGTACATACCGCCGGTGCCCGCGCAGCCGTCGCAGCCGTCCCAGCCGATGCACCAGGCGCCGCAGCATCAGCAGGCGCCGGGTGCCGCGTACGACGTCCGGCCGGGTGAGCCGGGCGAGCGGCAGCCGCCGGCCGAGTTCGACGCGCTGTTCCGTACGGAGCCGGAGAGCGCGGCCGGGGCGACGCAGCAGATGCCCCGGTTCGACCCGCACGCCCAGCAGGCTCCGCCGCCCAACCAGTACGGACGGCCCCAGCAGCCCCAGCAGCCCCAGCAGCAGTACGGCCGGCAGCAGACGCACGAGCCCGAGCCGCCGCGCCGCAAGAGCCGTACCGGTTCGAAGCTGCCGATGATCGCGGCGGTCGGCGTCGGCCTCCTCGTCGTGGGCATCGGCGCGGGCGCCATGCTCAGCAGCGGCGGTGACGACGACAAGAAGGCGGACTCGACCGAGACCGTCTCGAACTCCTCCCCCGCCGCTTCCGCCCAGTCGTCGGCGCCCGCGGCGGACCCGGCCAAGGAGCAGGCCGTCGCCCTCGACAAGCTGCTCGCCGACTCGGGCAACAGCCGCGAGTCCGTCGTCGGGGCCGTCGCCGACATCGGTGCCTGCAAGAAGCTCGGGCCGGCCTCGCAGGCCCTGCGGGACGCCGCGACCCAGCGCAACAACCTGGTGACGCGGCTCAACGGCCTCGCGGTCGACAAGCTCCCGGCCAACGCCGAGCTGAAGACGGCGCTCACCGAGGCGTGGAAGGCGTCCGCGTCGGCGGACACCCACTACGCGGCGTGGGGCGACCAGGCGGCCGGGAAGAAGGGCTGCCACAAGGGGCACGCCAAGGTGACCGGCGAGCGCCACGCGGGCGACTCCGCCAGCTCGACGGCCTCCACGCAGAAGGCGAAGGCCTCGAAGATGTGGAACGAGATCGCCGCGAAGTACGGCCTCACCGAGCGGACCGCCGTACAGCTGTAAGAGGCGTAGAGGCGTAGAGGCGTAGAGGCGTAGAGGGTCAGGGGCTCAGGGTGCCTTCGCCAGGATGTCCGTCACGTCGGCCAGGCCCTCGCGGGTCGCGACGAGGCGGCCCTGGCGGACCTGCTGGAAGGTGACCCGCGCGTTGACCAGGCGCGGGAAGCCGGCGGCCGCCGACAGGTGGGCGTAGCTCCAGCGCAGCGGCGGGGTGAGGCCGCCCGTCGTGACCTGCTTGCCCTTGTCGAGGGCGATCCGGACGGTCCGCGCGGACACCTCGCCGTCGCCGAGGCCCTCGATGACCTGCTGGAGGACGGTGTACGCGATCCAGGTCGTCTGCACGCCCGCGTCCGCCGGGTCGATCCGGTTGTCCCCGAACGCCTGCTCGTTGATGGTCTCGCGCATCGGACTCCAGCGCGCGTCGTCGGCCGCCGGGTACCAGCCGGTGACGTACGCGCCCTCGTACGGGCTCTTCGCGCCGCCCGTGCGGTTGATGACCGACTGGTCGACGCTGCCGAGGACCGTCGCCGTGCGCACCGCGGGAAAGTCGGAGCGCAGCCGCCGGAACGAGTCGAAGAACGTGTCCGTACGGTCCCCGAGCGCGGCGGCGACGCAGCCCTCGCCGGTGGGGTCGCCGCTCGCGGTGGCCAGCGCCTCGCGCGCCTCGTCGCCGTAGCCGGTGGCGTCCTCGGCGGCGCGCAGGTCGTGCGCGGCGGGCCGGTCGCGCAGCGCGAGGCCGGTGCTGAGCAGCGCGGCGAGGCCGTCGCCCGTGATGGTGTCGGGGCGGACCAGGACGGTGCGGCCGCAGTCGGCGGCGAGCTGCTCGCCGTTGCCCGCGAGGAGGGCCGCCTGGCCGCCGTTGACCGGGTAGGACAGCGGGCTGGTGAACTCCGCGTCGCTCACCCCGTAGCCGCCGAGGTACGGGATGCCCGCGGATTCGAGCGGTGAGAGGAACGCGCGGCCGTGCTGGCTGTAGGAGCCGACGACGGCGACGACGTGCTGCTCGACGGCGGAGCGGGCGCACTTCGCGGCGGCCACGCTGTCGTTCTGGTCGTTGCAGGTGAGGACCTTCAGCTCGCGGCCGCCGATGCCGCCGTGGGCGTTGACCCGGCGCGCGTACGCCTGCGCCATGGCGGGCATGCCGGGCATGTTCGTCGCGGCGGTCCGCTCCGGGGCCCAGGTCATCACGGTGATCGTGTCGTCCTCGGCGGACGCGGCGGTCCCGGGGACCAGTCCACAGCCGGCGACCAGGGCCGCGCCCGTGGCGAGGGCGGCGAGGCGGAAGAGGTTCTTGAGCGTGGTGTGACGCCGACCGGTCATGGACCCGCACGATTCCCCCGCATTTCTAACCACCGAGTGACCCGTGGTCAACACATGGTGACGCGGCGGTGAATTACGGGGGGCGGTCGGGGTCCGCGCGCGTGGGACGTACGATCGATGACCGTGCAAAGCTCGGAGAAGTCTTCCCGTCGCGGCCGTCGCTCATCGAAAATGGACGGCATGCCACTCAACGACATGCCGTGGTGGCGCTGGCGCAGCAATGTGCGCTCCGCGCTGCACATGCTCTCCGACCCGTCGTTCCAGCGCGACGTCTGGCTGGCGGGTGTGGACGGATACGGAGACGTGACGGACGCCGTGTACCGCCTCGTCGAGGACACCTGGCTGGACAACTGGTCCGCCGAGAAGTACGTCGGCACGGTCTTCCGGGACTCGCAGGAGGCGGCCCTCGTCGACACGGCCGTGCTGCGCGTGCTGCGGATCATGCACCAGGTCGGGCCCGACGCGCCGGTCTCCGCCTACCTCGACGACCCCGGATGGCCGGACGCCGTCCGCTCCGCGCGCGACGCGCACGTACGGCTCGCCACGAGCGACGAGGAGGACCCGGACACGGCGCCGCACACCCTCGAGGTGCTGCGGATCATGACGCGGGTCGCGTAGGACGGGCGGCGGGCGCGCAGGTCCTCACCGCTTGAATGGAGCGAGCGGAGAGTGATGTGCGAACCTTTTCGCATGAACTCGTCCGCGCCTGTCGCCACCGGCCCCGAGCAGTACGTCCTCACCCTCTCCTGCCCCGACAAGCAGGGCATCGTGCACGCCGTGTCGAGCTACCTCTTCATGACCGGCTGCAACATCGAGGACAGCCAGCAGTTCGGTGACCATGACACCGGGCTGTTCTTCATGCGCGTCCACTTCAGCGCGGACGCCCCGGTCACCGTCGAGAAGCTGCGGGCCAGCTTCGCCGCGATCGGGGACTCCTTCCGGATGGACTGGCAGATCCACCGGGCCTCCGACCGGATGAAGGTCGTCCTCATGGTCAGCAAGTTCGGGCACTGCCTGAACGACCTCCTCTTCCGGGCCCGGATCGGCGCGCTGCCCGTCGACATCGCTGCGGTCGTCTCCAACCACACGGAGTTCCGCGAGCTCGTCGCCTCGTACGACATCCCCTTCCACCACATCCCGGTCACCAAGGACACCAAGGCCGAGGCCGAACAGCAGGTCCTCGATCTGGTGCGGGACGAGGGGGTCGAGCTCGTCGTGCTCGCGCGGTACATGCAGGTGCTCTCGGACGATCTGTGCAAGCAGCTCAGCGGGCGGATCATCAACATCCACCACTCGTTCCTGCCGAGCTTCAAGGGGGCGAAGCCGTATCACCAGGCGCATGCGCGGGGTGTGAAGCTCATCGGGGCGACCGCGCACTATGTCACGGCGGATCTTGACGAGGGGCCGATCATCGAGCAGGAGGTCGAGCGGGTCGGGCATGACGTCACGCCGGATCAGCTGGTGGCGATCGGGCGGGACGTCGAGTGCCAGGCGCTGGCGCGGGCCGTCAAGTGGCATGCGGAGCGGCGCATCCTCCTGAACGGGCGGCGCACCGTGGTGTTCGCGTAGGTCCGTACGCGGCCGTGGCTCACGTCGTGGCTGGTCGCGCAGTTCCCCGCGCCCCTGGAACGCGCACTTCGTGCGGCATTCCCCCCTGTTCTCGGGTGCGGCGCCGTCGTGGCTGGTCGCGCAGTTCCCCGCGCCCCTGGAGCATGCGGCTCCGCCGCAGCCCCAGGGGCGCTGAGACGGCGCACGCAGTGCGCGTCTCAGGGGCGCGGGGAACTGCGCGAGCAACCATGACGGCGCCGCGCGCGAAGCCGGTCACAGGCGGCTCAGGGAGGCCGTTGCCGAGAGGACGTCCCTGATTGCCTGGCGGTCGCCCACCTGGCCCGCTGCTGCCTCGTCCGGGGACACATGGCCCGCGGCCAGGCGGCAGAACTCGACGCCGTCCAGGGCGACGTGGGCCACTTCGCGGCCCGGGACGTCCCCGTCGAGGGCGATCAGCCATTCACCGCCACCCGCACCCTCGATCTCGAGCCGGACATTGCGCCCGCCCCCGCCGGAGGCACCGCGCGCGGCCAAAGACCCGGGAAGCATCCGCGCCGCAAGGTCGATCATGCGGTTGAGGTGGCGCGGGGCGGGCGGCTCGTACGGGTAGTCGACCGCGTCGGCGATGTCACCGGCGTGGATCCAGCACTCGAAGGCCCGGTCGATCATGGCGTCGCGCAGGGCGAGGTCGAAGTCGCCGTAGGGGACGGGCAGACCGCCGGAGCCACCGGTGCCGGACCCGGCGAAGGAGACGGTGCGGATCAACGCGTGGGACTGGTCCCGCCAGGGGCCGCGGACGGTACGGGTGGGCGGGGCGGAAGCCGCCTTCCAGTGCGCCTCCGTACGGGCGGCGGGCCCGAGCCCGTCCAGGGCGGTGGCGGCGCCCGGGTACGGGTCGTCGAGGCCGAGGGCCCGGGCGACCAGGCCGTCGACGCTGGTGAGGTGGGCGATCACCCCGGCGACCGTGGTGCGGCGGCTGACCTGCTCGTCGTGCTCGTACCAGCGCAGCCGCACCGGCGCGTGCCACTCGCTGTCGCCGATGTCCTTGAGGAGCGCGTCGAGGCGGGCGGTCTCGGCGTCGTACGGCGTGGCCCAGTCGGGGACCGGGATGCGCGCGGGGCGCCGGCTGAGGCAGCTCTCCAGGACGCGGGAGCGCAGCATCGGGTCGAGGTCGAGGGACTCCTCGGCGTGCAGCAGCCCGACCGCGTCGCGCAGCCGCAGCGCTTCTTCGGCGCAGTCGCCGCAGTCCTCCAGATGGAGGTCGACGGCCGCGGCCTCCTCGGGCGAGCAGGCGGCGAGGGCCCACGCGCCGAGCAGGGACTTGAGGACGCGGTGCTCGAGCACGAGGGGTTCCACCGCCGGTAGGTCGGGGAGGGGCCCGCGGTCCTCGACGGAGACGCGCGGGACCGGTATGCGGAGCGCGTCCGCGGCGCCGTACTGTCCGCGGTCCGGCTCGTCGTCGAAGGGGCCGGAGCGGCCGGGACCGTGCGGCCCGCTCATGCCGGCCTCCCGTACCGGTCCGGTGGCGTACCGCTGTCGTGCGCCGTGGACAGCAGCTGCAGTCCGAGGCGGAGGCGGCGGCGCGCCTCGTCCTCGGTGACGCCGAGGTCGGCGGCGGTCTGGCGGTAGTCGCGGCGCTGGAAGTACGCGAGCTCCAGAGCGGCGCGCAGCGGGGCGGGCATCGATGTCACGATGTAGTCGGCGCGGGCCGCCGCGGAGGCCTGGCGGACCTTGCGCTCCAGGTCCTCGGTGGTGCCGAGGCCGGTGCGGACCAGGGCGGCGGACTCGGTCTGGCGCAGCAGCTGGACGGCCTGGTGGTGGGCGAGCGTGGCGATGAAGGAGCGCAGCGGGCCGCGCTTGGGCTCGTACGCCTCGGGGTTCTCCCAGATCCGGGCGAAGACCTCGCGGGTTATCCGGTCGGCCGCCTCCTCGTCCTCCAGGACGCGGTGGGCGAGGCCGTGCACCAGGGACGCGAACCGGTCGTACAGCTCGCCGAGCGCGGCGGCCTCGCCGTGCGCGAGGCGCTGCTGCATCCTCCGGTCCCAGCGGGACGGAGTGTCCTTGGGCATGGGGCCCCCTCACCGACCGCCCGTACTCCTGGAATGCTGAACTGAATGCTGCACTGCACTTTGAACTGCTTGACGCTGAACTGCTTGCCTTAATAGTCGAATGTAGTCCGCGGCGCCGACAACGCACGCTCCTTTGCCGCATTGCGCGTCGTGGGACGCTGGTGGGTGGTAAGGAACCGGGTGCGCCGGGTGTTTCGGCGGGCTGCGGGCCGGGCAGCCGCGCAGTGCAAACGTAATGAGCAGTTCCGGTTCGGTGGTGGTGCGAGAGGAGGCGTGGCGCGTGACGCTCAGCGTGAGCGAGACAGGACGGGGCGGGTGGGCCGTCGTGCGGGTGTCGGGCGAGATGGATCTCGTGACCTCACCGGCGCTGCGCCAGCGGGTCCACGAAGCGGTCGCCGACGGCCGCCGCAGCCTCGTGCTCGACCTCTCCGACGTCCTGTTCTGCGATTCCAGCGGGGTCAGTGTCCTCGTCGCCGCCCGTCGGCTGATGCGCTCCTGCCAGGGCAGGCTGCGCCTGATACTCCCGGCGCAGGGCGCGGTCGACGGCTCGCACGTGAACCGTGTCCTCGGCGCCCTCGGCGTCCGACGCCTCTTCGAGTGCTACCCGGACGTCGCGGCGGCGGTGGACGACGAGGCGGAGCCGATGTCGGCCTGACCCGGCCCGGCGTGCCCGGTCCGACGTACGCTCCCTGGTGACAGGCCCCATGATCCAGGACCAGCGATGTGAGAGGCGGCTCAAGCGCATGGACGAGCGGAGGATCGCGGACCGGTTCGCCGGCTTCGACCAGGACGGCAACGGCTACATCGACCGCGAGGACTTCTACGTCGCGGCGAAGGCGGTGCTCGCCGAGTTCGGAACGACGGCCCGCTGCGACAAGGGCCAGGAGCTGTTCGCCGGAGCGGAGGCGTTCTGGCAGGGCATGGCCGGGATCGCGGACGTGGACGGGGACCAGCGGGTCACCCGGGGCGAGTTCGTCACCGGGGCCGTGAAGCGGCTGCGGGACAGCCCGGAGCGGTTCGCGGAGATCGCGCGGCCGTTCCTGCGGGCCGTCATCGCGATCGCCGACCCGGACGGCGCGGATGTCGGCGCGGACGCGGCGCGGCGCGTGCTGAAGGCGCTGGGCGTCGCGGAGGAGACCGCCGCCACGGCCGTCACCGCGCTCGACGCGGACGGTGACGGACGGATCTCCGAGGACGAGGTCGTCCAGGGCTTCGCCCGGTACTTCACCGTTCCGGAGTGACCTCCCGGCCCTCCCCGCGCGCGTACCGCTCGCGCAGTTTGTACTTGAGGACCTTGCGGAGCGTCTCGTTGCGGGGGAGGGCGTCGAGCACCTCCAGCTGTTCCGGCAGCTTGAACGTGGACAGGCCCCGATCGCGCAAGTACGTCGCGATCGCGGCCAGCGACAATGCCCCGGCGCCCGGCCGGAGTTCGAGGACGGCGCAGACCCGTTCCCCGCGCTCCGCGTCGGGCAGGCCGACGACCGCCGCGTCCTGCACGGCCGGGTGCTGGTGCAGCAGGTCCTCGATCTCCTTGGCGGAGATGTTCTCGCCCTTGCGGATGATGATGTCCTTGGCCCGGCCGGTGAGGACGAGGTGGCCGGTGGGCAGGACATGGCCCAGGTCGCCGGTGACGAGGAAGCCTTCCTCGTCGAAGGCGTCCGTGTTCTGGCGCGGGTCCAGATAGCCCTGGCAGACCGCCTCCCCGCGCAGCCGGACCGCGCCGTCGACCCCGGCCGGGACCTCCTTGCCCGCCTCGTCCACGACGCGGATCTCCATGCCCTCGGGCGGGCGGCCCTCCGTCGTCGCCAGGTGGTGCGCCGTGTCGTCCGGCGCCCCCATCGTGACCATCGGGACCTCGGTCATCCCGTAGCCGTGCGTGAGCTGGACGCCCATCTCCCGCACCACGGAGTGGTAGATCTCGGGCGGCTTGGGCGCGCCGCCGCCCGCCAGGAGACGCAGCGTCGGAATCAGCTTCCGGCCGGGATCCTTGCGTTGTTCGGTGAGGAACATCGAGTAGAACGCCGTCGAGCCGCCCGCGACCGTGACGCCGTGGCGTCGATACTCCGACAGCGCGTCCGGCAGCGCGAACTGCTCGAACATCACCGCCGGGAACCCGTACAGGAGCAGCATCACCGTGTAGTCGGGGCCCGCGATGTGCGCGTAGGGGAAGGCCATCGAGCCGACGTCCGAGGCGGACAGGCGCAGCGCGTGCGCGAGGCAGGAGCCGCCCGCGATCAGGGAGCGGTCGGTGTGCAGGACGCCTTTGGGGTCGGAGGTGGTGCCGGAGGTCCAGTAGATCCAGCGGACCGTGGTGCCGGAGGCGGGCGGGGCGGGCAGGACGGAGGGGTCGGCCTCGGGCAGGTTCTCGTACGCCTCGAAGACGCCGCGCGCGCCGAGTCCGCGCGCCATCTCCGTGTGGTCGAAGCCGCGCCACACCCCCGGGGAGGCGAAGAAGCCGGCCTTCGACTCCCGTAGCGCGAAGCCGACCTCGCGGTCCCGGTAGAACGGGATGACGGGCGTCTGGACGGCGCCGATGCGCGCCAGCGCGAAGGAGAGCAGGGCCGTCTCGATGCGGGTCGGCAGCTGCCAGGCGACGACCGTGCCGGGACGGACGCCGAGGCCGTGCAGCCCCGCCGCCACGCGCTCGGAGCGGTCCCGCAGCTCGCCGAAGGTCAGGGTCCGGTCGCCCTGGAGCAGGACCGGGTGGTCGGGGGTGCGCGCGGCGCGGCGTTCGACCAGCTCCCAGAGGGTGCGGGAGGTGGCCAGGGCGTGTGCGGTGTCGTGCGTCATGGCGTGACCCCCAAGGAGTGACCGACGCCCCGGGTACGACAACTGACGGAGCGTCAGAATTAGGCCCGAGCGTAGGACCGCGCTCCTTGTCGGTCCAGGGGTGCGGGGCTAGCCTGCACCTGACGGGGCATCAGGTCCGACACCCGGTGCCGTAGAGGGGCTCAGTGATCAGTGATCACGACGGAACCGCCGCGCTCACGTTCGAGCGCGACATCGCGGCCGTCGGCCTCGACCTGGAAGAAATGACCCTGGAGGGGGCGACGAGACCGTGTACAAGCCGATGCGGGGGAACGCCATGCGCACTCCGGCTCTGGCTCTGGCTCTCGGCCGGGGCGAGTAGGCCCGTCGTCCATGGACCTCACCTACACCGATGAGGAAGAGGCGTTCCGGGTGCGGCTGCGGGAGTGGCTGGGGCGTGTGCTGCCCGGCCTTCCCGCCAAGCCGTCGCCCGGGGACTGGCCCGGACGGCGCGCCTACGACACCGGGTGGCAGCGCCGGCTGCACGACGCCGGGTACGGCGATGTCCACTGGGACGCCTCGCCGACCGTCCGGCTGATCTTCCTGGAGGAGACGGAGAAGGCGGGCGCGCCGTACGTGGGCGCCAACTTCGTCGGCCTGCTGCACGCCGGGCCGACCGTCGCCGCCGAGGGCAGCGAGGCCCAGCGGGCGCGGTGGCTCGGCCCCATCCTGCGCGGGGAGGACGTCTGGTGCCAGGGGTTCAGTGAGCCGGACGCCGGTTCCGACCTCGCCGCCCTGCGTACGCGCGCGGTGCGCGACGGCGACACGTACGTCGTCAACGGCTCCAAGATCTGGACCTCCCACGCCGAGGTCGCCGACTGGTGCGAGCTGCTCGTGCGCACCGACCCGGACGCGCCCAAACACCGCGGCATCTCCTGGCTGGCCATGCCGATGGACGCGCCCGGGATCACCGTGCGGCCGCTGCGGACGCTCGCCGGGTCCACGGAGTTCGCGGAGATGTTCCTCGACGACGTACGGGTGCCCGTCGGCAACCGGGTCGGAGACGAGAACGACGGGTGGCGCGTCACGATGGTGACCCTGTCGTTCGAGCGCGGGACGGCGTTCGTGGGGGAGGTCGTCGCCTGCCGGCGGGTCCTTGGCGAGCTGGCCGCCCATGCCCGGAAGAGCGGGCGGTGGGACGATGGCGTGCTGCGGCGTGAACTCGCCCTGCTGAGCGCGGAGTTCGGGGCCCTGTGGCGGCTCACCCAGTGGAACGTGAGCGAGGCGCAGGCCGGCGGGGGTGTGCCGGGCGTCGGCGGGTCCGTCTTCAAGCTGCGGTACTCGCATGCGCGGCAGCGGCTGTACGAGGTGGCCGCCGGGGTGCTCGGGGGTGCCGCCGCGTTGGACGTCGGGCAGGAGTGGACGCTCGACCGGCTGTCGTCGCTGTCGTACACCATCGCCGCCGGGACGTCGCAGATCCAGCGGAACATCGTCGCCGAGCGCATTCTCGGGCTGCCCAAGGGGCCGGTGGCCGGGGGAGGGGGCTGACGTGGACTTCCGGCTGTCGGCCGAGCAGGTCGACTTGCGGAACGGGATGCGGGGGCTGCTCGCACGGCGGTTCGGGCGGGACGCTCTGCGCAGGACGGTGGAGCGGCCCGTACTCGACCGTGCTCTGTGGCGGGAGCTCGGCGCGGCGGGGCTGTTCTCGCTCTGCCTGCCCGAGGCGGAGGGCGGCACCGGGCTCGGCCTTCCCGAGGCCGTCGTGGTGTTCGAGGAGTGTGGGCGGGCGCTGCTGCCGGGCCCGGTCGTGGCCACGTTCCTCGCCGCCGGGGAGGTGGCGGGGGCGGCTCGGGGGGAGGTGGTGGTGACGGAGGCCAGTGGGGGGCTTGTGCCGTGGAGGGGGGCGGCCGATGTGGTGCGGGGGGACGGCGGTGCGGGGGGCGTTCCGATCGCATCGGTTGATCCGCTCACGCCGTTGCATGTCGTGTCCCGCGACCAGCTCCCGGTCCCGGGCGGGAGGCGGCTCCTGTACGCCGCCGAGCAGCTCGGGTCCGCGGGACGGACCCTGGACATGGCCGTACAACACGCCCGGCAGCGCCAGCAGTTCGGCCGGCCCGTCGGAGCGTTCCAGGCAATAAAACACCTGTGCGCCGACATGCTCGTACGGGTCGAGCTGGCCCGCGTCGCCGTCTACGCCGCCGCCGTCACCCGGGACCCCGTCGAGATCGCCGCGGCCGGACTGCTCGCCGACGAGGCCGCCGTGCGGGGCGCCCGCGACTGTCTCCAGGTGCACGGCGGCATGGGCTTCACCTGGGAAGCCGACGTCCATCTGCATCTGAAGCGGGCCTGGGTGCGCGCGGAGTTGGGCGGCGGCGCGCGGGCCGCCGAGGAGACGCTCGCCGCCGCCCTGTGCACGCCTTGAGGAGGGGTGTACGGACAGTGACCGTGCGTCGATATCGGGTTGTGTCCTTCGGGAGGCTCGTCACGGCGCGGAGTCGGCCGTCGGCTCGGGTACCTTGTGGCAGATGCGAGTGGTGCGGAACCCCGGCGAAGGTGTCGGTGTCGCCTCAGAGGCGGCTCCGGGACCAGGGATGTGTGCCGCTCGCAGCGCAGGACGGAGCCGCATGCCCGCCTGTTCGACCCCCCGCGAGACGCGTCGCACAGTATGCCGCACGCGTACTCCTTCGTGCTGGAATATGCCCGAAGCGCTTGTTGGGGTGACTGTACGTCAACCATGCTGTGCAGTAACGGGATCACGGACTGTGATCCTCGGCAGTGTCCAGGATGGTCAGTGGCGCGAGGCAGAACTCCAACGGTCCCGCCGGATTCGGATGGTGTGAGCGGTGCAGGTGCTTCAGGTTCAGTTGGATGTCGGGGCGGACCCCGCGGAAGTGGGACGGGCCCGCAGGTGGGTGCGGTCCCGCCTCGCCGGTTCCGGGATACAGGACGACGAGCCGCTGGCCGAGACGCTGATCCTGCTCGTCTCCGAACTGGTCACCAACGCCGTCGTGCACACCGGCCGGCCCGCCGTCCTTCGCATGGTGCTGCCCGGCGTCCAGGAGCAGTGTCCCGGCACCGTCCGCGTCGAGGTCGCCGACGCCAGCGCCCGGCCGCCCCTGCCCCGGCACGCGGACCGCGAGGAGACCAACGGACGGGGTCTGGAGCTCGTCGAAGGGCTGGCCGACCGGTGGGGCTGGCGGTCCGAGGGCGGCGGCAAAGCCATCTGGTGCGAGCTCGATCGGTGTGCGGGGGCCGTCGTCGGTGGCGTGGGTGCCTATGGCGGGGCGGCGTTCGAGGCCGTCTGACCGGGTGCGGTGGCCCGGGGCGGTGTCGTGTGCGCCGGGTCCGCCCCCTTGCCGTGCTTCTGTGCGCGGTCGGAGGATTGGCGCATTAACCGCAAATACCCGGACGGGTGTTGACGTCGAGTGTCCGTTTAATCACGCTTATGGTCAGCGATTCGCTGCGAGGGGACGTCGAGGGCCCTTGTGACGGGGGCCCTCGGCGAAGTTCGGGTCGTGCATGCCGTGGAGGTGCTCTGGCGCGGTCTCAGAGCACCGCCACCGGGGCCATCGGGGTGCCGGTCGCGCCCTTGAACGGCTCCGGCATCGCCGAGAGGAAGAACGCGTAGCGGTTCTCTTCTCCACAGGCTGTGGACAGACTTTCCAGGTTCCAGTTCTGGCCCTGCACCATCCCCATCTCGACGAGGTGGAGCGCGTGCACCGGGAGCCACAGGTTCTCGATCTCCGGCGGGAAGATCTCGAAGGTCAGGGTGTCGTTCGCGACCGCCGCCACGTCGCGGGCGTGGAACCACTCCGGGGTGCGGACCGACAGGCCCGGTGACGGGTAGGCGTAGCCGTGCTTGTCGCCGGACAGGTACACCTGGATCTGGCCCGTGCGGACCAGCACGATGTCGCCCGCGCGGACCGTCACCCGGCCGAACTCCGCCGCCTCGTCCAGGTCTTCGGGCGTCACCGCGTGGTCGCCCGGGAGGCGGTCCAGGCCCTTCGCCGCCGCCACGTCGAGGAGCACGCCTCGTGAGACGACGCACCCGGCCTTGTCGATGCCGCTGAACTCCGCGCCGCCGTGCGCCGTGATCGTGTCCGCCGGGCGGCCGTTGTAGAGGTGGCCCGAGTGCGAGACGTGGGGCAGCGCGTCCCAGTGCGTCGCCGCCTGCAGCCCCATCGTCACCGAGTCGTCGCTGGTCGCGACCGTGTCCGGGCCGAAGATCTGCTGGTTGATCTGGACCATCGTGTGGTGCGGGTTGATCCGGCCCGGGATCAGCCCCGACTGGACGCCGCCCTCCTCGAGGGGGAGGGCCAGGGGGACCCTGCGGCCTGTGCGGATCTCTGCCGCCGCTTGGAGGACCGTGCTGTCCGTGATCAGGTTCAGGGTTCCCTTCTCGTCGGCCCCTCCCCAACGGCCCCAGTTGTTCACGCGCTTCGCGATCTCGTGGAACTCGGCGGGCAGTGGCATCGAAGGCCTCCCGGGTCTTGTGTACCCGTATCTGACGGGCCGTAGAATCTGGACCGTCGGTAAACCTAACGGGCCGTCAGAAACGGCGGGAAGGGGACGGACGTGGGGAACTTCCTGGCCGGCAAGGTCATCGCCGTGACGGGCGCCGGGCGTGGCATCGGGCGGGCGGTCGCGCTCGCGTGTGCCGCGGAGGGGGCGAGAACAGTCGTCAACGACTACGGGGTCAGCGTGGAAGGGGCCGAGCCCACCTCCGATGTCGCGGCGGGGGTCGTCAAGGAGATCGAGGCGGCGGGTGGGGTCGCCGTCGCCGTTGCCGACGACGTATCCACGATGGGTGGTGGACAGCGTGTTGTCGATGTGGCGGTTCAGGAGTTCGGGCGGATCGACGGGGTTGTCTGTGTTGCCGGGATCTTGCGGGAGCGGATGCTTTTCAATATGTCCGAAGAGGAGTGGGATCCCGTTGTCGCCACTCATCTGAAGGGCACCTTCACTGTTTTCCGGGCTGCTTCGGCTGTCATGCGGAAGCAGGGCGGGGGTGTGCTGGTGGGGTTCACCAGCGGCAATCATCAAGGCTCCGTTGCCCAGGCCAATTACAGCGCCGCGAAAGGCGGGATCATCTCGTTGGTGCGCAGCGCTGCTCTGGGGTTGCACAAGTACGGGGTGCTGGCCAATGCGGTCGCGCCTGTTGCCCGTACGCGGATGTCGGCCAATGTTCCCGTGGAGTTGAAGGAGATCGGGGAGCCTGAGGATGTTGCCGCGTTCGTCGTTTATCTGCTGAGCGACCCGGCTCGGGAGGCCGGGATCACCGGGCAGGTCTACACCGTTGCCGGGCCGAAGATCGCTGTGTGGGCTCAGCCCCGGGAGCTGCGGGCCGTTTACGCGGACGGGAAATGGACTCCCGAGCGGATCGCCGAGATTCTGCCGTCGGCCGTGGGGAGCGATCCTATGCCGATGCTCGCGGAGGTGGAGGAGATGGCTCGGGCCGCCGGGGCCGGAGAGCGGCCCAATCAGTGAGGGGCGGGGTGGTGGGGTGTGGAGTTCCGTTTCGGGGATGAGGACGCCGGCTTTCGGGGGGAGGCCGCGGAGTGGCTTGGCTCGCGCCTTGGGGGAGCGGCCTTCGCCGGGGTTGTCGGGCGGGGCGGGCCCGGTGAGGAGCATGTGTGCGTCGCGGAGCGGAGGGAGTGGGAGCGGGAGCTCGGGCGGGGTGGGTGGATCGGGCTCGGGTGGGGGAGGGAGGGGTTCGGGAATCGGGTGGGGAGTCCGACTCGGCAGGTCGTCTGGGCCGAGGAGTACGCGCGGGCCCGGGCGCCCGGGCGGTGCGGGCATATCGGGGAGAATCTGCTGGCGCCTACGTTGCTGGCCCATGGAAGTGAGCCGCAGATGCAGCGGTTTCTCCCTGGTATCGCGCGGGGGGAGGAGCTGTGGTGCCAGGGGTACAGCGAGCCCGGGGCCGGGTCCGACCTCGCTTCGGTGCGGACCGCTGCCGTGCGGGGGCCGGACGGGCGGTGGAGAGTCAGCGGGCAGAAGGTGTGGACTTCGCTCGCGCGCGAAGCCGACTGGTGTTTTGTGCTCGCCCGTACGGAGGCCGGGTCCCGGCGCCACCGGGGGCTGTCCTTTCTGCTTGTTCCCATGGATCAGCCCGGGCTGATCGATGTGCGGCCCATTCGGCAGATCACCGGGGTCTGTGAGTTCAACGAGGTCTTCTTCGACGGGGCCGTTGCCGAGGACGTTGTGGGGGAAGTGGGGGGCGGGTGGCCCGTCGCCATGGGGCTGCTCGGGGTCGAGCGGGGGGTTTCCCTGCTCGCGCAGCAGGTCGGGTTCGAGGAGGAGTTGCGGCGGGTTGTCCGGGTGGCTGTCGAAAGCGGGGTCGTCGAGGATTCCGTGGTGGGTGGGGAGTGCGTGCGGTTGTGGAGTGAGCTGCGGGTCATGCGGTGGAACTCGTTGCGGATGCTGGGCGGAGGGGTTGTTGAGGGGGGCTCCAGTGTTTCCAAGCTGCTCTGGGGGCGGTGGCACCAGCGGCTTGGGGAGCTCGCTCTTCGGGTTCAGGGGGCCGCGGGGGGTGTTTCGGCTCTTGATTGGTCTGTTGAGAAGCCCTATGAGCTCGGGGAGGCGCAGCGGCTTTTTCTCTTCAGTCGCGCCGACACCATTTATGGCGGGTCCGACGAAATCCAGCGCACCATCATCGCCGAGCGGGTGCTCGGTCTGCCCAGGGAGGCGTAGCCGTGAAGGGTGTCCTGTTCGACGGGCGGCGGGTTCATGTGGTGCACGACCTCGAGGTGCGGGAGCCTCTGGCGGGGGAGGTGCTGGTCCGGGTCGTCGCGGCCGGGCTCTGCCACTCCGACCTGAGCGTCGTCGACGGGACGATTCCGTTTCCTCGGCCTGTCGTGCTCGGGCATGAGGGGGCCGGGGTCGTCGAGGCGGTGGGGGGCGGCGTCACGCATGTGGGGGTGGGGGACCATGTCGCCCTCTCCACGCTCGCCAACTGCGGGACCTGCGGCGAATGCGACCGGGGGCGGCCCACCATGTGCCGGAAGGCGATCGGGGCGCCGGGGCAGCCGTTCTCGCGGGGCGGGGAGGGCGTCTATCAGTTCGCCTCCAACTCCGCCTTCGCCGAGCGGACCGTGGTCAAAGCCGTGCAGGCGGTAAAGATCCCCAAGGAGATTCCGCTGACCTCCGCCGCGTTGATCGGGTGCGGGGTGCTGACCGGGGTGGGGGCCGTGCTGAACCGGGCGCGGGTCGACCGGGGGGACTCCGTCGTCGTCATCGGGGCGGGGGGCGTAGGGCTCAACGTTCTGCAAGGGGCCCGGATCGCCGGGGCGTTGAGGGTGGTGGCCGTTGACTCCAACCCGGGGAAGGAAGACGTTGCCCGGCAGTTCGGGGCCACTGATTTTCTGAGCGATGTGGGGGACGTCCGGGGTGTCCTGGCGGACGGGGCCGATCACGTCTTCGAGTGTGTGGGGCGGGTCGAGCTCGTGCGGGCCGCCATCGACCTGCTCGATCGGCATGGACAGGCCGTGCTGCTCGGGATGCCGGCCGCTGACGCGGAGGCGTCGTTCGTGCCTGCCGCGTTGTTCCTCGACAAGTCGGTGCTCGGCTGCCGGTACGGGTCGTCCCGGCCGCAGCGGGACATCCGGCTGTACGCCGAGCTGTACCAGGAGGGGCGGCTGTTACTGGATGAGCTGGTCACCCGGGTCTATCCGGTCGAGGAGTTCGAGGCCGCTGTGGCGGATGCCCTGGGCGGGCGGGTTGCCCGGGGGGTTCTCACGTTCTGACGCGGGTTCCTCAGGCGTCTGTTGCCGCCCTGAACGTTCTGCGGTAGGTCGTCGGTGTCACTCCCAGCGCTGCTTGCAGGTGCTGGCGCATCGACTGGGCCGTGCCGAAGCCCGCGTCCCGGGCCACCTGGTCGATCGAGAGGGCCGATGTCTCCAGCAGGTGACGGGCCCGTTCCACGCGCTGTTGTGTGAGCCACTGGCCGGGGCTGATGCCGGCCTCCTCGCGGAAGCGGCGTGTGAACGTACGGACCGACATGGATTCCTGTGCCGCCATGTCGCGCAGCTGGATGGGGGCGTGGAGGTGGGCCAGGGCCCAGGCCCGGGCTCTCGTGGTGGTCGCCAGGCTCGGTTCCGGGACCGGGCGCCGGACGAACTGGGCCTGGCCGCCGTCTCTGTGCGGGGGGACCACTGTGCGGCGGGCCACATCGTTGGCCACGGCCGCTCCGTGGTCGCGGCGCACGATGTGGAGGCACAGGTCGATGCCCGCGGCTACTCCGGCGGAGGTCAGTACGTCGCCGTCGTCGATGAAGAGGACGTCCGGGTCGACCCGGACCGCGGGGAACATGCGCTGGAAGGCTGCCGCGTCCGCCCAGTGCGTCGTCGCCGGGCGGTTGTCCAGGTGGCCCGCCGCCGCCAGGACCCAGCTGCCCGTGCAGATCGACACCAGGCGCGTGCCCGGACGGATGCGGGCCATCGCCCTCTCGAGGTCCGGGGTCAGACGGCCCTCCTCGTAGACCTCGCCCAGTTCGTAGGAGGCCGGGATGACCACTGTGTCCGCCTCGGCCAGGGCCTCGGGGCCGTGTTCCAGGAGGATCGCGAAGTCCGCGTCCGTGCGCACCGGGCCCGGCGCGCGGACCGCGCAGGTGATGACGGAGTAGGCGGGGGCGCCGTTCTTCCTCGCGCGGCCGAAGATGCGTTGCGGGATGCCCAGTTCGAACGGGATCACTCCGTCCAGGGCCAGTACTGCTACACGGTGCATGGCCCGATCCTAGCGAAGGGTGGCACTCGGGCCACTGGATCGGGGGTGGGCGGTGGGGGAGCCTCTGTCCGTGACTACGCAGACGCAGCAGGGGCCTTCGGTCGGTCGGTCTTCCCTCGGGCGGCGGCGGCCCCATCGGGCCTGGTCCGTCGCCGCTGTCACCTTTGTGACGATCATCGGCGCCGCCGCCTTCGCCTCACTGCCCGGACTGCTCATCGAGCCCCTTCACGACGACTTCGGCTGGTCGCGCGGGACCATCGGGTTCGCCGTCTCCGTCAACCTCGCGTTGTACGGGGTCACCGCTCCGTTCGCCGCCGCTCTGATGGACCGGTTCGGAATCCGGCGGGTTGTCGCTCTCGCTCTTGTCGTCATCGCGGTCGGGTCGTTGCTGACCGTCTGGATGAGTGCGGCCTGGCAGCTTGTGTTGTATTGGGGGGTGCTCGTCGGGCTCGGCAGCGGGGCCATGGCCCTCGCGTTCGCCGCCACCGTCACCAATCGGTGGTTCGTCGCGCGGCGTGGGCTCGTCACCGGGTTGTTGACTGCCGCTGGTGCCTCCGGGCAGTTGATCTTCCTGCCTCTGCTGGCCTGGATCGTCGAGGAGCACCAGTGGCGGCCCGCCGCCGTCACTGTTGCGATCGCGGCTGTTTCCGTCGTGCCGTTCGTCTGGTTGTTCCTCCGGGATCATCCTGCTGATGCCGGCGTCGCGCCTTATGGGGCCGTTGAGTTCGTCGCCAAGCCCGCTCCGGTTTCCGGAGCCGCCCGGCGGGCCGTCACGGTGCTTCTCAAGGCAACTCGTACGGGGCCGTTCTGGCTGCTTGCCGGGACCTTCGCCATCTGCGGCGCCTCCACCAACGGGCTCGTCAAGACGCACTTCGTGCCCGCCGCTCACGATCACGGCATGCCGGTGCCCGCCGCCGCCTCGTTGCTCGCCGTCATCGGGGTCTTCGACATCGTCGGCACCGTCGCTTCCGGGTGGTTCACCGACCGGTTCGAGGCGCGGCGGCTGCTCGCCGGGTATTACGCCCTGCGGGGGATATCGCTGCTGTTCCTGCCGGTTCTTCTCGCGCCCAGCGTCCATCCGCCCATGGTGTTCTTCGTCGTCTTCTACGGGCTCGACTGGGTGGCCACCGTGCCGCCGACCATCGCCTTGTGCCGTGAGCATTATGGGGAGGACAGCGCCATCGTCTTCGGGTGGGTGCTCGCCTCTCATCAGGTGGGGGCCGCTGTCGTGGCTTTTCTCGGTGGGCTCGCGCGGGATGTCTTCGGGGCCTATGACGTCGTCTGGTACGCCGCCGGGGCGTTGTGTGCCGTTGCCGCTCTCATGTCGCTCGTCATCCGGCGGGGTGCGCTCGTCAGTCGCTGAGGCGCGTGAAGCGGCCCCGGTGGAAGAGGAGCGGGGTGCGGTCCTCCTCGTGCGTGCCCAGGGCCGTGACCCTGCCCACCACGATCAGGTGGTCGCCGCCCGTGTGGACCGCGTGGATCGCGCAGTCGATCCACGCCGCCGCCCCGTCGAGCCTCGGTGCGCCCGACACCGGGGCCGCGCTGTGGCCGACGCCCGCGTACTTGTCCGCCCCGCTGACGGCGAACGCCCTGCACAGCTCGTCCTGGTTCGCGCTCAGTACGTTGACGCAGAAGGCGCCGGCGCGGGCGATCCGCGGCCACGTCGTCGACGTACGCGCCACCATGAACGCCACCAGCGGCGGGTCCAGGGAGAGCGACGCGAAGGACTGGCAGGCGAAACCGGCCGGGCTCTCGTCGGGGAGCGCCGCCGTGATGATCGTGACGCCCGTCGCGAACGTGCCCAGGACCCGGCGGAACTCGGCCGGGTCCACCGGAGCGCGTTCGTCGTCGCCGACCGCTCGCAGGTCGGGGCGGGGGAGGGCGTCCACCGGGCCCGCCGTGGTGGGGGAGCCGACCGACCTGAGGTAGCGGACGACCGTGGCCGCCATGCCCGCGTGTCCCATCATGTGCAGCAGTAGAACTGACGGGGCATCAGATGGGAAGGGCCGTTGGGGGTAGAAGTTCAGTGGCCCCCGAAGCGCGGGGGGCGGCGCTCCCTGAAGCTCGCCACTCCCTCGTTCGCGTCGAGCGTGTTCATGTTCAGCTCCTGCGCCGCCGCCTCCGCGGCGAACGCCGTGGCCCGGTCCGTGGAGAGCGACGCGTCGACCAGCCGCTTGGTGAGGGACAGGGCGCGGGTCGGGCCCGTCGCCAGGCGCTCCGCCCACTCGCGTGCCCTCTTCGGCAGGTCCGCGTCCGGTACGACCCTGTTGACCAGGCCCATCCGTTCCGCCTCGGTGGCCGGTAGCGCGTCGCCGAAGAACATCAGCTCTTTTGTGCGCTGCGGGCCTATCAGGCGGGGGAGCAGGTAGGCGCCGCCGCCGTCGGGGACCAGGCCGCGGCGGACGAAGACCTCGATGAAGCGGGCCGACTCCGCCGCCAGGACCAGGTCGCAGGCGAGCGCCAGGTGCGCGCCCAGGCCGGCCGCCGTGCCGTTGACCGCCGCCAGCACCGGCTTCTCGCAGTCGAGCACCGCGGCGATCAGGCGCTGGGCTCCCTGGCGGATCGTGCGGGAGACGTCGCCCGTGACGCGTGGGGTGGTGGGTGGTGGTGTGTCGCGCAGGTCCGCGCCCGCGCAGAAGCCCTTTCCCGTCGCCGTCAGGACCACCGCGCGGACGGCGTGGGTCGCGGAGGCTTCCTCCAGTAGCTCTATGACGCGTTCGCGTTGGGTCCAGGTGACCGCGTTCATGACCTCCGGGCGGTTCAGCGTGATCCAGGAGACGTTGTTCTCCGTGGTGTGCAGTACCTGCGGGTCCATACGGGGTCTGCTTCCTCGCGTCAGTGGCAGACGGCCAACGCGTCCAGGGCCACCGCGCCCTGGCCGCGTTCCAGGACCATCAGCGGGTTGATGTCCAGCTCCGCCAACTCGTCGCCGAGCTCCAGCGCCATGCGCTGTATGCGCAGGACCACCTCGACCAGTGCGTCCATGTCCGCGGGCGGGGCTCCCCGCACCCCGTCGAGGAGGGCGCGGCCCCGTAGCCGGTCGAGCGCCGCGCGTGCCTGGTGTTCGGTGAAGGGGGGAACGCACACCGCCGTGTCCCGCAGGACCTCCACCAGTACGCCGCCCAGGCCCACGGTCACGGTCGGGCCGAACAGGTCGTCGTGCGTCACCCCTACGACCATCTCCACCCCGCGCTCGATCATCTGGCAGACCAGGACGCCGTCCAGCTCCATGCCCTCGTAGCGGGCGATGTCGGTCAGGTCGCGGTAGGCGTCCCTGACCTGGCTCGCCGACGTCAGGCCGATCTTGACCAGGCCCAGCTCCGACTTGTGCGCGAGCTGCGGCGCCGAGGCCTTCATCACCACCGGGTAGCCGACCAGGGAGGCGGCGCGCACGGCCGCCGCCGCGCTGGTCACCAGCTGTTCGCGCGGTACGCGGATGCCGTACGCCCGCAGCAGTTGTTTCGCCGCGTGTTCGCTGAGCTGCCTGCCGGGGCGCATCAGGGCCTGTGCCTTGCGGAAGGACGGGGACGGGGTGCGCGGCGCCTCGTCGAAGGGGGAGCGGTAGGCGGCGGTGAAGCGGTGGTGGGTGAGGTAGGCGCGGACCGCCGTGATGCAGTTGGCGAACGTGCGGAAGGTCGCCACCCGGGGCGAGCCGAGGAGCGTTTCGCGATAGGCCCGCTCGGTGCCGACCGGGGAGCCCCATACGACGCAGATCTGTTTGTCCGTGTGCTCGGCCGCTTCCACCAGGTCCTGCGCCAGCTTGTCGCTCATCGGGGGGAAAGGGCCCGTTATCGGGCAGATCAGGACGCCTATGGAGGGGTCGGAGAGTATCGCGTCGATGATCTTTCGGCCTCGCCAGTCGCCGACCGGGTGCCCGCCGTTGTCCACCGGGTTCGTCACGTCCAGGTAGCCGGGGATCCATTGGTGCAGCTCGGACTGGACGGCTTCCGAAAGGGGCGGGAGCTGTAGGCCCGCCGCTGTCGCCAGGTCCGCGAAGTGGGCTCCCGTGCCGCCGGAGATGGAGTAGACGGCCACGCCCTCCGCCTGCGGTGGCCGCGCGCGGGCCAGGAGCGTCGCCGTGTCCTGGAGTTCGTCCAGGCCGTCCACGCGGACCACGCCGAACTGGCGCATCGCCGCGTCCACCACCGTGTCCGCGCCCGTCAGCTTTCCGGTGTGCGAGGCGGCCGTGCGGGCGCCCGTCTCCGTGCGGCCCACCTTCACCGCCACCACGGGCACGCCCTCGCGTGCGGCCCGGTCGGCGGCCAGCAGGAAGGAGCGGCCGTCCTTCAGCCCCTCTATGTAGGCGGCTACCGCGCCGACCTCGGGTTGCCGCGCGAAGTAGGAGATGAAGTCGGCCGTCTCCAGGTCGGCCTCGTTGCCCGTCGGGGCCCAGTGCGAGAGGCGGATGCCCAGCTCTTGGAGGGCGAAGACGGGGCGGCCCTGGTGGCCCGACTGCGTGATGAGCGCGATCGCCGGGCCCTCGAGATCGTCGCGGAAGTGCTCGAAGGCGTTGAGGTTGGTGTTCGGGCCGAGGAGGCGCATGCCCGAGCGTCCGACCGCTTCGGCCATTCGCCTCTGGGCGGCCGCGCCCTCGTCGCCGGTCTCCGCGAAGCCCGAGGCGAAGGCCACCGCGAACCTGACCTTCGCGTCCGCCAGCTGCTCGATCACCGGGAGCGGGTCGGCGATCAGGAGCACCGCCAGGTCGACCTGGACCGGCAGTTCCGGCACGGACGGGGAGCAGGGGATGCCGAAGACGGTCTCGCGCGTCGGGTGCACCGGGTACAGGCGTGCGCCAACCCGCTCCGCCCAGCGCGTCAGCTGGCGCGTGATGCCCGTGCTGGGGCGGCCCTCCGCGTCCGATGCCCCCACCACGGCCACCGTCTCGGGGCGGAAGAACCGGTCCAGGTCCGGTACGTCGCGGTGCAGGGGGCGGCCGCTCACGTCGCGGTCGTCGGTGCCGGTCGTGCCGTGCACGGCGGGGCCGGGGCGCTCACCGCAGGCGATCACGCGGGCCCGGCGGGAGCCGGTGGTCAGGGTGCCGTATGTCGATCCAAGCATCGGTCCGCCCGCTCCTGTGTGACAGCGACGACGAGAAGTAACTGACGCCAAGTCAGGTTACTTAACTGACGCTCCGTCAGGAACAGGCGTGAAGGTAAAGGCGGGCCCGGCCCTAGTGTGCCGACTTCGCCAGCGCCTTGCCTATGCGGTCCGCGTCCAGGGCCAGCTCGCGGAGCATGCCGCTGATCGGGTTCGTATAGCCGGTGAAGTAGAGGCCGGGGGCGGAGGGCAGGGTGCGGCGGCCGTGGGGGCGGGGGCGGCCGGTCGCCGGGTCCAGGACGTCCAGATGGCCCACCAGGGGGTGCAGGCCGTGGTCGTAGCCCGTTGCCGCGATCACCGTGTCCGGGGTCAGCCGGGTGCCGTCGGAGAGGAGCACGTCCGCGTCCTCGAAGGACTCGACCGCCGCCACGGGTTCGACCCTGCCCGCGCGCACCGCCGCTACGAGGCCCACGTCCTGCACCGGGATGGCGCCCGCGCGGGCCCGCGAGTACAGGCCCGTCCCGGGGCGCGGCAGACCCCGCGCCGAGAGGTCCGGCACGCTCAGCTTCGCCAGCGGGCGGGCCATCCGGTCGACCAGCCGTACCGGCAGGCGACGGCAGAGGATGCCGGTGCGCTGGGCCGGCCAGCCGAGCGTGGAGCGGCGCACGATGTGCGGCGCTGTGCGCACGGCCAGGCGGACGCGCGCGGCACCGCCCTCGGCCAGGTCCACGGCGATCTCCGCCCCGGTGTTGCCGACGCCGACGACCAGCACGTCCTGACCCGCGTACGGGCCGGGGGCGCGGTACTCGCTCGCGTGCAGCAGCTTCCCGGTGAACGAGGACGCGCCCGGCCAGTCGGGCAGGCGCGGGGTGTGGTTGTAGCCGGTGGCGACCACCACGGCGGTCGCCGTCAGCTCCCGGCCGCCGGTCGCGCGCAGGAGCCAGCCGGCGCCGTCGGGCGCGCGGTCGACCTGGGTGACCTCGACCCCGGTCACCACCTCCAGGTCGTGGTGCTCGGCGTACTTCTCCAGGTAGCGCACGACGTTGTCGCGGGCCACCCAGCGGCCGAAGCGGCGCGGCATCGGCAGCCCGGGGAGGGCGGAGAGGCGGCGCGTGGTGTGCAGGTGGAGGCGGTCGTAGTGGCGGCGCCAGGAGGCGCCGACCCGGTCGGACTTCTCCAGGACCACGGCCCGTACGCCGTGCGCCTTCAGTCCGGCGGCCGCCGCCAGGCCGCCTGGTCCGCCGCCGATCACGTACACGGGCGGACGTTCATGGCTGCGGGCGGACTGTGGAGGTGTGGGGGCGGTCATGTGCGGGAGCGTAATCGCGCGCTTACTTGATGGGTCTCGGCCAAGACCGGAATCGGTTGCGAATCGATCACGGGGGAGGGCGGGTGTGCGTGCCCGCTCTTGCGCGCCCGGCGCCGTTGCGCTGAACTGACGTACCGTCAGAAATGGCGGTTCCTTCACCTGGCGGGAGGCGGCTGACGCGCATGGACGCGATAGGGCTCAGCGGCGCCGAATGGTTCGCCGTGCTCCGCATCGGCCTCGGCCTGTGGTGGCTGGAGAGCTGGCGGCACAAGGACAAGAAGGAGTGGTTCGAGCGCGGCACCGGGATCGCCTGGGCGGTGGACGTGGCGGAAAAACATCGCTGGAACGTCGTCCGCGGCGGGTTCGACGTCGTCGTGAAACCCCGGCCGAGGACCATGGCGTACGTCGTCGTCTACGCCGAGCTCGCCCTGGGGCTGGGGCTCGTGGCCGGGTTCCTGACCCCCGTCGCGCTCGTGGGCGGGCTGCTGCTCAATCTCCTGTACTTCACGCTCATGATCCATGACTGGGCCGAGCAGGGGCAGAACGCGATGATGGCGCTCATCTCGGTCGTCGCGCTGTTCGCGCTGTCCTGGCAGAGCTGGTCGCTCGACGCCGCGCTGGGGTTGTTCTGATGGGCTCGACGGCGGCGCGTTCCGACGTTCCCGAGGCCGATGCCTTCACGCGGGTCTACTGGGACGCCTGCGCCGAGGGGCGGTTGCTGCTGCGGCGATGCGACGCGTGCGGGCGCGCGCATCACTACCCGCGCGAGTTCTGCCCGTACTGCTGGAACGACGACCCCGACGTCGTCCGGTGGCAGGCCGCCAGTGGGCGGGCCGTGCTCTACACCTGGTCCGTCGTCCACCGCAACGACCTGCCGCCCTTCGGCGAGCGCACCCCGTACGTGGCCGCCGTCGTGGACCTCGCCGAAGGGCCCCGGATGATGACCGAGGTCGTGGAGTGCGGGGAGGGGGAGCTTCGGGTGGGGATGGAGCTGCGGGTCGCCTTTCGGAGGGAGGAGGGCGGGGGCGGGAGCGAGGGCGGGTTCGCCGTGCCTGTCTTCCGGCCGGTCGAGCGGCGGGCTTGAGGCCGCTGCCGGGTTCCGCCGGGTTCCGCCGGGTTCAGGGCCAGAGGAGCTCCCTGGTCCAGCCGGCGTCGTCGCCGTACGCGTATCTCAGGCGTACGTGGCGGCGGCTCGCGTCGCCCTGGAAGAACTCCGCCTCCCGCGGCTCCAGTTCGTACACCGTCCACGACGGCACGGGCGCGTCCGGGTCGCGCTTCGCCCGGTCCCACGCCGCCTCCGAGGCGCGTACCAGTTCGTCGTGGGACGGCAGGTGTTCGCTCTGGTGGCCGGTCAGGGCCGAGGCCAGGGCGCCGGTCGAGCGGGCGTGCAGGTCCGCGTGCGCGATCTCGGGGGACGCGGTGCGGACCGGGCCGCGCAGCCGGATCTGGCGGCCCTGCACCGGCCAGTAGAAGTGCAGCGCGGCGTACGGGTGCGCGGCGAGCTGGCGGCCTTTCGCGCTGGTGTCGTGCGAGGCGAAGTGGAGGGTGCGGGCGTCGGCGCCGTGCAGCATCACCGTACGGGCGTCGGGGTCGCCGTGGGTGTCCGTGGTGGCCAGCGTCGGGGTGTGCGGTTCGGTCTGGCCCGCGGCGACCGCTGCCGCGAACCACTCCGCGAAGAGCTGGAGCGGGGTCCCGGGGGCGGCCGCCGGGTCGAAGGACGGCAGGTCCGTGTCCCAGACGCGGAGGGTCCTCAGCAAGGGATGCAGGTCGGGTTCGGGTTCCATGCGTCGATTGTGGCTGGTGGGTGGCGCGGTCACGTGCGGGTCAGGGACGCCACGGTGCCGAGTGTCGTCCAGGTGCCGTCCGTGCGGCGGTCGACCCAGGCGGGGCGGGTGGCGGTGTCGCCCAGGGAGCCGAGGGTGTAGTCGCCCTGGAGGCCGTTGACGCGGGCGGCGGGGAGGGCGGCCTTCAGGTGGCGGCGGACGTCCGCGGGGTCCGTGGCGTCGGGCGCCGCCGTGCGGAACGCCGCTATGACCGCTTGCGCGGCCTCGTACTCCTCCAGCGCGCCCGGGTGCGTCATCAGGGGGCGGACCCGGTCGCACCAGGCGGGATCCTGCAGGCACTCGCCCTCGCGGAAGGGGGCGTTCGAGGTGGTGCGGAAGCGGTAGACCCGCTTGTCCTCGTCCTCGGTCAGGCCGGTGTCGCTGGGGGGACGGCAGCCGTCCCGGTCGTTCGGGGCCAGGACGACGCGGCCCCGGTAGCCGGCTTCGCGCAGGGCGGTGACGTCCGCCTGCTGGTTCGACTGGTCGGCGAGGTAGACGGTGTCGGGGGCGGCCCGGTCGAGGAGGGCGCGCAACTCGGCCCCGCTCTGGGCGCGGGGTGGTGATCCGTACGTCGTGTAGGCGTGGCCGGGGCGCCGGTCCGCGCTGAACCGGCTCGCCAGCGGTGCGAGGGCCTTGGCGTCGGGGGCCAGCAGCCTTCGTGTGCGCAAGCCGCGTTCCAGGTAGGAGGCGAACTGCTCGACCAGGCCGGGTGAGCCGGTCCGGCCGGTCGGCCGCTCCGTCGCGGGGGGCCGGCAGGTGCGCAGGGCCGGGGCGTCGTGCGGGAAGCCGGGGGAGCGGGGCTCGGTTCCGATGAGTGCGATGACGTCGGCGTACTCGTGCGCGGTCCCCTCCGGGGGCGGTACGGCCACCGCCTCCAGGGGGAGAGACCCGGCGTAGTCGTCCAGGGCCTGTCGCACGGCCCGGGTGTCGGGGTGTCCGGCGGTCGTGCCCGTGACGGCGATACGGAACGGGGTGCCCGCCGCGGCCGGGGGCATCGCTCCTACGGGCCGCCTCGGGGGGCTCTGCCCCTCGTCCCGCATCGCTACGGGCACCGCCACCCCGGCACCGACACAGATCAGCGAGACGACACCGAGGAGCAGCCGGCGCCGACGGGCCCGGCGACGCGGGGCGCGTGCGCTTGCGCTTGCGCTTGCGCGGGCGAGGCGGGGCTCGGCTCCGGGGGTGCGGGCCGGGGGTGGTTGCGGGGCCGGGTTCGGTGGGGCCGGTGATGGGGGCGGTGTGGCCGGGGTCGGGGTCGGGGGCCGTGGCTTTTCCAGTGTCGTCGTCACCTCCGCCGCGTCCCCCGGGCGGTCCTCCGGGCTCTTCGACAGGAGCGCGGCGATCAACCCGTCGACCGGCGTCGGGACTTCGGCCCGTATGCGGCTGACCGGCATTGGGGTGTCGTGCAGGTGGTTGTACATGACCCCGGCCGCCGGGCCCGTGAACGGGGGGCGGCCCACCAGGCACTCGTACAGGACGCAGCCGAGTGCGTAGAGGTCGGTGCGGGCGTCGGCCGGGTCCTGGCGGAACCGTTCCGGGGCCATGTAGAGCACGCTCCCGAGCGGCAGCGCCCCCGTGCGGGTGAGGCGGGTCGCCGCCTCCGTGCCCTCCAGGAACGCGGCGATCCCGAAGTCGAGGATCTTGAGGGTGCCGGCCGGGGTGACCATGAGGTTCGCGGGCTTGATGTCCCGGTGGACGATGCCCGCCCGGTGCGCGGCGGCGAGGCCGAGCGCGGCCTGGCGGGCCAGGGCCAGGGCTCGCTCGACGGGGAGGCGCACCTCGCGCCGCAGGATCTCCTGCAACGACTCGCCGTCGATCACCTCCATGACCAGGTAGGGGACGGGCGCGCCGGTCGCGGTGTCGGTGCCGTGGTCGTGGACCGTCACCACGTGCTCGCTGGACAGCGCCGCCACCGCCCGCGCCTCCCGCCGGAAGCGGCGCACCAGTTCCCGGCGCTCGGCCGCGTCGACGTCGTCGGGCGGGGCGAACAGTTTCAGGGCGACGACGCGGTCGAGGTCCTCGTCACGGGCGCGCCACACCTGGCCCATGCCGCCGGAGCCGATGGTCTCCAGGAGCCGGTAACGGCCGTTGATCACACGTCCCCGCACAGCATCCGAAGGTAAGGGCGGAAGCGGTGAGTCGGCATATCGGGTGGGGTGCGCAATCAGTAACGGTTGTGCCTCGGAGGCGGCGTTCGAGGTCAGTCCCGGCCCAGTACCACCGTGCCCGCCGAGCAGAACCAGCCGCCCGTGCCGGAGGCCACCGCGAGCGCGGGCGCGCTGCCGTCCGCCCGCCGCACCTGGTGGCCGCCCGCCTCGCCGCGCAGTTGCCGTACCGCCTCCACAAGCAGGAACAGGCCGCGCATGCCGGGGTGCTGGGCGGAGAGGCCGCCGCCGTCCGTGTTGGTCGGCAGCTCGCCGTCGTGCCGCAGGCGGCCCTTCTCCACGAAGGCGCCGCCCTCGCCCTTGGCGCAGAAGCCGAGGTCTTCGAGGGTCACCAGCGTCATGTACGTGAACGCGTCGTAGATCTCGGCTATGTCGATCTCGGCCGGGGCGACCCCGGCCCGTTCGAAGGCCAGGCGGCCGCTGACGGCCGCCGGTGAGACGGTGAAGTCCTCCCACTGCGACATCGCGGTGTGCGAGACGTACTCGCCTGTGCCCAGGATCCACGCCGGGGGCCTGGCGCAGTCCCGTACCAGCTCCTCCGCCACCAGCAGCACCGCCGCGCCGCCGTCGGAGCGCAGACAGCAGTGCAGCTTGGTGAACGGGTCCGCGATCATCGGGCCGGACAGGACGTCGTCGACGGTGATGGGGTCGCGGAACATCGCGCCGGGGTTCCGGGACGCGTTCTGCCGTGCCTGGACGGCCACTTGGGCCAGCTGGTCCAGCGTCGTGCCGTACTCGTGCATGTGCCGGCGGGCCGCCATCGCGTACTTGGCGATGAGCGTGTAGCCGTACGGGACCTCGAACTGCAGCGGGCCGCGCGCGCCGAACGACAGGTTCGCCGTGCGCCGCCCCGCCCTGACGTCGGCGCGGGCCGTCGAACCGTAGACGAGCAGGACGGCGCGGGCGTGCCCGGCGGCGATCGCGTCCGCCGCGTGCGCCGCCATGACCTCCCAGGTGGCGCCGCCGACCGACGTCGAGTCGACCCAGCGGGGGCGGAGCCCCAGGTACTCGGCCACCTCCACCGGGGCGAGCGTGCCGAGGCCCGCGCTCGCGAAGCCGTCGACGGCGTCCGGGGTGAGCCCCGCGTCGGCCAGCGCGCGGCGCGCGGCCTGGGCGTGCAGGGTGTAGGGGGTGGCTTCGTCCACTCGGCCGCAGTCGGAGAGGGCGATGCCCGTGATGGCGGCCTTGCGATGGGCACCGGTCATGCGAGCTGACGGTACATCAGGTGGGGTGGACGGTCGCCCCCTCGAACCGTGACGTCCGCCTCTGGGAATCCCGCCCCCGCCCGCCTAACATGACGGCCCGTCAGGAAGGGGCCCGTATGGACGCCAGGTTCACCGACGAGCAGCAGGAGATCCGCCGTACCCTGCGCGAACTCACCACCGAACGCTGCACCCCGGACGACGTCAAAGCCGCTGTCCGCACCCCCGGCGGGCACGATCTCGCCCTGTGGGGCACCCTCGGCGGCGAACTGGGGCTCCCGGGGCTCGCCCTGCCGGAGCGGCGGGGCGGGGCCGGGGCCGGGATCACCGAGCTGGCACTGGCCGAGGAGGAGCTGGGGCGGGTGCTCGCGCCGACCCCGCTGCTCGCCACCAGCGGCCTCGCGGCCCCGCTGATCACCGCCCTCGGCACCGAGGACCAGCAGGCCGCGCTGGTCCCGCGCATCGCCGGTGGCCGCCTGACCGCCGCGCTCGCCGTGCCCGGCACCGGGCTCGCCACCGCCCTCGGGCTCGTCGCCGACAACGTGGGCGACTGGGCCGGCGGCGGCCGCGCGGGCGGGGTCCAGGCCACCCGGCACGGCACCGGCTGGCGGCTGTACGGGCAGGCGGAGCAGGTGCTCGACGGGCACAGCGCCGGACTGCTCCTCGTCGCCGCGCACACCGGCGGCTTCGCCCGGTCCCGGACGCTGCTGTTCCTCGTACCCGGCGACGCGCCCGGACTCGTACGGACCCGGCAGACCTCGCTCGACGAGACCCGGCCCCGGGCCCGGGTGGAACTGCGGCAGGTGGGTGGCGAGTTGCTCGGTGGTGAGGACGCCGGGGTCCCCGGGGCGCTCGCCGCCGTCGGGGACGGGGTCGCCACCCTGCTCGCCGCCGAGGCCGTCGGCGCCGCGGGCCGGGTGCTTGAGCGGACCGTCGAGTACGTCAAGGAGCGCGAGCAGTTCGGGCGGCCCATCGGCTCGTTCCAGGCGGTCAAGCACCGGCTCGCCGACGTGTACGTACAGGTGCAGGCGGCGCGGTCGGCCGCGTACTACGCCGCCTGGGCCGCGGGCGTCGGGGGCGGGGAGCGGGTCGGCGGGCTCGCGCTCGCGCAGGGGCTCGAAGCGCTGCGCACCGCCGCCGCCGAGGCCGTCCAGCTGCACGGCGGCATCGGGTTCACCTGGGAGCACGACGCGCACCTCTACCTCAAGCGGGCCGCCGGTGACGAGCTGCTCTTCGGGCCCGTGCACCTGCTGCGGGCGCGGGCCGCGCAGGCCGCCGCGCTGTTCGCGGGCGCCGCGGGGGTGAGCGTCTGATGGCCGGCGCACCGGCCGGCGTCCGGTTCGTCCAGAAGGTGTCCTCGACCCGTGCCTTCGGCCGCGTCGCCCCGCACGTCGTCCCCGCCCTCGACCGCGCCGTGCACCGCCTCACCCGGGGGAAAGTGCTGCTCAGCGCGCAGATGCTGCCGGGCACCGTGCTCAGCGTCCGGGGTGCGAGGAGCGGGATCGTACGGCGTACTCCGCTCGCCTGCATGCCCGAGGACGGGGGGACCTGGCTGTTGACCGGGTCGAACTTCGGGCGGCCGGGACATCCGGCCTGGACCGCGAACCTGCTGGCGCATCCCGACGCCGAGATCAGCTGGCGGGGCGAGGACATCGCGGTGACGGCCCGGCTGCTCGACTCCCGGGAGCGGGCGGAGGCGTGGGCCGCCGCGCTGGAGTTCTGGCCGCCGTACGCGGCGTACCAGGCGCGGGTGGAGCGGGAGATCCGGCTGTTCCGGCTGGAGAGGCGGACCGGGCCCTAACTGCAACGGCGGCGGTTCACGCATCACACGCGAACCGCCGCCGTACGACAGGACGGAAAAGGACAAGAGGGAATGGTGCGGGCGCTACCTCGTCGGCTTCTTGCCCGTCACGCCCAGGTACACCAACAGCGCGAGGTTGGGACGCAGTTCGGCCTGCTTCACGCCCCAGGACTGGAAGCCCTTCTGGTGCGAGGCGACCGCCGCGAGCATCGCGACCAGCGAACCGGCCACCGCCGCCGGGCTCACGTCCTTGTCGACCTTGCCCTTGCCCTGCAACTCCTTCACCGCGTCCGCGAGGGAGTTGTTGACCGAGTTCAGGATCTTCATGCGGAGCTTGTAGAAGCGCTTGTCGCCCTCGGCCGCGCCGAGGTCGACGACGCGCAGGATCGCGTCGTTGCGGCGCCAGAACTCCAGGAAACCGTCGACCAGCTCCTGGGCCGTCGCCCAGCCCGCTTTGCCGACCCAGGAGCGGTCGGCGACCAGGTCGGTCAACCCGGCACCCTCGGCCGCCATTTGCTCGGCGATCTCCAGGACGGCGCCCTCGACGTCCGGAAAGTACTGGTAGAACGTCGCCGGGGACGTGCCTGCCTTCCGGGCCACATCGATGACTTTGACGTCCCGGTAGGGCGAGGAGCTGAGCATCTCGCCGAGGCAGTCGAGCAGCTTCTGACGTGTTGCCTGACCACGCCGTCCGGCCACACGGCCGTCGACGGTACGTACTTGTCCTGTCATGCCGTCAGCTTACCGAGGGGTGATCGGAGCGCGATCTGGCCGACTGCAAATGGGGTTGGGGCCCGTGAGGGGGCGGGAAATGGCCAGAGGTTCGAAACTCAAGTACGTGGCCCCCGGCCCCCTCGCTAGCGTGCTGCCATGCACCCGGACCACCCCGAAGGCGCACCGTGCTGGGCCGACGCCCGGCTGCCCGACGTCGAGGCGGGCAAGCGGTTCTACGGGGACCTCTTCGGGTGGACCTTCGACGAGGGCGCGGGCGCCGAGCGCGGCTACTACACGGCGGCCTACAGCCGTGACCTGGCCGTCGCCGCCCTCGCCCCCGGCGGGCGCGGCTGGACCGTGCACTTCGCGGTGCGGGACGCCTACGCCGCCGCCGAGCGGACCGTCGCGGCCGGCGGGTACCTCCTGTCGGGGCCGCTGTCGGCCGGCACCGTGGCCACCGTCGCGCTCGCCGGAGGCCCCGACGGCGCGGTCTTCGGGCTGTGGCAGGCGGGCAGCCACCAGGGCTTCGAGCGGGCCGGGGCGCCGGACACGGTCTGCCGGGCCGAACTGTGGACCCCGGAGGCGGCCCTCAGCGACGCCTTCTACGCGGCGGTCCTCGGCTATACGGCCACCCCCGTCGGCGGCTCCGACCTGCGCATATGGCGGGCCGCGACCCCGGCGGGGGCCGGCCGCGCCGCGCCCGGGGCGGGGCGGCGGCGGGTCCCGGAGTGGCCCGCGCGGTTCCTGGTGTACTTCGGCTCCGCCGACCTCGCGGGCAGCTGCGCCGAGGCGGTCCGGCTCGGCGGACACGTCCGGGTGGCGCCGCACGCGACCTCGTACGGGCACATCGCCGTCCTCGCCGACGACCAGGGGACGGACTTCGTGCTGCTCGGGCCGGTCTGAGGCCACGGCACGGGGGCGGGACACCCCGATTTGCCCCCAGGTTCGCCACCGGGGCCTTCGACAGGAAGAATCAGGGTGCGCGCCGCCGTAGGGCTGCGGTGGTGAGACGCTGACGGGGGCCGTATGTGCGATGTACCTGGAAACCCGGGGGTTCCGGCATCGCTCGGGGAGGTGGCAGGCAAGTGATGGATCAGCTGACGCAGCACGATCCGAGAAGGATCGGTCCGTTCGAGGTGCTGGGACGGCTCGGTGCGGGCGGCATGGGTCTGGTCTATCTGGCACGCTCGGCGTCCGGCCGGCGCGTGGCCATCAAGACGGTGCGCACGGAACTGGCCGAGGACCAGCTGTTCCGGGTGCGCTTCACCCGCGAGGTCGAGGCGGCCCGCGCGGTCTCCGGTTTCTACACGGCCGCCGTCGTCGACGCCGACCCGCGCGCCGCCGTGCCGTGGCTCGCCACCGCGTACGTGCCCGCGCCCTCCCTCGAGGAAATAGTGAATGAGTGCGGGCCGCTGCCCGCCCAGGCCGTGCGCTGGCTCGCGGCGGGCGTCGCCGAGGCGCTGCAGTCCATCCACGGCGCGGGACTGGTCCACCGCGACCTCAAGCCGTCCAACGTCCTCGTCGTCGAGGACGGGCCGCGCGTCATCGACTTCGGTATCGCGTCCGGCGTCTCCAACACCCGCCTGACCATGACGAACGTGGCCGTGGGCACGCCCGCCTACATGTCGCCCGAGCAGGCGAAGGACTCCCGCAGCGTCACCGGCGCCAGCGATGTCTTCTCGCTGGGCTCGACGCTCGTCTTCGCCGCCACCGGGCACGCGCCCTTCCACGGCGCGAACCCCGTCGAGACGGTCTTCATGCTCCTTCGCGAGGGCCCCGACCTGGAGGGGCTGCCCGCCGAGCTGCGGCCGCTCATCGAGTCGTGCATGCAGATGGACGCCTCCCTGCGGCCCTCACCGGCCGACCTCCAGGCGCAGCTCGCGCCGCATCTGTTCGGGCCCGGCAGCGACGACAGCGGGACGGCGTCCGCCTGGCTGCCCGAGCGGTCGGTCGCGCTGATCGAGGCGCGGCGCGGCGTCCGCACCATCGCCAAGCCCCAGCCGGGCCGCACCCCGGGCCACGGCGCCCGGGTACCCGCCATGCCCGCGCAGCCGCCGGGCCCGGTGTCGGGCGACGGGCCGCGCCGGCCGTCCCCGGCCCCGGCGCTCGCGGGGGCGGGCGTCGCCGACGGCCCCGTCCGCCTCGCCGGTGCCCAGGTGCCGATCGGCCCCGGACCCCGCGTCGCGGACGCCCGCGCCGCGGCCGTGAAGGCGCCCCCGGCCGAGTCCGGGCTCGTCGCGTCCTGGACCCGCGCCAAACCCGCCGCGCCCGCCGTCAACGGGACGCAGGAACCGGCCGTGCCGCCGCCCGCCCAGGCGGAGGGCTCGGCCTGGCGCCCCTGGCGTTTCCGCATGTCGAACGATGTGTGGGGCACCCCGAAGGTCGCGGGCGACCTGGTCTACGTCACCTCCTTCGAGGTCCACGCGCTCGACGTCGCCACCGGCCGCCGCCGCTTCAAGACCCGCGACGTCGCCTGGTCCATGGCCGTCGCCGACGGCCGCATCCACGCCTCCGACGGCCCCACCCTGTGGGCCCTCGACGCCCGCGAGGGCGGCGACCTGTGGCGCCTGCAGACCGACGCCTGGGTCTACGCGCTCCAGGCCGACCGCGGCACCGTAGTCACCGGCACCCGCGGCGGCGGCGTCCAGGCCCGCGAAGCCGTCACCGGCGACAAGCTGTGGGAGATCACCGGCTGCCAGACCGACTTCGAGACCCCCGAGGCGGGCCCCGTCGTCCACGACGGCACCGTCTACGTGTGGCAGAACGCCCGGCTGCGCGCTCTCGAAGCGCGTACGGGCGAGGAGCGCTGGTCGTACCCGATCGGCGACGCGGCCTCCTGCGGCGGCGTCCCCGTCCGGCTGACCCCCGCGCCCGACGGCTACGTCTACGTCTCCGCGGGCACCCGCGTCCTCGCCATCGAGGCCGGCTCCGGGCACGTCCGCTGGCACTTCGAGGCGCCCGCGGTGTTCCTGTCGCCGCCCGCCTTCGCCCCCGGCCCCGCCGTGACCGGCGGCGGCGTCTACCTCGCCGACCACCTCGGCACCGTCTACGCCCTCGACGCCACGGACGGCCGCGACCGCTGGCGCATCGCGACCGAGTCGCGGCCCGCCGCCATCGACCCCGTGCTCGTCGCCCACGGCCACGTCCACGTCGGCAGCGGCCAGGGCCTCTACACCCTGGACGCCGTCGCCGGGACACCGAAGTGGCGCTTCCAGGCGGGCGGCGAGATCGTCGGCTCCCCGGTCGTCGCCGACGGCCGCGTCCACTTCGGCTCCACGGACCACCTGCTCTACACGCTGAAGGCCGACGACGGCCGCCTCCGGTGGAAGCTGGCCACAGGCGGCGAGATCACCGGGACGCCGGTCGTGCGGGACGGCGTCGTCTACGCGTGCAGCAAGGACCGGTGCGTGTACGCGCTGGACGCGGAGAAGGGGACCGGGACGAGTCGCTAGACGCCGGGCTCAGCCGCCTCGTGTGCGTGTGCTGCCGCCCGGGGGTGGCTGGACGCGGGGCTGGGGCCGGGTCGTGGTGAGGTCCTCGTCGGTGGCCGGGCCGGGGTCCACCGGCGGCAGGTTCTGCGTCCGGTCGAGGTCCGAGTCGGAGGCCGGGCCCCAGGTGCCGGGACGCTCGTTTCCCCAGGTGACGGGCGGCTGGGCGGTGGTCGGCGGGTTCTGCCACGCCGGGGGCGCGGCATAGCCGTTCCCGGACTCGTGCTCCCCGTGCTCCCCGTGCTCCCCGTGCTCCCCTGCAGGGGCGTGGCTGTGGCGGCCCTGGTGCGGGTGGCGGCCGCTCATCACCAGCGCGCCGAGCAGGAGCAGCACGCCACCGCCGAGCGCGGCGGCGACCCCGTCGTCGAGCCCGTTCCCGTCCGCCGTGAGGACCAGCCGGCCCTCCGCCTGGGCCACCCGCACCATCCACAGCACCGTGAACCCGACCACGACGGCCCCGGCGAACGCGACCAGGAGCCGCGAGCGCAGCACCAGGCCGACGAGCGCGAGCAGCGCCAGGATGACGAACGGCAGGAAGAGGGAGCCGAACAGTTCGGCGCGGGCGCTCGTGACACCGCCGCCCGAGAACAGCTCCTGGAGCCGGTAGGCACGCCCCTGACGGCCGTCGTTCCAGGCGCGGAAGGGGCTTGTGACGGCGGCCGCCGCTCCGACTAGGGCGAGGACCGATCCGACGACGTTGCGCAGCATCAGCAGCCTCCTCGGTCTCCTCACGACGCTACGCCCGGTGAGCGCGGGGTGCCATGCGGCAGCCTCGTGGCGGTAGGGTCCCCGCGTGATGAAACGGGGAATGAAGCTGACGGCTGTCGCGACGATGGTGGTACTGGCCCTGACGGGGTTCTCCACCGGGCGGGGGCACGGGGGTTCGCACAGCGGCGGGAGTGGCGGGGGCGGCGGGTGCAGCAGCTCGTCGCAGGACCATGACAGCTCGTCGGGTTCGTCGAGCTCGTCCGGTTCCGGGGGGTCTTCCGGCTACGACGACGACGATGACGACGACTCCTCGTACGGGGACGACTCCTCGGGGTCGACGTCGTCCTCGGGCGGCAGCGGGTACACGCGGCGGCCCGGGTACCGGTCCACGCCGTCGTCGTCGGCGGCCGGCGACGGGGACCCCCGGTACGCCAAGGCCCGGCTGGTGCGTTGCGCGACCCCGCAGAAGCCGTACGCCACGGTCGAGGTCATCAATGAGAACAGCCGCACCGCCACGTACACGGTGCACGTGACCTTCCGCGACGAGCAGGGCTTCGAAGTGGACGACGCGATGGCGCGGGTCAAGGTCGGTGGTGACGACAAGGCGACCGTGAAGGTGCTGGTCGACGTCGGGGAGGGGCTCGTCAGCCAGGTGGACCGCTGCGAGGTCGACCCCGAGGCGTGGACGTAGCACTACCGGATCCTCTGGTTCCGCGGCGTCCGCGCGCGGAACAGCTCCGCCTGTTCGGCGGTCGGCAGGCTGCCGAGCGCGATCAGATGCGGGGCCTGCGCGAACGCGTGGGTGCGGGCGGTCTCCGTGGCCGCCCACACCGCTCGCACCGTCCCCTGCACCGCCGCCGTCGGATACCCGGCGATCGTCTCCGCGCACCGCAGCGCCGCCTCCAGGGCGGCGCCCGGCGCGGTGATCTCGGAGACCAGGCCCGTCTCGTACGCCCGCCGCGCCGACATCCGCTCGGCCGAGCCCATCAAGGCCAGGCGTGCCACCTCGCCGGGCGGTATCCGCTGGGCCAGGTGCATCGACTCGTACGCGCTGACCATGCCGTACGTGGTGTGCGGGTCGAAGAAGGTGGCCGTCTCGTCGGCGATCACGAACTCCGCCTCGCCGAGCAGGTAGAACGCCCCGCCGCACGCCATGCCCGCCACCGCCGCGATCACCGGTTTCCACAGGTCGTTCGCTTTCGGGCCGACGGTCAGGAGCGGGTCGTCCGTGGAGTAGGGGGAGCGGGGCTGCGGTACGTCGGTGTCGCGGTCGATGCCCGTGCAGAACGCGCGGTCTCCGGCGCCGGTCAGGACGACGGCCCGTACCTCGTCGTCGAAGCGGAAGCCCTGCCAGGTGGTGCGCAGTTCGGTGGCCAGGGCGGTGTCGATCGCGTTCAGGCGGGCGGGTCTGTCCAGGGTGACCACCGCCACCCCCGTTCTCGCGTTCTTCTCCGTGCGCAGGGTCATGGGCGCTCCAGGACCCAGCGGGGGAGCGTCACGCCGTCGATCTCCGTGAAGACCACCTGGACGCGGGCGCCGATCCGGACGCGGTCCGGGGCCACCGAGTCGAGGCGGGCGTCGGGGGAGGCGACCAGGTTGCCGACCAGCCGTATGCGGGGGGCTTCCGCCAGCTCTACGAGGATGGCGTTGTACGGGGCCTGGGCGGCATAGGCCGGGAGGAGTGGGGGGTGCGGGATCACGTAGGACCAGATCTTTCCCCGGCCGGTCATCTGGCGCCATTCGGTGTCGAAGCTGTGGCAGGTGGGGCAGCAGGGGCGTGGCGGGAAGCGGAGTTCTTCGCAGGGTGGGTCGGCGCAGGCCTGGATTCTTAGTTCGCCCTGCCTCGCGTAGGCCCAGAAGGGGGCGCCGTCGTCGTCGATGGTGGGGGTCAGCAGGGCTGGTCGCGTCGCGTCTGCCATGTGCCGTCCTTCGCCGGGTGCGGATTCGTTGTGGCTGTTCGCGCAGTTCCCCGCGCCCCCTGGCGGGGCGTTTCCCTAGGCGCTTCTCAGGAGTACCGCCGAGGTGGGGACTCCCTCGCCCGCTGTCACCAGGCACGTTCGCGCGTTCGGGACCTGGGCCGTGCTCGTGCCGCGCAGCTGTCTGACGCCCTCGGTGATCAGATTGAAGCCGTGCACGTAGGCCTCCGAGAGGCCGCCGCCGCCCGTGTTGATGGGGAGGCGGCCGCCCGTCTCCAGGGCGCCCCCCTCGGTGAACGCGCCGCCCTCGCCGCGGCCGCAGAAGCCGTAGCCCTCCAGGGAGAGCGGGACGAGCGGGGTGAAGGCGTCGTAGATCTGGGCCACGTCGACGTCCTCGGGGGTGAGGTCGGCGTGTTTCCACAGGTGGCGGGCGGCGGTCCAGGCGGGCCCTGTGAGCGGGTCGTCGTTCCAGTAATTGACCATGCCGTGGTGCTGGGCGGGCAGCCCTTGCGCGGCGGAGTGGATGTAGACGGGCTTCTGGCGGCAGTCGCGGGCCCGTTCGGCGGAGACCACGACGCAGGCCAGCGCCCCGTCCGTCTCCAGGCAGTTGTCGTAGAGGCAGAGGGGTTCGCTGATCCAGCGGGCGTTCATGTACATGTCGCGGGTCAGGGGGCGCTCGTACATCATCGCGGCCGGGTTCTGGTTGGCGCGGTTGCGGCAGGCGAGGGCGACGTTGAAGAGATGGTCGCGGGTGGCCCCGTACTCGTGCATGTAGCGGCGGGCCAGCATGGCTATCTCGTCCGCGGGGCGGAGGAGGCCGAAGGGGCGGGTCCACTGGGCCGGGGTGGGGAGTTGGGCCGTGGTGTTCTTCCAGGGGCGGGGGCCGCTGCCGCGCTTGCGGGAGCGCCAGGCGACGCCGACGCTCGCCTGGCCGGTGACGATCGCGGAGGCGAGGTGGGCGAGGGTGGCGCAGGAACCGCCGCCGCCGTAGCCGACCTTGCTGAAGTGGGTGACGTCGCCCGCGCCGATCGCCTTCGCGATCTCGACCTCGTCCGTCTCCTCCATCGTGTAGGAGGCGAAGCCGTCGACCTCGGACGGCTCGATGCCCGCGTCGTCGAGAGCGGCGAGGATCGCGCGGCACGCCAGCGTCTTCTCCGGCTCGGGGAGGTGCTTCGCGAAGCCGGTCCGGCCGATGCCGACGACGGCGGTCGCGTCCTTGATCCCGGATGCGAGGCTGCCCGGACCGCCGGATGCCGTGTGCGTCATGGGTATCCGCCCCCGCCTGTGCCCAGTCCCCGGTCTGCTGACAGCGCGTCAGGCTACAGCTAATCTGACGGTTAGTCAGCTATGGCGTGCGTGGGTGGTGCGGGAGGGCGGCGGGCGATGGACACAGGCGGCGGACGGCGGACCATCCCCGAGCTCGTACGGGACGCGGCCGCGCGGTACGGCGGGCTCGAGGCGGTCGTCGACGGGCGCGTCCGGATCACGTACGCGGAGCTCGGTGAGCGCGTCGAGCGGTCCGCCGCCGCCTGTCTGGCCGCCGGGACCGAGCCGGGCGACCGCGTCGCGATCTGGGCGCCGAACACCCTCGACTGGATCGTCTCCGCACTCGGCGCGGTCACCTCCGGCGCCGTCCTCGTGCCGCTCAACACCCGGTTCAAGGGCGCCGAGGCCGCCGACGTCCTGGCAAGGTCGCGGGCCCGGCTCCTCTTCGTCACCGGTACGTTCCTGGGCACGTCGTACGTGGCCTCGCTGCGCCGCGCCCACCAGGCGGGCGCCGGACTCCCCGCACTGGAGCAGGTGGTGGTGCTCGGCGACACCGCGCCCGACGTGCCCGGATACCGCACCTGGAAGGACTTCCTCGCGGCCGGGGACCGGGTGACGGGCGCGGAGGTGCGGCAGCGGGCCGACGCCATCGCCCCGTCCTCGGCGTCCGACATCATCTTCACGTCGGGGACCACCGGGCGGCCCAAGGGCGCCGTCATCACGCACGCGCAGACGTTGCGCGGCTACGAGATCTGGTCGGACCTCGCGGGCCTGCGCGAGGGCGACCGCTACCTGATCGTCAACCCCTTCTTCCACACCTTCGGCTACAAGGCCGGGATCATCGCCTGCCTGATGCGCGGCGCGACGATGGTCCCGCAGCCCGTGTTCGACGTGGACACCGTCCTGGCCAACATCGCCGCCGAACGCGTCTCCGTGCTGCCCGGGCCGCCCACCCTCCACCAGTCCCTGCTCGACCACCCGGGCCGCGACGCCCACGACCTGTCGGCGCTGCGGCTCGTCGTGACCGGGGCGGCGGTGGTGCCGTTGCGCCTGGTCGAGCGGTTGCGCGGCGAGCTGCACATCGACACCGTGCTCACCGCGTACGGGCTCTCCGAGGCCGGCGGCATCGTCAGCATGTGCCGGCGCGGCGACCCGGCCGAACGGATCGCGGCCACCTCGGGGCGGGCGATCCCCGGTACCGAGCTCCGGGTCGGGTCGGCGCGGCCCGGGGAGCCGGGGGAGGTCCTGGTCCGGGGCTTCAACGTCATGCGCGAGTACTTCGAGGACCCGGCGGCGACGGCCGAGGCGATCACGGCGGACGGCTGGCTGCGCACGGGAGACGTCGGCGTGCTCGACGCCGACGGCTACCTCCGGATCACCGACCGCATCAAGGACATGTTCATCGTCGGTGGCTTCAACGCCTACCCCGCCGAGATAGAGCAGCTGCTCGGCCTGCATCCGGACGTCGCCGACGTGGCCGTCGTCGGCGTTCCGGACGGCCGTCTCGGCGAGGTCGGCAAGGCGTACGTCGTCCGCCGCCGCGACTCCGTCCTCACCGGCGACGACCTGATCGCCTGGGCCCGCCGTGAGATGGCCAACTACAAGGTGCCGAGGGAGATCGCCTTCGTCAGCGAACTGCCGCGCAACGCGAGCGGGAAGGTGGTGAAGGGGCGGCTGCGGAAGCAGTGACCTCGTCACCGGGCGGCGATCGCGCCCCTGTCCAGGTCCACGACCACGTCCGCCCGCGCCCGGCCGGAGGCCACACGGTGGGCGTTCGCCTCGTCCGAGCGGAGGACCCAGTCACGGGCGGCCCGCGGGGACTTGCCGAAGGCGATGTGGCGGGCGATCAGGCGGTCGACGCGTACGGTCTCGTCCACCGCCACCCACCACACCTCGTCGAGCAGCGGGCGTACCGCCGTGGACCAGGGGGCCTCGTCCAGGAGGAGGTAGTTGCCCTCCGTCACGATCAGCGGGGTCCCGGGCGGCACCGGGAGCGCGCCCGCCAGCGGTTGTTCCAGGGCCCGTTCGAAGGACGGGGCGTAGACCGTCTCCCCGGCGTGCGGTGCGCGCAGGCGGGCGAGGAGCGCCGCGTAGCCGTAGGCGTCGAACGTGTCGGGGGCGCCCTTGCGGTCGGCGCGGCCGAGCCGGTCCAGCTCCGCGTCGGCCAGGTGGAAGCCGTCCATCGGGACCAGGGCGGCCGGCCCGGCCAGGGCGTCCACGACCGCCCCCGCCAGCGTGGACTTGCCCGCGCCGGGCGGGCCCGCGATGCCGAGGACGCGGCGGGGGCCCGCTGCCGTGGCCAGGGCGTGTGCGCGGGCCGCCAGTTCGTCTACGTAGTGCATGAGGGGCAGTTTTCCAGCCCCGCGAAGGGAAGACGTCACCACATCAGCGCGGCGTCCATCTCCGTCTGCCAGTACGTGACCTTGAGCGTGTTGTCGATCCAGACGCCCTTCGCGGGCAGCGCGGGCTGTGCGGACTCGCCGTCGTGGTCGGACACGCCCTTGGGGCCCGCGAAGTTGACGGAGAGGGACTTCGCCGAGTAGCCGTTCGCGCCGCTGCCGTCCGTCGCGGAGAGGGTGACACCCGCATAGCCGGACTGGCCCGGTTCGAGGGAGACCACGGCCTGCGGCCGCGAGTCCTCGATGACCGGCGGCACGGACTGCGCCCCGCTGAACCGGACCGCCGGGTAGTAGTAGAGGTCGCAGGCGGTGGAGCCGGTGTTGGTGACCGTGAGGAGCATGTGGTTCACGGGGCGGTTGACCGGCGAGGCGGTGGTGCGGGTGTTGGAGCCGTCGCAGACCGCGCGCTCGGTGGACGCCTGCTCGGACGCGGCCGGCTTCGGGGCGGCGGCGGCGCCGGCGGTGGGCTTCGCGGCCGGCTGCTTCGTGGGGGCCGAGGTGGCCGGCGTGGAAGCGGTGGGCTTCGAACCGGCCGGGGCCGGCTTCGCGTCCGTGGTGGGGGAGGCGGTGCCGGCCGGGGTCGAGGACGTGCTCGAACCGGCCGACGCGCCCTCGTCCTTGACGCCCGCACCGTCGTTGCAGGCGGTCAGTGAGAACGCCGCGAGTGCGACGGTCGCGGCGGCGGTGGCGAGGCGGGCACGGCGGACACGGCGGGTACGGGAGGTACGGATGCTGGACATTCTGGTGGTCCCCTTCGGCGTTGCGGTGGGTGTGGTGCTTGGATGACCAGAGCTTGTGCGGTGATCCGTCCCAGCCGCCACGATCCGCGGGCAGTACGGGACACTGGAACGCTGGAACAGGCTCTGGCCTGGGGAAATGCGCACTGCCTGGAACGCCTGGGCGGGACGCGGGGGAACGGAGGAACGGGTGTCAGGGGATCTGCCGGGGGACAGCGCGGACGCGTTCGCGACGCTGCTGCGGGGGCTGAAGGACCGGTCGGGGCTCAGCTACGGGACGCTGGCCAAGCGCCTGCACATGAGCACGTCGACGCTGCACCGCTACTGCAACGGCACGGCGGTGCCGACGGACTACGCCCCTGTGGAGCGCCTCGCCCGCCTCTGCAAGGCGTCCCCACAGGAGCTGGTCGAACTCCATCGGGCCTGGATCCTGGCGGACGCGGGACGGGGGCGTAAGGCGACACCGAGCGCGGCCCTGGAGGCGACGCCGAGCGCGGCTCAGGGGGCGACGCCGAGCGCGGCTCAGGGGGCGACGCCGCGCGTGGCTCAGGAGGCGCCCGGCACCGCTGGTGACCCGGAACCGCCCGCCGCGTCCCCGGAGGCACCCGCCTCCATCGACCTGCCCGGTGCCGCCGAGGCCCGGCCCCACCCCCGGCCCCGCCGCAAACGCACCGTGCTCATCGCCGGGATCGCCGTCGCCGCCGTGCTCGGGGCCGTCGCGCTGACGGTGAATCTGAAGGCGGGGGACAAGGGGGGCGGCGGGGCGCCGCAGGCGGCCGGGGCCACGGCCGCCGGGGAACGGGGGACCACCGACCGTGCCCCGTCGACGTCACCCTCCGCCTCCCCGTCACCCTCCAAGTCGGCGTCCAGATCCGCCGGTCCCCCGGCATCCGCCTCCGCCTCCGCCCGCACGGGCGCCCCGCCCGCCGCCCCCTCCCGCACCACCGGCGGGGCCGATGGCGGAACCACGGGTACGCCGCTCACCGTCACCACCCGCCCCTACGCCTACGAGAGCCCGTGCAGCCAGCACTTCCTCGTCGACAGCGAACCCGCGCAGGTCGGCCCGCCCGCCTCCGAACCGGAGGCCCCCCGCTGGGCGGCGGCGTACGGCGCGGTCTCGTCCAGGGAACAGCGCGTGGCGCTGACCGTGCAGGGCACCGGGCACGACACCGTCGTCCTGGAGGCGCTGCACGTCCGCGTCGTCAGCAGCAACACCCCGCTCGCCTGGAACGACTACTCGATGGGCGTCGGCTGCGGCGGCGGTGTCGGGACCAAGTCCTTCGACGTGAACCTGGACGCGGGAAGCCCGACCGCCAGCGGCAAGAACGGGCAGCGCGACTTCCCCTACAAGGTCAGCGAGTCCGACCCCGAGGTCTTCTACGTCACCGCGCACACCACGACCCGCGACATCCGCTGGGACCTCAGCCTGGAGTGGTCCAGCGGCAACCGGCACGGCACCGTCCACATCGACAACGCCGGCACCCCGTTCCGCACCAGCGCCGACACCGGCCGCCCGGGCTACGACTACCCCCTCGGCAACAACGAGTGGGTCAAGAGGGAGGAGCAGAGCGCCGGTTGAGTCCGCGCGTCCGTATCGCGAAACAGCAGGTGCACGGGGCAATCACCTATCTAGGGTTCCGGACAACCGCCGACCGCCCGGAAGGACTCGTCTCCCATGACCGTCACCACACCCGTGCCGCCCGCCCCGCTCGCCGCCCGCGTCGCCACCGTCGGCGGCTCCCCGATCCGGGACATCCTGGCGGTCACCGCCCGCCCCGAGGTCATCAACTTCGCGGGCGGCCTCCCGGCCCCCGAACTCTTCGACACCGACGGCATAGCGGCCGCGTTCGCACACGTCCTCGCCGCCGACCCGCAGCGCGCGCTCCAGTACTCCACCACCGAGGGCGAACCCGCCCTGCGCGAGGCGCTCGCCGCCCGCAACACCGCGCGCTCGCTGCCCACCACCGCAGACGACCTGCTGATCACCACCGGCTCCCAGCAGGCGCTCTCCCTCCTCGCGACCGCGCTGATCGAACCCGGCGACACCGTCCTCGTCGAGGACCCCTGTTACCTGGCAGCCCTGCAAGCCTTCGGCCTCGCGGGCGCCCGGATCGTCCCCGTCCCCTGCGACGCCGACGGCATCGACCCCGACGCCCTCGACGCGCTCGCCGCCGAGCACCGGCCCAAGTTCCTCTACACGGTGCCCACGTTCCAGAACCCGACGGGCCGCACCCTGCCCGCCGAACGCCGCGCCGCCGTCGCGCGGGTCGCCGCGCGGCGCGGACTGTGGATCGTCGAGGACGACCCGTACGGCGAACTCCGCTTCGAGGGCGAGCGCGTGCCCTGGATCGCCTCGTACGAGGACGCCCGCGACCGCACCGTCCTGCTCGGCTCCTTCTCCAAGGTCATGGCGCCGGGCCTGCGCCTGGGCTGGCTGCGCGCGCCCGCCGCGCTGCGCCGCGCCTGCGCCGTCGCCAAGCAGGCCGCCGACCTGCACACCCCGACCGTCACCCAGCTCGCCGCCGCCCGCTACCTCGCCGACCGCGACCTCGACGCGCATGTCGCGAAGGTCGCCGCCGCGTACGGCAGCCGCCGCGACGCGATGCTCGCGGGCATCGCCGAAGCCCTGCCGGAGGGCTCGACGTGGACCCGGCCCGAGGGCGGCATGTTCCTGTGGGCCCGGCTCCCCGGCACCGGCGCATACGACTCGACCGCCCTGCTCGGCAAGGCGGTCGAGTACGAGGTGGCGTATGTGCCGGGCGATCCGTTCCACATCGCCGACTCCGACTCCACGACCCTCCGGCTCTGCTTCGTGACGCAGACACCGGAGGAGATCGCGGAGGGGCTGCGGCGGCTCGGCCGGGCCCTGATGAACTGAGTGCTCAGAGGCGCTCGGGGGTCCGGATGCCGAGCAGGGCCATGCCCTGGTGGAGCGTCCGGGCCGTCAGGTCGCACAGGAACAGCCGGTTCTCCACGACCTCCTGCTCCGGGCGCGGCTTGATCACCGGGCACTGGTCGTAGAACGTCGTGAACAGCGACGCCAGCTGGTACAGGTACGCGGCCAGCTTGTGCGGCGCGTACTCGGCCGACGCCTCGAAGACCAGGTCGCCGAACGCGTCCAGGTGCAGGCCGAGGGCGCGCTCGGCCGGGGCGAGCGCCAGCTCCGGGCGGGCGGCGGGGGTGTCGCCCTCGGACTTGCGCAGGATCGACTTGATGCGGGCGTACGCGTACTGGAGGTAGACGGAGGTGTCACCGTTGAGGGACACCATCTGGTCCAGGTCGAACTTGTAGTCCCGGTTCGCCGACGTCGACAGGTCCGCGTACTTCACGGCGCCGATCCCGACGTACCGCCCGTTCCCGACGATCTCCTCCTCGGAGAGACCGATCTTCTCGGCCTTCTCCCGCACGACGGCGGTCGCCCGCTCGGCCGCCTCGTCGAGGAGGTCCTCCAGGCGTACGGTCTCGCCCGCGCGGGTCTTGAACGGCTTGCCGTCCGCGCCGAGCACGGTGCCGTAGCCCATGTTGTGCGCGGTGACGTCGTCGCTCAGCCAGCCCATCCGGCGCGCCGCCTCGAAGACCATCTTGAAGTGCAGCGACTGCCGTACGTCGACGACGTAGAGCAGGGTCGTCGCGTTGAGGTCCTTGACGCGGTTGCGGATCGCGGAGAGGTCGGAGGCCGCGTAGCCGAAGCCGCCGTCCGCCTTCTGCACGATCAGCGGGACCGGCTCGCCGTCCTTGCCGCGGATCTCGTCGAAGAACACGACGAGCGCGCCGTCCGAGCGCACCGCGACACCCGACTCCTCAAGGAGCCGCGCCGTCTCCGGCATCAGGTCGTTGTACGCCGACTCGCCGACGATCTCCTCGTCACGGATCTCCATGTCGAGCTTCTCGAAGACCGAGTAGAAGTAGACCTTCGACTCGTCCACGAACCGCTGCCACAGGTCGAGGGTCTCCTTGTCGCCGGACTGGAGCGCCACGACCCGCTTGCGGGCCCGCTCCTTGAACTGCTCGTCCGCGTCGAAGACCGCGCGCGACGCCTTGTAGATCCGGTTCAGGTTCGACATGGCCTGCTCGCCGTCGACCTCGTCGGCCGGGGCCAGCTCGCCCGGGTGCTCGGTCAGGTACTGGATGAGCATGCCGAACTGGGTGCCCCAGTCGCCGATGTGGTGGCGGCCGATCGTCTTCTCGCCGGTGAAGTCGAGCATGGAGCGCAGCGCGTCGCCGATGACGGCCGAGCGCAGGTGGCCGACGTGCATCTCCTTCGCCACGTTCGGCTGCGCGTAGTCGATGACCGTGGTGCCCGGGTTCTCCTTGAGGGGCACGCCGAGCCGGTCGCCGTCGGCGGAGCGGGCGGCGAGGGTCTCGGTGATCGCGCGGTCGGTGACCGTGATGTTCAGGAAGCCGGGCCCGGAGACCTCGACGTCGGCGAGGAGGTCACCCTTGACGATCTTCTCCACGACCTGTGTGGCCAGCTCCCGCGGGTTCGCCTTCGCCTTCTTGGCGAGCGCGAGGATGCCGTTGGCCTGGTAGTCGGCCCGGTCGCTACGTCGCAGCAGCGGGTCCGCGCCCGCACCGGCCTCGGGGAGGGCGGTGCCGAGGGCGTCGGCGAGACGCTGGTGGACGGAGGACGTGAGGGACGTGACCGAGGCCATGGAGTAGCTGCCGTTCCGCTCGTAGGTGCCAGGAGACTGGGTCCAGGGGGTCAGGTGTACTGAGTCCTGAACCCGGTCCAGTCTCCCACGGGGGCGAACGGGCGGTCGCATGGATTCCCGCCCGCCCCCGCGGTCCACCACGTCAGGACGCGGGTGCCAGCGCCACCGCCGCGAGGGCCGGGGCCGACTCGGTGCCGTCCGCGAACACCGCGCTCACGCGGTAGTAGGCGGCGGTGCCGGACGGTGCGTCCTCGTCGCGGAAGTGCCGGAACTCCTCCGAGTACGGGTTCTCCATCGCTCCCTCCGCGATGCGCTCGTACGCGCCCGCGGCCCGGTCCCAGCGGTAGACCCGGTAGCCGGTGGCGCCGTCGAGGGTGTCCCAGTTCAGGACGGTGTCACCGGCGTTCTCCGCGGCCTCCAGGCTGCTCACAGGGGAACCCGGCGCGGTCGCCTCGGTCGGCCGGGTGTCCTGCTCGGCCGCGTAGACCGTGACCGCCTCGCTGTAGTTGTTCGAGCCGTCCACGGCGCGCAGCTCCCAGCAGCGCTCCTCGCCGTCCGGCAGACCCTCGGTGTCCTGGTAGGACGTGGCGTCGCTGTCGAGGACCTCCGTGTTCCCGCCCGCGCAGGTCAGCACGCCGTCGACCGTCTCCGGGCGGCCGGCGCGCAGCCAGTAGGAGTGCAGGTCGGCGACGGCGGGGGCGTCCCAGCGCAGGGTCGTACCCCACGGCTCGGGGGTCGCGTCCAGAGCGGCGGGAACCGGCGGCGCGACCGTGTCCTCGTACCGCACGGCCTTGAACTGGCTGGACGTCACACCGTTCCCGGCGACGGCGAGGACCGTGATGTAGCGGTCCGTCGAGCCGCCGAAGTCGGTGAGCGCGCAGGTGTACTCGACGTACAGGGAGGTCCGGAAGACCTCCTGCGGCGCACAGGCGCGCAGCGTGGTGCGGACCGTGGACGCGCTGGAGCCCGACCAGACCTTGAAGCCGCCGCTGTGGTCGTTGTCCGCCGCGACCCTGATGTGCAGCTCGGGGCGGCCCTGCGCGTCGGGCCGCAGGCTCACGGGCATCGCGGGAGCCACCTCACGCGTCGCCGTGACGGTCGCCGGCTTCGACCGGTTCCCCGCCGCGTCGAACGCGTACACCGTGTACGTGCGCCGCACACCCGGCTTGGCCGTGGTGTCGCGGTACTCGGCGGCCGTGGCGGTGCCGAGCAGCGTCGGAGCCGCGCTGCCGTCCGCGCTGTGGACCTCCCAGCGCACGGCGCCGTCGGACGACGCGTTCCAGGTCAGCACGTTCTTGTCGGTGTCGGGTGTGGCCGTGAGACCCGCCACCGCACCCGGCGCGGTCGTGTCCGGGATGCTCACCTTGACGGGCGTGGTGCGCGCCGAGGTGTTCCCGGCGGCATCGGACGCCGACGCCGCGTAGTAGTACGTCTTCCCCTCGCCCGGCGCCTCGTCGTACAGGTACTGCTCACCCGGCGTCCTGCGCAGGTCCATGGTGGCGACCTCGGTGAACGGGCCCGCCGCGGCCGTGGCGCGCCACAGCCTGAAGACGGGGCCCTCGGACGGCTGCACCTGGCCCAGCCAGACGTTGACGCGCGGCCCGTAATAGACCTTCGAGACCGTGACGTCCGAGGTGCGCACGTAGGGGACGGGCGGGGCCGTCTTGTCGGGCGGGGTGACGTACGGGCCGCAGGCGGTCTTGCCGTAGTTCGTCCACTTGTCGACGGCCTGGACGCAGAACCGGTACTTCTGGCCGTCCTTCGGCAGCGTGTACGTGGCGCTGGTGCCGGTGGTGTTCCACCCCGACACACCCGACCCGGGGGTCTCCACCGAGACCCGGTAGCGGGCGATGTCCAGCTCGCGGTTCTTCGTCCAGCGGGCGGACGCCTTGCCGGTCGACGTGGAGTACGACGTCGTGATGCCGGTCGGGGCCAGCGGTGCCTTGCTGTCGGACGAGGCGGGCCACGTGAACTTCACCCGGGAGAGCCCGGTCCAGTTCGTGTGGTCGACGCGGACGGTGTGCTTGCCCGAGCCGATGCAGAACGTGCCCGGGACGCTGTTGCCGCCGTCACCGGTGTTCGTCCACTTGTTCACCTTGCGGACGTTGTCCACGTAGAGCCGCAGGCCGTCCGTACCGGCGAGACGGTAGGTGAAGCAGCCGCCCGAACCGAAGTCGCGGGTGAGTGAATAGCGCACCGAGAAGTTGTTCGTGGCCATCCCGGAGAGCGGCGCGCCGGTCCACTTCTGGTCGATGGTGGTGTCGCAGTCCGTCTTCTTCGGCGTCCCGGAGAAGGTGGTATTGCTGTAGAACGTCCTCTTGAACGTGGTGTCGCCGCAGGTGACGGCGGCTTCGGCGGAAGGCGCCGCGAGGACGAGGCAAGCCGACGGCAGGGCTATGGAGAGCCCGGCGGCCCCCAGGCGCAGCCCCGCGCGGAATCTGTCTGTGATCACGAAGAGAGGACACACGCCAGGCCCCCGAGGTTGTACGGCTTCCTCATCCGTTTTCCGGCACGAAGCGGCGCGGGTGACAATGGACGGCGGGCCTCCACGACGGAGGAGACGAACGAGGAGAGAAGGACGTGCCGACCGTGGCTGACAGCAGCGCTCCGAGCGCCCAGCAGGACTGGGTGTCGCGCTACGCGGACGAAGTGATCGCCGAGTCCGAGCGTCGTGCCCCGGGCAAACCGGTCGTCGTCGCCTCCGGCCTGTCCCCGTCGGGCCCGATCCACCTGGGCAACCTGCGCGAGGTCATGACCCCGCACCTGGTCGCCGACGAGATCCGCCGCCGCGGCCACGAGGTGCGGCACCTGATCTCCTGGGACGACTACGACCGCTACCGCAAGGTCCCGAACGGCGTGCCCGGCACGGACGCGTCCTGGTCCGAGCACATCGGCAAGCCCCTGACCTCGGTGCCGGCCCCGGCCGGATCCGCGTACCCGAACTGGGCGGAGCACTTCAAGGCCGCCATGGTCGAGGCGCTCGGCGAGATGGGTGTCGAGTTCGACGGGATCAGCCAGACCGCGCAGTACACGTCCGGCGTCTACCGCGAGCAGATCCTGCACGCGATGAAGCACCGCGGCGACATCGACGCGATCCTCGCCCAGTACCGCACGAAGAAGGCCCCGGCCAAGCAGCAGCAGAAGCCGAAGGACGAGGCCGAGGTCGAGGCCGCCGAGGGCTCCGGCGCCGCGTCCGAGGACGACGGCAGCGGCGGCGCGGGCGGCTACTACCCGTACAAGCCGTTCTGCGGCCAGTGCGGCAAGGACCTCACCACGGTCACCTCGTACGACGACGAGAGCACCGAGCTGGCCTACACCTGCACCCTCGACGGCTACACCGAGACCGTCCGGCTGAGCGAGTTCAACCGCGGCAAGCTCGTGTGGAAGGTCGACTGGCCGATGCGCTGGGCGTACGAGGGCGTGATCTTCGAGCCGTCGGGCGTCGACCACTCCTCGCCCGGCTCGTCGTTCCAGGTCGGCGGCCAGATCGTGTCGATCTTCGGCGGCGAGCAGCCGATCGGCCCGATGTACGCGTTCGTCGGTATCAGCGGCATGGCGAAGATGTCGTCGTCCAAGGGCGGGGTCCCGACCCCGGGCGACGCGCTGGAGATCATGGAGCCGCAGATCCTGCGCTGGCTCTACGCCCGCCGCCGCCCCAACCAGTCCTTCAAGATCGCCTTCGACCAGGAGATCCAGCGGCTCTACGACGAGTGGGACAAGCTCGCCGGGAAGGTCGCCGACGGTTCAGTGCTGCCCGCCGACGCGGCCGCGTACAGCCGCGCCGTCGGCACCGCCGCCGGTGAACTGGAGCCCACCGAGCGCCCGCTGCCCTACCGCACGCTGGCGTCCGTCGCCGACGTGACGGCCGGGGACGAGCGCCAGACGCTGCGCATCCTCGCCGAGCTCGACCCGGAGAACCCGGTCACGGACCTGTCCGTGGTCCGCCCCCGGCTCGACAAGGCCGAGACCTGGATCTCCAAGTACGTGCCCGCCGAGTCCCGCACCGTCGTCCGCTCCGAGCCGGACACCGAGGCGCTCGCCGCGCTCGACGAGGAGAGCCGCAAGTCCGTCCAGCTCCTCCTGGACGGACTGGACTCGCACTGGTCGCTCGACGGCCTGACCCACCTCGTCTACGGCGTCCCGAAGGTGCAGGCGGGCTTCCCCGCCGACGCCACCGCCAAGGAGCTCCCGGCCGAGATCAAGGTGGCCCAGCGCACGTTCTTCGCGCTGCTCTACCACCTGCTCGTGGGCCGCGACACCGGCCCGCGCCTGCCCACGCTGCTGCTCGCGGTCGGCGCGGACCGGGTGCGCCGGCTGCTCGGCGCGTAGGTGAGCTGACGGGAAAGGGGCGGCACCGGGTCTCTCCGGTGCCGCCCCTTTCCCATGACCACGTCTCAGGCGATGTGGTCCTCCATCAGCTCCGCGTTGTACCGCGCCTCGAACTGGTCCGCGAGACGCTTCACGTCACGCGGGTCCAGCTCGATGCCGAACGAGGCCTCGACGTCCGCCGCGAACCGCCCCGGCGACGGCATCTCCCCGTCTATCGCCTGCCGGTAGACCCGGTACAGGTCCTCCACGGTCGGCGCCGTGTTCGCCGTGTCCGCCGTGTTCGCCGTGTTCACCGTGTCCTGCGCGCCGTCGCCGAGCGGGCGCGTGCCCCCGGCCCCGTTCGGCACCGGGAACTGCTGCTCGGGCTCGGGCGCGGGGGCGGGCTCGGGCTCAGCCGCACGGGGCCGCGGCACCGGGATCTGCTGCGGCTGCTCCTCGTACCACTCCTGGTGCTCCTGCTCGGGGACGAACGTGGGCGGCTGGAAGTTCGGGTCGTAGTCACCCTGGTACGCCACCTCGCGCGGCGTCGCGAACCACTGGCTCGGCGCGTCGGCGGCGGCCACCTCGTCGACGGCGGACGTCGGGTCCGCCGGCACCGCCGACGGCTCCAGCTCGGGCACGGACTCCCGGCCGCCCTGCGCCGCGACCGGCGCGGGCGGCAGCAGCTGCGGCTCGATCCCGGCGGCGGCGAGCCCGGCCGGGGCGGTCTCGGCGAGCGGCACCCCGTAGCGGGCGAGGCGCAGCGGCATCAGCGACTCCACCGGGGCCTTGCGGCGCCAGGCCCGGCCGAAGCGGGAGCGCAGGCGTGCCTGGTAGACGAGGCGCTCCTGCTCCAGCTTGATCACGGCGTCGTAGGAGCGCAGCTCCCACAGCTTCATCCGGCGCCACAGCAGGAACGTGGGGAACGGGGAGAGCAGCCAGCGCGTGATGCGCACGCCCTCCATGTGCTTGTCCGCGGTGATGTCCGCGATCCGTCCGACCGCGTGCCGGGCGGCCTCGACCGAGACCACGAACAGGATCGGGATGACGGCGTGCATACCGGTGCCCAGCGGGTCCGGCCAGGCCGCCGCACCGTTGAACGCGATCGTCGCCGCGGTCAGCAGCCATGCCGTCTGACGGAGCATCGGGAACGGGATACGCATCCACGTCAGCAGCAGGTCCAGCGCGAGCAGCACACAGATACCCGCGTCGATGCCGATCGGGAAGACGTAGGAGAAGTTCCCGAACCCCTTCTCCAGGGCCAGCTCGCGGACGGCCGCGTAGGAACCGGCGAAGCCGATCCCCGCGATGACGACCGCACCGGCCACCACCAGACCGATGAGTATCCGGTGCGTCCGTGTCAGCTTCAGTGGCGCGGCCACTCCAGTTCCCCTCCCAGTTCGGCATGTTGCGCCCAACAGACTGGCACACGTGTGCGGACGGCCGTGGGCCGGTACGCCCGGAGCCCGGCGCCCAAAAGGGGCCGGGCTCCGCAAACCGCTTACGACAACGGCTAGTTGTCCTTGTCGCCGGCCTTCTTCGAGGCGGAGGCGGAGGCGGACGCCTTCGGTTTCGACGACGACGAGGACGACGACGAGGACGACGACGGGGACGAGGAAGAGGAAGAGGGCGAGGACGCGGAAGGAGACGCCTTCGAGTCCACCACCGACGCCACGACCTCCTTGGCCGCCTTCTCCGCGTCCTTCACCAGCCCGTCCACGGCCGGCGTCTTCTCACCCGCGAGACCCGAACCGTTGTAGTGGACGGTCACCACGACGTTGTCCACGCGCGAGACGACCGTCTGCTGGCGGGACGTGACGTCCTTCTTCTTCTTTTCCTCGTACGTGCTGTCGAAGCGCACCAGCGTCGCCTCGTCACCCGTGCCCGCGACCGGCTCGGTCTTCACGTTCTTCGCGCCCTCGGCCGCCTGCGCGTCCTTGACCTGCTTCGTGTAGTACTCCGTGGCCAGCTTGTCGCCGCTGCCCCGGTTCAGATCCGACTCAAAACGGACCATCGAGACATTCAGCCAGCGGAACTGGGAGCCCTTGACGCCCTTGTTGTCCAGGCTCGACCAGGAGCAGTTGGCCCGCGTCGACTCGTCGTCCGACGCGCCCGCCTTGCTGTCACCCTTCGGGACCAGGTCGTCGAGCGTCTTCTTCGACAGCGCCGAGCACGCCTGCGGCAGCGCCTTGTACGTCGCCGGGGCCACCTTCTTCGCCGCGTCCGCGGCGGTCGAGGCGGAGGACGTGGCCGTGGACTTCTTGTCCGCCTTGTCACCGGAGCCGGAGTCGCCGCCGGAGTCGGAGGAGCAGCCTGCTGCGAGGAGAACCACCGGCACGGCGGCTGCGCAGGTGAGTATGCGGGTGAGTCGCTTGGTCGGACGGTGCATGGTTCCTCTACATAGGACGCTGGCTGGAGCACGGTCCCGGAAATGCGGCGGCTTCCTTCACAGAGCCACCACGAACCCGGGTCCGATGGGCCACCGTACGCCGTGGCCACCCCGCACGCCTCGACTTCACCGGAGCCGCAACGGCCGTCCGAACCGCCCTACTCGTCGAATTTCCCGACCAGCTTCTGCGCCAGTTCCTGCGCCCTGTCCTGCGATTCTTCGCTGTCGGGGGCCTCTCCGGGGGTCGCGGACTGGGCTACGTACTGGACGGTCACCAAGGCGTTCGACGTGCGGAACACCACAGTCACCGTCCGGCTCCGGGACGCCAGCGGACCCGACAGCTCGTCGTCGATGAAGGCTTCGTCACCGAGCCCTTCGAGCATGCGGGGCTGCAGTTCGGCGGCGTCGGAGGCGGAGGCGGAGGAGGAGGGCGAGGCGGTACCGGTGTCGGCGTCGGTACCGGCGTCGGTGTCCGCGCCGGGTGAGGACTTCCCGTCGCCGTCCGCGTCATCGCTTGCCGTGCCGCTCGACGGCGTGACGGAACCGGTCGGCGCCGTCGTCGGCACGCCCGCCTTCGCCACCTTCGCCGCGAACACGTCCTCCGCGCGCGAATCGTCACTGACCGCGGCGTCGTAGGAGACGACCCGCTCGAAGTCCAGGGTGAGACGGTGCGTGCCGCCCGTCGCCGACTGGTCCTTCCAGCCGCAGCCGGCCCGGCGGGCCGTGTCGTACGTGGCCGTCGCCGTCCCCTCGTACGCCTTCTCCCGCGTCTGCTCGTCCGTCAGCTCCTTGATGCCGGGGAGCATCGCGTCGAGCATCCCCTGGTCGGGCTGGGCACACGGCTCGGGCAGCGTCCGGTACTTGCCCGGCTTGGCCGACGGGGCGGAGGCGCTCAGGCCGCCCGGCTTGGAGTCGCCCGCGCTGTCGTCGGAGCCGGAGCCTCCGGAGCACCCGGCGAGCAGTGCCGTCAGGAGTACGGCGACGCCCGGCACGTACGCGTACGACTTCCGCTGCACCGTAAGGGCTCCTCTCGGCGGGTTGCGCCTGGTTAATCGGTTGCCGCGGTGAGGCGGCCGATGATGACAATGTCTATCGCACGCACTGCCGTGGACGCCGGTCCGGCGACCGTTTCGTCGACCTTGGCTCCGGTATCTGCGTTTCCGAACTTCAAAGAACTTCAGCCGACTTCGGTGGAGTTCAGCAGGCTTCATCACCTTTCAGGGGATTTCATGTCGTACGTAGAGGTACCGGGGGCCAAGGTCCCCATCCGCATGTGGGCGGACCCGGCGTCCGTCGAGGACGTGGCGATGCAGCAGCTCCGCAACGTCGCGACGCTGCCCTGGATCAAGGGCCTGGCCGTCATGCCCGACGTCCACTACGGCAAGGGCGCCACGGTCGGCTCGGTGATCGCGATGCAGGGTGCCGTGTGCCCGGCGGCGGTCGGGGTCGACATCGGCTGCGGCATGAGCGCGGTGAAGACGTCCCTCACCGCCAACGACCTCCCCGGCGACCTCTCCCGCCTCCGCTCCAAGATCGAGCAGGCCATCCCGGTGGGCCGAGGCATGCACGACGACCCGGTCGACCCGACCCGCCTGCACGGCTTCGGGACAGCGGGGTGGGACGACTTCTGGGGGCGGTTCGGGGGCGTCGCGGACGCGGTGAAGTTCCGGGAGGGGCGAGCGCGCAAGCAGGTGGGAACGCTCGGGGCCGGCAACCACTTTATCGAGCTTACGTTCGATTCTGAGGGAGTGGTCTGGCTCATGCTTCACTCCGGATCCCGCAACATCGGCAAGGAGTTGGCCGACCACCACATCGGCGTAGCCCAGAAGCTGTCGCACAACCAAAACCTCGTCGACCGTGACCTGGCTGTCTTCATCTCGGAGACTCCGCAGATGGCGGCGTACCGCAACGACCTGTTCTGGGCGCAGGAGTACGCGAAGTACAACCGGTCGATCATGATGGCGCTGTTCAAGGACGTGGTCCGGCGGGAGTTCAAGAAGGCGAAGGTGACCTTCGAGCCGGAGATCAGCGCGCACCACAACTACGTGAGCGAGGAGCGCTACGACGGGATGGACCTGCTGGTCACCCGTAAGGGAGCGATCCGCGCGGGTTCGGGCGAGTACGGGATCATCCCCGGTTCGATGGGCACGGGTTCGTACATCGTGAAGGGCCTCGGCAACGCGGCGTCCTTCAACTCCGCCTCGCACGGCGCGGGCCGCAAGATGAGCCGGAACGCGGCGAAGCGGCGCTTTTCGACGCGGGACCTGGAGGAGCAGACACGGGGCGTGGAGTGCCGCAAGGACTCCGGCGTCGTGGACGAGATCCCGGGCGCGTACAAGCCGATCGAGCAGGTCATCGACCAGCAGCGGGATCTGGTGGAGGTCGTGGCGAAGCTGAAGCAGGTCGTCTGCGTGAAGGGCTGAGCCGCCGTTTCCGCCTTCGGCGGGCGGCGCGTGGCACCCTGTGCCGCATGATCGTCGCCCGTTCCGTGTTCCTGTTCGTGCTCGCCGCGCTGTTCGAGATCGGTGGGGCGTGGCTGGTGTGGCAGGGGGTGCGGGAGCACCGGGGGTGGGTGTGGGCCGGGGCCGGGGTGATCGCGCTCGGGGTGTACGGGTTCGTGGCCACGTTGCAGCCGGACGCCGAGTTCGGGCGGATCCTGGCCGCGTACGGCGGCGTCTTCGTGGCGGGCTCGATCGCGTGGGGCATGGTCGCCGACGGGTACCGGCCGACCCGCTGGGACGTGGTCGGCGCCCTGGTCTGCCTGGCCGGTATGGCGGTGATCATGTACGCGCCGAGGAACGACTGACCCGGCGATCTTCCGCACGTACGCTGGGCGGAAGTTCCGTAGCCCCGCTGTCCGAGGAGTAGCTCATGGCCCCCGCCGCGTCTTCCCGTATCGCCGTCGTCACCGGCGCGAGCAGCGGTATCGGCGCCGCCACCGCGCGGCAGCTGGCCGCGGCCGGGTACCGGGTGGTGCTCACGGCCCGCCGCAAGGACCGCATCGAGGCGCTCGCCGAGGAGATCAACGGCGCCGGGCACCAGGCCACCGCGTACGCCCTGGACATCACGGACCGGGCGGCGGTCGACGAGTTCGCCACCGCGTTCAAGACGGTCGGCGTCCTGGTGAACAACGCGGGCGGCGCGCTCGGCGCGGACCCCGTGGCCACCGGCGACCCGGAGCAGTGGCGGCAGATGTACGAGACGAACGTCATCGGCACCCTCAACATCACCCAGGCCCTGCTCCCCGCGCTCACCGCCTCCGGCGACGGCACGGTCGTCGTCCTCTCCTCGACCGCCGGGTTCAGCACGTACGAGGGCGGCGCCGGTTACGTGGCGGCCAAGCACGCCGAGCACGTCCTCGCGGAGACGCTGCGCCTGGAGATCGTCGGCACGCCGGTCCGGGTCATCGAGGTGGCGCCCGGCATGGTGAAGACGGAGGAGTTCGCGCTGACCCGGTTCGGCGGCGACGAGGAGAAGGCGGCGAAGGTGTACGCGGGCGTCGCCGAGCCGCTCACCGCCGACGACGTCGCCGACACGATCACCTGGGCGGTCACCCGGCCCAGCCACGTCAACATCGACCTGCTCGTGGTCCGGCCCCGCGCCCAGGCCTCCAACACGAAGGTCCATCGCGAGCAGCGGTGAGGACGGGCCTCAGGAGGTCGGGTACGCCGTCGGCGGGACGCCCACCGTCGCCGTGAAGTCGCGGACGAGGTGTGCCTGGTCCGCGTAGCCGAGGTCGGCGGCGAGCGCGGCCCAGTCGACCCCGCCGCCCCCGTCGGCGCCCGCGCGCGCGGCGGCCGTCTCCAGCGCCTCGTGGATGCGGTAGCGCAGGATGCACCATTTGGGGCTCACGCCGACGTGGCCCGAGAACAGCCGCTGCAGCGACCGCACCGACATCCCCTCGTCCCGCGCGAGATCCGCGACGCGGCGCACCCCGCGCTCGGCCCGGATCCGGGCGACGAGCCCGCGCGCCAGCTCGGCCACCGGGTCGGGCTCGGCGGGTGTGCGGGGGAGCAGATAGGCGTCCAGGGCGGCGACCCGGGCGCGGTCGTCACCGGCAGCGGAATCCGGGTCGGAATCCGGACCGGGATCGCGCTGGGAGTCGGGGTCGGGGTCGACGATCGCCGCCACCTCCGTCGCCGGGAACACCTCTTCGTACGGCAGCACCCGCCCGGTCCACTCGGTGACCGGCACCCCGGGCACGAACGGCCGGAACGCCCCCGGCCAGAACTTCGCCCCGCACACCCGGCCCCGCCCACCGATCTTGCGGGTGTAGAGACCGGGCGCCGAGACGCCGGTCAGCTCCCCGTAGGGCGGCCCCTCGTCCTCGTCCCACTGGAACGTCAGGTTCACGGACGGATGCGGCACGATGTGCGAGGCGTAGGGCGCGGGCAGGTCCCAGTCGATGAACCAGTAGTTCTCGACGTACGGGCGCAACGCCTCGGCGGGCTCGTGGCGCCGGAAGCGCACGCGCGTGAGCAGCGCGGCCGGGTCGACGATCCCTCGGGTGTCCCGTGTGTCCCGCTCCATCTCCGGATCGTACGGCGGGGCACTGACAGCCCGCCCTGGACGACGGCCCGTCGCGTTTGTTCAAGAGGCGTGGGACGACGCGCTCGTAGCGTCGGATCCATGGACACAGACGAGCAGCAGACGCGGCAGCGACAGCCTCACGGGATCGGGGACCTCCTCGACATCGCCGCCGAGCGCGCCCTCCCCGTCGTGGCCGGTATCCCGGACACCGCGCTCACAGCCCCCACACCGTGCGCCGACTACGACGTGAAAGCCCTGGTCAACCACGTCTTCCAGGTGGTCGTCGAGTTCCGGAAGCTCGCCGCGAAGCAGGACTCCGACTTCGCCGTGACGCGGGACCGCGTGGGGGAGGGCGACGACTGGCGGGCGCGGTTCGCGAGCGCGGCGCAGGAGCTGGTCGCCGCGTGGTCGGCGCCCGGCGCCGAGGACGGGACGAGCGGCGCGATGAACATGCCCGCCCGCCTCGTCGGAGCGATGGCGCTGCTCGATCTCACCGTGCACGCGTGGGACCTGGCGCGGGCCACCGGACAGCCGTACGAGGCTCCGCCGCAGGTGGTCGGGGCGCTCGCGGAGGCGGTCGCGGAGCTGGCGCCGACGGCCAGGGCGATGGGCGTGTTCGGCGAGCCCGTACCGGCGGGGGCCGACGCGTCGCCCTTCGACCGGCTTCTGGCAGCGACGGGACGCCATCCGCAGCAGCGGTGACCGAACAGCACGGCGGCCGGGAATAGGGGAGCCGGCACATCCGTTCCGGGGTATAGTTGAACAGTCAACAAAAACCCGGGAAGGGTGAGCATCATGCAGTTCGGAATCTTCACCGTCGGCGACGTCACGGTCGACCCGACCACCGGACGCGCGCCGAGCGAGCACGAGCGCATCAAGGCGATGCTCGCCA
>NZ_JBIRPI010000020.1:0-171217 GCF_044332585.1 Streptomyces sp. NPDC016845 | reverse complement strand
ACAGCCCCGCCCTGACCGACTTCGTGTTCATGGTCCGCGAGACCTCGCAGATGTTCATCACCGGGCCGGACGTGGTCAAGGCGGTCACCGGCGAGGAGATCTCCCAGAACGGTCTGGGCGGCGCCGACGTGCACGCCGAGACCTCGGGTGTGGCGCACTTCGCGTACGACGACGAGGAGACCTGCATCCAGGAGGTCCGCTACCTGCTCGCGCTGCTTCCGCAGAACAACCGTGAGAACCCGCCCCGCGTCGACTCCTACGACCAGCCGGACCGGCGCAGCGACGCGCTCCTGGACCTGGTGCCGCTCGACGGCTCACGGCCGTACGACATGACCAAGGTCGTCGAGGAGCTCGTCGACGACGGCGACTACCTGGAGGTCCACGAGCGCTGGGCCCGCAACATCATCTGCGCCCTGGCACGCCTCGACGGCCACGCCGTCGGCATCGTCGCCAACCAGCCCCAGACCCTCGCGGGGGTCCTGGACATCGAGGCGTCGGAGAAGGCCGCGCGCTTCGTGCAGATGTGCGACGCCTTCAACATCCCCATCGTGACCCTGCTGGACGTGCCGGGCTTCCTGCCGGGCGTCGCCCAGGAGCACGGCGGCATCATCCGCCACGGCGCCAAGCTCCTGTACGCGTACTGCAACGCCACCGTGCCGCGCATCTCGCTCATCCTGCGCAAGGCCTACGGCGGCGCCTACATCGTCATGGACTCCCAGTCCATCGGCGCCGACCTCACCTACGCGTGGCCGACCAACGAGATCGCCGTGATGGGCGCGGAGGGCGCTGCCAACGTCATCTTCCGCCGCCAGATCGCCGACGCCGAGGACCCCGAGGCCATGCGCCAGAAGATGGTCAAGGAGTACAAGGCCGAGCTGATGCACCCCTACTACGCGGCCGAGCGCGGACTGGTCCACGACGTCATCGACCCCGCCGCCACCCGCGAGGTGCTCGTCCGCTCCCTCGCGATGCTGCGCACCAAACACGCCGACCTGCCGTCCCGCAAGCACGGCAACCCCCCGCAGTAAGGCACGAGTAAAAGAGCCCGTCCGGTTCATTTCTGACAGCAGAGAAGGCGAACGAAATCGGTTGTAAAGACCGCTTTTGTTCGCCTTTTCCGTGCGTAACGGCCTTGGTGGACGGATGGTGCGGCGGTAGAGGGGCCGTTGACAAACCGCTCGTGCTGTTTTTTAATCGAGGTGCTTGCTACAGAAAAACTCGGGAGGCGGCGTGGACATCGAGGTTCTGGGTGCGTTGGAGGTGCGCGAGAACGGGGTGTCCATCACCCCGACCGCGCCCAAGCCGCGCAAAGTCCTGGCGCTGCTCGCTCTGCACATCGATCAAGTGGTACCCCTCTCGGTGATCATCGAGGAGCTGTGGGGCGGCTCACCGCCGCGCAGCGCCCGGACGACACTGCAGACCTACGTCCTTCAGCTGCGGGACCTCATCGCCGAGGCCCTTCTGAAGGACGGCGCGGACACACCGCCGCGCACCCCCAAGGACGTACTCGTGACGGCGCCGGGGGGCTACATGCTGGTCGGCGGCGAAGGCGTCAACGACGTGCGGCAGTTCGAGCGCCTGGCGGGCACGGGCTACCGGGCCATGGACGCCGGCGACTTCCCCGAAGCCGCCTCCGCGCTGCGCGAGGCGCTCGACCTGTGGACCGGGACCGCGTTCGCGGGCGTACAGCTCGGCTCGCAGCTGTCCATGGAGGTCAGGCGGCTCGAGGAGAGCCGGCTGTGCGCCCTGGACCAGCGCATCAAGGTGGACCTGCGCCTCGGCCGCCACCGCGAGCTGCTCGCCGAACTGACGGTCCTGGTCAGCCGCTACCGCACCCACGAGAACCTGCACGCCCAGTTCATGATCGCCCTCTACCGCTCCGGGCGGCGCGGCGAGGCGCTGGGCATCTACCGGCAGCTGCGCACCACCCTGGTACAGGAGCTGGGTCTGGAGCCGTCGGCCCGGCTGATCCGGCTGCACAAGTCCCTGCTGGCCGCCTCCGGCGAGGGCATGCACCTGACGGCCGAGGAGCCGGCGCTGTCGCAGGCCGCCCTGAGCGCCGTGCCGATCGGCTGACGGCTCCCGGGAGGGGACACCTGTGACGACCAGTGATCCGCGCGGCCACGGGCAGGGCCTGCCCACCACGGAACCCGAGGCACTCGCCGCCTGTACGACGGTCCTGGCCGAGATGCTGGAGCTCGCGCCGGAGGCCGTCGATCCCGAACGGCCCTTCCGGGCGCTCGGGATCGACTCCATGCTGAACGTCGCGTTCACGTCCGCGCTCAACCAGCGCTACGGCACCCGGATCGGCCCGGCCGACCTGCTGGAGCACACGACGCTGCGGGCGCTCGCGCGGTACGTGGCGGGGGAGGGGCACGCGGCCGCGCCCGCGGCGTCCCGGTCGGGCTCCGCCGTGGGCCGCACCCTCGTCCTCGGCGAACTGCGGCGCCAGCTCGCCGGGTTGCTGCACCACAAGCCCGAGGAGATCGACACGGAACGGGCCTTCGCCGAGCTCGGCCTCGACTCGGTGCTCGCCACCGAGTTCATCGCGGGCCTCAACCACACCTACGGACTGGCCGAACCGGCCTCCGTCCTCCACGACCACCGAAGTCTGGCCGCCCTGGCCGCCCATCTCGCCACCCTGGTGCCCGTCTCCCCGCGGACGCCAGGGGACCTCGAGACGCTGCTCGACGCGGTACGCGACGACGTACTCAGCGTCGAGGAGGCAGTGGCGCTGCTGGGGGCCCGCACCTGACGGGACGGAATCCCAGCATCATGGACAACCGGCAGATCCTCACCCACTTCAAGGACGGCACGCTCGAGCGCGAACACGCGCTGACGCTGCTGCGCGGAGCGCTGCTCTCGCCGCCCGGGCCCGCGCACCTCGCCGACGTGGCCGGGCCGGACCCCCTCCCCGGGGCCGCCCCGGTCCGCTCCGCCGAGCCGGCCGCGGAGCAGGGCTGGGCGGTCATCGGTGTCGCCGGGCGCTACCCGGGCGTCGCGGACGTGGACTCCTTCTGGCACGGGGTGCTCCAGGCCAGGGACACCGCGTCGCCGGGCCCCGGCCACCTCGTCGGGGACATCGACGCGTTCGACCCACAGCTCTTCGGCCTCACCGAGGAGGAGGCCGCCGCGGCCGATCCCCGCGAGCGCCTGCTCATCGAGGCCGCCTGGGACGTCCTGGAGCGATGCGGCCACACCGGCGCACGGCTGCAGCGGCTGGAGGCGGCCGACGGCGCGGGGCGCAGCCTCGGCGTGTACGTCGCGGCCGGCCGGGGCCTTGCCGCCGCCGACGCGGCAGCGGTGTCCCCGGCCGCACCCGGCAGGCCCTGGCGGATGGCCGACCGGCTCCCCGAACTCCTCGACCTGCGGGGCCCCAGCTGCACCGTCGACACCGCCGAGTCCTCCTTCCTGACCGCCGTGCACCAGGCGCTGACCGCCCTCGCCACCGGCGAGTGCGCGGCCGCCCTCGTCGCAGCCGCCGACCTGGGGCCCCGCCCCGCACTGCGGCCGGGACACGGCGAGGCGGTCTGCGCCGTCCTGCTCAAACCGCTCGCCGCGGCACGCGCGGACGGGGACCTGGTGCACGCCGTCATCCGCGCCGGTGCCGTCGCCCAGCGCGGCCGAGGCGACCGTGCCGCGGTCGAGGACCGGCTGCTGCGCGCCGCCACCCACCGCACCGGCATCACCCTGGACGACATCACCCTGTGGGAGACCCCGCAGTCGGTGGCCCGCTGTGTCGGGGACGCCGGCGCGGCCACCGGTGGCGCCGCCCTCACCCGGGCCGTGCTCCAGCTGCACCACGCCACCCTCGCGCCGAACCTGCCGGGGTCCGAGGCGGTGCCCTGGGCGCCGAGCGGGCCCGACGGCGCCCCGGTGTGCCGCAGAGCCGCGGTCACCGTGCACGGCAGCGGCGGGGTGTGCGGGCAACTGGTCCTCGAGGAGCCCGGCGAGGGCGGTGAGGGCGGCGCCGCGCAGGGCCTGCCGCCGCGCGCCGAGGGCGAGCAACTGGTGCTGCTCTCCGCCCCCTCCCCGGAACATCTCACCGCGACGGCACGGCAGTTGGCCCGGTGGGCGGCGGCGCCGCAGGACGCGGGCGCGCCCGGACCGACCGCCGCCTCGGTCGCCGCGGAGCTGCGCACCGGCCGGGCCGCGGGCCCCTGCCGGCTCGCCGTGACCGTCCGGGACCTCGCCCAACTCGGCTCGCTGCTCGCAGAGTTCGGCCATGACGGCCCGGATGCCGCGGGGCCCGGCACGGTCCGCCGGGCCGATCTGCGCGAGCGCGAGGACCGGCCGCCTCTGCTCGACGACGTCCCCGAGACCCGCGCCTATGTGCGCGCCCTGTGGCAGTCGGGTCGCAACGAACAGCTGGCCCGGCTCTGGCTGGCCGGGGTCGACGTGGGAGCCGAGGCCCCGCCGCCCCCGCGCGTGGTGCGGCTGCCCGGCACGGCCGTGCTGCGCCGGCTGCTCGGCTCCGCGAACGCCGGGAGCGACCGGTGACAGGCCTGCCGCCCGACACGGGTCCCGGCGCCTCCTCCACGGTGAAGCTGTGGCTGTGCGCCAACGACGACCTGCCGGACGCGATCGCCGGGGTGCTCGCCACGCACTGGCTGGACGGACCGGAGAAGGAGACCGCGGAGCGGTTCATGTTCGAGCGCGACCGGCGGCAGTACGTGGTGGCGCACACCATGGTGCGCCGGGCGCTGGCCATGGAGGCCGGCCTCGTCGAACCCGAGCTGATGATCTGGCGCTCGCCCAGGGGCAGACCCTCGCTGCAGTATCCGGCGGCCGGACTGCCGCGCGGCGGTCCGGAGCTGGACTTCAACCTGTCGCACGCGAGCGGCTACAACCTGCTCGGAGTGGTGCGCCACCAGCGCATCGGTGTCGACGTCGAACGCCTGGACCGGGACGCCGGTTCGCTCGGGACCATCGCGCGCGCGTACTCGGCCGGGGAGCAGAGCTGGATCGGACGGACCCGGGTCGCCTCGGAGGCGTGGAAGCGCCGGGTGCTGCGGCTGTGGACGCTGAAAGAGGCCTACAGCAAGGCGCGCGGCCTCGGCCTCGGACTCGACTTCGACTCCTTCGCCTTCACGCTCGCGGACGAACAGGGCGTGCTCGGCTTCCAGGCGCCCGCTGACGACACCGCGGGCGCCTGGACCTTCGTCGAGCTGGAACCGCTGCCCGGCGTCCTGGTGGCCGTCGCGGTGCAGGCCGACGGGGGGCGGCTGCCGGGGCTCCAGCTGTTCCACGGCTTCCCCTGGAAGCGCACCGAGCCGCAACTGCTCTCCCTGCCCGAGCCGGTGCGCGACAGCGGCAACGGCCTGCTCATCTCCTGACTGATCGCCGGTGTCCGGAAGACCCCTGATAAATAGGCGGATGCATTCCGCAAAAGCCGAAGATCGATAAAATTAGAAGCCCGCTACAGATCCACTGGAGAAAAGTGATCCGTTGGTTAGTGGTCCGATAGTTTTCAATTCTGCTAAATAATTCGGGCCGCGCAAGTGGCGGATCGACGGGGAAGGTGTTCGCGTGAAGATCCAGCTCTTGGGCCCGTTGGGTGCTGAGGTTAACGGTGAATCGATCGTGCCGTCGGCGGGAAAGCCGCGGCAGATCCTGGCGCTGATGGCGCTCTCGCCCGGGCGGGTGATCCCGGTCTCGACCCTGATGGAAGAGATCTGGTCGGTGAGCCCTCCGCAGAGCGCGCTCACCACGTTGCAGACCTACATTCTGCAGCTGCGCCGGCGCATCGGGGTCGCCATGGGGCCGGACGGCGCGGGCAGCGTGAAGGAGGTGCTCGCCACTCGGCACGGCGGATACCTGCTGCAGACCCCCGCCGCCGATATCGACGTGCGCCAGTACGAGACGCTGGCGCGTGAGGGGCAGGTCGCCTTCGAGGCCGGCGACAATCAGGTCGCCGCCGACCGTTTCCGTACCGCGCTCGATCTGTGGCGGGGACGCACCATGGTCGACGTACGCCTCGGGCCGGTCCTCGAGATCGAGGCGATGCGGCTGGAGGCGAGCCGTCTGGTCACCGTGGAGCGGCGGATCGACGCCGACCTCCGCCTCGGGCGCCACGCCGAACTCATCGCCGAACTCGTCGAACTGACGGCCCGGCACCCCCGGCACGAGGGCCTGCACTCCCAGGTCATGGTCGCGCTGTACCGTTCCGGGCGGCAGAGCTCGGCCATGGACGTCTACCGCAGACTGCGGGGCCGTCTCATCGAGGAGCTGGGCGTCGAGCCCTCTCCGCAACTGCAGCGCCTGCACCAGGCGATGCTGGCGGTCGACCCGCTGCTCGACGTGCTGGCGGGGCCGCCGCGAAAGTCCACGTTCGACCTGTTCGCGGCCTAGGCACGCAGGTTCCGAGCCGTCCTGCGGGGGACGGAGGGCGGCTCGGGAACCTCGTGTCCGGCGGTTCGCCTCGCCGGAGCTCCATGATGACCGGTCGTCTTAGGGCGGCACTCGAGCGCGACAGCACGCGACCCCTGAGACAAATGCCCGGGGCGGCCGGCCGGTCCGTGACCGAGCGGTGTGGTGCCGCTTCCCCGGTGCGCCCGGCTTCCCCGGTGCGCCCGGCTTCACAGGCGCGCCCGTGCGGATCTCGAGCGTTTCTCGACCGGGGGCCGTGAAGGTGGGGGTGGCCGGCGGCTCCGCCCGCCTGCCGCAGGTGCCCGTGCCGATGACTTGAGAAGGGGGCACGCCCCATGAACCCGATGACCCTCACCGCCGCCGGCCTGCCCGGTGCGTACGCCGCCGAGGGCGGAGCGTCGCTGCTGCCGGTTCCCCTGCCCGAGGAGAACCTGCCGCTGACCGGGGACCGGGTGCCGTCGGCCCCGGACGTGGCGCGCCCCGTCCCGGCCGGGACGGGCGACGTGCCGGCCGCGGCCTGACGCCCGCGCGGGGCGCCACGCCGTGGCACGGAAGCAGGGGTGTACTCCGCAGAAATGCACAGAAGGGGTCGGCATGACGGGGTCGACGACATTCGACGGGGAGTGGATACGCCGCTTCCATCCCTCCGAAGAAAGCACATTCCGGCTTGTCTGCTTCCCGCACGCGGGCGGTTCGGCCAGCTATTACTACGCTTTGTCAAAAGCCCTGGCGCCGGGGCTGGACATGCTCGCGCTGCAGTATCCGGGACGCCAGGACCGGGCGGCGGAGGGCTGTATCACCCGCCTCTCCGATCTCGCCGACCACGTCTACGCGGCACTTCGCGACGCCGAGGACGGCCGCCCCTACGTGTTCTTCGGACACAGCATGGGATCGGTCCTCGCCTTCGAGGTGGCCCGCCGCTATCAGGACCGGACGGGTACGCCGCCCTCCTGGCTGCTCGCGTCCGGATACCCGGCGCCGTCCCGGCTGCGCGGCGGAACCGTTCACCGGCGCGACGCGGCCGGGATCCTGGACGAGCTGCGCACCGTGGGCGGCACCGACCCGGCCTGGCTGGAGGACGCCGAGCTGCTGGCCGCCATCCTGCCGCCGGTCCGCGCCGACTACACCGCCGTCGAGACCCATCCACGCTCCGACGCCCGGCTGACCTGCCCGATCACCACGCTCACCGGCGACAACGACCCGCACACCACGGTCACCGAGGCCGAGGCCTGGGCGGACCACACCACCGACGACTTCACCTGCCGGGTCTTCAGCGGCGGTCACTTCTTCATCGACCAGCACGTCCAGGAGATCACCTCGGTCATCTCCGACGCCGTGCGGGACCTCTCCGCGGCCGTCCCGGAACTGCTGTGACAGCGGATCCGCCGCGAGGTGCGGAGCCCGGCACACCGGCCCGCCCGCAGGACGCTCCCCGACGAACCACCGGGGCCCGGACCCCGAAGAATCCGTGGACGAACACAAGGAGGCCCCCATGCCAATGATGACCGCCGAACCCAACGCCCTGCTGATCGGCATGCCGTACCAGCCGCGCGAGAAGGAGATCGTCACGTTCGTCCGGGACCACCACGAGACCTTCAAGCTCCGGGTCGAGAACCGCTACGACCATTTCTCCCCCACCGAGGAGTTCGTCCGGCGGGGAGACAGCGAACTGCGCGTGTTCCGCTACGCCCAGCACACCTGGGTCGCGGAATAGCCGCGCCGTGACCGACTGTCCGGATCAAGACCCCGTGCGGGAGCAGGACTTCTGCACGGGGCCGTTCGAGGTCTAGGGTCTGATCTTATGCCGCACGGGAAAGACGCGACACTCTGGGCCGTGAGCGACCTGCACGTCGCCTTCCCGGACAACCGGTCGTTCGTAGAAGGGATGCGTCCGCGCTCGGAGGACGACTGGCTGATCGTCGCCGGCGACTGCGCGGAGACGACCCCTGACATCGAATGGACCCTGCGCACGCTCAGCAGCCGCTACGCCAAGGTGCTGTGGACTCCGGGCAACCACGAGCTGTGGACCCCGCGCGGGGACCCGGTCCAGCTGCGCGGCACGGAACGCTACGCGCACCTGGTCGACATGTGCCGCTCCCTCGGCGTGCTCACCCCGCAGGACCCCTACCCCGTATGGACGGGGGAGGGCGGTCCGGTCGTCGTGGCGCCGCTGTTCCTGCTGTACGACTACACGTTCCGGGTGCCCGAGGCCCGGACCAAGCAGGAGTCCCTGGACCGGGCCTACGAGTCCGGCATCGTGTGCAGCGACGAGTTCATGCTCCACCCCGACCCGTACCCCACGCGCGAGGCATGGTGCCTGGACCGCGTGAAGGAGACGGACGCCCGGCTGACCGAGCTCGACCCGCAGCTGCCGCTCGTCCTCGCCAACCACTATCCGCTGACCCGGCATCCCACGCGGATCCTGCGCCACCCGCAGTTCGCCCAGTGGTGCGGTACGGAGCTGACGGCCGACTGGCACGTCCGCTTCCCGGTACGCGCCATGGTCTACGGGCATCTGCACATTCCGCGCACCACCTGGTACGACGGGGTCCGCTTCGAGGAGGTCTCGGTGGGTTACCCGCGCGAGTGGAAGAGCCCCGGCCACCCGGCGGTGGGCCCCCGCCAGATCCTGCCGGTGCCGCGCTGAGCGCTCCGCGGGAAGCGCCGCGACGTACTTCGCGCGCCCCGCTCGGACCGTGCCGCTCACCGTCGGGGTGAGGGGGCCGGCGCACCGGCCGCGTCGTCCTCGGCCCGCAGGCCCTCGGCCGCATCGCGCAGGGCCCGCAGGCCCTCGGCAGCGTCGTGCGGCGTCCGTGGGTGTCGGCGCCAGGCCCCGGCGCGTGGGCCGCGACGGCCGGCAGGTGGCCGGCGACCTCCGCAGCCGGGCAGCCGTCGGCCCGCCGTCGCACGTTCGCTGAACCCGTCGACCGGACTGCCGCGTCCGCAGCCGCTGGGGCCCTCGGCCGGCAGGGTCCGGCAGAGCCCCGCGAGGACCCTGTCCAGGGCGCTGTCGACCTCGTGCCCCCCATGGACGGCATGACGTCCCCCGTCAGCGGCCTGCCCGGCCTTGGGCGCTCACAGGGTGCGGAAGGCGGCTGCGAGGGCGGTCGAGCAGGGCCGGCGCGGGTGGCTGCCGCCCGGCGGGGACGAGGGGTACGCCGGCGCCGGAGCCCCGGCTGTAGCGCACCTCGAACGGTCCTTGACCCGCGGGCCCGACCATGGGTCCGTCGGCGCCCGGGGCGGGCGCTGTGAGAACGGGAGGTCCGGTCATGGCCCAGACACCGCACGACGCCGTGAGTGAGACGCTGGCGTCCCTGCTCGCCGACCGGACCTTGCAGGAGCGCAACAAGGAACTGGCGCGTGCCATGGTCGCCGACGCCTATCACGCCCCGGTCTGCGAATCGGTGCTCGCCGAGGGCGACCGCGTGATGGTGCGGACCACGCTCACCACGGGACGGGTGTCCCGCAGTCTGATCGCGGAGTTCCGCTTCGACGCGGCGGGCGACGTGGCCGAGTACCGCGACTTCCTGATCCCCAAAGAGGCCCTCGCCCCGTCGCACGCCGCCGCCTGAACAGGTCCCGGCCCGCACGGATCCCGGCCCGCACGGACTTCTGCCACCGCCGTGTCAACACCGCGGCGTGCCCGCTGACATGATGCGCACCGCCAGATAGGCGCGCGCCCTGCGGGCGAGCCGTACCGGCACCGGCGTCCGTGCCCCTCTGCCATCTATGCCCCCTCTGGTCCTTCTGGCCCCGCTGGTCCTTGTGGTCTCTCTGGCCCCGCTCGCCCACACGGCCTCACTGACCGCGCTGCGGCGCGGCCACCCGATGTCGTCCTCGTCGGACCGGACCGTACTGGCGACCGGCTCCAGCCGTGCGCGGACGGGCCGTGCGGCGTCGGCCACCGGCATGTGCGTAGGCATCGGATGATTCACGGCGACTCCTGGATGAGGACGCGCGTCCGGCATGATCACTCGAGATCCTCCCTCGGATCTCTCAAGAACCGCTTGAGAAGTGTTAGGGGGCAGGGCGAGCGCGGACGGAGCCCGGCGAGCGGTCCGTGGCAAACGTTTGCCCGGCTGTTGCCAGAGCCCTACGCTCGGATCTCCGGTAGACAGGATCGTCGTCACTGCAACCACTCCCGTACCGGCACGCGTCCACCCGACCACCGCACTGCCCTCCTGGAAGTGGCCTGATGCTGCGTCAACCCGCGTTCGGAAGCCGACTGAAGAAGTTCCGCCTGGCCAGAGGCCTGTCGCAGACCGCCCTCGCCGGTGACGGCATGTCCACCGGCTACCTCTCCCGGCTGGAGTCCGGCAACCGGCAGCCCACCGAGCGGGCGGTCACCTACCTCGCCGAGCGCCTCGGCATCGAGACGGCCGAGTTCGAGGAGCCCGCGGCCGGCTCCCTCGCGCACGCGCTCACCCTCGCCGCCTCGACCGGTGCGGACAACGCGATCGAGACCCTGCGCGAGGCGTACGCCGCCGAGTCGCACGAGTCGCCCGTGCTGCGCTGGCAGGCGCTGTGGCTCCTCGCCCGCTCCTGCAAGCTGGAGGGCGACCACTTCGGTGAGCGCCGGCACCTGGAGGAGCTGGTCCGCCTCGGCGACGAGGTCGCGCTGCCCGAACTGCGGGTGCGCGGACTGACCAACCTGGCGCGCTGCCTGCGCTCCCTCGGTGAGATCCCGGCCGCGCTGGAGGCGAGCGAGACCGCGCACCGGCTCGCTTCGGAGGCCGGCCTCGGCGTGGAGGACCGGGCCGGGGTGCTGCTCGCGCTCGTGTCGGTGAAGACCGAGGCGGGCCGGCTGCCCGACGCGCGGGCGCACGCCGACGAGTTGACGGCACTGGTCGAGGGCCGCAGCGACACCCTGTGGGCGGAGGCGAACTGGACCGCGGCCGCCGTCCGCATGCGGCAGGGGGACCACGCGGGTGCGCAGAAACGACTCGAGCTGGCCCTGGAGGGGTTCTCCAGCGCGGAGGACCTGACGTTGTGGGTGCGGCTGCGGCTCGCGGCCGGACGCCTGCACCTGCAGAAGATCCCCGCGGACCCGGCGGCGGCCGAGGCGTGCGTCACGCAGGCCGCCGCCGCGCTGGTCTACGTCGAGACCACGACGCTGCGCCAGGAACTCACGGCGCTCAAGGCCGACCTGGCGTTCCTGGTGGGCCGTTACGAAGAGGCGCGCGAGCTGCTCGGCTCGCTCGACCGCGACGAGTTGCTGATGACGTACCGGGAGCGGGCCAGGCTCGACATCCTCTCCCACCAGCTGCGGGTCCTGGCCGGTGACGAGAGCGGCGTCCAGGGGCTGCGGGAGCTCGCCGAAGAGGCCCAGCGCAGTGCCAACGTCGACCTGGCCGCGGAGATCTGGCGCATCCTCGCCGAGGCGCTCGTCCAGCTCCGGGTGCCCGCGCCCGCGGCGGCTCACGAGGACCGCGCCGCCGACCGCGCCTGACCGGACGCCGGCCGCGGGTACGGCACGGCGGTCAGCGCCGCCACCAGGTCATCGGCCAGCTCGCCCATCCACTCCTGTGACACGGCGTCCAGCTGGTACGAGGCGAGAAGAGTGAGCCCCGCACTCCTGCCCGCGGTGTCGTGCCGTTCGGTCAGGGTCAGGGAGAGCGTCGCGTTCTGCGCGGCGTGGACCGGCTGCTGCGGGGTGATGGACAGGTCCCCGGCGTGCAGCGTCCCGGGCAGTTCCTGAAGGACGGTCAGGGCGATGCCGCCGGGCGTCGCGAGCGGCGCGTCGGGCGTCCGGTAGGCGGCCAGGTGGGCGGCCTTGGTCCGCGACAGGAGATCGGCGAAGTCGCGGTGGCCCGCGGTGTCGACGGTCAGCGCGAGGACGCGGCTGTGCGGGGCGACCGCGTCGCGCAGCGCCGCCTGGCGCCGGGCCGGCACCGGGGCGGCCACGGTGACCGGGCCGGGTGCGCCGCGCTCGGCGACGAGCCGGATCAGCGCGGTGTGCACGAGCATGGACACGGTCACGCCGTGGGCCGTCGCGCAGCGGGTCACGTGCTGGTGGGCCGGCGCGGGCAACTCGTGTGCCAGTACGCGCCGTTCCTCGTGCCGGTCGTGCGGGGTGCTGCCGGGCACGGGGGTGGGGGCCTGGTCGCCCTCGCGTACGTGGGGTGCGGTCTCGGGGGTGCAAGGGGCGCTGTGCGGGAGGCTGCCGGTGACCCGTGCCCGGTAGGCCCGGGCCAGTTCCGAGGCGAGCGGCCGGATCGACCAGGGGTCGATCATGTCGGCCGGCAGAGCCAGTTCCAGGAGCCGGTCGTCGGTGCCCAGCGTGCACAGCCGTGTCCCGGCGTTGCCGATGCGGCTGTTGCGCAGCGCCTCGTGACGGCGTCCCAGATCGGCCAGGGCGTGGTCGAGCGCTGTCATGTCGAGGGGGCCCTGCAGGCGCAGCGGGAGCAGGGTGCTGTGTCCCGGGCGCGTTCGCGGGCCGGTGGCGGCGGGGTCCGGGTCGCCGATCAGGGCGGCGAACCGTGCCGGTGTCGGTGCGGCGCTCAGCCCGTCGGGGCCCGGGGCGCCGCCGAACAGCCGGGCGACGTGCTCCAGGAGCCGGGCCGCGTCGGCGGGGGAGCCGCCCAGCCGGAAGAAGTCGCTGTCCGCGTCGACCGTGCCGCGCGGCACGTCGAGCGTCTGCGCGAACAGGTCCCGCACGATCTCCTGGACCGGGGTACCGGGCTGGGGCCCGAGGTGCGGCTCGACCGGAGTCGGGGTGTCCGTGGGGACGACCGGACCGACCGGGAGCGACGCGTGGTGGAGCGGGAGTCCTGAGGCCGGCGGCCGTGAGCCGGTGGCGGGGGCCAGGATCGGCGCGGCCTGGTGCGGAAAGAGCTCGAAGGGGGACATCAGCTGACTCCAAAGGTCGCGCTGGCTCGACTCGGACCGACCGACGATCAGACAGCGGCGGTGGCGGGGGCGGTCGGCCAGCCGATGTCGGTGGGGGTGACCGGGGTGACGGGGGCGGTCGGCCAGCCGATGTCGGCGGCGGAGGCCTGGGTGGCCTGAGTGGCCGGGGCGGACGGCCAGCCGATGCTGTCGTCGGTGGCGGAGGCCTGGGTGGCGGGGGCGGTCGGCCAGCCGATGTCGGTGGGGGTGACCGGGGTCGTGGGGGCGGTCGGCCAGCCGATGTCGGCGGCGGAGGCCTGGGCGGCCGGGGCGGACGGCCAGCCGATGTCGGCGGCGGAGCTGATCCCGCTGGTGGTGAGGAGAGCGGCGGCGGTGGCGGCGGTGACGACCAGGGCGCGGGCGAGAACCTTCATGACTGACTCCTCTGTGACAATTTTTGCCTTGTTGGCGAGCAACCTCTTGCCAAAAGATTGACCGACCGCCCTTGAGATGTGCTCGGAATGTGCTCAACATTCGCTGGAGGATGGCAAATTGAGCGGGCAATGACGGGCAACCAGGCGTCGATATTGCTGCTCTACGTCTCTGACCTGCACTTATTGCCCGGCCTCGGTGTTGCCTGATTTGGCAATACATGGCAACTCCCGCTGTGAGAGCACCCGCATCACTGGCAAATCCGAGGTCCAAGCCTCGCCGCTAGAGCGCCCCTGGAGCGCATGTTGCCAAGTTCCTCGATCCGTAGGCAATGTATTGCCAAGAAAGTTGGCAACGCTTGGCAAGGGAGATCGGCCGTGAAGCGTCCGACAGATAGCCGGCAGGACATGATCCACCTCAACACAGCAGGTCAGGGCCGCATGCCCAGCGCCGTCCGATCGGCGTTGACCGAGTACGTGCGCCTCGCGGACCGCTTCGGGCCGCATGAACTCGAGGAGCGCGTCGAGGACGTCGTGCGCACGGAGATCCACCAGCGGCTCTCCGGCCTGCTCAACGCCCCCTACGGACACACCGAGTTGTTCACCGCGGGAGCCACCGCGTTCGACGCGCTGGTCGGCGGTCTCGCCCTCGGCCGGCACGAACGCATCTGGACCACGCCCTACGAGAGCACCGCCCACCTGCTGACGCTGCAGTCCGTGCGCGACCGCACCCACTGCCGCCTGGAGGTCGTGCCGCTCAACCCCGACGGCGACCTGGACCTGGAGTGGATGGCCGGGCACATCGACAACGACGTGGCGCTGGTCTCCGTGGCCCACGTGCCCGCGACCCGCGGCATCGTCAACCCGGTCGAGGAGATCGGCCGCCTCCTCGCCCCGTACCGCGCCCTGTACGCCGTCGACGCCGCCTACTCGGTCGGCCAGCTGCCCGTGGACATCGCCCGGATCGGCTGCCATCTGCTGACCGGCGACGGCTGGCGGTTCCTGTGCGGCCCCCGCGAGGTCGGCTTCGCCTACGTCGCACCGCGCCTGCGCGACCGGCCGACGGAGTGGGCGGACACCGACCCGGCGCCCTACCCCTTCGATCCGGACCCGTTCCCCGCCACCGCGGCTGTCGCGGCACTCAACTCCGCCCTGGCCCAGCACGCACCGGACCGCCACGGACACGACCTCATGCCGGCGCTGCTCGCCGCCGTCGAGGCGGCCCCGGGGGCCCGTCCGGTCACCCCCGGGCGGCGGCAGTCGGCGATCCTCGCCTTCGACCACCCGCAGATGCCCGCGGGGCTCCTCCGGCACCGCCTCGCGGAGCAGGGCGTGGCGGTCGCCAAGACGGTCGCCCACCAGACCCCGCTGCTCGCTCCGGACGGTGCCGCCACCGCCTTGCGCGCCTCGCTGCACCCGGACACCTCGCAGGAGGGCATCGACCTGTTCGCCCAGGCCCTCGACGACGTGACCGGGCGCCGCTGCACCCGTCGCCTGTTCTCGGTGAGGGAGCGGCCGCTCTTCGTGCGGGCGTCCGGCGAGGCCGCACTGGTCGGCCGTGCCTCCACCGGTCAGCGCGGATCGCGGGAGACCGGCCGCTGGGCCGGCTGACGCGCCGTCACAGGTGCGAGCGCTTCTGTGCCGCTTCCCTAGCGCGGCGCGCTGTACTACGCGTCTCAGGAGCCGTCGCACCGAAAGAGGTGGCCATGTCAGCAACAGCATCCGCCGCGCCCGCGCGGGACAGGATCGACGCCGTCTACGCGGAGGTCGTGCGGCGCAGTCCCGCGGAGCAGGAGTTCCACCAGGCCGCGAGGGAAGTGCTCGACTCGCTGGCACCGGTACTGGCCGCCCGGCCCGAACTGGCCGAGGCAGCCCTGGTCGAGCGGGTCTGCGAACCCGAGCGACAGGTGCTCTTCCGGGTGCCGTGGCAGGACGACGCCGGGCGCACGCACGTCAACCGCGGCTTCCGCGTCGAATTCAACAGCGCGCTCGGCCCGTACAAGGGAGGCCTGCGGTTCCACCCGTCGGTCAGCCTGAGCGTCGTCAAGTTCCTGGGCTTCGAGCAGATCTTCAAGAACGCTCTGACGGGCCTCGGCATCGGCGGCGGCAAGGGCGGCAGCGACTTCGACCCGCACGGCAGGTCGGACGCCGAAGTGATGCGGTTCTGCCAGTCGTTCATGACGGAGCTGTACCGGCACATCGGCGAGAGCACCGACGTGCCCGCCGGTGACATCGGCGTCGGCGGCCGCGAGATCGGCTACCTGTTCGGCCAGTACCGCCGGATCACCAACCGCTGGGAAGCCGGAGTGCTCACCGGAAAGGGCCTGTCCTGGGGCGGCTCGGCCGGCCGCACGGAGGCCACCGGCTACGGCAACGTCCTGTTCGCCGCCGAGATGCTGCGCGTACGCGGTGAGGACCTGCCGGGCCAGCAGGTGGTGGTGTCCGGCTCGGGCAACGTGGCCTTGTACACCGTCGAGAAGCTCCACGAGCTGGGCGCGCGGGCGCTGACCGTCTCCGACTCGGGCGGCTACGTCGTCGACGACAAGGGCATCGACCTCGACCTGCTCAAACAGATCAAGGAGGTCGAGCGGGGCCGGGTCAAGGACTACGCGGAGCGCCGCGGCACGTCGGCCACGTATGTGGCGGGCGGCAACGTGTGGGAGGTGCCGGCCGATGTCGCGCTGCCGTCAGCGACGCAGAACGAACTGGACATCGCCGATGCGCTGGCGCTGGTGCGCGGAGGCGTCAAGGCCGTCTCGGAGGGGGCGAACATGCCGGTGACCCCGTCCGCGGTCAAGGTGTTCCAGGACGCGGGCGTCGCCTTCGGCCCCGGCAAGGCGGCCAACGCGGGCGGCGTCGCGGTCAGCGCCCTGGAGATGCGGCAGAACAGCGGGCGCGACTCCTGGCCGCGCGAGCGCGTGGAGAGCGAACTGGCCGCCGTCATGCGGGACATCCACGAGGTGTGCCGGAACACCGCCGAGCGGTACGGGGCGCCGGGCGACTACGTCATGGGCGCCAACATCGCCGGCTTCGAACGCGTCGCCGAGGCGATGCTGGCCCAGGGCGTCGTCTGAGGGCCCCCTCGCCCGCGGCGCGGCGACGGTCCCCGCGCACGGCGCCGCCGGGGAGGACGGCAGGATCCGCAGGTGCCGGAGGTGAACGGCCAGGGGCGTGGACGCGCCGAGGCGTGACCCCGGGGACGGAACCGCCCGGGCCGGGGCGGGCCGGGCCCGCCGGGACGCAGACGGCGCAGACGGCGCGGACGCCGGGCGTCGGCCCCGGCAGGCCCCGGCCCCTGCGGTGAGGCCCGCTCCGCGTACGCGTACGCGGATCCGCGAGCCTCACGAGGCCGTGGCCCGGCAGTTCTTCGCGGCCCCCGGCCAGGACCGCGCGGCGAGCGCCCGGTCCCGCAGCACGCCGACGGCCCGGCGCGGCACGCGCGGGCAGCCGGTGCCGACACGGTCGCGCTCAGCACGGTGCGGTGGCCGGCCACCGGTAGAGGCGCATCGCCTCCCGGCACGGTGCCGCCCGAGCGGGACGTCGCCGGGAGCGCTCGGCCGCCACCGAGGTGCGAGCGCCCCCGGCCGCGGATACGTGGCCGCCCCGACCGGCCGCGGCCGGGCGTGAGCCAGCCGGTCCGGGCCACCGGCGCCGCACCGCGGGGCCGAAGGTGTCGGCGACCCCGCCCGGCGGACAGGACTCCCGCACGCTTCGCGGAGGCAGCCCCGCCCGAGCTGCTGGTTCCGGCAGGGCATCCGGCCCCGATCGAGGGTGCGGACGCCCTGGGCGGTCCGGAAGTCCTCCTCGACGCGCCGGCCGCCCCTGACACCACTGCCGGTGCGCAGGCGCATCCAGTCCTTCCCCGGGAGGCGGGCGGCCCTCGCCGGCGCAACTGCCGAAACACTCCACGCCCGGCAGGGAATCGCTCGTCCTTCGCTGGAGAACGGACAGATTCACTGTCTGTTTCTGGTCAACGGGGCGCTGACGGGCTGCCGGAAAGAACTCCCCGATCTTTACTTCCCTGTGATCTTCCGCCTCGCTCATTGGATCTCCGCAGCTCCATCTGACCAGCAGTGCCTCAAGGTCAGAAATTCTCTTCGGCGCCTCGGCCGTGCCCCGGTCCGGGCCGCCGCGCCCAAGGGGCAGGCGGTGAACCGGGGGCGCGGCGGGGGTGGGGCAGGCCGAATCCAGGTGCCAAGGTGAGGCCGAATCACCCCGCTCCGACCGGGCGGGCGAATGCGCTCCAGAAGGAAGCGAGGCCATTTCAGCTCCCGGTGTCGAGCAAGGTTCGTGGTAGCTGGTCAGGGCGGCGGCCCGGCCGAGGAGGGGGAGAAAGTGGGGATCTTTTCGCTCGCATCGGGCGGTGAGGCGGCGGTGGCCGAAGAGGCTCCTTCGGCATCGTGGCAGGCGCACTCCGTCCGCGGGGGTGCATCGGTACGGCACGTGGTGCAGCGCCCCACATCCCCTGAGGAGTTCTACCTCGGGGCGACAGTGCTCGGCGATCACCGGTTCGTGCTCTCCGAGGAACTCTCCACCGCGCGGAACGCGTGCGGGGAAGAAGGAGACCTGACCGGTGATCTCCGCTTCCTGGCGGAGACGATGGAGAGTGTGGTGCCGCTCGTGACGCGCCACCACCGCACCGGCACGCCGGACGGACGTATGACGGTGTCCCGCAGATCGGTCGACATCACGGATGTCGATCTCTGGCTGCTCGGCGGCCGGGAGCGGGCACAGGTCGTCGTCGACCTCCGGATCCGGCCGGTCGTCGGTGCCGCGGGGGCACTGACCGGACTGGAGTGCGAGGGCGAGGCCCGTATCAACGGCATGCGATGCGGGGCGGTCAGCGCTCGGCTGGCCGTGGCGCAGCCCGCGCGGCGCCCCGAGGGCCCGGGAGCCAGGCCGTCGCACCCGGCCGCCGACGTCCCCCGGTCGTGGCCGGTGCCTCGCGGACGGGCCGGCCTGCGCGACGCGACGGTCCGCGGTCCCCACGTGGTGCACGGCAGGCGCCTGCTGATGGACGTCGTCGCCGGCCACGAGGGCCACGAGGCCGGGTACAGAGCCGCCCGCTCCACCCGCCGGGACGACCTCGCGGACACCGCACTGCTTCTCGAAGCATCCGGGCAGGCGGCGATCCACGCGGTCGCCGAGTTGCGCAACTTCACGACCGCGCACTGCCTGCCCACCCGGTGGTCCTCCCTGCGCGACGCTCCGTTCGATCCCTCGCTCCCGGTTCAGTGGGTCGCGGAGCCCGGAGCGGTGCACCGGGACGCCATGGACCGGCCCATGGTTCCCGTCGCCATCGAACTCGCCCAGGGAGAACGCCGTATCAGCACGTCCACCATGTCCGTGCTGCAGGACTGCTGATCCGAGGTCTCATGCGCTTTCACCTTCTCGGCCCTCTGCAGGTCGAACCGCAGACCCCGTCCGCGGCCAAGCTGCGCACCGCCCTCGCCACCTTGCTGGTCGGCGCCAATACCGTCGTCTCCACCGACAGCCTGGTGGACGAGCTGTGGGGCGCCGCTCCACCGCGTACGGTGACGACCACGTTGCAGGTGTACATCTCACAGTTGCGCAAGCTGCTCGGCGCAGGCGCCGACGACGGCAGCGGACGGGCCTTCATCGAGACCCGCCCGCCGGGCTACGTGTTCCATGCGGACCCGGCCGATCTGGATCTGCACGCTTTCGAGGACCAGCGCGCACGGGGCGAAGCGGCCTACAGCCACGGGCAGTTCGCGGCCGCGGGGAAGGCCTTGCACGCGGCGCTCGGGTTGTGGCGTGGTCCCGCCCTGACGGGTGTGGTGCAGGGGCAGCGCCTTGAGGCGGCCGCCTCGCATCTCCAGCTGCTGCGGATGGAGACCCTGGAGCAGCGGATCGCCGTCGACGGCTGGCTCGGCCGGCATCGCCGGCTGACCGGTGAACTGACCGGCCTGGTGGGGGAGTACCCGCTGCGGGAGACGCTCCACGCCCACCTCATCGTGGCCCTGTACCGGTCGAACCGGCAGTCCGAAGCACTGGCGGTGTACGAGCGGATCAGGCGTGCGCTCGCGGAGGAGATGGGCGTCGATCCGGGACACGCCCTGCGTGAACTGCACCAGCGCGTGCTGCGCTCCGAACCGATCGCCCACTTCGACGAATGCCTGGACGGCAGGGCCGTGGTCGAGGTGCGCTCCGTCCCCGCGCCGGTCGTGCGACTGCCGCGGCCGACCCCGCAGTTGACGGGCCGTGCCGGGCAACTCGACGCGGCAGTCGCGGAGTTGAGGGGCGACGACGGAGCGGATCCGGTCCACGTCCTCGGCATCACGGGGGCGGCAGGCGTCGGGAAGACCGCGTTCGCCGTGGAACTGGCCCGTCGCACCGCCGACCGCCACCCTGACGGACAGGTGTTCGTCAGCCTGCGCGGGGCGGACGGCGAGCCCCTGAGCGCCCGTGCCGTGCTGCTGCGGCTGCTGAGGCTGCTGCGCACCGGGCCGGAGTGCCCCTCGCCCGATCCGGCCGCGGGCATCGACGAACTGTCCGACCTGCTGCAGGTGACCGTGGCCGGGAGACTGCTGCTGCTCGTCCTCGACGACGCGAGCCGCGCCGCGCAGATCGAGCCCGTCACGTCGGCGGCCACCGCGAGTACGGTCGTGGTCACCAGCCGCAGACCCGTCACCGGCCTCGACGGCACCCGCGCCTTCCCCTTGCCGCCGCTCACCGAAGACGCGGCGGTGGAACTGCTGCGTGCGCGGGCCGGAGTACCGGTCGAGGTCGACTCGGCCACGCACATCGCTCGGCTGTGCGGCTGTTCGCCCCTGGCGCTGCGGAGCGCGGCCACGGCTCTCGCCCGCCGCCCCCGCTGGTCGGGCGCGGTGCTGCGGACCCGGCTCGCGGACGAGCGGGCGCGACTCGACGTACTGGGCCTCGGCGACCAGGACGTCCGTGGCCGTCTGCTCACGGGCTACCGCGAACTCGACGGCGTCGAGCGGCACGCCTTCAGGATGCTGGCTCTCGCGCCCCGGCCCGACTTCGCTCCGTGGTGTGCGGCTGCTCTCCTCGACACCACGCCGGACCGCGCCGAGTGGGCATTGGAGGGGCTCGTGCGCGCGGGCCTGCTCACCACCCGGCCGTCGGGCGGCGGGCAGATGCGCTACGCGAGCGACGAACTGTCCCGTGCGCTGGCGGCCGAACTGCTCGCGCAGCGGGACCCGCAGGAGAGCCGGCGGGCCACGGACCGGCTGTGCAGCGGTTACCGGGCGCTCGCCCGGTACGCGGACGGCCTTCTGTCACCCGGGGCGCTAGAGTCCGGGGGCACCGAGGCCGGTGAGCGGGGCCGGCCCGGCCGGCTCGTCCCCCGGCAGGCCGTCGGAGCCTCGCCGTTGCGCTGGTTCTCCGAGGAGCGGGCCGGTATCGCGGAAACGCTGCGCCGGGCTCATGACGCGGGCCTGTGGCGGTCGACCTGGACCTTGGCCGAGCCCTTCCTGCGCTACCTGGAGGCAGGCGGCGAGTGGGAGGAGTGGGACGGCCTGGCACGACTGGCCCTGACCGCGGCCCGCCGTGCGGGAGATCCGTCCGCCGAGGCGTCGATCCTGTGCTCTCAGGGGGCTCTGGCCTGGCAACGCCGTCAGTTCGTCCTCGCCGGCACCCACTACGAGGCGGCCAGGTGCCGCGCCCTCGACGCATCCGCCCCCCGCGCCGAGGCGAGGGCGCTCGTCGGCATGGCGGATGTGGCGCTGGGCCTGAACGGGTCCGTCAAAGCCCAGCGCATCTACGCCAGGGCGGCACTGCTCTGCCGTGGCGAGGGCGATCTGCGCGGCCTGGTCGACGCGGAGCGTGGTCTGGCGTTCGCCGCCTTGCGGTGCGGAGACCTGGCGGTCGCGCTCCAGAACCTCGCGGAGTGTGAGCGGGCGGCCGGCGAGCTGGGTGACAGGCGGTGGCACGCGTACGCCCGCCGGACAGCGGCCGCCCTCGGACCGGGCAGGGCCCCGGGCGATCCGCTGGAACTACGGCCGGGCGTCTGGGAGATCACCGAGCCCCTGGTCCGGAGCGCATCCTGACCGTGCGGCGCACGGCGTCGGCGGCCGCCGCCGCGTCGCCCGCGTGCTCCCGTCGGCCTCGCTCAGGACTCGGCCAGCCGGCCGATGAGCATGAGCAGCGCCGAGCAGGCGAACAGCGTGTAGGGGAGAAGCGCGGATCCGCGGTCGCCGTGCGTGAGCTGCCGGAACAGGATCCATCCGCACAGCGCCGCGAACCACACCCCGGCCGCTACGGCGGCCTGCGGCTTCCAGAACCCCACGATCGCGCCCGCCACACCGATCAGGTCGAGCAGGCCGATCACGGAGACGGCGCGCGGGGACGGTGGGACGTGCGCCACTTGGGAGAACCTCTCCACCGCGACCTGTAAAGCGGGTGTCCAGGTGACTGCGGCCAGTCCGAACTCGAAGATGACCAGGGCGGATGCTGCCGCGGCGACGATACGCATGGCGATGGGGGTTCCTCACGGGGGATGAGAAGGGAGGCGGACGACGTGGGAACGGCAGAGTGGCGCGTGCCCCGTCGACGGTGATCGACAGGGCATGCGCCACACCGTACGTCAGTTGGTGGCGGCGGGAACCGCGGTCTCGTGCTCGTTCCTGGTCTTGCCCGTGGACGGCGTGTTCGTGGCGACCGGCTCGGTCGGAGCCTGGCCCGGCTTCATGCCGCGGAATCCGAGGAAACCGACGGCGAGGCTGATCCCCACCCAGACGAACAGGACGGCGAATCCGGTGTGCAGCGCCTTGTTGAGGGCGTCCAGGGGGTCGGCGCCCTGCGCGATGAAGTGGGCGGTCCGGGACTGCACCACGGTCGCCGCGACGGCCAGACCGAACGCTCCACCGATCTCGGTCGCGGAATTGAGCAGCGCGGACGTCGTCCCCGCGTCCTCTTCCGTGGCCTGCGCCGTACCCACCTGCGGGGTCGGGATCAGGCAGCAGAGCAGACCGATGCCGAGCAGCGCGGTGACGGGCATCATCAGGGCCCAGTAGCTCGTGTGGATCGGGCTGCCGAGCATGAGGATGATCATGACGGCGAGCAGCAGCGTGCCCGTGACGTAGAGGGCCATCGGGCCCACCTTGGGGATGAGCTTGGAGATGACGGGCGCGAAGAAGATCATCGCGAGCGTGGTCGGGATGTACGCGAGACCCGTCTGCATGGGGGTGTAGTCGAGCACGGACTGCATGTAGAGCGGCAGCATGAAGAAGCAGGGGAGCATGATGCCGGCCGTGACGAGCTGGCCCAGGCTGCCGGCGACCACGCCCCGCTGCCGGAACAGCCGCAGCGGTACCAGCGGTGCCGCGTTGCGGCTCTCGATGCGGATGAAGAGGACGAGCAGGAGGACCGCTCCGGCGAAGGAGCCGAGGGTGATCGGGTCGGCCCAGCCGCGGCTGCTCGTGGCGACCGTTCCGTAGACGAGCAGAAGCAGGCCGAGCGTGGACGTCACGGCACCGAGGAAGTCGGACTTGGGCCGCGGACCGGCCGGCGAACCGCCGGGGATCAGCGCGATCGCGGCCAGGATCAGCACCACGCCGATGGGAACGTTGATGTAGAACGCCCAGCGCCAGCCGACGTCGATGATCGCTCCGCCGAGCAGCGTTCCGCAGGCGGCGCCGATGCCGATGATCGACCCCCAGATACCGAAGGCCTTCGTGCGCTCCTTGGCGTCGGGGAAGCTGGTGACGACGGTGGAGAGAGCGGCGGGCGAGACACCCGCGGCGCCGATGCCCTGCAGCGCGCGTGCCCACAGCAGTTGGGTCTCGCTGTCGGCGACACCCGCGAGGAGCGAGCCGACGGTGAACAGGGCGATGCCGCCCAGCAGGATCTTGCGCCGGCCGAGAACGTCGGTGAGCCGGCCGCCCAGCAGCATGAGGCCGCCGAACAGGAGCACGTAGATGCTCATGACCCACTGGAGGTTCGCGGTCGACATGCCGAAGGCCGACTGGAGCGTCGGCGTCATGACGTTGACGACGGTCGCGTCGAGCCCGACCATGAACTGGGCCAGCGAGACCACGATGAGTACCCACCACCGCCGACTGTCCGCGGGAGGGTTGCCCGACGAGCCCGACGCACCCTCTTCGGGTACGGCCTTGGTGTTAACACTCACGTTTGCTCCTCAGAAATTCTCGCGCAGAAGTGACGTACCGGCTGCCTAGCGCAGCCTGCCGAGCACCCCTAGTGCTGCGCTCAAAGCCCGCTCGAGCGGGGCCTGGCCGCGACCGTTCCCGGCCCGTGCGACCGGCCCTTGAGTCCCGTACAAGTGCGGCGGCCTACCTTCCACGGGTCGGACAACGCTGAGCTTGGGGAGACCGCAGCATGACCATCCCGAACGAGACGGACGTCCTTGTCGTCGGCGGTGGGCCGGCCGGTGCTCTGCTCGGCTGTCTGCTGGCCCGTCGCGGTATCGACGTCGTCGTCGCCGAGAAGCAGGCACACCTCGACCGTGAGTTCCGCGGGGAGACGCTGGCGGCGCCCTCGGTCGTCACGCTCCGCAAGCTGGGCTTCGGCCCGGCGCTGGAGCGGCACGGCTATCTGGAGACGACCGCCGTGACGATGCGCATGGAGGGCCGGCGCGTCTTCTCCCTGGACTACGGGCGCTTCGGCATACCCACCAAGCCGACCGACATCCCGCAGCCCGCGCTGATCAAGATCTTCAACGATGCGGCGGCCGATCTGCCGAGCCACACCTACCTCTCAGGTGTCGGCTGCACCGAGCTGCTGCAGGAGAACGGTGTCGTGCGGGGTGCCGTGCTCAAGTCCAAGGACGGTGAGCGCGTCGAGGTCCGCGCCCGTCTCGTGGTCGGGGCCGACGGACGGTTCTCCAAGGTGCGCAAGGAGGCCGGGATCGCCGCCCGGATCCAGCCCGCGGGCCGCGACTTCCTCTCGTTCAAGCTGCCCCGCCCCGCCGACTGGGGCACCGAGGCGGAACTCATCGTGGAGCGCAACAAGCACCTGGTGGTGCTGCCGACGTTCCCCGACTTCCTGCGGGTCAGCAACAACCTCCCGAAGCGTGGGATGGGGGAGCTGCGCAAGGAGGGGTTCGCGTCCTTCCGCGCCGGCATCGCGGCCATCGACCCTCGTCTGAAGCCGCTGCTCGACGAGCACCTGACCTCGTGGAAGGACACCAGCTTCCTGGAGATCTTCACCGCCGAGGTCGACGAGTGGGCCCGTGACGGGCTGGTGCTGATCGGGGACGCCTCGCACACCTGCACCCCGATCCTGGGCCAGGGCGTGAACCTGGCCATCCAGGACACCGTCTGCATCGCCCCGGTGATCGCCCGCTCGCTGGAGCGGGGGAAGCCGGGCTCGCAGGTGCCGGCCGCGGATCTGGCCGAGTTCGTCGCCGTCCGCCGTAAGCACAAGAGCACGGTGACGGGGTTCCAGCGCCGGCAGGAGACCGCGCTCGAGCAGCACACCCCGCTCGGCACGGCGCTGCGGCGGGCGCGGTTCCAGGTGCTCGACCGGCTGCCGATGAAGTACTCGCTGTTCGGCAAGGTACTCGCCGCACCGCACCCGATCGATCCGGTGGACCTCAGGACGCCGCAGACAGTCGGCGCCTGACGGCAGCAAGGGAGACAGCCATGACCTACACCATCGCCCAGCCCTGCGTGGACGTGAAAGACAAGGCGTGCGTGGACGAGTGTCCCGTGGACTGCATCTACGAGGGTCCGAGGATGCTGTACATACAGCCCGACGAATGTGTCGACTGCGGCGCCTGCGAGCCGGTCTGCCCCGTGGAGGCCATTTACTACGAGGACGCCCTGCCGGAGGACTGGCAGCACTACAACCAGGCGACCCGGGACGTCTTCGCCGAACTCGGTTCACCGGGGGGCGCTGCCGGTACGGGCGTCCTGCCGGTACCCGCGGACCACCCCTCGGTCGCGGCGTAGCCGTCCGCGGGCACCTGGCCCCGACCCGGCCGCCGGACCGGCGCTGCCGCTCGCTCCCCAGGTCGCCTGGGTCCCCGCACGGCCTCTCGGCCGGCCGTCACCCGGTGTGCTCCGCGGCCTGTTTCAGTCTCGCCATCTGCTCCGACAGCGTGGTGCGGAGCTTGCGTTCACTGAAAATGAGACGGAGCAGCGGGGAGGCCATCGACTCCTCGGTCCGGGCGAGTACACGGCCGTCGGGCAGCTCTTGGAGAATGTGCCGGTGAATTCCCTTGATGCCCATGCTGACCCCGGTCCAGGTGAGTTCACGGAGCGGGTCGACGACGGCGAATTTCGAGCGCATTCTGGCCCGTTTGCTCACCCAGGTGAACGTGGCGTCCACCGTTACGTCGGAGTCGAGGCGGACCGAGGTGACGTCGGGGTTCCATAAGGTCCATCTGTCCACGGTGGACAACAGCTCCCAGACCCTTGCCAGCGGGGCGTCGATCTCCACTTCCACAGCGCTGCGAACGGGCGCGTCGACGTCGATGGTGTACTTCTTCGCGAATTCATCGTGAAGTCGCTGGAGTGGCGGGCCATTGTAGAAACGGTTTGTCATGTACTCAAATCCATGATGTCAGAGCTGTTTTCCATTGCCTGAGGATGCGGCACCCTCGTCCGTGCACGAGGTTGCCGCACTCAAGACCGCGGGCGCAAGCACGCAATTGAGACGGCAGCGCAAGCGGCTGTCTCGAAAAGAGCTCGGTCAACTGATGGATTCTTTCTCCAGGGCAAGGCCCCCCTTCAGCCACTTGCTCGATTCCACGGCCGCGCACAGCGCCCGGTCGCCGTCCCGCAACAACGGGAGCAAACGGCCCAGTTGCAGGAACGGAAGCGCGTTTCCGTTGTTTCCGGTGGTGTCGACGCAGCTCACCTCCGTCGCCGGGACGCCGATGCGGTCGACGATCAGTCCGGTCATCCGGCCCGACAGCTGAGGCGGCAGCAAGTAGTCGATCTTGTCGAGATCCCAGCCGAGGTCGTCGGCCAGTTCGCACACAACCTCTTCCGCCAGACGGGGGACGTTGTTCTCGATGGCCTTGTAGTCCTCCTTCGCGGCGGGCCTGCCCTGGTCACGGTCGGCGAGCCCGAACCACTCGATGACCTGTCCCGGGCTCTGCCCCAGGCCGACGAAGCGGTTGAGAACGCGGCGTATCGCCGTGCGGTGCCCGAGAGGTTCCCTCGACACCACGACGGCGCCGGCCCCGTCACCGAACAGCATGTAGTTGACCAGCTCGCCGGGTGCCAGCCGGGAGAAGTCCCGGTCGAGCAGCAGGTGTTTGTTGCAGATGTCCGCGCCGATGACGAGCCCGGTGGCGCCGGAGCGGTCCGTCTCGGGGTCGCGCAGGACGCGGCATGCCAGGTCCAGGGCCTGGACGGCGCCGACGCACCCCGACTGGAGCTGGTACGTCGGCACGTGACCGATGCCCAGCAGGTCCGCCACCAGATTGACCGTCGCGGGCATCAGATGGTCGGGCGTCGCGGTGCCCAGCACGACGAAGCCGATGTCGGAGGCGTCGAGCCGCGCGTCGGCGAGCGCGGCCTCCGCTGCCTCGTGGCACAGGTCCGCCAGCTTGTGCGTCGGAGCGCCGGTCGACAGGTCCGACGCGAAGTGGCGGGTCTTCGTACCGGTGAAGTCGTCGATCCACGCCGCGCTGGCTCCGATGAGCCCGGCGAGCCGCTCGTTGTCGACCGGATCGCCGGGCAGCGCCGAGCCCGTACCGACCAGGTAGGGGACCGGGGCCGCCGGGCCGGGCGACATCACGAGGCCTGCTTGGCGCGCGCCCAGTCGGCGCGTGCCTGCTGGGCGATCGGATCGCCGTTCGACCCCGAGCGCAGGACGCGCGGGTCGTTCACGTCGATGTCCTGTCCGGCCTTCCGGACCGTCCGTGCCGCCTTGTAGCGCACCAGCATCGGCAGGTAGAGCGCCGCCACCAGCTTGCCCGGGTACACCAGCCGGCGCCTGCCCTTCTCGATGGCGCGTACGGCGGCCACGGCGAGCGCGTCCGTCGTGCCGATGGGCAGGTTGCGCAGGATGTGTCCGGCGCCCGGCGCCTGCGCGGACTCGGAGAGGAACTGTGTGTCGACCGGACCGGGCAGCAGTTCCATGACGTCGATGTCGCTGCTCTGCAACTCCAGCCGCAGGGTCTCGGTGACGGCGGCCAGGGCCGACTTCGACGAGGCGTAGTACCCGAGACCGGGCCAGGTGCGCAGTTGCATCAACGAGGAGACGTTGACCACGAGGCCGGTGCCCCGCTCGCGCATGTGCGGCACGAGCGAACGCACCAGGGCGAGCGGGCTCCAGAAGTTGGTCTCGTACACCTCGCGCGCCTCCTCGCCGTCGCCGACGTTCCACTGGAAGCCGAAGCAGCCCACACCGGCGTTGTTGATGAGGACGTCCACGCGGCCGAGTTCGGCCAGCGCCCGCTGCGCGAGTTGCTCGGCGTTGCCGCGCAGCGACAGGTCGGTGACCAGGATCACGGGCCGGCGGCCGCCCGCACCGGTGATCTCGTCCGCGAGCTCGTGCAGCGCGGTCTCCGTGCGGGCGGCCACCGCCAGGTGCGCTCCCTTGAGGGCGAGGGCCTTGGCCAGTGCCCGTCCGATTCCGCTGGACGCACCCGTGATGAGGATGCGCTGCTCAGCAAGGTTCCTGTACATGATGGGGCCTCACAGAAGTGTCGGGTGGCAGGACATGGGTCGGCGTCGCTCAGCGGGCCGACAGCGTGTAGTAGACGCGCCGCCAGATACGGCGCTTGAGCCAGTCGTTGGAGTCGATCAGGGTGTAGAGGCCCTGGCGTACCCGCACGGCCGGGGCGCTGGACGCGGAGAAGGCGCGCTCCTGGGCCAGCTGCACCTTCCGGGCCTGTTCGACATGTGGACCGCGCAGGTGCTGGAAGCGCTGCGTGGCGGCGTCGAGCAGGCCGTCGCGGGCGGCGGGGCGCAGAGCCCGCACCACGAGCGGAGCAAGGGTGACGGCGTCGATGACGGCGTGGTTGACCCCTTGCCCGAGCACGGGGGAGAGGGTGTGCGCGGCGTCGCCGATCAGGACGAGACCCGGTCGGGACCACCGCGGGACCGATGTCGTGAAGATGTCCAGGAGCATCAGGCTGTTCCAGCCGGTGATGTGCTCCTGCGCGGCCGGTGCCAGCTCGGGCACGAGCGAGGACAGCCGTGCCCGCAGGGCGTCGATGCCGAGGCCGCGGAGTTCCTTCAGCCCGCCCTTGGGGATGTTGAGGCCGACCCGGACCAGGCCGGGATGGGTGGGCAGGCACAACGCGTGCTGGTCCCCGTCGATGCGCACCCGGACCGTGCTCCTGTCCCACGTGCCGGGGAAGGGCAGGGTGCACCACAGCACGTCGCGGTCGAGCGGCGTCTTCTTGTGGGCGAGACCGCTCTGGCGCAGTACCCGGCTGAACCGGCCGTCGGCGCCGACCGTGAGAGCGGCACGGATCTCCGTGTCACCGTCCCGCTCGCCGCCGCAGCGCACACCCGCCACCCGACCGCCGTCCTCGACCAGTCCGGTGACGCTGCTGCCGCGCAGCAAGGTGAAGCCGGGGTGGCGGGCGGCCGCGTCGGCCAGCACTTCGAGGAGTATCTGCTGGGGAAGCTCGATCGGCAGGTATCCCGTGGGACTCAGGTCGCGGAAGTCGACCTCCAGCACCCGCTTGCCCCCGTCCGAGATCTCGAAGCGCCGCGTCTCCTCGAAGTCCAGCCGTGCGCTGATCTCCTTGAGCAGGCCGCGCTGGTCGAGCAGGCGCACCGAGTCGGGCGAGACCGACTCGCCCCGGAAGTGCCGGGTGAACTTCGTGGTCTGCTCCACGACGACCACTTCACAACCGCGCCGCGCCAGTTCGAGGCCGAGCATCAGTCCGCCGGGGCCGCCGCCCACGACGCAGACCTGGGTGTCGATGTGCGTCGTCATGCGCGTACCCCGCTGTTCTGCTTCGCCAACGGTCCGTCGAGGCGCTCCTCGACCCAGGCGACGAGGTCACGTACGCGCAGGCCGGCCGCGGTCGGCGCCGTCGTCGGGTCGGACCCGGCCAGCTGGGGGAAGCAGTCCTGGAGCTTGCGCCCCACCAGGAGCAGGGTGAGGGAGTCGTATCCGAGGTCGTCGTAGAGAATCGTGTCCGGCAGGATCTCGGTGGGGGAGTAGCCGCCCACCTCCGCGACCACGGAGGCGACCGTCGTCCGCACCAGGTCGTCGGGGAGTTCGACGGGCCCGGGGCGCTCGGGGGGCTCGGCCTTCGGCAGCTCGGTCGCGGCCGGTACCGCCGGATCCGGGCCCGGCGCCATCGGCCGCACGGGGACGACGGTGGTGTCGAAGCGCCTGGTCGGGGAGAAGACGTACGGTGCCAGCCGGTGCGGGGCCCCGGCCCGCGTGGTGAGCGGGGCCTCAGGGGCGAGGTCGAGGCCCGCCCGGTACAGGGCGGCCACCACCTCGAGCAGGTCGTCGGCCGTGGCGTTCCTGGCGGAGCAGGTGGCGAGCCGGCGCAGGCCGGGCGGCGGTTGCAGCGCGGAGACGAGCGACTTCAGCACCGGGCGCGGCCCGACCTCCACCAGGTGTGTCGGTTCCAGGGCGAACGCCGCGCGTGCCGCGTCCGCGAAGCGGACGGGCGCGGTGATGTGCCGCGCCCAGTAGGCGGCGTCCAGCGGGGCGCCGTCCAGCGGGCCGCCCAGCACCGTCGACAGCAGGGGAGCGCTGGGTGTCCCGGGGGACACCGACGCGGCCGCGGCAGCGAACTCGTCGACGACGGGCGCCATCAGCGGTGAGTGGAAGGCGTGCGAGACCTCCAGCCGGCGCGACCGCACACCGCGGGCCGCCAAGGTTTCGTTGACCCGCGACAGCGCCTCGCCGTCCCCGGACACGACCACGTTGCGCGGTCCGTTGATCGCGGCCACGCCCAGCAGGGGCTCGTCGGCCACCAGGCCGAGCACGTCGTCCGGCGACGCGAGCACCGCGAGCATGCCGCCGCCCGCGGGCAGCCGCTGCATCAAAGCGCCGCGCAGGCACACCAGCCGTGCCGCGTCATCCAGGGACAGCGCGTCGGTCAGACAGGCCGCCGCGAACTCACCGATGCTGTGGCCCAGCACGAACGCGGGCTCGACACCGTACGACAGCAGGGTGCGGCCGAGCGCGTGCTCCACGGCGAAGAGCATCGGCTGGGCACAGGCCGGCTCCTGCCCGCGGGGGTCCTCGTCGAGCAGCAGCCGGACGACGGAGTGCCCGAGGTGGGGGCCGAGGGCCTCGTCGGCCTCCGTGAGGAAGCGGCGGTATACGGCGGACCGGCGGTAGACGTCCGCCGTCATCCCGGGGTACTGCGAGCCCTGCCCGGTGAAGAGCAGACCCACCCTGGGCACGGCCGCCCGGCCGGTGTGCCGGGCGAACACCTCGTCGTTGCGCGCGGCAAGCCCGAGCACCCCGGCCAGGTCGTCGCGGCTGTCGACCGTCGCCGAGAAGCGGTGCCTGAGACCGGCCTTCACCCGCTGCGAGGCCCGGCACATGGCCGGCAGGTCGGCCTCGCGCTGCTGCGCGACATGGGCGGCCTGCCGGGCGAGATTGCGGCGCAGGGACTCCGGGTCGGGGGCGGACAGCGTGAACAGCCGGGGTTCGCGTTCCGCGGCGTCCGATGCGGCGGCCCCGGATTCCCCGGCCCCTCGTCGCAGGGCCGACGGGGCACCGGAGAGCAGCAGATGGGCGTTGGTGCCGCCGAGCCCGAAACTGCTCACGGAGCCGAACGTGTCTCCCGACGGCAGCCGGAGAGGCGCTTTGACCAGCCGCAGTCCTCGCTCGGGCAGCCGCAGAGCCGCGTTCTCGTGCCGGCTGTGCAGGCTCGCGGGCAGTACGCCGTGGTGCAGCGCGAGCGCGGCCTTGATGAGCGCGGCCGTGCCGGCGGCGCCTTCCGTGTGTCCGAGGTTGCCCTTGACCGAACCGACCGCGCAGGGGCGTTCCCGCTCCACGGCATGCACATCTCCCAGGGCGGCCGTCTCGATCATGTCGCCGAGGACGGTGCCGGTGCCGTGGGCCTCGACGAAGCGGACGTCGGCCGACCTGACGCCCGCCTCGGCGTAGGCCGCGGTGATGACCTCCCGCTGGCTGATCCGGTTCGGGGCGGCGAAGCCGTTGCTGCGCCCGCCGTGGTTCACGGCGCCGCCGCGGATCACGGCGTACACCCGGTCGCCCGCGGCCACGGCGTCGTCGAGCCGGCGCAGCACGACGACGGCCGCTCCCTCCCCCCGGCCGATGCCGTCGGCACGGGAGCTGAAGGGCTTGCACCGGCCGTCAGGCGCCGAGAGACCGGCCTGTGTGTAGAAGATCCCGAGCGCCGGCGTGAGGATCACGTTCACCCCGCAGACGAGCGCGTGGTCGCACTCGCCACGCGCCAGTGCCGTACGGGCCATGTCGACGGCGACGAGGGAGGATGAGCACGCCGTGTCGACGGAGACACTGGGGCCGCGCAGATTGAACTGGTACGAGAGTCGGTTGGCCATCATCCCGTGCCCGGTACCCGACCCCAGGTGCGGGGTGATGGTGTCGAAGCAGCCCATGCGCAGGGCCCATTCGTTGCCCATCGCGCCGACGAAGACCCCGGTCCTGCTGCCCCCCAGGGCATGCGGGCCGGTGCCCGAGTCCTCGATGGCACGCCATGCGCACTGGAGGAGCAGCCGCAGTTGCGGGTCCATGGCGGCCGCCTCGCGCGGGGGGATGCCGAAGAAGTCGTTGTCGAAGAGGTCGATGTCGTCCAGATAGCCGCCGAGCCGCGTGTTCATGGTGCCGGGGAGGACGTCGGGCCCCGGCGCGACGACGCGCTCCGTGTCCCAGCGGGCCTTTGGAACGCCGCGCATGGCGTCGCCGCCGCGCATCAGCAGGTCCCACAGGGCGTCCTTGTCCCCGACCCCGGGAAACACGCACTCGATGCCGGTGATCGCGACCGGGGCGCGGGCGACGCCGGCGCGTTCCCCGCCGCTCACCGGAGGGCGATCGCGTCGTGGAGGTACTCCGCCATCGCGGCGATCGTGGGGTGGTCCCAGGCGAGCGTGGGTTCCACCGGGATGCCGAGCGTGTCCTCGATGTCCGCGCACACACTGACGGCGTAGACGGAGTCGAGCCCCGCCTCGGCGAGCGGCCGGTGCGGATCGAGGGACGCGGGATCGGCGTCCACGTAGTCGGCGATCAGAGCGGTGAGCCAGACGCTGAGTTCCGTCTTGGAACGGAGCGCGGTGGGGGGCGTGGTGGCCATGGGTTCTCCGTGGTCTCGTAGTGGTCCCGTGGTTTCGTGGTGGTCCCGTGGTTTCGTGGTGGTCCCGTGGTCTCGTGGTGATCCCGCGCAGGGGCCGTGCCGGTCGTGGGCTATGCGTACGGGCGGTCGTCCAGGTCGAAGCTGGTGTTCGCCTCGTGACGCACGAGGAGCTCGGCGAAGACGAGGTCGTCCGTCTCCTGCGACAGCGGCCTCGGCGCGTGTCCGAGCCGCACGGCGATCCGGTGCAGCGCCGCCGTCAGCCAGGCCGGATCGCGCAGGAAGGGCAGCGCGGTGTCCGGGCTGTGGAGCCAGACCTGCGCGCAGGAAGACGCGGCGAGCAGCAGGGCGTAGCGTTCCGCCAGTTGGAAGCTGCGGGGGCCCGAGACGACGGTGCGTTCGCGCGGGCGCAGGGCCGCGCAGCGCGTCGCCAGGTCGTGGAACTCCTCGCGCAGGACCAGGGCCAGGGCCGTGAGCGGGCCCGCCGGGCCCCCGGACTCCTTGATCACGGCGTCGAGGGACGCGAGGACGCCGCCGCCCAGCGCGTCCCGGCCGCCGGTGCCGATGGAGAGGCGGTCGTATCGCATGGCCGGCACCGGTTCGCCGGGCCTGAAGAGCGCGGGGGGCGCCTCCTCGCCCAGGAGCCAGGAGCGCCGGGCCAGCTGGTGGAGCTGGGGGACCAACGTGGCCAGACAGGTGGTGGACCCGGCGTGACCCAGGCTGAGCACCGGCAGGTCGCGCAGATGCTTCTGGAAGATCGCGAACTCGCCCTCGCGGAGGTAGTGGCGTGCGCCGAGGACGACGGACAGGTCGGCACAGGCCCCCAGCAGCAGTTGCGGCACCAGGTACTTGGTCGCGGCGGCGACCGGACCGCACTGCTCGGGCAGCAGGTGCAGCGCCCGGGTGGCCGTCGTCGCCAGGCAGTCGGCGATCAGCAGATCGACGAAGGCGCCGGCCAGGAGCCCGCGTGCGTGCGGGAGTTCGGCGACCCTGGTGCCGTACAGCTTCCGGTGCAGGGCGAACCGCAGGGTGACGCGCAACTGCGTGTCCAGCGTGCCCAGCGCCATGCTCGGCAGCGCGGCCCGCGTCACCTGGAACGAGCGCAGCGCGGTCTCCAGGCCGGTACCGGACGCACCGACCGTGCTGTCCGCGGGGGCGGGGCAGTCGGTGAACTCCAGCCCGCTCAGCCGGCAGCCGCGTACACCGACGGTCGGGTAGCGCGGCAGCGAGCGGACCCGGGCGCCGGGCAGGTGCGGCCGGTCGAGGAGGAGCAGCGAGTGGCTGCGGCTGCCGGGACCCTGCCCGGTCCGGGCGAACAGCACCAGGGCCTCGGCACGGTCCGCGTTGTTCACCACTTCCTTGCGGCCGTTCAGGAGGAAACCGCCGGTCCCCGGATCGGCCCGGAACTCCTGGCGGGACAGGTCGTTCCCGTGCGCGAGCTCATGGAAACAGACGGCCGCCTTGCCGCCGCGGCCGAGGACCCCGGCGAGCCGGCGCCGCTGTTCCGGGCTGCCGGACGTCCACACGTTGACGGCCGCCATGAACGATGTCACGCCGTGCCCGAGCCCCAGCGCTCCGTCACGGCGGAAGACGGACCGCAGGGAGCGCGCCAGCCGCGGGATGTCGTGCAGCCGGCCGCCGAGTTCGGCCGGTACGAATTCTTCGCCGAGACCGTAGCGGTCGAGGAGCCGCTCCCCGCCGTGTGGCAGCCGGCCGTCCTCGTCGGCGGCCACGATCGCCTCGAAACCCAGGGGGTTGTCGCCGTCCCAGGGGTCTCCCAGCAGCTCCTCCAGATCGGGGGCGGTGCTCACGATGCCTCCTCGTCGGGTACGCGGGCGGGGGCGGGCAGCAGCGAGAGCGGCGGGCCGACGCGATCGCCCGCGGACTCCGTGGCCAAGGTGACCAGCCGGTCGAACGCCTCGTCGGAGTCCGGATCGCCGCGGAACCCCTGCTCCCGGCCCGGACGGATCCTGGCCAGGAGCAGACGCAGACAGGCGTCGAGCCACAGACCGTCGCGCCACAGTGCCGCGTCCCGCGGGGCCGCGGCGGCCGCCACCCAGCGGTGGTTGTGCGACCACAGCCGCAACGCGGCGGCGGCCGCGTAGCAGGCCGCGTAGCGTTCGGCGAGGGCGAAGGCCTGGGGGGACACGGCGAGCGAGGTGGGCCGGTGGGCGGCGAGTTCGTCGTGCAGTTCGTGGGTCGCGCTCAGCACCTCGGCCGCGAGCGCGGCGGTGGGCGGCGGCAGCGCGCTCACCTTCAGCATCGACGTCACCCCCGCCACCAGGCCGGATCCCTTCGTGGGGGCCAGCGACAGACGGCCCGGGTCGAAGGCGGGCAGCGGCTCGGTCAGGGTGGCCGCGACGGCCGGGCCGGCCTCGTCCGCGAGCCCGCGCCGGTATCCGCGGGCAAGCAGGCCGAACTGGTTCACCAGGGCGTGCAGATTCACCACGGTGCTCCCGTCGAAGAGGCCGACGATGCGGTGATCGCGCTCCACCTTCTGGAACAGCGCCTGTGCGTGCGTCCCCTTGAGGTAGGCCCGCGCGCCCAGCAGCCGGCCGATGCCCGCGATGCTCTCCCCGACGAGCGTGGGCACCAGGTACTTGGTGACGGCCGAGGACGTGGCCAGCTCGCCGGCGCACGTGTGGATCGCCCGGCCGGCCACGACACCGACGGCCTCGGCGGCCAGCAGACCGGCGATCGCCCTGCCCATGGTCTGGCGGGCCTGGGGCAGCTGGGCCAGCGTGCGTCCGTAGAGACCGCGGCTGTTCAGGAAGTCCAGACCGAGGCGCACCGCGTGGTCACCGGCGCCCAGCGACAGCGAGGCGCACAGGGTCCGGGTCAGCTGAAGACCCTTCAGCACGATCTCCAGGCCGCTGCCGGGGGCGCCGATCGTGGCGCTCGCCGGCACCTCGGCCTCGTCGAACGCGATGCCGCTGATGTCCGCGCCCCGGATCCCGTGGGTGAGCACCTTGGGCAGGGTGCGGTAGCCGCCGGCGCCGCGCCCGGTGCGGTGTTTGTCGACGAGGAGGAGGGTGAAGCCGCGCGGCCCGCCGGCCGGGTCCGTGCGGGCGAGAGCGCAGACGCGGTCCGCTCGGGTCGCGTTGTTGATCAGCCACTTCTCGCCGCTGAGGACATAACCGGCCGCTGTGGGGCGGGCGGTGACCTCCCCCGCGAGCAGATCACTGCCGTGGTCGCGCTCGGTGAGCCCCCAGGAGACGACACCGCCGCGCAGGATCAGCCCGGCCAGCTCTTTCGCCTGGACGGGGTCCGCGCCCACCCAGGCGCAGACCGCGCCGAGGTAGGTCTTGCCGTGGGCGACGGCGACCGTGAGGTCCCGCCGGGCCACGGTGCGCATGATGGCCAACGCCTCGTCGTAGTCCGCCAGTTCTCCCCCGTACCGGGTCGGTACGTAGGCCGCGGGCAGACCCGCCGCGTCCAGCGCGGCACACATGTCGGCGGGGAACTCCTCACGTTCGTCGAGTTCGGCGCACCGCGCGGCGGAGAAGACGTTGTCCGGGTCGTCCGGGTCGCCGAGGACCCGCTCCCACCGCTCGGCGAGCAGCCGGGCACGGAAGCCCGCGTCACCGCGTGTGGCGGTCATGACGTGCTCACGGCCCGTGCGGTGTCGCCGACGGCGGCGATCTCGTCGGCGAGGTACAGCTCCCGCATGGCGGACCGCTGGACCTTGCCGCTGGTCGTGCGCCGGACGACGCCCGGCCTGACCAGCAGCACGCGCGTGCCGCCGACCCCGTACTGGCGGCCCAGGTGCTGGGAGACCGCACGCGCGATCTCGTCCAGCTCCCCGGGGCCCAGCCGCCCCGCTCTGACCTCCTGGACGACGACCACCCGCTGGTCGTCGCCGAACGCGGCGGCCGTTCCCCCGGCGAGCGCGGGGTGCACGGACTTCGAGTCGGACTCGATGTCCTGCGGGTGCAGGTTGCGCCCGTGCACGATGAGAAGGTCCTTGATCCGGCCGGTGACGAAGAGTTCGCCGTCGTGGACCGCGCCCAGGTCGCCCGTGCGCAGGTATCCGGTCTCACCGGCGGCCGTGGTCGCCCGGAAGGTCGCCCGGCTCTCGTCCTCCCGGCCCCAGTAGCCGAGTCCGACATTGCCGGCGCGCACCCAGATCTCCCCGACCCGGCCGGGCGGCAGCGGCTGTGCCGTGTCCGGGTCGACGATCGTGACGTCGAGGCCGGTGACGACACCGCTGCTGACGAACGCGCGCACGGCGGGGGCCCCGGGGTGCGTCTGTGGGGATGACGCCGACGGGACGAACCGCCCCTGTTCCAGGTCGGCGGCGAGTACGTCCAGGGTGAGGGGCGGCCGCCAGGGGCGGTCACCGCACACGATCAGGGTGGCCTCGGCCAGTCCGTAGCAGGGGAACATGGTCTCGGCGCGCAGCCCCGCGGGCTGAAGCCGCCGATGGAAGGTGGCGACGGACCGGGCCGTGACGGGCTCGGCGCCGTTGACCGCGACGAGCCACCGGGACAGGTCGATCCGGCTGATCTGCTCGTCGGTGAGCCGTCGCGCGCACAGCTCGTAGGCGAAGTCGGGGCCGCCGCTCATCTGGATGCCGTGCCGGTCGATCATGTCCAGCCACAGATGAGGCCGCTTGAGGAAGCTCATCGGCGACATGAAGACCGAGCTGCCGCCGTGGAACAGGGGTTGCAGCAGCATCCCCATGAGACCGAGGTCGTGGTAGTGCGGGAGCCAGCCGCCGAAGCGGGTCTCGGAGGTGCTGCCGAGCGCCCGGCCGATCGACTCCGCGTTGTGCACGAGGTTGGCGTGGCTGATCATGACGCCCTTGGGATCGCTCGTCGACCCCGAGGTGTACTGGAGCAGCGCGAGGTCGTCCGGCCGCGGCGAGCGGAGACGCCGGCCGGGATCGCCGAGCTCCTCCGAGTCGGTGGCCGCGCAGTGCACGTCCAGCCCCTCGTCGGCCGCCCACTTCGCCACTTCGGCACGGCTTGCGGCGTCGGTGAGCACGAACGCGGCGCCGGTGTCGCGGGCGATGGAGGTCACCCGGCGGCGGTGCTGGGGCCGGGTCCCGGGCAGCGGCGAGGGCACGGCGACCGCGCCCGCGTACGCGCAGGCCACCAGCCCCTTGGCGAACTCGAGTCCCGGCGGGTGCAGGAGAAGGACCCGCTCGCCCCTGGCGCCCCGCTCGGTGAGCCAGGAACCGATACGGCGGGCGTCGTGGTCGAGTTGTGCGTAGGTGAGGGACTCCCCGAGGTTTTCCGAGGGGTCGCTCAGAAAGGTCAGCGCGACCCGGTCGCCCAGCGCGTCGGCGTGCGCGCCGACGATCTGGGCCAGGGAGGAAGGCTCCGTTCGAAGGCCTGTCACGGTGCTGCACTCCTGTCAGAACAGTTTGACCGGTACGGAGGCGAAACGGCGCAGTGCCAGGCCGGGCTCGCGCACCGGCGCCGCGGCGAGCCGCAGGCCGGGAAAGCGCTGGTACAGGCGGCCCAGGATCTCTTCGAGCTCCATGCGCGCCAGGGCCGCGCCCAGGCAGTAGTGCGCTCCCAGACCGAAGCTCAGCGGCCGGGTGCCGGAGCGCCCGATGTCGAGCCGGTCGGGGTCGGTGAAGTGCAGCGGGTCCCGGTTGGCGGCGCCGATGAGGGCCACGACGGAGGTTCCGGCCGGTATCGGGATGCCGCCGAGCACGACGTCGGTCAGCGCGATGCGCCGGGTCATCTGGATCGAACCGTCGAACCTGGCCAGCTCCTCCGTCGCGGCGGCGAGCTGCGAGGAGCTCTCGCGGAAGGGCGCCAGCTGATCCGGGGCGTCGCCCAGCGCGACCACCGAGTTGCCGACCATGCCCGCCGTCGTCTCGAACCCCGCGGCGAACAGGAAGCCGAGGGTGTCGAGCAGCTCCTCCTCGGTGAGCCGGTCCCCGTCGGAGTCGACGACGTCGATGAGGGCCGAGGTGAGGTCGTCACGCGGAGCGGAGCGGCGCTCGGCGACCAGGCCCTTGAAGTACTTCCGGATGCTCGAGTACGCGGCGTCGCCCGCGGCCAGTTCCTCGGGGGTGACGGCGATCTCGAACATCACACCGCACTTGCGCACCCAGGACTGGAAGGGGGGCAGGTCCTCGTCCGGCACACCGAGCAGCTTGGCCATGACCCGGATCGGCACCGGCAGACCGATGGCCTCCTGAAGGTCGACGACGCCGTCGTCCGCGCGCTCGGCCATGTCGTCGAGCAGCCGGTCGGTGAGGTCGGCCACGAAGGGACGCAGCTCCTCGATGCGACGGGCGTTGAAGGCGTGCGACACCAGCCGGCGGAGCCGGGTGTGGTCGGGCGGGTTGTTCCCGATCATGGTCGAGTACACGTGGAACATCAGCGGGTGGCTGCGCCAGTCCGGCTCGTTCGCGTCGAACCAGTCGGCGTCGGCGACCCCGTAGCGGTCGCTGAACACCACCTCCTTGCAGGCTTCGTAACCCGAGACGAAGCAGGCGCCGAGCACGCTGGGAAAGACCGGAGCCGCTTCCCTGAGCCGGGCGTAGGCCGGGAACGGATTCTCCTTGCCCTCGGGGGTGATGAGGTCGAGCAGCGCGGCCTCCGCGGCGGCGGTCGCCTCCTCGGTGAGGGCGCCCGGCTCGGCGGCGGCCGCGGCGGTGGACGAAGAGTGGCTCATGAGATGCTCCAGATTTCCTAGGCGGTGGGAAACGGGGACCGGGGGATCCAGGCGGGGGTGGGCTCCTCGTTGTTGCGGCCCTTCTCGACGAACACGAGGTTGTGGTAGTGGTGCACGCCCACCGTGTGGTCGGCGGCGTACGAGCGGGGGCCGGAGCCGTCGTCCGCGTACTCCCGGTGGTGCATCAGGTCCACCAGCGACGTCATGAGCCCGAGGGTGGTGCCGTCGCCGGCGGCAGCGGCGTCAGGGGTGCCGCCGTACCCCGGCCAGTAGGACGTCTGCACGTCCTCGATGACGTACAGGCCGCCCTCCCGTACGTACGGGAAGAGGGTGTCGAAGGACGTCCGCACGTGCTCGTTCACATGGCTGCCGTCGTCGATCACGATGTCGAACGGACCGTGCTCCTTCGCCAGGGCGTTCAGCTGCCCGGGGTCGTTCTGGTCCCCCTGGAGCGTCCTGATGCGGGGGCCGAGGACCTCGGGCTTGCGGAACAGGTCGAGTCCGAGGACCAGCCCCCGCCTGAAGTACTGCTGCCACATGCGCAGGGAGGCGCCGCCCGCCCCGTTGTCGGAGTAGCCGCCGACACCGATCTCGAGGACCCGCACCGGGGCGTCGCGCAGCGCGCGCATGTGCCGTTCGTAGTGCCGGGTGTACCAGTGCACCCCGCCCCACTTGTCGGAGCCGAAGCGGACCGCGAGCCGGCCGAGATCGGTTTCGGCGGGCGAACAGGCCGCCAGCAGAGCGTCGAGGCCCTGCACCACGGGGTGCATGCGCTGCGCCAGCTCGGGGATGGACGTCTGCGGCCAGGTGAACTCCACCTTCGGGGGCGCCGGCCGGGCGTCCGCACCCGGCCCGAACAACTGCGCGAGCAGCTCCCGCAGTTCGTAGGTGACGGTGACGGACGCGTCGCCCGGGCCACCGGCCGTGGCCACCATCTCGCGCCGGTCGATCCGCAGCGTGTGGTCGGTGAACCGGCCGTCATGGTGCAGACGCAGGTGCACCTGGACCGGGTCCCAGGGGCCGTCCGCTCCGTAGCGGGCGAGCACTTCGCCGATGGCGACGGCCGAGGCCTGCTCGATCCCGACCCCGGCGATCGCCGCCAGTAGCTCTTCGTCCCGGGCGCCTACTGCCAGGAGAAGGGGTTCGACGGCTCCCCAGTGGCTGGACTTGACCATGCTCGGCACTCCTCGGCTCTGTGGGCAGGCGGAGACAACGTGCCGAGGGTGGGCCAGGGGGCTTAAGAACCTCTAGGAGACGTCGTCGACCGCGCCTTTAGCCCTCCCCTAGGACCGGTTCGTAAGTTCGCGGTTGTCAGATCCCGCGACGGGAGGGCACCTCCGACGGAGCTGACTCCTGACTGCTACTCATTAAGGAACTTGACGCCGTGAGACTCATTGCCCTCAGCGAGGTACTGCCGGGTGTCCCGGTGACGAACCGAGACATGGCGCAGCGGTTTGGTCTGCACGAGAAGTGGCTCGACCGGATGACCGGCAACCGCAACCGGCACTTCTGCGATCCGTCCAGTTCCGACGGGGTGCCGAAGAACACCGGTGATCTGGCGACCGTCGCCGGCGAGCGCGCGCTCGCCGCGGCCGGTGTGGACGCGTCGACGCTGGACTTCATCATCCTGACCACCGGCTCGCCCGACCACCTGATGCCGGCGACCGTCAACACCGTCGCGGACCGGCTCGGCCTGAACGACCTTCCGACCTTCCAGCTGACCTCCGGCTGTGCCGGGGCGCTCACCGGCCTCTACACCGCCCGGGCGCTGCTCGCCGGCGGCCTGCGCCGCGGTCTGGTGATCGGTGCCGACTCGGTGGTGAAACTCTGGCCCGCCGACCGCGACATCAAGCGGATCAAGTCGGCGGAGCTGGCCAACTTCGCCCTGTTCGGTGACGGCGCCGGCGCGGCCGTCGTCGACGCCGACGACGACGGCCCCGGCCTGGTCGTCGACCACATGGTGCTGCGCACCGTCGGAAAGGGCCGCCCGCCGGCCCAACTGGTGCGCTGGTACGGCGCGGACGGCGCGCCCATGGTGCCCGGGCCGGACGGCACCGAGGTCCGCGAGTCCATGGGCGAAGAGGACTACAAGGCCATCGAGCAGAACGTGCCCGGTCTGGCCTGCACCGTCCTGGAGGAGCTGACCGCCGCCGTCGGCTGCGACACCAGTGAGGTCGACCACGTGCTCCCGCCCCAGCTCAACGGCGTCATGGCGGAGAAGATCCGGCAGCGCATGGGCGTGACGCCGGAGCAGGCCGTCTCCTGCGTCGCGGACACCGGGAACAACGGCAACGCCCTCCCCTTCATCCAGCTCAACCGGACGATGCAGCGCATCCAGGCCGGTACGGGCGTCGGCGGCCGCGTGCTGGTCACCACCATCGAATCCTCGAAGTGGATCATTTCGGGGATGGCGCTGCGGCACCAGCCGGGCGGGGCGGTCACCGATGCAGCCTGACAGCCCGGCCATCGCCGCACCCCTCATGAACGGCCCCGGGGCCCTTCCCCCTGGCCCCGGGGCATCACCCCTGCAGCAACTGCGCACGCTCGCCCGCTCAGGTTTCGGTGACGGCGCGTCCGCGGTCGCGGGACTGCTCGCGCAGCTCGACGACGTACTCGACCTGGAGGCGGCGGGCTCCCTCCTGTCGGGCACACGGCGGCGTGCGCAGCTCGCCGACACCGGGCTGTTCACGGCCCAGCCGATCGCGCTGCTCGGCAGCTGCACCCTGGACACGCTGCCGCCCCTGTTGACCGCGACCATGCTCCAGGCGGGCATACAGCCGGAGATCCGGCTCGCCGGATTCAACCAATGGCGCTTCGAGGTGCTCTCCGGCGCACCGGACCTCAAGGACCTCCAGCCCCGCGTCGTCGCCTGCCTCCTGGACGACGGCGCCGTCTTCGGGGAGATCGCGGACCCCCTCGACATCGAGGCCGTCGAGGCCCGGTGCGCCGCCTTCCCCGCCGAACTGCGGCAGTGGACGCAGGCGGCCCAGGACGTGCTCGGCGGACTCGTCGTGCTGTGCACCCTGCCCCTGAGCCCGCTGCGCAGGGACCGTCTCGTCGACTACCGGAGCAAGGCCCGGCTCGAAGCGTCCTGGCAGCGGATGAACGCGGCCGTTCTCGACCTGGCCACGGAGCTGGCCGGCACCGTCGTCCTGTCCGACGCGGCCCTCGCGGCCCGGGCCGGCACGGTCTTCGGCAGCCACCGGATGCGGCACGCCGCGGCGCACAGCTACGCCCCGGAGTTCCTGCGTGCCTATGCGCAGGAGCTGACGCGGGTCGCCCGCGCCGACCTGGGCCGCGCCGCCAAGTGCCTCGTCCTGGACCTCGACAACACCCTGTGGGGCGGTGTCGTCGGTGACGACGGCATCGGCGGGCTGCGCCTCGGCGGTGCCTACCCCGGCTCGGCGTACCAGGAGCTCCAGACACTCGCCCGCGACCTGGAGAAGCAGGGGGTGATGCTCGCTGTCGCGTCGAAGAACGACGACGACATCGCCCGGGAGGCCATCGCCACGCACCCGGACATGGTCCTGCGGCCCGGCTCGTTCCTGGCCGTGCGGGCCAACTGGCAGCCCAAGCCGGACAACGTCCGCGAACTCGCGGCCGAGCTCAACATCGGTGCGGACGCGATGGTCTTCGTGGACGACAACCCGGTCGAGCGCGGTCTGATGCGGGAGATGCTGCCGCAGGTCGCCACGGTCGAACTGCCGGCCGACCCCGCGGGATACGCCTCCTGCCTCGCCGAGCAGGGCCACTTCAACCTGCTGAAGCTGACCGGTGAGGACCGGGAGCGCACCAAGCTGTATCGGGAACGCAGCCGTCGGGCCGAGCTGCAGAGCACGTCCGGCAGCCTGGAGGAGTACCTCGCGGCGCTGGACTCGCGGCTGACGATCGAGCCCGCCGACGCGCTGAACACGCCCCGCATCGCGCAGCTCTTCGGAAAGACCAACCAGTTCAACCTCACCGGTGTCCGGTACCCCGAGGAGGACATCGCACAGCGCATCGCCGACGGCACAGGCACCTTCTTCGCCGCCCGGCTCACCGACCGGTTCGGTGACAACGGGCTGATCGCCGCGATCGCGCTCGGCGCGGCCGCGGACGGCGCCTGGTCGATCGACAACTTCGTCCTCAGCTGCCGTGTCTTCTCACGCAACGTCGAGGACGCGATCGTCGGCCTGATCCTGCGTTCCGCCAGGGAACACTCCGCGGCGGCCGTGACGGCCCGCTACACACGGACGGCGAAGAACGCGAAGTTCGCCGGCTTCTACCCGGCCCAGGGCTTCGTGCCCGGGGCCGCCGATGACGACGGAACGTCCACCGGCTTCCGTCACGACCTGACGAACATGTCCGACCTGCCCGGTTGGATCCGGGTCGTCAACGACGAGGGAGCCTTCCATGTCCGCTGACCGGACCGTCCTCGAAGTCGTCGAGCAGCTGCTCGACCTCGAGCCCGGGGAACTGAACGTCGGCACCGCGCTGACCGAGATCGAGGGCTGGGACTCGGTGAACCAGATGCGCGTCCTCGTCTACCTGGAGCGGGAGCTCGGGGCCTCTCTCGACTACGACCGCTTCATGAAGGCGGAGTCGCTGGCGGACGTGTCGACCCTCGTCGGCGAGGCGCGCGGGGACGGCGGGCAGAAATGAGCGCCCTGATCCCGGCCGTCCGGCCGTTGTCCCAGGCCCGCCGAGGCACCTGGACCTTCCTGCACGGAGGGGCGCGCAAGACGTGCCACGTCTATCTGATGGCGGACGTGGACGCCACCCGGCTGAAGGAGGCGCGCGCCGCGAGCGGCGGCAAGCTCAGCTACGTCAGCCTTCTCGTCAAGGCGGCGGCCGACGTCGTGGCCGCCTTCCCCGAGGCCCGGTCGATGCTCCAGGGCAGCACCCTGCGGCCGAGGTTCGCCGTTCTCGACGACGTCGACGTGAAGGTGCTCTTCGACAAGACGGTCGCCGGTGAGCGTTGTGTCGTCGCCGGTACGGTGCACGCCGCGCAGAACCTGGCGGTGCTCGACGTACAGAACGCGATCGACGTGTACAAGGACGCCGAGGTGGCCGACACCGGCCCCTTCAGCCAGGTCAAGAAGGTCCAGCGGCTGCCGCTGACCCTCTCGCGGATCGCCTACCGCGCCGCCATGGCCAACGCGGCCCGCCGCGCGGACATCCAGGGCACCTTCTCCGTCACCTCGGTGGGACAGGAGCCGGTGCGGGCCATCTTCCCGATGATCTCGGGAACGCTCGGCTTCGGCATCGGCCGCATCGCGGACGCGACCGTGGTCCGTGACGGGCAGGTGCACATCGCGCCCCAGTTCACGCTCTCCCTCGCGTTCGACCACCGCGTCATCGACGGCGCCCTCGCCTCGGAAGTACTGGCCCAGGTCAAGGGCCGGCTCGAAACCTGGGAGGTGTCGTGATGCTGGCCGAAGCCAAGCAGTTCGTCGGGCTCCACGCGCGGTTCATGGGCCTCGACCCGAAAGAGGTCGACCGGGTGCTCGGCCGGATCGGCACCCTGGACGGTGAGGGCAGGGGCAGCTGGGTCGGCGAGTGGTCGGCCGTGGCCGACCGCCACGTCCGCGCGGGCAAGCCGCGGGCCGCGTCCAACCTGTACAACCTCGCACGCTTCCCCCGGGCCGACTCGCCGGCCAGGCGCGAGGCCGGCGAGCTGGCCGCGCAGAGCCTGCACAGCTGGCTCCTCAGGTCCGGAGCGGGGGAGCGCCGGACGGCCACCGTCGACGGTCACGAGGTGCCCTTCCTCTACCAGGCCGGGCCCCGGCCCGACTCGCCCCTCGTGATCATGATGGGCGGCATCGTCTCGCTCAAGGAGCAGTGGGGCGGATTCCTGCAAGCGGTCCCCCGCACCGGATCCGCCGTGGCCATCATCGACTTCCCCGGCGTCGGGGAGAACGGCGTGCCGTACTCCCGCGCGGCGGGGAAGGTGTTCACCGCCGTCATGGACTCCGTCGCCGACACCTGCGCGGCGGACCGCACACTCGCCGTCGCGCTCAGCTTCAGCGGCCACCTGGCGCTGGTCCAGAGCCAGGCCGACCGGCGTATCCGCAAGGTCGTCACCGTCTGCGCCCCCCTCGGCACCTCGTTCACCGAGCCGGCGTCGCTGGCCGCGATGCCCCGCATCACTCGAGCCGCGCTGAGCCACACCTCCGGCGTGACGACCGAGGATCTGGACCAGCACCTGAGTGCACTCGCGCTCCGGCCGGAGGAGATCAGGGAGCTGAGGATCCCGGTGCGTTACGTGGCCAGCCTGCGTGACGAGATCATCCCGCAGGACGACTGGCGCGAGGCGGCACGTCTGCACGACGGATTCCACGTGAACGCCTTCGACGACGTCCACGGCTCGCCTCACCACCTGCGCGAGACGCGGGTGATCATCCTCGGCGAACTGCTCCGGCACGGCGGCCGTACCGGGCTCGCCCGGCTCGTCGAGCAGCTCGGCCGCAAGGTACTGCGCATCGCCCAAGTTCCCATAGCCAGCTCTCATCACCCGAGGTAGCCATGCAAGCGGATCACGTGAACCCGGATCCCCACCAGGCCATCGCAGTCGTCGGTATGGCAGGCCGCTTCCCCGGCGCCCCGGACGTCGAGGGGCTGTGGGACCTGATGATGCGCCGCGGCCACGCCATCGGCCCGGTACCGCCCGAGCGCTGGGACGCGTCGGCCCAACTCGACCCGGAGAAGAGGATCCAGGCGGTCGGGGGATTCATCGACGAGGTCGACCAGTTCGACCCGACCTTCTTCGGCATCTCACCGCGCGAGGTCGAGGACATCGACCCGCAGCAGCGGCTCCTCCTCGAAGCAGGGTGGAGCGCCCTGGAGGACGCCGGCCTGCGCGCTGCGGACCTCAGGGGTTCACGGACCGGTGTCTACGTCGGAGCCCTGTGGCACGACTACGAACTGCTGCGCAAGAACAGCGGCGGCAGAGCGACCCAGCGCAGCGCCGTCGGCCAGGCCATCGACGTCATCGCCGCCCGCGTCTCCTACTTCCTGGAGTTCAACGGGCCGAGCCTGACCGTGGCCACCGGCTGCTCGTCCTCCCTCGTGGCACTCCACCTGGCTGCCCAGGCGCTGCGGCAGGGTGAGGTGGAGGCCGCACTGGTGGGCGGCGTCAACCTGATCCTCGCACCCGATGTGTCCATCGGGCTCACCCACTTCGGGGGGCTCTCCCCCGACGGCCGCTGCGCCGCGTTCGCCGCGTCCGCCAACGGCTTCGTCCGCGGCGAGGGAGTCGCCGCGGTCTATGTGAAGACTCTCGCCCGGGCGCTGGAGGACGGCGATCGCATCCACGCCGTCATCCTCAACACCGCCGTGAACAACGACGGTGGTGGTGACAGCCTGGTCACCCCCAGCTCGGCCGCGCAGGAAGACCTGCTGCGCCGGGCATACACCGATTCAGGTGTTCCCCTGGACCGGCTCGCGTACATAGAAGCGCACGGCACCGGCACCCGTCGCGGAGACCCCGTGGAAGCGGGTGCCATCGGTCGTGCCATCGGGCAGCAGCGCCACAGCGCAGGCCCGATTCCGGTCGGCTCGGTAAAAACCAACATCGGCCATCTGGAGGCGGCCTCGGGTTTGGCGGGTTTGTTCAAGGCAGTTCTGTCGCTGGAACACCGCATCGTCCCGCCGAGCCTGCATGCCGAAGAGCTCAGCCCGAACATCCCCTGGGACGAGCTCAACGTGCGCGTCACCCGCGAGCCGCTGCCCCTCCCGGAGGAGGGACCCCTCTACGCAGGGGTCAACTCCTTCGGGTGGGGCGGTACCAACGCCCATGTCGTCCTGATGAGTTCACCGCTCGTCGACGGGACGGAGCAGACGCCCGAAGAGGACCCCGCGACGGGCGACCCCGTGCTGGTCCCGCTCTCCGGGCACACCGACGAAGCACTGCGCCGGCGCGCCGAGGACCTGCGGGAGCCGGCCCGGCGCGGCGACGTGTCCCTCGCGTCGCTCGCCGGCACCCTCGCCTGGAAGCGCGACAGCTTCCCCATGCGGGCGGCGCTGATCGCGCACGACGCCGCGGAACTCGGCACCCGCCTGGACCAGTTCATCGCCGGCGACGCGGAGTCGTCCGGCATCGTCACGGGCCGGGCGCGCACCCGCGGCCGTACCGCGTTCGTCTTCCCGGGCCAGGGCTCCCAGTGGGCCGCGATGGGCAAGGAGCTGTACGCGCGCAGCGACACCTTCGCCGCGGTCGTGCGGCGCTGCGCCAAGGCGCTGGAACCGCACGTCGACTGGGACCTGACCGACGTCGTGTCGGGCAAGGCCGGCGACGAGTGGCTCGGCCGGATCGACGTCGTGCAGCCGACCCTGTGGGCCGTGTCCGTGGGCATCGCCGAGCTGTGGCGCGAGGCCGGGGTCGAGCCCGACGTCGTGATCGGCCACAGCCAGGGCGAAGTCACCGCCGCGACGGTGGCGGGCATCCTGTCGTACGAGGACGCCGCACTGGTCATCGCCCGCCGCAGCGCGATCATCCGCCGGGTCACGGGCCGCGGCGGCATGCTCGCGGTCGACCTGAGCAGGGAGGCCGCGCGAGAGGCCCTCGACGGTTTCGAGGAACTGGTCTCGATCGCCGTCAACAACGGCCCCAACTCCTGCGTCCTGTCGGGAGACACCGACTCGCTCGAGGTGCTCAAGGAGATCCTCGAGGCGGACGGCACCTACTGCCGCCTCGTCAACGTCGACTACGCCTCCCACAGCCCGCAGATGGACGAGCTCAGGGACGACCTGTCCGTGGCGCTCGCACCCGTCGCGCCGCGCGAGGGCGCCATCCCGCTGATGTCGACCCTGCGGGTGACGGACATCCAGGGGCCGGAGATGGACGGGTCCTACTGGATCGACAACCTGCGCAACCCCGTGCTGTTCGCCGACGCCATGAGCAAGCTGTTCGACGACGGCGTCACCCACGTCGTGGAGATCAGCCCGCATCCGGTACTGGCACCGGCGCTGGAGCAGCTGGCCGAGCTGCACGACGAACAGCCCGCGGTCCTCACCTCCCTGCGCCGCGACGAGGGCGGCCTGCACGACCTCACCCGGGCGTTCGCCCGCTCCTTCGTCGCCGGTCTCGAACCCTTCGGGAAGCTGCCGCGCGACGCGTCCGCCCCGGTGCCCGGCTACCCCTGGCAGCGCACCACCTACTGGCTGGACACCGGCAAGCGGCGTCCGGGCCTGCGCGAGGGCCTGGACTTCGAGCTGGTGCCGTCCGCCGCGGAGCAGGACGCCTGGCAGGGCAACCTCGAAGTGGCGGTGGACAGCGCGCCGTGGCTGACGGACCACAGGATCGACGATGCCGTCGTGCTGCCGGGCGCCGCCATGCTGGCGTTCGCTCTCGACGCGGCGCGCAACCGCCACGGAGCCCTGCCCGCCTCGCTCGTCGACGTCGCCTTCCACCGGGACCTGACGCTCGGCGACGACCCCACCCGGCTCTCCGTCCTGTGGCGCGACGACGTCACCGAAGGAGGCAGCTTCGCCCTGCTCTCCCTGGCCGAGGGCAGCAGCGACTGGACCGAGCACGCCACCGCGCGCGTTCTGCAGCGGCCGGCGAAGCCCGCGCAGAGCGTGGACTTCCCGACCGCACTGCAGGGCACATGGGACGAGGGGACGGACGGCTCCGACACGTTCTACGCGGCCTGCGACGCGCGCGGCCTGCGCTACGGACCGGCGTTCCAGGGCGTCCAGCGCCTGCGCGTCCAGGACGACCGCGCCCTGGCGGAGGTCCGGCTGAGCGAACGCAGCCGGGCCGGAGCCCGCCCGCACGGCCTGCACCCCGCGCTGTGGGACGGCGCGCTGCAGACCGTCCTCGCGCTGTGCGAGGAAGGCGTCACCGTCGTGCCCACGGCGGTCGACGGCGTGCACTGGCACACGGACCCCGGCGAGCCCGTGCTCGCGGTGTGGTCCTACGCCGTACGCCGCTCCGCCTACCGGTTCGACCTGCACGTCTTCACCGAGGACCACAGGCCGCTGCTGGTCATGGAGGGCCTGCGGATGGAGCCGCTGGCCGTGGAGACGGACACCCGCGACGACACCGAGCGCGAGCACCGCCTGGTGTTCGGCGAGGAGCCGCGCCCGGAGGCGAAGGCCGCCGCACCGCAGGCCTGGTTCGTCTGCGGAGGGCCGACGGCCGCGCAGCACGTGGCCGATGCCCTGGGCGCCGCCGGAGCCGCTGTCACCCTGGCCGCGCCCGGCGGCGACGCCGACGCCTGGGCCGCGGAGCTGTCGGCGGCCGACCCGGTCACCGGAGTGGTCTTCGCCGCCCCGGACGCCGAGGCCGGTCTCCCGGAGCAGCGACGCGCCCTGGCCGGTCTGCCCGCTCTGGTACGCGGCTGCGTGGGACGCAACGTCCTGCCGCGGCTCGTCGTGGTCACCGCCTCCGCCCAGGCCCTGACCGCCACGGACCGGCCCGACCCCGGAGCGGCGCTGTACTGGGGCTTCACCCGGGTACTGCGCCGCGAGCACCCCGAACTCCGGCCGCTGCTCGTCGATGTGGCCCCGGGCGACGGGGACTGGGCCGCCGACTGCGCCGCCGAGATCCTCGTCGACGACGGCGAGGACCAGGTCGGTCTGCGTCAGGGACGCAGGCTGGTGGGCCGGCTGGTGCGCGGCGAGGCGGAGCCCGGCGACGGGACGCCGGCACCCTGGCGCGCCTCGCAGCGCCCGTTCCGCCTCAACGCCGACAAGCCCGGCTTCTGGGACTCGCTGGTCTACCGTCCGCTCACCAGGCGGGCGCCCGGCCCGGGCGAGATCGAGCTGGAAACCACCGCGGCCGGGCTCAACTTCATCGACGTGATGAAGGCCATGGGCACCTACCCCGACCACTCGGGCGGCGCGGCGCTGCTCGGCGGGGAGTGCGCGGGACGCGTCAGCGCCGTCGGCCCGGATGTCACGGGCTTCACCGTCGGCGACCGGGTCGTGGCCTGCGCCATGGGCTCGATGGCATCCCATCTCACGGTCCGGGCCGACCACGCCCAGATCGTGCCGGACGGCATGACCGACACCGACGCCGCGGGTCTGCCGCTGGCGATGGGCACGGCCTGGTACGGCCTCGCCGACCTCGCGCGGCTGGCACCGGGCGAGACGGTGCTCGTCCACTCGGCCGCGGGCGGACTCGGCCTCGCGGCGGTCCAGGTCGCCCGGGCGCTGGGGGCGGAGGTCATCGCCACGGCCGGGACCGAGGACAAGCGGCAGTACCTGCGCGACATCGGCATCGAGCACGTATTCGACTCACGCGATCTGGCGTGGGCCGCCGCGGTACGCGAGGCCACCGGCGGCCGAGGGGTGGACGTCGTCCTCAACTCGCTCACCGGTGCGGCCATCTCCCTCGGCCTCGACGTCCTGGCCGAGGACGGACGCTTCATCGAGGTCGGCAAGAAGGACATCTACAGCGCCAGGAACGTCGGGCTCTCCGCCTTCCGCAAGAGCATCACGTTCGCGTCGGTGGACCTGGCGGGCCTGCTCGACCGGCGCCCGGAGCGCTTCGCCTCGGTCTTCGCGGCGGTGTGGCGCGAGGTGTCCGCCGGCCGGATCGAGCCGCTGCCCGTCTCCGTGCACACCTTCGCCGACGCGGCGGAGGCGCTGCGCGAGATGTCGCGCGGCCGGCACACCGGCAAGCTGGTCCTCGCCGACCCGGGCACGGTGTCGGCCGTCGTACCGGAACCGATGCCCCAGGGACGCTTCCGCACGGACGCCACCTACCTGATCACCGGCGGTCTCGGCGGCCTCGGCCTGTCGCTCGCCGAGTTCCTGGCCGACCACGGCGCGGGCGCGCTCGCGCTGCTCGGCCGCTCCGGGCCCGGACAGGCGGCAGTCGAGCGGATCGAACAGCTGCGCAAGGGCGGTGTACGCGTACAGACCTACGCCTGCGACGTGGCCGACCGGTCCGCACTCGAGACGACGCTCGGCCGGCTCAGGTCCGAACTGCCGCCGCTGCGCGGCGTGTTCCACGCGGCCGGCCTGCTCGACGACGCCACGGTCCTGAACATGCGGCCCGAGCAGCTGGAGAGGGTGCTGGCACCCAAGGTCGACGGTGCGCGCCACCTCGACGAGGCGACCGCCGAGGACACGCTCGACCTCTTCGTGATGTTCTCCTCGGTCGCCTCGCTCATCGGCAACGTCGGACAGGCCGGCTACGCGGCCGGCAACGCGTTCATGGACACCCTCGCCACCGCACGCCGCTCCCGCGGAGTGCCGGGCCTGGCCGTGCAGTGGGGCCCGTTCGCCGACATCGGCCTCGCCGCCGCGGACGACGTGCGAGGCGCGCGGCTGGGGGACCGGGGCATGAGCAGCTTCCCCGCCGAGGAGGCCTGGGGCGCACTGGCCCGATTCCTCGGCCAGGACCAGCAGGTCGTCGGGTACATGCCGCTCAACGCACGGCAGTGGTTCGACGCCTACCCGGAAACCGCTGCCCAGAAGACGTGGGAGGTCCTGCGCCGGTCCGCGCAGGAAGGCGGTGCCGCCACCACGGGCCACCAGTTCCGCTCGCTCTTCCTGGCCGCCGACGAGAACTCGCGTCAGGAGCTCGTCGAGAACAAGGTGCAGCAGATCGCCGGCCATGTGCTCCGCCTCGAACCCACCGTGATCGACCGCACCACTCCGTTCAAGGCACTCGGCCTGGACTCACTGATGAGCCTGGAGATGCGCAACCGACTGGAATCCGCCTTCGGCCTGAAGCTCTCACCGACGCTGCTGTGGACCTACGGCAGTTCACGTGCTCTGGCGGGAGTGCTCAGTGAGCGACTGCTCCAGCCCGCGGACTCCGCCTCCTGACCCCATCCGCCCGGTGACCTCAACGAGGACTGCGTGACCATGACTTCGAGCAGTAGCAAGAAACCAGCAACGACTCCGCTCACCCGTGCGCTGGAGACCATCAAGTCCCTGAGGGCCCAGCTCGACGAGCAGAGCGGGCACCAGCCGCTCGCGGTGATCGGCGTGGGGATGCGGTTCCCGGGCGGCATCCACGATCTCGACTCGTACTGGGACGTGCTGCAAGGCGGCACCGACCTGATCCGCGAGCGGCCGGCCTCGCGCATGGAGCCCTTCGCCGACGAGTGGGCCACACTGCCGCGCCGCGGCAGCTTCCTCGACGAGGTGCTCGACTTCGACGCCGGGTTCTTCGGCATCAGCCCCCGCGAGGCCCGCGCGATCGACCCGCAGCACCGCCTGCTGCTCGAAGTCGCCGTGGAGGCGCTGGAGGACGCGGCGCTGCCGCCCGCCCGGCTCGGGGACGCGAAGGTCGGCACCTACGTCGGCATCACCGGGCGGCACGACTACTGGGACTGGCTGAACGGCGAGATGGACGCCCACTGGACGACGGGCAACGGCCACAGCTTCGCCGCCGGCCGTATCGCCTACACCATGGGGTTCACCGGCCCCGCGGTGGCCATCGACGCCGCCTGCGCGTCGTCGCTCGTCTCCGTGCACCAGGCCTCCCAGGCCCTGCGGCGCGGCGAGTGCGACGTCGCACTCGCCGGTGGCGTCAACCTCGTGGTGTCGCCCGGCTCCACCCGCGTCATCAGCCAGACGGGCGCGCTCGCCCCCGACGGGCTGTGCAAGACCTTCGACGCCCGCGCCAACGGCTACGTACGCGGCGAGGGCTGCGGCTTCGTCGTGCTCAAGCGACTCGACCACGCCCGCCGCGACGGCGACCGCGTCCACGCGGTCATCCAGGGCTCGGCCATCAACCAGGACGGCCGGTCCTCCGGCTTCACCGCGCCCAACGTGCTCTCGCAGATCGCGCTCATCGAGACCGCGCTCCAGGACGCCGGGCTGACGCCGGACGACATCGGCCTCATCGAGGCCCATGGCACCGGCACGTCCCTCGGCGACCCGATCGAGGTGGACGCCCTCGTCGCCGCGCTCCGGCCGAACGGCGGCAGCGCCCCCCTCCACATCGGATCGGTGAAGACCAACATCGGTCACCTGGAGGCGGCCTCGGGCATCGCGGGGCTGATCAAGAGCATCCTGTGCCTCCAGCGCAGGACCGTTCCGCCGCTGGTGCACTTCCAGACCCTGAACCCGCGGATCGACGTCGACGGGACCGGGCTCGTCTTCTCCAACACCGAACGGCAGTGGGACACCGACGAGAGCGGCAGTTACGTCGGCATCAGCTCGTTCGGCATCGTCGGCACCAACGCGCACGTCATCGTCGGGGCGGCCGACGCGGACTTCGACGAGGCGCGGACGGGACAGGACACCGCCTCACCGGCCACCGTGCAGGGCTTCGACATCTCGGCGAAGTCGCAGGCGGCGCTGCGCGAGCTCGCCGGCCTGTACGCCGCCCGGCTCGCCACCCTCGGGGACGAGGAGTACCCCGCCTTCGCCTACTCCGCGACCTCCCGCGCCCAGTACACCGTCCGGGCCCACGTGGACGCGGCCGGCAAGGACGCCGCCGTGGCGGCGCTGACCGCGCTCGCGAACGGCGACGCCTCGTCCGCCGTCACCCTCACCGAGGCCGCGGCGGAAGGCCGCGACGCCGCCGGACGACCGGAACTGCCGCGCCGGGTGACCACTCTGCCGCACTACCCGTGGCAGCGCCGTCGGCACGCCCCGGAAGCGGTGTCCGCTCCGAGCCCGGCCGCGGCGCCCCGGCAGGAACCGCCCGAGACGGAGGCGGCGCCGGAACCGGGCCCCGCCGTGCTGTACGGCCTCGACTGGCAGCCCGTCGCGCTGCCGGAGACGACCGGCGGCAGGGATGTCGTCCTGGCCGGCGACGACCCCGAACTCCTCGAACTCCTCCTGGATGAGGCCCGTGCCCGCGGTCTGCGCGGGGCCGTCCTCGGCCCTGTGGAGCCGTCCGCGGACACCGGCTTCGACACGGGTGACCTGCCCGCCGACGACACCGCCTGGGGGAGCTTCTGGGCCTCCCGCGCGGACACCGGACCCACCGCCCTCGTCCTGGCCATGAAGGCCACTCAGCTGCCGGCGTCCCTGGACGAGCCCGTCGACTTCGGTGCCCGGAGCGGGGCCCTGTGCGCCGCCGTCACGACAGCCGTGCGCACCCTGCACTCGGCCGGCCACGGAGGCCGGGCCTTCGCCGTCACGCGTGGTGCCCGGCAGATATCCGGGCAGGACCGGCCGGTGGCCGGCGACCACGGCCTGCTGCAAGGGCTCGCGCCCGTCCTCGGCCTGGAGTTCAACGACAGCTGGGGCGGGGTCGTCGACCTGCCGGCGACACCCCTGCCCGACGACGCCGGGGCGCTGTGGCGGCTGGTCTGCGCGGACAGCGACGAGGACCTGAGCGCGGTGCGCGACGGAGAGGTGCTGGCCGGGCGGCTGCGCACGGCCCCCGCCGACTTCACGCCGGTCCTCCCCGTCACGGACGACGCCACCTACCTGATCACCGGCGGACTCGGCGGCATCGGCCGGGCCATGGCCACGGACCTGGTGCGCCGCGGCGCACGTCATCTGCTGCTCCTCGGGCGGACCCGCCCCGCGGACCTCGGCGAGGCGGCCACCGCCCTGCTCGACGAGGTCCGGGAGGCAGGCGCAGAGGCGGTCTATCTCAGCGCCGACTGCGACAGCCTCGCCGCCCTCACCGAGGCCTGCCAGGTGCTCGACGGGATGCCGGCCGTACGCGGGATCGTGCACGGCGCGGGAACCCTGCCCGAAGCGCTGCTCACCGACGCGGGGCCGGAGGACTTCGAGGCCGGGCTCCGCGGCAAGTTCACCGGCGCCTGGTGGCTGCACCTGCTCAGCCGTGACTGGCCGCTGGACTTCTTCGTGCAGACCTCCTCGGCCTCGGCGCTGTGGGGCAACGAGGGCCGCGGCGCCTACGCGGCGGCCAACGGCGGCATCGACACCCTCGCCGAGCACCGGCTCGCCCTGGGGCTGAAGGCCACCACCATCGCCTACGGGTCGTGGGGCCTCGACGGCATGGCCGACGCGGACAAGCGCCGTGACCTCGCGCGGATGGGCATCGTGGAGATGACCGCCGCCGAGGGCTGCGCGACGCTGGCCGCCGCGGCGCCCGGCCCCGGCGCCCTGCTGGTCGCCTGCCCCATGGACTGGCAGCGCTTCACCGAGGTCATGTCGACCGTGCGCCGCCGCCCGCTGTTCGACGCGCTGCTCGCCGACGGCACCGCCGAGACCGCGGCGCGGCAGGACGGGACGACCGGCACCGCCGACGCCCCCGCGGCCGGCCTCCCGGACGAGGAGGTCCCACCGGCCCGTGCCGAGGTGCTGGCCGCGCCCGAGAGCGCGCGGCCCGCCGTCGCCCAAGGCCATACCGCTCGCGTCATGGCGGCCACGCTGGGCCATGACGACGCGTCGGACATCCCGCCGGACACCGGCTTCTTCGACGTCGGCCTGGACTCGATCATGGCCGTGGACCTGGCGCGCGACCTGTCACTGGCCTTCGGCGTCAGGATCAAGGTCGCCGACATCTTCAACCATCCGACGATCACGGAACTGTCGCAGTACATCGCCGAGCGGGTGGCCGACCCGGCCGCTGCCACCCCGGCGCCGGCCCGCCGCCGCACCCCGGTGACCGCCGCGCCCGCACCCGCCGGGACGGTCCCGGCGCCCGCGCCCGCGGGTACGCCGGACGAGGCCCGCGTCCAGGAGCCCGTCGCGATCGTCGGCATGGCGGGACGCTTCCCGGGCGCCGACTCCGTCGACGAACTGTGGGAACTGCTCCGCGAAGGCCGTGACACGGTCGGCCGGGTCCCCGCCGACCGGTGGAGCTCCGCGGACCTGCACGACACGGACCCGCTCAAGTCCGGAAAGATCACCAGCGACCAGGGCGGATTCCTCTCCGACATCGCACGGTTCGACGCGGCGTTCTTCGGCGTACCGGCCCGTGAGGCGGAGAGCCTCGACCCTCAGCAGCGGCTGCTCCTCGAAGCCTCCTGGCACGCCCTCGAGGACGGCGGCATCGACCCGAAGAGCCTCAAGGGCACCCGCACCGGCGTGTTCGTGGGCATCACCAACTCCGACTACGCCCGGCTCCTCGAAGGCGCCGGCCTGGAAGGTCTCGACGCGTACTTCGTCAGCGGCACGGCGCTCAACGCCGCGGCCGGCCGCATCGCCTACACCCTGGGTCTCAACGGCCCGACCATGGCCGTCGACACCGCGTGCTCGTCCTCGCTCAGCGCGGTCCATCTCGCCGTCCAGTCGCTGCGCCGGCACGAGAGCGACCAGGTGCTGGCCGGCGGCGTCAACCTCATCACGGCACCGTCCTGCTCGGTCGCGGTGAGCCGGGCCCACATGCTCTCCCCCGACGGGCGGTGCAAGACGTTCTCGGCCGACGCGAACGGTTTCGTGCGCGCCGAAGGGTGCGGCGTGCTGGTCCTCAAACGGCTCAGCGACGCCCGCCGGGACGGCGACCGGGTGCTGGCCGTCATCCACGGCAGCGCCGTCAACCAGGACGGCGCGTCGTCCGGGCTCACGGTGCCCAGCGGCACCGCGCAGGAAGCCGTCATCGCGGCGGCGATCGCCGACGCGGGCGTCGCGCCGGAGGACATCTCCTACCTGGAGGCACACGGCACGGGCACCTCGCTCGGCGACCCGATCGAGCTGAACGCCGCCTGGAGCGTGCTGGGGCAGGACCGCAAGTCCGGCAACCCCCTCCACATCGGATCGATCAAGAGCAACATCGGACACTGCGAGTCCGCGTCGGGCATCGCCGGCATCTTCAAGACGGTTCTCGCGCTGCGCAACGGAAAGCTCCCGGCGAGCCTGCACTGCGACACGCTCAACCCGCATGTGCCCTGGGACGACATGAACCTGCGCGTCGTCGACGCGCTGACCCCGTGGCGGGTGCGGGACGGACAGCGCCTGGCCGGGGTGTCCAGCTTCGGGTTCAGCGGCACCAACGCGCACGTGGTCCTCGGCGAGGCGCCCGCGCCCGACCTGCCCCCCGTGCTGCCGGAGGAGGGACCGCTCCTGATGGCGCTGTCCGCCCCCGACGCCGCCGGGTTCGAACGCGTCGCCCGCGCCTGGCAGGACCGCGCCGCGACGGTCACCGACTACGCCGGGACCGCCGCGCTCGCCACCACCTCGGGAGCGGGCCGCGCCCACTTCCCCCTGCGGCGCGCGCTGTTCGCCGAGACCGGCGCCGCACTGCTCGAACAGCTCAGTGGCGTCACCGGCGCGCCGGAGCGCGCTCCGGGCCGGCCCAGAGTCGCCTTCCTGTTCTCCGGCGCGGGCAGCCAGTACTTCGGCATGGGGCAGGAGCTCTACGAGACCGAGCCGGTCTTCCGCGAGACGATCGACGACTGCGGACGCGTGCTGCTGCCGCTGATCGGTCTGGAACTGCGCGACCTCATGTTCTACGGGGCCGACGCCGAGCTGATCGACCAGATCCAGTACACCCAGCCCGCGACCGTCGCCATCGAACTGGCCCTCGCCGAACTGTGGAAGTCCTGGGGCGTGGTCCCGTCCGTCGTCACCGGGCACAGCGTGGGTGAGATCGCCGCCGCGGTGGTGGCGGGCGTCATCGACCGCGAGACCGGTCTGACCCTGGTCGCCCACCGGGCGCGGCTCATGTCGGGCACGGGACGCGGTTCGATGCTCTCCCTGGCCGCCTCCCTGGACCGCGTCACCGGCTGGATCGCCGGCACGGCCTGCGACGTGGCCGCCGTCAACGGGCCCGAGTCGGTCGTGGTGGCCGGCGTCCCCGAGGACGTGGCCGTCGTCGCGGAGCGGGCGCGGGCCGAGGACGTCAAGGCACGGGAACTGGTCATCTCCTCGGCCGCGCACTCCCGCCTGATCGAGCCCATGGTCCCCGAACTGGCCGCGGTGGTCAGCGCGATGGAGTTCCGTGCGCCGACCGTGCCGATCGTCTCCAACCTCACCGGGAAGGTGGCGGCGGCCGACGAGTACGGCACCGACTACTGGCCCCGGCACGTACGCCGGCCCGTGCGCTTCTACGAGGGCGCGCAGGAACTGCACCGCGTGGGCGCCGACTTCTTCCTGGAGCTCGGCCCCGACCAGACGCTCATCAACATGGTCACCGCGGCCGGGATCGCGCCCGCCGGTGGCGCCGTGGCCTCCCTCCAGCGGGGCAACGCGGAACGCGGCAGTCTGCTCACCGCCGCCGCCGCGCTGTACGAGCAGGGCCAGGACCTGGTCTGGAAGCAGGTGCAGTCGGCGACCGGCGGCGCGCGCGCCGAGGCGCCCGGCTACCCGTTCGCCGAGACCCGCTACTGGACGAAGGTCACCCCCGCCCGCCCGGCGGCCGTCGAGGCCGCACCGGCCACCCGGCAGCGCAGGCACTGGGGCGAGGAGCTGAGCTCACCCGCGCTCACGGGGCGGGTGTTCGCCTTCGAGCGCACCGCCGAGTACCCGCTGTACCTCAACGACCACCGGATCGAGGAGACGGTGCTCACCCCGGCCTCCTCACACCTCGCGACGATCCTGTCCGCACTGGCCGGGCAGGGCAGGCCGCTCGCCATCGAGGACTGGGTCTGCCCGCGGCCGCTCATCATCCAGGACGGCGAGCACTACGACGCGCAGATCATCGTCGACGACGGCGCCGCGGTGCCCACGGTCACCCTGCACAGCCTGACCGACCCGGCCACGGGCCGCTGGGAGAAGCACCTGTCGGGCCGGCTGGTCGACCCCGGGACGGTCCGGCAGCCCGCCGCACCGGACACCGCGGCGTTCATCGCGGCCGCCGACCGGCACATCGGCAGGGACGCCTTCTACACGTACTTCCGTGAACTCGGCTACACCCTCGGCCCGTCCTTCCGCTGGATCGAGGACGTCTGGGTCAAGGGCGACGAGGCGCTGGTGCGCTACACCGAGCAGGAGGTGCCCGACAGCCTGGACGACTACGAGCTCTACCCGGGGCTGATCGACTCGTTCTTCCAGATCATCGCGGCGTTCATGGTCGACGACGAGGTGCACCGGGCCGCCAGCCTGGCCATCCCCTTCTCGGCGTCGGCGCTCTCGTTCCCGGGCCGACCGGAGCGGGGCGGCGAGCTGTGGGCGCACGTACGAGCCCTGCAGACGCAGCCGCTGCCGAACGGCCGCATGCGGGTCGAGACCTCCGACCTGCACATGTTCAACGGCAACGGCGACAGCGTGGCCGTCGTGGACGGTTTCCGGGTGCGCAACGCCCGGCGGGCCGCCCTGCGCCAGAGCCTGCGCGGCGGAGAGCCGAACGCGTACGAGCTGTCCCTGATCGCGGACCCCCGGTTCGACGGGCAGGGCCGGCCGGGCCGTGAGATCGCGGTACTCGGCGCGGACACACCGCTGGGCGCAACGATCACCGAAGCCCTCACCGCACTCGGGCACACCGCCGCCGCCCGCACACCGGACGGCCTCGGGGCGCCGGGCGTCGACGCCGTCGTGGACGCGCGGTTCGCAGGGGGCACCGACGCCTCCGACGCCCTGCAGGCCTCCCTCGCTCTGGCCGGGACACTGACGGCCGCCCCCAGGACGGTGCCGTACGTGGTGCTCGGCGAGGCCGGTGCGGCGAGCGCCGGGCCGCGCGAAGCCCTGTGGGGGATGCTGGCCGCCCTGGAGGCGGAGGACGCCGAGCGACGGCTGCTGAGGATCACGCTCGATGACGGCTGGACCCCCGAAGGTCTCGCGGGGACGCTCACCCTGGCGCTCGACCAGGACGTGCCGGAGACCCGGCTGGTGCTCAACGGCAGCGGTACGCGCATCGCACGGCTGACCGCGGTCCCGTCCGTACCCGACACCCCCGAGTGGCGCGGCAGCGTCCTGGTGACCGGAGGCCTCGGCGCGCTGGGCCTCAGCGTCGCCCGGATGCTCGCCCAGCAGGGCGCCCCGGCCATCGCGCTGATGGGCCGCTCGGCGCCCGACGCCGCGGCACAGCAGGTGATCGACGAACTCACCGCGAAGGGCACGGCCGTCCGGGTCGTACCCGGCGACGTCACCGACGCGGCGGACTGCGCCGCGGCCGTGGCCGCCGCCTCCCAGGACGCGCCGCTGTGCGCGGTCTTCCACCTCGCGGGCGCCACCTCGGACCACGCCTTCGACCGCCTCGACGCCGCGGACTACGAGAAGGTGTTCGCCGCCAAGGCCCGCGGCGCCGAGAACCTCGCGCGGGCCACCCGCACACTCGGCCTCGACGCCTTCGTGCTGTTCTCGTCGGCCGCGAGCCTCCTCGGCTCGGCGGGACAGGTCAACTACGGCGCCGCGAACGGGTTCCTCAACGGCCTGGCCGAATCCCTGCGGGGATCGGGCACCCCGGCCACCAGCATCGAATGGGGACCCTGGGTCCCGGCGGCCAAGGGCGGAATGGCCGCGGCCGCCGAGGTGGAGCGGGCGGCCGAGCGCCTGGGCATCGGACGGCTCACCGACGAGTCCGCCGAGGTACTGCTCTCCCTGGCCCTCACCGGCGACAAGACGCGCATGCTCGCCGCCGAGGTGAACGCGACGGCCTACGCCACCGCGCTGCGCGGACACCCGCGGGCGGAACTGGTCACCGAACTGGTCACCGACAGCCAGCCGGCTCAAGCAGCGGTCCCCGGCCCGGCCGGCCCGCCGCAGGACGCGCCCGCCGAACGCGCCCGCGGCTGGCTGCGCGACCTGCTCGGCGAACTCTCCGCGGAGGAACGTGACGACCGGCTGCGCGACATCCTGCGCGACCTGGTCACGCAGACACTGGGCGACCCCGACGTCGTCTTCGACGACAGCCTCGGGTTCGAGGACGCCGGCGTCGACTCGATCATGGCCCTCGACCTCAGCGACCTGCTGGGGCACGCGCTCGCCACGGAGATCTCGGCCACCGTGGCCATCGACTACCCGAACGTCGGCGAACTCGCGCACTTCGTCATGGAGCACACCCTGTCCGATGACCCGGCAGAGGCCACCGTCCCGCCCGCGCGCAGCACAAGCGGGACATCGGTGCAGGACCTCACGGACGAGCAGGTCATCAAGGCACTGCAGAGCGATCTGACCGTAGAACTGTGAGGTGAACGATGGATTCCAACGAGATACGCCAACTGATGGAACAGCAGCTCGCGCAGTCCAAGAGGCTCAAGGCCCGCGTACGCGAGCTGGAGGCCGAGCGCAACGAGCCGCTCGCCGTGGTCGGACTGGGGCTGCGCTTCCCCTCCGCGCTGACCACACCCGACGCGTACTGGGACTTCCTCATGGAAGGCGCGGACGGCACGTCGGAGATCCCCGAGGACCGCACGGGGCTGCGGTCGGTCTACGCACCGGGCGGCCAGCAGCCGGGCCGTTCCTACGTCGAGCGAGGGGGGTTCCTGCGGGACGTCTCGCACTTCGACGCGGGCTTCTTCGGAATCTCGCAGCGTGAGGCCGACGCGCTCGACCCGCAGCAGCGCCTCCTGCTCGAGACGTCCTGGGAGGCCATGGAGCGGGCGGGGATCGCGGTGCGACGGCAGGACCGGCTCAACGCCGGCGTGTTCATCGGCATCATGAGCGCCGACTATCCCGACCGGCTCGCCCACCAGGCGGACAAGAGCGGCATCGACCCGTACTACGGGACAGGCGGCGGCCACTCGCTGGCAGCGGGCCGCATCAGTTACGTGATGGGCCTGTCGGGCCCGGCGATCAGCGTGGACACCGCCTGTTCCTCCTCGCTGGTGGCCCTGCACACCGCTGCCCAGAGCCTGCGCCGCGGCGAGTGCCGCTACGCCCTGGCGGGCGGGGCCAACGTGATCTTCGCGCCCGACCTCATGGTGTCCCTGTGCCAGAGCAAGGCCCTCGCGCCCGACGGCCGTTCGAAGCCCTTCCTCGACTCCGCCGACGGCTACGGCCGTGGCGAGGGCGTGGGCGTCATGGTCCTCATGCGGCTGTCCGACGCGGAGCAGGAGGGCCGGCCCGTCCTGGCGGTCCTGCGCGGCAGCGCGATCAACCACGACGGCGCGTCCTCCGGCCTGACCGTGCCCAACGGCCCCGCACAGCAGGAGGTCATCCGGGCGGCTCTCACCGAGGCCGGCATCGCGCCCGAGGACGTCGGCTACGTCGAGACACACGGCACCGGCACCTCGCTCGGCGACCCGATCGAGGCCCGCGCCCTGGACGCCGTCCTCGGCAGCGGCGCTCCGGGCCGCTCCACTGCGCTGGCCATCGGCAGCGTCAAGGGGCGCATCGGCCACCTCGAGAGCGCGGCGGGCATGGCCGCGCTGATCAAGGTCGTCCTGATGCTCCACCACGGGCGGATCCCGGCGGCCGGCAGCGACACGGACGGCGAACTGAACCACCTCATCCCCTGGGACCGGATGAAGCTCAGCGTCGGCCGCGAGCCGTCCGCATGGCCGGAGAGCTACGGCCGTCGCATCGCCGGGGTCAGCGCGTTCGGGATGAGCGGCACCAACGCGCACGCGGTCCTCGAGGCGTACGAGGCGGCCCCGGCCGACGCCGTCGGCCGGCCCGCGGGCACCGAGCTGCTCACTCTCTCCGCCAAGAACCCCGACAGCCTCAAGGCGCTCGTGGACGACACGGTGGCGTACCTCGCGCGGGTGGACGAGCACCGGCTGGCCGAGGTCTGCGCCACCCTGCGCGACGGACGGGTCGCCTTCGAGCACCGCATCGCCGTCACGGCCGCGACCGCCGGGGAGCTGGCGGAGCGACTCGCCGAGGCCGCCGACGCCTACACCGCGCCCGCCGCACGGCAGGCCGTCACCGAGGTCACGCTGCGCGTCACCGACGACCCCGCGCCGCTGCGGAAGTCGGCCGACGCACTGCTCGACGCTCACCCCGCGCTGCGCCAGGGCCTGAAGAAGGTGCCCGAGCGAGCCGCGGACCAGCTGACCGAGGCCCTGAAACTGCTCGGTCTGCGGGTCCGTACCGCCGACGGCGCACCGCGCACCGCCGGGGCGGTGGCGGAGCTGGAGTGGGCGGGCCACGTCCGGCCCCTGCTGACGGAGGACACCGAGGCCGCCGCGGACCTGCTGTACGGCGTCCTCGCCGAGCTCTTCGACAGCGGTGCGAACCTGCGCTTCGAAGGAGTGCGGCCGCCGGGCACGGGACGTTCCTGGGATCTGCCGACGTACGCCTTCTCGCGCAAGCGCTGCTGGATCGACGAGCCGTCGGTCGAAGGCGCGGCCTCCGGCGGCCAGGACGACGACCAGCAGGCAGCCGCGGACGCGGGCCTCGACCGGCAGGGCGTCATCGACTTCCTCGACGCGGAGCTGCGCGGTGTGATGCATGCCGACGGCCCGCTGGACGCGGACCAGACGTTCCTGGGCGCGGGCGGCGACTCGTTCACCGCGATGCAGCTCACCATCGCGATCGAGGACGAGTACCAGATCGAGGTACCGATGGAGGAGTTCGACGTCGAACTCACGCTGACCGACCTCTTCGACCGCCTGAGCGGCTACATCATCCGTCACCGCGCGGCGGAGCCGGACAAGGAGCTGAGCATATGAACCCGTTCGTGCGTCCGCACCGCAGCGACGATCCGGAGATGCGCCTGTTCGGCTTCCACCACGCGGGAGGGTCCGCCGCGGCCTACTACCCCATGATCAGGGAACTGCCGCAGAGCTGGGAGCTCCTGCTGCTCGACCTGCCGGGCCGGGGCAAGCGCCACGGGCAGCAGCCCCTGGAGCACATGGACCAGGTCGTCCGGCGAGCGGTCGCGGACATGGAGCCGTGGCTCGACGGCCGGCCGGTCGCCCTGTTCGGCCACAGCTTCGGTGCGCTGGTCGCCCTGGAGGTCGGCCGGGTTCTCGAGAGCATGGGCCGCACCCCCCTCTGGCTCGGCGTCTCGGGCCGGGTCCCGCCGAGCGTCCGCCGGGTGCCCAAGCTCTCCGAGCTGAACGACGAGCAGCTGTTGCGGGCCCTGGTGACCATGGGCGGCACGCCGGAACGCCTCGGTGACATACCGGAGTTCCGGGACCGCTTCCTCGGTATCACCCGGGCGGACCTGCGGGCGGCGGAGTCCTACGAGCCGGACCCCGGCCGGACCCCCCTGTCCTGCCCGCTGACGGTGTTCTGCGGTACGGACGACGCCTGGGCACCGCTGTCGACGATGTCGGGATGGGCCGCGGAGACAGCGACCGGGATGCGGCAGCGCGTGTACAGCGGCGGTCACTTCTACTTCCAGGGCCGCCGGGAGCTGAAGCGCCTCACGCACGACCTCGTCGACGAGATCCAGGCCGTGGCCCCCGTTACCGCCGAGGGCTGACGAAGCCTCATGACACCGGAGAGAAGCCCCGCGCCATGCGACTGATCGAGACCTCCGTCGACATCTCCGCCGACACGAACGACGTCTGGAACATCCTGGTCGATTTCGACCGCTACGCGGAATGGAACCCCTTCATCGTCCATGCCCGGGGCACGGCTGTCCGGGGCACTCTCCTGGAGATCACGATGCGTCTGGAAGACCGGGAGATGACATTCACCCCCCGGGTGACCGAGGTGGAGCCGGGCCGCCACCTGCAGTGGCTCGGCCAGTTCCGGATACCGAAAGTCTTCGACGGGCGGCACGAATTCATCATCGAACCCGCGCCGCACGGCGCGACGTTGAGGCACAGGGAGTCCTTCGCCGGGCTGCTTCCCCCTTTCCTCGGCTCGATGCTGGCCAGGACGGCCGCGGCGTTCGAGCAGTTCAACCTGGCGATCAAGGCAAGGGCGGAGGGCACGGCATGAGGACCGCGACCGTCGGTCCCGTGCGGCAGACCGCGATCCAGCTGCTGACGCCCGAGGGCGAGCGGGTGGAGCACCCGGACTACCACGTGGACCTGACACCCGAGGAGCTGCGCGGTCTGTACCGGGACATGGTCCTGACGCGCCGCTTCGACACGGAGGCCACCGTCCTGCAACGGCAGGGCGAACTGGGCCTGTGGGTACCGCTGCTCGGGCAGGAGGCCGCCCAGATCGGCTCGGGCCGGGCCGTGCGCGACGACGACTACGTCGTACCGAGCTACCGCGAGCACGGCGTCGCCTGGTGCCGCGGCGTCGACCCGATCAACCTGCTGGCCATGTTCCGCGGCGTGAACAACGGCGGCTGGGACCCGAGAACCAACAACTTCCACCTGTACACCCTCGTCATCGGTTCGCAGACACTGCACGCCACCGGCTACGCGATGGGCCTGGCGAAGGACGGCGCGGACGCGGCGGTGCTCGCGTACTTCGGCGACGGTGCGAGCAGCCAGGGCGACGTGAACGAGGCGTTCACCTTCTCCGCGGTCTACAACGCGCCGGTGGTGTTCTTCTGCCAGAACAACCAGTGGGCGATCTCGGCGCCGACCGAGAAGCAGACCCGGGTGCCGCTGTACCAGCGTGCGCAGGGCTTCGGCTTCCCCGGCGTGCGCGTGGACGGCAACGACGTGCTCGCGTGCCTGGCCGTGACCCGGTGGGCCCTGGAGCGGGCGCGCAACGGTGAGGGGCCGACGCTGATCGAGGCGTTCACGTACCGCATGGGCGCGCACACCACCTCCGACGACCCGACGAAGTACCGGAACGACGAGGAGCGCGCCGAGTGGGAGGCGAAGGACCCGATCCTGCGCCTGCGGACCCATCTGGAGAAGGCCGGCCTGGCCGACCGGGAGTACTTCACCTCGCTGGAGACCGAGAGCGAGGAGCTGGCCCGCCGGGTCAGGGAGGCCGTGAGGTCGATGCCGTCGCCCGGCCCGACGGCGATGTTCGACCACGTGTACGCCGACGGGCACGCGCTCGTCGACGAGGAGCGCGCCGAGTTCGCCGCTTACCAGGCGTCCTTCGTGGCCGAAGCAGCCGGGGAGGGCTGAGGACATGGCGGTACAGAAGCTGCCGATCGCCAGGGCGATCAACGAGTCGCTGCGCAGGGCGCTGGAGAACGACCCGAAGGTCCTGCTCATGGGCGAGGACATCGGCAAGCTGGGCGGCGTCTTCCGGGTCACGGACGGCCTGCAGAAGGACTTCGGCGAGGACCGGGTCTTCGACACCCCGCTCGCCGAGTCCGGCATCGTCGGCACCGCGATCGGCCTCGCGCTGCGCGGCTACCGCCCGGTGGTGGAGATCCAGTTCGACGGCTTCGTCTTCCCCGGGTACGACCAGATCGTCACGCAGCTCGCGAAGATGCACGCGCGCTCGCTGGGCAAGGTCAGGGTTCCGGTGGTGATCCGCATCCCGTACGGCGGCGGCATCGGCGCGGTCGAGCACCACAGCGAGTCGCCCGAGGCGCTGTTCGCCCACGTGGCGGGGTTGAAAGTGGTCTCTCCCTCGAACTCCTCGGACGCGTACTGGATGCTCCAGCAGGCCATCCGGAGCGACGACCCGGTGATCTTCTTCGAGCCGAAGCGGCGCTACTGGGACAAGAGCGAGGTCACGCTGCCCGAGCGCGGCCCCGCCGCGGACCAGGCCGTCCCGCGCGATCTGCACAAGGCCGTCGTGGCGCGTGCGGGCAGTGACCTGACGCTCGTCGCGTACGGGCCGATGGTGAAGGTCTGCCTGGAGGCGGCGGCCGCCGCCGAGCAGGAGGGCAAGTCCCTCGAGGTCCTCGACCTGCGGTCGATCTCGCCGATCGACTTCGACTCCGTACAGAAGTCGGTGGAGAGGACGCGGCGGCTCGTCGTGGTGCACGAGGCACCGGTCTTCTTCGGTTCCGGCGCGGAGCTGGCGGCCCGGATCACCGAGCGGTGCTTCTACCACCTGGAGGCGCCCGTGCTGCGGGTCGGCGGCTACCACGCGCCGTATCCGCCGGCGCGCCTGGAGGACGAGTACCTGCCGGGCCTGGACCGGGTGCTCGACGCCGTCGACCGCGCACTGGCGTACTGAGAAGAGAGTGGAACCATGGTTCGCGAGTTCAAGATGCCCGATGTGGGCGAGGGCCTGACCGACGCCGAGATCCTCAAGTGGTACGTGCGGCCCGGTGACGCCGTCACCGACGGGCAGGTCGTGTGCGAGGTGGAGACGACCAAGGCAGCGGTGGAACTGCCGATCCCGTTCGACGGGGTGGTCGAGGAGCTGCGGTTCCCCGAGGGCACGACCGTCGACGTCGGCCAGGTGATCATCACCGTAGCCGCGAAATCCGCCGAACCGGAGCCGGAGCCGGAGCCGGAGCCCGCCGGCCGTACCCCGGTGCTGGTGGGCTACGGAGTCGCCGAATCCGCCACCGCACGCCGGCCGCGCCGTCCGGCTTCCGTACCGCAGCAGGCCGCGGCGCCCGTGCTGCGGGCGCTGGCCAAACCCCCGGTGCGCAAACTCGCGAAGGACCTCGGGGTCGACCTCGCCACCGTCAGTCCCACCGGCCCCGGTGGCGTCGTCACCCGTGAAGACGTCCACGCCCTTGCCCGTCCGGCTCCTGTCCCGGCTCCTGTCCCGGCCCCCGCCCCGACCGCCGTTCCGGCCCCCGCCCCGGTGGCCGCCGGTGTGAGGGAGACACGGGTTCCCATCAAGGGCGTCCGCAAGGCGACGGCCGCCGCGATGGTCGACAGCGCCTTCACCGCACCGCATGCCAGCGAGTTCGTCACCGTGGACGTCACCCGGACGATGAGGCTCGTCGACGAGCTCAAGGCAGACAAGGACATGGCGGGGCTGCGGGTCAACCCGCTGCTGCTGGTCGCCAGAGCGCTCCTGGTGGCCATCGGGCGCAACCCCCGGATCAACGCCTCCTGGGACGAACCGGCCCAGGAGATCGTCCAGAAGAACTACGTGAACCTGGGCATCGCCGCGGCGACCCCGCGCGGGCTCATCGTGCCGAACATCAAGGACGCGCACGCTCAGACACTGCCCGAACTGGCGGCCTCACTGCAGGAGTTGGTGACCACGGCCCGTGAGGGCAGGACGTCCCCCGCCGCGATGCGGGGAGGCACCGTCACCATCACGAACATCGGCGTCTTCGGCATCGACACCGGTGTCCCGATCCTCAACCCCGGTGAGTCCGCGATCCTCGCCGTCGGCGCGATCAGACCCCAGCCCTGGGTCCACCGGGGGAAGGTGAAGCCACGCCAGGTCACCACCCTCTCGCTCTCCTTCGACCACCGCATCGTCGACGGCGAACTCGGTGCCCGGGTCCTCGCCGACACCGCTGCCGTCCTGGAACGTCCGAAGCGCTTGATCACCTGGAGCTGAGGCGGCTGTGAAACGGACTCTGGTCTTCCTGGACGCCCGGCCGTGCAGCCTGGCCGCGGTCCGCCACGCGATCCCGCTGGCCTCGCAGGACGGTCTGCTGCAGGTGGTGCTGCTCACCCCGCGGATGTCGCACGGTGTGGCCATTCTCTGGTCGCAAGGGGTGCACATGCCCGACGTCCAGGAGGACGTCACGGAGGGCACGTTCCGCGACGTGGCGGCCCTGCTGGCACCGACGGGCCTGCCATGGGACTTCTGCGAGGCGGAACACCGCGCCGTCCGTTCCCTCCCGCCGGCGGCGGACCACGACGCCCCGGCGCCCGGCGCCGCCGTCGCGGTACGTCACGAGGGCGGCCCCCTGCACATGCTCTTCGACGCCCATCGAGCGGAGAGCCTCGCCCGTATCTGGCCGCGGGGCGCCGGCGCGCCCCTGGTCGTCCCGTGCGACCACCGCCGGCGCGACGCGGGCCGGGACAGACGTATCACGGTGCGAACGTAGAAAGGGCGGGCAACCCGGCCGTGCCGCAACCGGGTTGCCCGCCCTCGCCCCGCCGCCCGGTCAGTCCAGGGCGACCGGGATCGACTCGTACCGGTACAGCTGCAGGCCGGGAGTGCGAAGCGGAGCGCCGGCCAGGCGCAGGCGGGGGTGGCGGCCGTACAGCCGGCGCAGAACCTCCTCCATCTCGAGCCTGGCCAGCGCCGCGCCCAGGCAGTAGTGGACGCCGAGGCCCATGTTCAGGGGGCGGGCGTCCGCGCGGTGCAGGTCGAGCCGGTCCGGGTCCGGGAAGCGGGACGGATCGCGGTTGGCCCCGCCCAGGAAGACGATCGTGCTGGTGCCCGCGGGAATCCGGACGCCGTCGATCTCCGCGTCCTCCAGCGCCATCCGCCGGGTGGCCTGCACCGATCCGTCGAACCGGCCCAGTTCGTCGATCACCGGGCCCAGCTTCTCCGGTGACGTCGCCAGAACGGTCCGCAGCGCGGCCATCTGGTCCGGATGCGAGGCGAGCGCGACCACCGTGTTGCCGATCAGCCCCGCGGTCGTCTCGAACCCCGACCCGAAGACGAAGGCGAGCAGGTCGACCAGTTCCTGCGCGCTGAGCCGGTCCCCGTCCGCGTCGCGCACCGCGATCAGCGCGGACAGGAGATCGTCGCCCGGCGACCTCCTGCGTTCGTCGACCAGTCCGGTGAAGTAGTCGAGTACGTGGGTGTACGCGGCATCGGCCTCGGCCAGCCGCTCGGGCTCCACCGCGACCTCGAAGACGACACTGGCCTTGCGGATCCACGCGTCGAAGGGCCCCAGGTCCTCGGGCGGCACGCCCACGAGGCGGGCGATGGTGCCCATCGTCACCGGCAGGGCCAGCTGCGAGGGGATGTCCACCACTTCGCCGCTCGCGGCTCGTTCGGCCATGGCATCGAGGGCCTGCTCGGTCAACTGGGCGGTATAGGGCCTGACCTGCTCGATCTGCCGGACGTTGAACGCTCGCGCGACCAGCCCGCGCAGCCGTGTGTGGTCGGGGTTGTTCGCCCCGGCCAGCGAGGAGAAGACGCTGACAAGGAGGGGACTCTCACGCCAGCCCGGCTGGTTCTTGTCGAACCACTCCGCGCCGACCGTGCCGAACTTCTCGCCGGAGAGCACCGCGCACGCGGCGTCGTACCCGGTCACGAACGCGCCGCCGAGCGCTTCGCTCACGTGGACGGGCGCGATCGCGCGCAACCGCGCATAGCCGGGGAACGGGTCGCGCTGCCCTTCCGGGGTGAACAGCTGGAAGAGCTCGGCGTCGGCGGGGCAGGGCGCTGGTGGATCGGGCCGGGTCGTCGTCATCGTGTGTCCTTCGGTGATCGGTCGTGCTGCGGCGTGGACGGTGGTCAGGCCCTGCGTGCGCCGACGGCGAGGCCGAGCCGGTTGGCGGTCTCCGAGTGGATCCGAAGCCCGCACTCGCGCAGGAGGCGGCGCAGGGCAGGGGCGCTGAACGACTCGGAGCGGAACCCCTGGGCACCGCGGAAGACGGTGCCGCCGTAACGGCCCGGGGCCGGCTCCGCCAGCCCCCTCGTGCACCGGGCGTAGTAGGCCCTTCGCACGGCGGTGGTGCGGGGCTGCTCGTTGAAGACGGAGACGAGGACGGTGCCGCCCAGGGAGCGCAGCCCCATGAGCGCGCGCCGGGGATCGGAAAGGTTGCCGAGGAGGTTGAACGGGAGCACGAGCAGGGGCCGGCGGCCGGGCACCTGCGCCGACCAGAGCACCGACTCCTGCGCATTGCCGACCACGGCGGTGGCCTGGGCGTCGAGGCCCTCGTCACAGATGCGCTCGCGCAGTGCGGCCACCGCACCGCTGTTGATGTCGATGCCGCAGTAGGGCAGCCCGGCGGCCCGCGCCACTTCCAGGGCCCGCCCGTCGAAGCAGCCGAGTTCCACGACGGCGTCGCACTTCTCGTCCAGCGCCGTCTTGAACGCCGCCAGACACTCCATCTGCAGATAGGTCAGGATCTCGTCGGGGAAGTGGGCCACGCTCATGATCGCGCAGGCGCCGCCCCCGTCCCGGTAGAAGTGATCAAGGTACTCGGAGGACAAGGGGGGCGGTGCCGATGCCGGTTCCGTGGTGGCGAGCAGCCCTGCGCGTGTCATCGGGCGGCTAGCGTCTTGGCGAAGTACGCGGTGTCGAAGTACTCGTGCATGCGGGTGATCCGGCCGTCCGCCACCGTGTAGACGGACACGATGCGGTTCTCGTAGGGCACCTTGTCCTTCGTCACGGAGCGGGACAGACACTCGACGGCGACCTGGTCCCCGTCGGCGATCATGCTGCGCACCTCGATCGTGTAGCCGGCCCCGGGGTCGAACAGCGCGCCCAGCGGCAGGAGGAAGCCGCCCACCACCGCGTCACGCCCCTTCCAGGTTCCGCACACCGGGTGATCGCCGGCGATCCAGAACTCCACGTCTTCGCCGAGCAGGCCGAGGACGGTGGCGGCGTCCCGGTCCGCGATCGCGCGCAGGTAGCGCTCGACGGTGGCCTTGGGCCCGTTCGCAGGGCTGTTCACGAGTGACCTCCGAGCTCGGGAACGAAAACCGGCTGGTCCGCTCCGGGGTAGATGAGGGTCTTGCGCAGCAGCCCGGCCAGGACGGCGCTGGGCATGAAGCGGGCGGCGACGTCGCGCAGCAGCCGCGGGACGGGGCGCTCCAGCTGTTCGAGGCGGGCCATGGAACGCGAGACCTCGACCATCGTGCGGGTGCGGTCGCGCTGCAGGTCCTCGTAGGACCGCAGCGCGGCGCTCAGCCCGCCGAGCCGGTCCGCCGCGTTCAACCGCCCGGCAAGGACGACAGCGTCCTCGATGGAGGAGCTGCCGCCCTGGGCCAGGCTCGGCAGCATCGGATGGGCGGCGTCGCCGAGCAGCGTCACGCGGCCGTCGCCCCACTGCTCCAGGAAGGGGCGGTCCTGACAGGGCGTGGCCATGATGGCGGACTGGGGGGTGGCGCGGACGACCGCCGTGACCTCGTCGGCCCAGCCCGCGTAGGTGCTCAGGATCTCGGCCTTGTTGACGGTGTGGGCGCGGGCGGCACGCTCGGGCACGTTCAGGCTGCCCCACCAGTAGAACCGTCCGTGCCCCACGTCATGGATGCCGAAGCGGCGGCCCGCGCCCCAGTAGTGTCCGCTGAAACCCGTCGGAAATCCGGGGTGGGCGAACTCGGTGATCGCCAGCCAGCAGAGGAAGCCGCCGTAACGGGGGACGGACGGGCCGGTGTGGGCGACCTGGTTGCGGATCACCGAACGGATGCCGTCGGCGCCGATGAGAACGTCCCCGTACGCGTCGCTGCCGTCGGCGAAGAGCACCCGCACGCCGTCGTCCGACGTCTCGTAGCGCAGCGCGGTGGCGCCCAGGTTGACGGGGGTGTCGCCCGCGGCCTCCCACAGCGCTTCCTGCAGGTCCCCTCGGTACAGGCAGATGGTGGGGGCGCCGGCCTCGCGGTCGACACGGGCGTGCGGGAGGTCGAACAGCGGGCGCCCGGTGGGCGTCATGAACTTCATCTGCTCGACCACCTGGCCGCGCTGCGCCAGACCGAGGTCCAGGCCGAGGGTGGACAGCGCGCGAATGGCGTTGGAGCCCACCGAGATGCCGAACCCCGCGGGCTTGAGCTCGGGCGCCCGCTCGTAGATCTCGACCTCCATGTCGATCCGGCGCAGAGCGACGGCGGCGGCGAGACCGCCGATGCCCGCGCCGATGACGAGGGCCTTCTTTCCAGCGACACCAGCAGCCATGTCAGTACCTTCCGGTGAGTTGGGCCGACGGCTTCGCCGGGCGTGCCGTGGAGTCGGTGAGGACCTCGGCGACGTGGTGGACGTAGCGGTCCTGGACGATCTGCATGTGATCGCCCGGGACGTCCACGACGCGCACGGCGCCCGTGGTCAGCCGGGTCCAGCCGTTGGCCGGGTCGTGGTAGAGGCTTCCGGCGAGATCGTGGACGGGTCTGAGCACGTCGGGCAGCGAGCCCTGCGCGCGGATCAGGACGAGGTCCTGGTCGGTCGGGGCGGGGCGCCAGTTGATGAGGGCGTCCCAGTTCGCGCGGAACATCTCGAAGACGCGGCGCAAGGAGGTGTCCGCGTCGCCGGCCGCGAGCATGCCGGTGCGTACGGCGAGTTCGCGGACGCTCGCGTAGGCGTCGTCCTCGTCGCGCAGGGCCCGGAACGCGTCGGGGGGCACGTCGCCGCCGTGGTCGAGCCAGAGCAGTTCCCAGAAGAACCAGGTCATGAGCGACAGCGCGTCGACCTCGGGGCGGCCGGCACTCTGGTCGAGGGCGTCGGAGTCGATGAGGAGCACGTCGGCGATCTCCTCGCCGGCGGCCCGCAGCTGGGCGGCCATCTCGAAGGCGATGTGCCCGCCGAAGGACCAGCCGCCGATGGTGTACGGGCCATGCGGCTGGACGCCGCGCAGAGCGGTCACGTAACTGCGGGCGATCTCCGGGACGGTGCGCAGGGGCTCGGTGCCCGGCGCGAGCCCGGCTGCCTGGAAGCCGTAGAGCGGCTGGTCCGGCGGCAGGGCCCGGACCAGGGGCAGGTAACACAGCACGTTGCCGCCGGTGGGGTGCGCGAGGAACACGGGCCTGCGCGTTCCGGAGCTCCGCAGGGCGACCAAGGGGCCCTGCGCGGGGGCGGATCCGCCCTCGATGTCGCGCAGGAGAGCGGCCAGGTCCCGAATCGTGGGCGCGGTGATCAGAGCCGAGACCGGGACGGCCGTGCCCAGGCGTTGTTCGATGCGGATGACCAGGCGCATGGCGGTCAGGGACGTGGCGCCCAGCTCGAACAGGTCGTCATGGACCCCCACGGCGGGCAGCTGGAGCGTCTCGGCGGCGATCTCGGCGAGCCGGCGTTCCAACGCGTCGGACGGCGCGGCGGAGGTGACCGCACGGCGGGCGAGCGGCATGCGGCGCAGCGCGGCGTCGTCGCGCTTGCCGCTGGGGGTGCGGGGAAGGACGGGCAGGCACTCCAGGTGGGAGGGGACCATGTGGCCCGGCAGCTGGGCGCGCAGTTCCCGGCGCGTCGCGTTCAGGTCGACGCTGTCCGGGTCGGCGACGAGGAACGCGGCCAGGAAGGAGGCCGGGCCCTCGCCCCGTGCCACCACCGCGGCCTCGCCGACCCCCGCCTCGCGGGCCGAGGGCGTCGCGGTGAGATGCAGTTCGACCTCGGCGGGCTCGATCCGGAAACCGCGGATCTTGACCTGGGTGTCGGTACGGCCCAGGCAGACGATGTCGCCGCTGGGGAGGGTGTAGCCGAGGTCGCCGGTGCGGTAGGCCCGTACGCCGGTGGGGTGGCCCGGCCGGGCGGGGAGCCGGACGAAGCGCTCCGCGGTGAGCTCCGGCTGCCGCTCGTAGCCGTCGGCCAGGCAGGCGCCGGTGGCGTAGAGCTCGCCCGTGGCCCCGACGGGCAGCGGGCGCAGAGCGCGGTCCAGGGCCGTGACCCCGCTGGCGTCGATGGCGGTGCCGATGGGCGGCAGCGCGGGATAGCGGGCCGGGTCGCCGGTCATGGTGAAGCCGGTGACGATGTGGGTCTCGGTGGGCCCGTACTGGTTCTCCAGGATGACGCCGGGGGTCGGCAGCGCTCCGCACAGGCGACGGATCTCGTCGGTGACACGCAGCTGTTCCCCCGCCGAGACGATCACTCGCAGCGCGCGGGGCACCAGACCGAGCGCCGCGGAGGTCTCCGCGAGCTGTTGCAGGGCCACGTAGGGGAGGAAGACGCGCTCGACTCGCTCCCGGTCGAGCAGGCGCAGCAGCGCGGGGAAGTCCAGGCGCTGTTCCTCGCTGACGAGTTGCAGCGGGGCGCCGGCGCACAGGGTGGCGAAGATCTCCTGGAGGTGGACGTCGAAGCCGAGCGCCGAGAACTGCAGCGTGGGACCGCTCACCGCGCCGCTGGGAACGCGGTTCTGCCAGTCGACCAGGCCGGACAGGGCCCGGTGCGGCATGGCGACAGCCTTGGGCCGGCCGGTGGAGCCGGAGGTGCACAGGACGTAGCAGGTGTCGGCGGGGTCGATCGGGGGCGGCTCGAAGGGAGCGGCGTCGGCCGGGAGCGAGCCCTCTGCCGTGAGCAGGGATTCGGCCGTGAGCAGGGATTCGGCCGTGAGCAGCGGGGCGTCGCCCAGCAGTCCCGCGTGCTGTTGCTGGGCGATCACCGTGAAGGGCCGGACCGCTTCGACCACCGCGGAGATACGGGCCGGTGGGTATCCGGTGTCCAGCGGGGCGACGGCACAGCCCGCGCGGAGCACGCCGAGGACAGCCGCGACGTACAGGGGACAGCGGTCCATGGCGACCCCGATCCGGGCGCCGGGCGGGGCGCCGTCGGCCAGCAGCCGACGGGCGATCACGTCCGCGGTCCGGTCCAGCCGACGGTACGTCCAGCGCTGGTCCTCGAAGGCGAGAGCGACCGCTTCGGGTGCCTCTTCCGCGCGGGCGCGGACGGTCCGGGCCAGGTCGGTGAACGCGGCGCCCGCCCCCACGCCCCCGGCGGGGGGCGCGGCCGGCTCCGGGGCCAGGAACGCCAGGTCCGCCTGCTCGTCGGGGTGGTCGACGAGGCGCTCCAGGACACGGAGGCAGGTGTCCGCGATCAGCTCGGCCTGACCGGTGGTGAAGGCGCGCCCGTCACAGTCCAGGCTCAGCCACAGGCCGCCGCCGACCGGGTGGACGATGGCGCTGACCAGCAGGCCGACGCCGCTCTCCTCCCAGGTACGCACGGACAGCAGGTCCACTCCGGGCAACTGTCGCAGCGCGTCCAGGGCGTGCAGGTGCACGTAGTTGAACGCGGTGTCGAGCAGCGGGCCGCCGAAGTCCTCCTCGATGCGGTGGAGGGGGTAGTGACGGTGCGGATAGCTCTCCCGCTCGCGGCGGAAGACCTCCTGTACGTGCTCGCCCAGGGTGCGTGGGGCGGCGTCGACACGGATCGGCAGGGTGTTGAGGAACAGTCCGGCGGTGCGGTCGGCGCCGGGCAGCTCGGAGCGGCCGTGCACGACCAGGCCCGTCGTCACGTCGTCCTGACCGGACAGCAGTCGCAGCGTCAGGCTGTACGCCGCGAACAGCGTCGACTTCAGGGGCAGTCCGTGCGCGCGGCTGAAGTCCCACAACCGGCTCCGCAGGCCGTCGGGCAGCGCGGTCAGCCGGGTGAAGCGGCCGGTGCCGCCAGGCTGCTCAGCGGTCGAGAACCTGGGCAACTGGAGAGGCACGGCCCCCCGCAGCCGTTCCTCCCAGTGGGCGCGGGCGCCCGCGGAGCGCAGCGCCTCCAGCTCCGCGGCCACGTAGAGCGCCGGTGACGGCGGGGACGTGGCATCGACGGCCGGGACGTCCGCGCCCAGTTCGTGCAGATAGTCCTGCAGCAGCTCGCTCAGCAGGCCGGCGACGCTGCCGCCGTCCAGGACGGCGTGGTGGAAGCCGAGGACGAGGTCGACGCGGTCCGCCCGGGCGTGGGCGCGGAGCTGATGGAGCGGGCCCGCCTCGAAGTCGTAGCGGTGGCAGCGCCGTTCCTCGATGTACCGGGCCAGCTCGGCATCCGCCTCGGCCTCGCCCGCCGCGCGCAGGTCGCGGCACTCGAGCGTGCCGGGAGCCTGCGGACGCACGATCTGCAGTGGCTCGGAGAAGCCGGACAGGGAGACGACGGAGCGCAGTGCGGGGTGCCGGGCCGTCAGCCGGCCGTAGGCGCGGCGCAGCCGCTCCTCGTCCCAGGGCATCCGCAGGCTGTAGTGGAAGACGTCCCGGTAGGGGCCCAGATCCTGCCGTCCTGCGCCCCCTGGTTCCGGGGCGGACGCGGAGCGCAGGCTGTGGTACACCATGCCCAACTGCAGGCGGCTGAGCGGAAAGGCGTCCCGCGCCCCCTGCCGGACATGCTGGTCCGCCTGCGACACCAGCGCGAACGGCGCGAGCGCCGTCCGTTCGCCGGCCGGGGCGGTGTGCTCCGCCAGCGCGGCCACCGTCGGATGGCGCATCAGGTCGCGGATCTCGAACCGCAGCCCGCGCCGCTCCGCCTCGACCTGCACCCGTAGCGCCAGCAAGGAGTCCCCGCCGAGGGCGTAGAAGTCGTCGTGCACGCCGGCCTCCACGCCCAGGATCTGTGACCAGACGCCGGCCAGCACGGACTCGGCACCCGCACGCGGCTGCCGGGAGGGTTCCGCCGGGTGCTCGGGCGCGGGCAGCGCGGCCTGGTCCAGCTTCCCGTTCGGCGTCGACGGCAGGGCCTCGACCCTCGTCCAGAAGGCCGGTATCAGGTGGGCGGGGAGGCTGCGGGCCAGTTCGGCACGGAGCGTCGCCGGGGAGATCTCGTGCTCACCGGTCCAGTACGCCACCAGATGGGTGCCCCGCTCCGGTGTGGTGCGGGCCACGACCGCCGCGGCGCGCACCCCCGCGACGGCCGTCAGCGCGGCCTGGACCTCGCCCGGCTCCACCCGGTGCCCACGGATCTTGACCTGGTCGTCGATCCTGCCGAGGAACTCGAACTGGCCGTCGGCCGTCCGGCGGGCCAGGTCACCGGTGCGGTACAGACGGCCGCCCGGGGTGAACGGGTCGGCGATGAACCGCTCGCGGCTGAGTCGCGGCCGGCCGAGGTAGCCGCGGGCCACCTGGACACCGCCGATGCACAACTCGCCGGGGACACCGACCGGTTGCGGTTCGTCGCCCGGGCCGAGCACGTACAGCTGCGTGTTGTCGACCGGCCGGCCGATCGGCACGCGCTTCCGGCTCCGCGCGGGGCGGCCCGAGCAGTCGTAGCAGGTGACGTCGACGGTGGCCTCGGTCGGACCGTAGAGGTTCACCAGCCGCGGGGGCCGTTCCAGAGTGGAGAAGAGGGCGTCGAACCGGTCGACCAGACCTGGCGTGAGCGCTTCACCGCTGCAGAACACGGAGCGCAGCGACGCCAGACCGGACAGCGAGGCGGGCTCGTCCTCCAGCATGTCGAGGAACGGGCCGAGCATGGCGGGGACGAAGTGCACGACGGTGACGCGGTGTTCGGTGACCGCACGCAGGATCTCGCGCGGGTCGCGGTGGGCCCTGGGCGCGAGCATCGCCACTGCCGCGCCGGACACGGCCCACCAGAACAGCTCCCACACGGACACATCGAACGTGGCCGGGGTCTTCTGGAGGATCACGTCGTGCGGGCCGACGGGGTAGCGGCGTTGCATCCACGCCAGACGGTTGACCACGGAGCGGTGCTCGACCATGACCCCTTTGGGGCTGCCCGTCGAACCGGACGTGTAGATCACGTACGCGAGACTGTCGTCGGACGGCTCGTCGGACGGCTCGTCGGACGGCTCGTCGGACAGCTCGTCGGACGGTTCGTCGGACAGCTCGTCGGCAGCCGGTGGTCCGTCGGGCGTGCGCAGGCCGTCGACGCGGATCACCGGCACGGTCGCCCCGGCCGGTACCAGATGGGCGGTCGCCTCCTCGACCAGCAGCGCGGTGGCCTCGCTGTCGCGCAGCAGGTACGCGATGCGCTCCTGCGGGTACTCGGCGTCGACGGGCACGAAGGCGGCTCCGGCGCGCAGCGTGCCCAGCAGGGCGGCCGGCAGCGCGTGGCCCCGTTCGACGAGCACCGCGACCCGGTCCTGCCGCACCACCCCGGCGTGCCGCAGGGCAGCCGCCACCTGACCGGCGTGTGTGTCGAGCGCGGCGTACGTGGTGGTGGTGCCGGCGCCGGACACCGCGATGCGGCCGGGGGTGCGCCGGGCCTGCTCCGCGAACAGGCCGTGCACCGTCGCACCGTCGGGGAGCGGGACGGCCGGCCCGTGGGCGGCCAGGAGCGCGTCCGCCCGCCCGGCGGTGTCCAGGAGCGGGATGCGGGCCGCGGCCCGGCGGGGGTCGGCCAGACCGTGCAGGAGCAGCGTACGGAGATGCTCCGCCACCTGTGCCGGTGGCAGTGCGTCGTCGAACACGTCCGGGGCGCAGTCGAGTTCGATGCGGATGGAGTCCGAGCTCCGGTGGTGGACGACCAGGATCGCCAGCGCGTCCTGGTCGTGGCGGCGCTGGTGCCCGGTGCGCTCCTGGACCAGGTTCGCGACGTCGGGCAGCTCGGGCAGGTTCAGGTAGGAGATGGTGGTGTCGAACAGCTGCCGCCGCGCGTCACCGGAGGCGGCGACGGGCCGGGGCATGTCTCCCAGCGCGAGCCTCTCGTGGCGGCGGTAGGCGCGGACGTCAGCGGCTGCCCGCTCGGCCATCGAGGCGAGTGTGCCGGTCGGGGAGACCGGGACGAGCAGCGGCAACGTGGTGGCGAAGTGCCCCACGGTGGTGCCGTGCAGCGGGCTGCGCCGGTTGAGGAACGCGACACCGAGGATCGCCGAGTCCGTGCCGTGCAGGCGGGCGAGGTAGGTGCCGAGTGCCGCGGCGACGTAGGAGAAGACGGACGTGCCGGTGGCCCGGATCGCGGCTACTTCCCCGGACTCCAGGGTGACGGACACACGCCGGTCCGCGGCGGCGGGCGCCGGGTGCCGGGTGAAGAGCGCCGGGACCGCGCCGCTGAGCCGCTCACGGAAGAAGTCCTGGTCCGCCTGGTGCTCCTCGGAGCCGCGGTAGACGATGTCCTCCTCGACGAACGGACGGTACGACGAGGAGGCCCCACCGGGTTCACCGGACCCCTCGGGTTCACCGGACCCACCGGGTCCACGGGCACAGTGGCCGTCGTTCAGCCGCTGCTCGTAGTCGGCCAGGACCTGCGTGAAGAACAGGTCGAGGGCGTAGCCGTCCGCCACGATGTGGTGGGCGCGCAGGACGATGTGGACGGTCCGCGCGTCCTGCCGCAGCAGCGTCGCGTGGAACAGCCGGTCGGTTCCCAGGCGCATGGACACGGTGAGCGCGGCGTCCACGGCCCGGCGGCACGAGGCTGCCGGGTCCGGGACCCCGCGCAGGTCGAGAACCTCCGCGCGCAGCGGCTCGCGGTCGGTCCACTGGTAGGGGACGCCGTCGAGCTCACCGAACCGGGCGAACAGTGCGTCGTGCCGGCGTGTCACACGGTCCAGACTCTCGGCCAGCACGTCGGTGTCCACCGGCCCGTGCAGCCGCTCATGACCGGCGATGGTGAACTGCGACGACTCCGCGCCGGAGCGGCACACGGTCCAGATGTCCCGCTGGTAGGCGCTGAGCGGGAAGCGCTCGTCCGCCGCCGCACCGGCGGTGCGCGTGTCACCGGGCTGCCCCCGGTCCTGTTGTTCGCCCTGCACGTCCCCGGTCTCCTCCATGTCACGCCCTCCCCGGCCGACTGTCTGCCCGAGACCGTTTCAGGGCGGCCTAAAGGCGCTCTGAAAACCGCTGCGGACGGGGTTGTGGGTGCTGCCCGGAGTTCATCGCGCGGATCTCATCGCGCGAGAGGTGAACCCGAGAGCCGGAAGACCGGATGGTTCGGTGACGAGCCCGGGGCTTCCGTCACCTCGACGCGGTCTCCGACGAAGACCGCGTCGGCGCCGCACCGGCCGCCGATGACGGTGGAGCGCACGCGGACGCCCTCCTCGAGTTCGACGACGGCCACCGCCTGAGGCGCGGCGGCAGCGCGGCGCACGACTTTGATGCTGCGCACGGTGCCCAGGCCCGCGCTGCGTTCTTCGTCGAGGTCGCCACAGCCGCAGGCAGGGCACAGGACCCGGCGGTAGGAGGCGGTGTGGCACCAGCGGCAGCGCTGGAACATCAGGGGCCCGCCGCCCGGTTGCGTGTCAGCGGTGCTCAGGTGCGCGGGGTGAAGGGCAGTTGGGGACACGCGGTCACATCCTCGGGCCGATGGGGTTACCGGTCGAAGGATGGGGGAGCGCGCTAAAGGGCGCGTTGAGCCGCGACGGGAACGGGAGCCGCCCTCACCCGTTTCCTGAGCGCGGAGCCCGGCGAGGTGCTCGGACGCGGGACCTTGACGAGGTCCGTCACACGACCGGACCGGCCGGCTGCGACGCGGGCACGGACTCCGGACCGAGCACAGGCCGCACCCTGCCTACTCGACGGAATCCAGCCAGTGATCGACCGGTCCGGCGAAGGCGTCTGAGGGGCCATCGCCGCCGCCCGCGCCCGCGCGCCGTGTCTGCGGCCCTGTGCCGCACGACCGTGCCGGCGAACCCGGCGGCGTCCACACCGGATCACCGGCCGCGCGGCGCGGACGTGCGGGACGGGCCCCGCTCCCGTTACCGCGAGGTGAGCAGTGACGTCACCGTCGCGGTGAACGGCACCTCGTCGCCCTGGTGCGCGGTGATGCGCACGATCTCCCGGCCCCGGGTGCTGCCGCACCGCTCCGCCGCGACGAAGCACGGTTCGTCGAACTCGACGAACCGGGTGAATCTCGCGTCGATGCTGGTCATGACAGAGGGACGTGGATACAGCGTGGAGTGGGCCGCCTGGCGCGCCGCCTCCAGGAGCAGCATGCCGGGGACGTGGTCGACGGGGTGGTCGAACAGGACCGGGTGGCTCACGTCGACCCGCAACTGCCAGTGCCGGTCGCCGCGTCCGGGTGCCAGAGTGACGTCCTGCGGGTCGATCCGGCCGGCCTGGTCCGGTGCGAGCGGTGCCGGAAGGCGGACCGCGCCGGCCATGGCGCGGGCGGCGTCGCAACGCGGCCCGCGCAGACGCCGGTAGACGGCGGGCGCCTGGTTGGTGAACCGGGTCACGGCGAGCCCGACGCGTCGCCCGTCCCGGACCGCCGTGGCCCGCAGCGCCATCCCGCCCAGACGTCCGGCGCGCCTGACGACGTCGGCGCCCGTCAGGTGCATCTCCACATCGGCGGGCAGCCGGTCGTGGCGCAGTCCTTCGGCCGAGACGGTGCAGCGGAAGCGGTCCCAGATCTGGCGGTGGTCCATGGGCGCCCCGTAACCGACGTGGCTGACCAGGGGCATCGTCTGACGGACACTCTCGGCGAAGAGCATCGGGTCGTGGAAGCCGTGGGCCGGGGTGTAGAAGCTGTGCGCCCGGGGCCACTGCGCGGGGGCGTGGAACGAGTCCTCGCCGATGTTCTGCCACCCGCATATCAGGACTTCGGCCTGGGCGGTCTTGTGCACGTACTGACGCGGGATCGCGCGCATCGGCAGAGGGATGTCGGCGACGGCCTCGCGGGCAGAGCTGGAACGAAGTGGTGCAAAAGTGGTGGCAGTCACGGTATACCTCTCTGCGGATCTCGTACTGACGCCAGTGCCTGCGGTAACCGCGGCCGGTAGGGATAACCTAGAGAGCGCTCTGTTTCTTTGTCGAGGGAGGATCTATGGCCGGCCCACAGCAGGAGCGGGCGGTAAAGACGAGGGCGGCCCTCGTCAGGGCCGCCGCGGAAGAGTTTGACCTGCACGGATTCTCCGGAACGAGTACGACCAAGATCGTCAAACGGGCCGGTTCGACTATGGGAGCTCTTTACTTTCACTTTGCTTCCAAGGACGAGCTGGCCCACGCCGTGATGGCCGAACAGGCCACGGATCTACCGGAGTTGGAGGGGAACGGCGGTCTGCAGCACCTGATCGACCTCACGCTCGTCCTCGCGCGGGAGCTGCAGCGCAACGTCCTGTTCCGAGCGGGTGTGCAACTGGCGGTCGAGCAGGGCGCCTTCGGCCTCCACGACGACTCCGCCTACCAGCTGTGGATCGACAACTTCGAAGAAGAGCTCCTGGTCGCCAAGGCTCTCGGCGATCTCCGGGAGGAGGTCGACCCGGCGCGGTTCGCCCAGGTCCTGGTCGCCGCGTACACCGGGACGCAGCTGCTGTCCCAGATCAAGGCGGGCCGGGAGGACCTCTCCGAGCGGATCGCGGAGCTGTGGTCGTACCTCCTTCCGGCCGTCGCCGCGCCCGGGGTCGTCGAGCGCCTGGACCTCACGGGCAGCGCCGCGGGGGCGCGCGAATGAGGCCGTGGACGGTGGCGCTCACCGGTGCCACCGGATTCATCGGCAGCGCCGTGCTGCGGCAGTTGGCCGGCTGCGTGCGGGCCGACGGCGGCCGGGTGCGGGTACGTGCGCTGGTGCGCCGCCCCGATGCCGTGCTGCCGGGCGGCGGCGCGGTCCGGCAGGTACGGGCCGATCTCACCGATCCGGCCTCCCTGGCCGGGGCCCTGGACGGGGTCGACGCCCTGGTGCACGCCGTGTCGTACGTCGGCAAGGACGCCGAGCGGTGCGCGGCGGTCAACCTGGAGGGCACCACCGCCGTCTCGGCGGCGGCCCGCGCGGCCGGGATCGGTCGGATCGTGCATCTGTCGACCGCCGCTGTCTACGGTGCCGGTCCGCACCGCGGCATCGACGTCGACGGCAGCCCGCCCGCTCCGGTCTCGGCCGCCAGCCGCAGCCGGCTCGCCGCGGAGCGGCCCGCCCTCGAGGCCGGCGCCCTGGTGCTGCGGCCGGGCCTCGTGCTCGGTGCGGGGGACCGCTGGGTCGTCCCGGCGTTCGCCGAACTCACCCGGCGCGTGCCGCCCGAGTGGCTCGGCGGCGCGGGGCTCCAGTCCCTCGTGGACGTCGGCGATCTGGCCCGGCTCGTGGCCGCCGCCGCGACCAGGCCCGACCCCCTACGGGGCGTGCACCACGCGGCTCATCCGGTACCGGTGGCGACCGGCCGCCTCAGAGCCGTGCTGAGCGCGTACGGCCTGGTGGCGCCCGCCCGGGGCAGCGCCGACTGGCAGCAGTGCGGTGCGCTCCTCGAGCGCACCCGAGGGCAGTGCGGCAAACGGCAGCTGGAGCTGCTGGCGCGGGACCACCACTACCTCAGCGAGCGGATCTGGCAGCTGCTCGGCACGGACCCGGGGCCCGGCCCGCTGGTCCGCCTGGAGCAGGCCGCGGCCTGGTACCGCGCCTTCATGACGCGCCCTCAGGACGTGTCCGCACGGCCGTGAAGCGTGCCGATGCCCTGCAGGGCGGTCTGCCACAGTTCGTCGAGGTGCTCCTGGGCGGTGGGAGGAGGGAGCGTCGCCCTGCGGGGCCGGGGCAGCAGCCCCGCCTCGACCCCGGCCACGAGGCTGCCCACCAGGAGCGCGGCGGACTCCGGCCGGGTGCCCGGGCGCAGTTGGTCGAGCACCTCCGCCTGGCGGAACCGGGCCCGCACCAGCGGCAGCCAGCCGGCCCGCCAGTCCGCGCGCAGCGCGGGCCGCTCGCGGGAGAGCCGGGCGGCCGCCCGCGCCACGCAGTCGTCGCTCAGCAGCGCGGCTATGGCCCCCACCATGCCGCCCACCGACTGCAGCGGTGTCAGCCCCCGCCGGTCGGCCTCCTCGACCACGGCGCGGGTGGCCTCGATCCCCGCGGCGCACACGGCCTGGGCCAGGGATGCCTTGCTGGGGTAGTGGAATGTGAGCGCTCCCATGGTGACGCCGGCGGCCTTGCAGACGCGGGACAGCGAGGTGCCGTCGTATCCGTGCTCGGCGAACTCCGCGGCGGCGCTGCGCACCACCCTTTCGCGGGTCAGCGCCGCGCGAGCCTGGTTGCTGTGCCCCGCCATGCGGTTCTCCTCCTGGTGTCTGTTCGCCCGGCTCGGTTCCCCCGGCCCGACACGTCAAGGCGTGAGCGCCGCAGCGTCGCGTACTCGGAGGCTAGGCCGGGCCGTCTGCTCCGTAGTCGACTTTTTGCCAGGTCAGCGCGGTGGTCACAGCCATGCCGAACGCCTCGGGGTCCAGGCGCCGGTCGTGCGCCCTTGCGCACCGGAACCAGAAAGAGAGTACTCTCTATGTTTAGCTGTGAAAGGCCGGCCGGAGAAGAGGCCCACCGCGGGTCCGCGAGGGAGGGGAGCCCGCGGATCTTGTTCGGCCAAAAACAAAGAGAGCACTCTACTTAGTATGCTCCGTCTCCCAGAAAGGGGTTGTCGCCATGGGGGCTCCAGCGATCCTGGCGGAGGACGTCTACCGCGAGGAACTGGCGAGGATCGGCGCCGAGGACGGCCGAGTGGTGTGTGTGGAGGCGCTGCCGGGCGGCGCACGGCACCCCTTCGAGACGGCCCATCCGGACCGGTTCTTCCACCTGGGGAGCGTCGAGACCGCGATGGTGAGCATGGTCGAGGGACTGGTCACCGCGGGGTACCGGGTCTTCGTCTGCGGACTGGGCACGGGCATCGGTGCGGAGCGGCTGCCCCGCCTCGCCCTGGCCCACCTGCGGACGGGCGCGTCGGTCGTGGTGCCGGATTCCCAGGTCGATCCGGTGGAGCTGCTGCGCACCCCGGGCATCCGGATCGCGGCACCCAGCGGCGTACGGGAGATCAGGGCGGTGGTGCGCAGCGCGGCCCGCTCGGGACGGCCCCATCACATCCGCATCGGCGGCGGAGCGCCGGCCGATGCGGCGGCGGACTGGGCCGGGACGGTCGACGCGGAGATCCCTCCCGTCGTCTGGGACGTCGCCCGGGACTCCGGAGCGAGCGCCGACGCGGACGTCTGCCTGATCTCGGCCGGCGAGGACGGCACGCGGCTCGCGCTGACGGTCCGGGAGCGCCGTGCGGACCTGGTCCACGCGCACCTGGTGTACCTGGACGACGGGCACCTGGCCGCCGCGGCAGGTGAACTGGCCCGGCGCCACGACCGGTTCGTGGTGCTCGGCGGTTCCCGCGAGACGGACAGGACGCGGGACCGGCTGAGCCGGCTGATGCCCGGCTGCGTCGTGCTGGAGCTGGCGCCGAGCGGCGACCCCGCCGTCGACGCCGGCCGCGTGCTCAGGGCCGTCGAAAGGCTGCGGCGATGAGCGGGTGCCGGGGCGCCCGCGCGCGGGCGCCCCGGGCCGGACGCGCTCCGCGGTCAGCCGTCGCGCGGCGGGTCCAGGAGGTCGGACCGGGCCAGCAGGTAGGCGAGGTGGGCCCGGCTGCGGCCGCCGACGAGGTCCGACGCCTTCTTGATGTGGTAGGAAACGGTCCGGCTGCTGATGGCGAGCCGCTTGCCGATCCCCGCGTCCGTATGGCCCTCCACCATGAGCTTCAGCACCGCCCGGCGGGTCTCGTCGGTCAGCAGCGGCAGCTTGTGGCCCTGGCCCAGGGTGACCGGCTCGGCCCGCTCCCAGGCATGGTCGAAGACCTTGACGAGGTAGTGGATGAGCGCCGGGTGCTCCACGGCGAGGGCGGTCGTCTGCTGGTCGTAGCGGGCGTCGGGGATGAAGGCGATGGAGCGGTCGTAGACGATGAGCCGGTCGACGACCTCGTCCAGCGTGCGCACCTGTGCGCCGGCGTCCGTCACCCGCTCGATGTAGGCGAGCGTCGGGCCGTGCGCGCGCACCGAGTGCTGGTAGAGCGTCCGCTGGCGCACTCCGCGTTCGTTCAGGCGCAGAGTGCGGGGCAGGGTCTTGCTCAGGGCGTCGGGGTCGCGGGCGCCGCCCGGATGTGCCGTGAGCAGCTCCTCGCGGCAGGCCTCCGAGGCCCTCTCCAGCGCCGCGTAGATGACATCGGCGCCGTGCAGCAGACGCACGGACGCGGCCGAGGCGCGCTGCTGCGTGCGGTACACGTCCTCGGCCGCGGACAGCGCGTCGTAGATGCCCGCCACCGTGTGCTGCTGGGCGAGGATCGCGCGCTCCAGCGGACGGGTGAGATCGTGCGACGCGATGTCCGGGGGCACCGCGACCCAGCGGCCACCGGATTCGGCCGGGCGCCGCATCAGGCTCAACTCCACGAGACATTCCGGGACTTCGTCGGATGTGGCGCCTTCCGCCAGAGCGCGGCGGTAGTGATCCAGCCCCCGCTCGCACAGGGGTACGACGTTGGGTTGTGGGCTTATGTCCGGATCTCTACACACATTTTCCCCTTGCTGAATCCCGCAATGCGCGATCCTGAGCCTACCCGCCCATGGGTTTCAGCCTTTTGCATGCCATGCTTTTTACGGCGGAAGGACGCGACGTCCATTCCGCCGAGTGGAAAGGATGGAAATGCAGAGCGGTACGATTTCGGCCCTATTTCCGCATCGGGGGCCCGGACGCCCTGTCGTGGCGGACGACGACGAGAACTGGAACGCGGTTCCTTAGCGGGACGCCTTCCGGATGAATCCGGAATAAGAACCACTATTCATATTCGCGGGGGGGCAGTGGGCGTGAATCGGCACGAGGAGACGGTCGGCATCATCCTGGCCGGCGGCAGAGGCGAGCGCGCCAAGCCGATCACGCTCAAGTCATCGGACTACATCCGGAGCAAGGCGCTCATCCCGTTCGTCGGGCGGCGTCTGGTCGAGTGGATGATGGACGCCTGCCGGGCGCAGGGCGTGCGCCGGTTCTACGTCGTGACCCACGGCCTGGAGAACCGCAACCAGATCAAGCTCCTGCTGGGCCACGGCGAGCGCTTCGGCGTGGACATCACCTACTCGCGATCCCGGTTCGACCGCTACAACGTCGGCTCGGCCGGGGCCACGCTGCACAACCTCGAACAGTGGGACCTCCAGGGCCGCGCGCTGGTGCTGCCCGTCGACTCGCTCTTCGACTTCGACCTGGCGGCGATGGAGGCGACGCACAGCGCCGAGGACGCGGTGGTCACCGTCGCCTCCGTGGCCCGTACGGCGGCGGAGATCGCCGGCAAGTACGGCGTCATGCGCACCGACGGACGCGGCCTGGTCCGGGGCTTCGTGGAGAAGCCGGGCACCGGCGAGCTCAGCTCGCTCTTCCCGGCCACCGCCGGCGACCCGGCCGCCACGCTGGCGACCAACGCCGGGATGTACCTGGTGGACTGCGGCCGCCTGCGCATGCTCGCCCGCGAGCCGGAACTCTTCCGCAGGTCCCACCAGCGCCTGGACTGGGGCGGCGACCTGCTGCCCCACCTCGTGGAGCGCGGGGTACCGGTGGCCACCCACACCATCGGACGCCTGGGCGACCTGGGCAACGTCCCCGACTACCTCCAGACGGTCCAGCTCGTGCTCGACGGCGCGTACGAGCAGATGAACCGGCTGATGGCCGCCCCCGACCGGGCGGATCCGCGGTGCTGGATCCACGAGACCAGCCTGCACACGAAGGACGACGTCGACGGCACCACCCTGGCCAAGAAGATCGACGACGGGTCGGTCGTCATCGGTCCTGGCGTCCGCATCGGCCGCGACGTCGAGATCGGGCCCGGGGTGCGCCTGGAACACACGGACGTCGGCGACGGCGCCGAGATCCGTGAGGGCGCCACCCTCGTGCGGTCGGCAGTCGGCGAGTCGGCCGTGGTCGGCAGCTGGGCCGACATCACCGACACCTACATCGGCCCCATGGCCCAGGCGCTCTCGGAGCGCGTCCGGCCGCTGCGGCTCGAGCAGTTCTCGGCCGTCGGCGACGGAGCCGTGCTCTGGCCGGGATCACGATTCTGCGGGGTCACCGTCTACCCCCGACTGCGGGTTCCGGCGCTGGTCGGCGTCCCCGCACAGACCGAGCTGAGGCGCGCCGACGACATCCTGCGCTGGGTGTGACGGCGCTCATCCCTGGAGGGCAGCACCATGCACAGCCCCATTGCAGTCATCGGAGGGGCCGGCCGGACGGGCGCGATCATCACACGTCGCCTGACCGAGGAAGGCCGGAACGTACGAGTCGTCAGCCGCGAGCCGGAGCGCACGGTGCTCCCGCCCGGAGTGGAACGCCGCCGCGCCGACGTGCGGTACGCGGACTCCCTCGGCCCCGCGCTGCGGGACTGCTCCGGCATCGTGTTCGCCGTCGAGCCCGGCATCGCCGACTCCGGCCCGCACAGCCCCGGGACCACGGTCCACGACGGGGTGCGCAACGTGCTCGCCGCGGCCGCCGACGGCGGCCTGCGCCCGCACTTCGTCCTCATCAGCCAGATATACGTGACCCGTCGTGAGCACCCCATGAACGCCTACGGACGCCTGCTCGACTGGCGGCTGCGCGGCGAGGACGAGGTACGCGGATCGGGCCTGCCCTACACCGTCGTCCGCCCCAGCTGGCTGACGGACGGCGAGGACGCGGGCGCCCGGGTCCGTCTCGAACAGCACGACCGCGGCGACGGCTGGGTCTCCAGGAAGGCGCTCGCGGAGGCGTGCGTGCAGTCCCTGCACCTGCCCGCCGCGAACGGCACGACCTTCGAGCTCTACAACGAACCCGGACAGGAGCCCGCCGACTGGGCCCCGCTCTTCGAGCAGCTGACCCTCGACCGGGTCCCCGCGGGCCCGGGGGCGCTGCGCTGAGCGGCGCCTGAGCGCCACCGCACGTCGGGGAGGTGCCGGCCGGCACCTCCCGCTCAAGACCTGCCGGGCATTCCCCCGTCACCGGCAGGAGGGACACGGGACCGGCACCACCCGCCGGTCCCGTGTCCGCCACCGCTTCCTCGCTCCGGCCGCCCCCACCGCGTGTCGCATCCCGTTTCCGGCACGCGTCGGTGAGGCCTGCCCGGATTCGGCGGCCCCTTGTCCCTGCAGCAGTGATCCGTGGCCCACCGGGATGTGGCTCACGTCTTTGATGGAGAGGGGAGAACAGTGTCCGCAGAAAACCGGCAGACGCTTCCCGAAGGCATTTCACCGGACGAATTCGCTGAGGTTCTCTCTGCGCTGCGCTCCATTCCGCGAAGCGACCAGCGGCGCTGGGGAGAAATCTATGTAGGCGGGCTGCTCTCGGTCCGCGGAAAGAAGACCATGCGCGCGGTGGCCAATGGCGCGGGCAGCGGGGCCGAGCAAAGTCTTTACCAATTCATCAGCAAGTCTCCGTGGGACGCCGACCTGGTCCGCGGCGACCTGGCACGGCTGCTCATCGAGCGGGCGCAGCCCCGCGCCTGGGTGGTGCAGCCCCTCGTGATCCCGAAGGTCGGCCGGCACTCCGTCGGCGTGGAGCGGCAGTGGGTCCCCCGGATCGGACGGGTCGTCAACTGCCAGCAGGCGATGAGTGTCTGGCTCGCCGGGGACCGGGGAAGCTGCCCCGTGGACTGGCAGCTGGCACTGCCCGAGTGCTGGACGGACGAGGAGGACCGGCGCCGCCGTGCCTCCATCCCCACCGAGGTCGGATCGTGCCCGCCCGAGCAGTGTGCCGTCGACTCGGTGAGCAAGATGGCGCGGGAGTGGGGTCTGCGCGGCCGCCCGGTGGTGATGGACCTGCGCGAGACGCCGCCGCAGCCGGTCTGCGCGGAAATGACGGAGCGTCAGATCCCGTACGTGGTCCGTATCGACCCGTCCACCATCATCCCGGTGCCGCCCGCTCCGACGCCCGTGCCGGGCGGCCCCGCCGACCAGGCCGGGGGCTGGGTCGGCTCGGCCGGGCTGCTCTCCGCGCTGCACAAGCAGCGGATGCCGGTGGAGTGGTTCGACCACACGGCCCGCAGCATGCGCGCCACCTCGGTCGGCGCCGCCCGCATCGCGCTGCGCGGGCCTTCTTCCGCGTCCGGTCGGCCGGAACGCCTCGACCTCGTCCTGCTGGCCGCCTGGGCGGACCCCGGCCGGCGCTCCCCGAGCGAGTTCTGGCTCTCCAACCTCGCCCAGGCGCAGCTCGGCACCCTGTACCGCACGGCCATGCTCACCCGACGGGTGGAGCGCGATCTGGCGGAGGTGAGCGACGGTCTCGGCATCCGCGACTTCGAGGGCCGCTCCTACCGGGGCTGGCACCACCACATGACGATGGTGTCCCTGGCGCACGCGGTCACCCTGCTCTCGCCGCCCCGCGCACAGGACCCGCCCGCGCCCGCGGACCGGGTGGTGCTCACCTCGTCCCGGGACCGGGACGACACCCAGGTGTCGTCCCGCGACAGGAACGACACCCGGGTGAGCGCCGTATGACCGGGACCGGCCGGCCCGCCGCCCTGGCCCCGAGCTCCGACGGGCTGCGCGCCGGGGACCTGGACCCGATGGTCGGGGAGCTGTGCCGGCTGCTGCCGCGCTGGCTGCCCGGCAGGCGCTGGTACGCGGGCAAGGACCATGCGCTGTCCGAGGTCCGGCCCCTCCTCGCGGAGGTCGTCGTCCCGGGCACCCCCGCGCTGGTGCAGACCGTGTTCCGCACCGACGACGGTGCCTGCTACCAGCTCCTCGTCGGCGTCGTGCCCGGCCCGGCCGGGGCCCGCCCCGGTGTCGGCGGCGACGCCGTCATCGGCAGCGTCCGTACGGCGGACGGGCGGCGGCTCACCCTCTACGAGGCGAGCACCGATCCCGGGCTGCTCTCCGCACTGCTCGAACGCTTCGTCGCGGCCGAGCCGTGCGGGGCGCTCGAGTTCCACCACGTCGGCGGGGCGGTGATCCCGGCAGGACTGCCGGCGAGGCCGCTCACCGGGGAGCAGTCCAACACCTCGGTGGCCTTCGGCGACCGGCTGATGCTCAAGGTGCTGCGCCGCGTCATGCCGGGCGCCAACACCGAACTGGAGCTGCTGACCGCGCTGGAGCGGGCCGGTGACGTGCCGAGCGCGGCGCCCCTTGCCTGGGCGCAGAGCGCCGGGTGGCAGGGGGAGGAGCCGGCCGCCCTGTGTCTCCTCCAGGAGTTCGTGCCCTCGCGCGGGGACGGCTGGAGCCTCGCGACGACGGAGGCCGAGGCGTGCATGCGCGGGACGTGCGACTCCGTCGCGCCGCTGGGCGGCTTCTTTGGCGACGCGTTCGCCCTGGGGGAGGCGACCGCGCAGGTGCACCGGGCGCTCGCCGAGCAGTTGGAGGCCCGTCCGCTGACCCTGCCGGAGGCCGTGGAGCTGACCGACACCCTCGTGGCCCGGCTCGACGACGCTCTCGTCGAGGTGCCCGGCCTCGCCCCCTACGCGCGCGGGCTGCAGACGGCCTACCAGGACCTGCGCGAAGTGGTCGGCCGCGGCAACCCGCTGCCGGTCCAGCGCATCCACGGCGACCTCCACCTCGGCCAGGCGCTGCGCGCACCGGACGGCTGGGTACTGATCGACTTCGAGGGCGAGCCGGGACACCCCTTCGAGGAGCGGCGCCGGCCGCAGCCGGCGGTCCGCGACGTCGCCGCCATGCTGCGGTCCTTCGACTACGCGGCGCACCACGCGCTCGGCGAGATCCTCGGCGTCGCGCCCGGGGAGCGGGCGCACAGCGATCCGCGCGCCACGCGCCTGTCGCGCAGGGCCTCGGCATGGGCGGTCCACAACAGGCGTGCGTTCTGCGCCGGTTACACCGCGGCGGGAGGCCAGGACCCGCGCACCAACCCCGTGCTCCTGCGGGCGTTCGAGGCCGACAAAGCGGTGTACGAGGCGCTCTACGAGGCCCGCAACCGGCCCGCGTGGCTGCCCATACCCCTCGCCGCGGTGCGCCGCCTCGCGCACGGCAGCCGGTTCGTGGGCTGACGCGGTGGCCGTCGGCCCTGCTCGGCCTCTTCCCGCGCTTTTCCGGTCCGGGGGCTCCAGTTCTCCAGTTCAGGAAGTCGAATTCCCTTCTTTGCTGTGCAAGAGAGCCGCCGCACATGATGTATGAGCCCGTCCAAAGGAGATTCAGATGATCCACCAGTTCATTCTGGCGGCGCCCAAGCCGGGTATGACCGCGCAGGAATTCCAGGACTACTGGGTGAATGTCCACGCGGTGCAGTACGCATCGAAGATTCCGCAGATCCGTAAGTACATGGTCGACACGGTGGTGGACATCGAGGGAAATCTCGGCGAGCCGGCCCTGCCCCACCAGGGCATCGCCGAGATCTTCCTGGCCAACGGCGAGGAGCAGCTGGCCTCGCTGCAGACCGAGGAGTTCCTCCAGGGCGCCCGCCTGGACGAGCCCAACTGGGCCGCGTTCTGGCAGACCATCGTCATCGACACCACGGCGCACGAGATCGTCGCCGGCCCGCCCCTGGCCAAGGGGCAGCAGTGGGTCAAGCTCACCGTCCTGCAGAAGCGCCGCCCGGGCCTGGCCCTGGACGACTACCGCAAGCAGTCCCTCGACGCGTACGCCTCGGTCGTCAAGGGCACGCCCGGGCTGCGGCGTTACCTGCACGCCCACACCGTGGACGGCGCCTACGTCTTCGGCGAGGCGGCCTTCGACAGCGTCGAGCAACTGTGGTTCGACGACGCCGACGCCCTTGAGCAGGTGCTGCGTTCGCCCTACTTCACCGAGCAGGTGAAGGCCGCGCGCGACGAGATCGCCGACGAGAAGTACGTCTTCTCACTCGCCGCCGAGGAGAACTGGATCATCGGCCCGCAGGCCCGCTGATCCCCCTGATCCGGTGGCTGAGGCGCCGCCCCCTTCCGTCGCGGCGCCCGGCCACCCATCCCGAACCGATGACCGAAGGAGTCGGCGTGCCCAGGAAGAACGCCAAGAAGATCCTCGTGATCCTGTCGGAGTACGGCTACTGGGGCGAGGAGCTCGTCGGGCCCCTGCACCACTTCGACCAGCGGGGCTACGAGGTGGAGTTCGCCACCCCGACGGGGAAGCGCGCGCACGCGCTGCCGCCGTCGATGGACCCCGAGTACATCGACCCGCCGCTCGGCCGCTCGGTCACCGGCGAGGAGGTCGCGAAGCTCACCCAGGAGATCGACGCCTCCACCCGCCTGGACGACCCGATCGACATCTCCCGCTGGGTCCCCGAGCGCCCCTACACGGCCGACGACGACTACCTGCGCAAGCTGGAGGCCTACCACCGGGCGGTCGACGTGGTGGCGCAGGAGCTCGACGACTACGACGCGCTGCTCATCGTCGGCGGCTCGGGCCCGGTCGTGGACCTCGCCAACAACGAGCGGGTGCACCAGATCATCCTGTCCTTCCTGCGCGCCGACAAGCCGATCGCGGCCGAGTGCTACGGCGTCGCGCCGCTGGCCTTCGCCCGCGACTGGGAGGACCGCAAGTCGATCATCTGGGGCAAGCACGTCACGGGCCACTGCAAGGAGTACGACTACAAGGACGGCACCGGATTCCTCGGCACCGACTTCGTGATCGGCCCGCCGCCGTATCCGCTGGAGTACATCCTGCGCGACGCCACCGGACCCGAGGGCCGCTACATCGGGAACTTCGGCAAAGAGACCTCGGTGATCGTGGACTACCCGTTCGTCACGGGCCGTTCGACACCGGACTCCTATCTGACCGGAGAAAAGGTCGTCGAGGTGCTCGAGGACGGCCTGCGTCGCTTCGGCTGGTAATTCCCGGCAACGGTTCGAGAATGCGAGAGAAGGCAGACATGGCCAGGCAGGGCAATGCGGCGATCATCGAGCAGTTCATCGCCGACGGAATTCCCTTCATGTTCGGCAACCCAGGAACGGTCGAGCAGGGATTCCTGGACGCGCTGGAGGACTATGACGGCCTCCAGTACATCCTGACCCTGCAGGAGACCGTCGCGGCCGGGATCGCGGACGGCTACGCCCGCGCCACGGGCCGGCCCGCGCTCCTGCAACTGCACAGCGGGGTCGGTCTGGGCAATGCCATCGGCATGCTCTACCAGGCCAAGCGCGGCCACTCGCCGATCCTGACGATCGCGGGCGAGTCGGGTGTGCGATACGAGTCCATGGACGCCCAGATGGCGGCCGACCTGGTCGCCATGGCGAAGCCCGTGACCAAGTACGCGACGCGGGTCACCGACCCGCGCTCGGTGCTGCGGGTGCTGCGCCGGGCGATGAAGATCGCGATGACACCGCCGATGGGCCCGGTCTTCGTGGCGCTTCCTCTCGATGTGCTCGACGCCCTCAACACCGAGCAGATCGTGCCGACGTCCGCCCCGGCCACCCGCAGCGTTCCCGCCGACGGCCTGGTGGCGCAGGCGGCGCGGCTCCTCACCGGTGCCGAGAGGCCGGTCGTCCTGGTGGGCGACGGCGTCTCGGCCTCCGGCGCCCAGGACGAACTGGTGCGGGTGGCCGAGCAGTTGGGCGCCGACATCCACGGCGTCAACTACTCCGAGGTGAACCTCGACGTCACGCACCCGCTCTACCGCGGGGACCTCGGCCACATGTTCGGCGCCGTCAGCACGGCCGCGGTCAAGGACGCCGACGCGGTCCTGATCGTCGGCACGTACACCTTCCCCGAGGTCTTCCCGGACACCGGTGACCCGTTCCGCCCGGACGCGCGGATCGTCCACATCGACCTCGACGACTACGAGATCGCCAAGAACCACCCCGTCACGCTCGGGCTCGTCGCCGACCCGAAGGAGACCCTCGCCGCGCTCGCCACGCACCTGGAGAGCAAGCTGTCCGATCTCGACCGGGCGGCGGCGGGCGAGCGTCTGCGGACCCGGCGCGAGGAGCGGCCCGCCGGGGTGGCCGACGACGGCTCCCTGCTCCACGCCTTCCTGCGGGAGCTGGCGGGCCAGGTGCCCGACGACGTGATGGTCTTCGACGAGGCGCTGACCGCGTCCGGCGCGCTCGCGGCCCACCTGCCGGGCCGCCGGCCGGGCCACTGGTTCGCGACGCGCGGCGGCTCGCTGGGCGTCGGCATCCCCGGAGCGATGGGGATCAAGCTGGCCCACCCGGACAAGACCGTGATCGGCTTCACCGGCGACGGCGGCTCCATGTACACCTTCCAGGCGCTCTACACCGCCGTACGGCACGGCATCGGCGCCAAGTTCGTCGTCTGCAACAACCGGAGCTACAAGCTGCTCGACAACAACATCGAGCAGTACTGGCGGGAGCGGGACGTCGCCCCGCACGCGTACCCGACGCCGTTCGACCTGTCCCACCCCGAGCTGGGCTTCGCGCGGATCGCGGAGGGGTTCGGGGTCGAGGCCCTGCGGGTCGAGGACCACGGCCAGGTCACCGACGCGGTCAAGCGGATGCTCGCGGACGACAGGCCGTTTCTCATCGATCTGCGCACCACCGAAGGGGGAGACCGTGGCTGACGTACCGTCCCGGGACGGGGTGCTCAGCGGGCAGAAGATCGCGATCCTGGCGGAGAGCGACTTCTACGAGCCCGAGATCGCCTACTACCAGCGCCGGTTCGCCGAGGAAGGCGCCCAGGCCGACTTCGTCACCCGGATGTGGGGCAACAAGTCGATCACCTTCACCGGCCACGAGCACCGGGCTCCGCTGACGGTGACCCGCGGCCTGGAGGAGCTGGACGACCGCGGGCTGCGCGAGTACAGCGCACTGATCGTGCCCTCCGGCATGGTCGCCGACCGGCTGCGCTACACGGAGGACATCGAGCGGCTCGCCCCCGCCACGGACCTGCTGCGCCGGGCCTTCGCCCGGTCGGGCGTGGTCAAGGGGATCATCTGCCACGGCATGTGGCTGGCCTCGTCGATCCCCTACGTGGTGCGCGGCCGCAAGGTGGTCTGCCACAACAACCTGCTGGGCGACGTGCGGAACATGGGCGCCAACTACGTCGACCAGGACGTCGTCGTCGACGGGGACCTGGTGACCGCCCGCACCGGCGACCACTGCCACCTGTTCGCCCGGACCATCATCGACGAACTCGTACTGCGAGGGGTGTGACAGCCATGACCACCACGCCAGCTGTGCCGGGAAGCCCCCGGAACGTCGACTTCACCTTCTCGGACACCATCGCGGGACGGGTGACCGGCTTCGACAGCGAGGCCCGGGTCTTCACCGTCGCCACCGCCGACGGCCGCTTCTTCGACATCAGCATCGACGGCGGCCCCAGCGCGGAGATGCTGCACAACCTCGGCGAGCCGTACCAGGACGCCACCGGCCACGTCGACGAGCTGCTTGTCGAGGACGCCTTCGTCCTCGCCCACGGCGTCTTCTACCCCCACCGCGGCACACTGCGCTTTGAAGCCAAGCGGCTGATCTTCGTGGGCCGCGACCCCGAGGACTTCCGCTTCGAGGAGGCCGGCTGGTGGGTCAGGCAGATCAGGGAGATCGCCGGCTTCTACCGCAAGGCGCAGTTCGGCGACGGCCCCGTCGACTTCGCGGACTACCGCACGGAGATCCGGCTCGGCGGTGACAAGACCGCCAGCCACGTCCAGGAGACGGACACCATCTCCCGGCTCGTCTACGGCATGGCCTCCGCCTTCCTGCTCACCGGCGAGGACGAGTACCTGGAGGTCGCCGAGCGCGGCACCGAGTACCTGCGCGAGCACATGCGGTTCGTCGACACGGACGAGAACGTCGTGTACTGGTACCACGGCCTCAAGGTCGACGGTGACGTCGAGACGAAGCTGTTCACGTCCGAGTTCTCCGACGACTACGACGCGCTGCCCGCCTACGAGCAGATCTACGCGCTGGCCGGCCCCGTGCAGACCTACCGGATCACCGGCGACCCGCGGATCAAGTCGGACGCGGACGCCACCATCCGGCTCTTCGACCGGTTCTACCTGGACCCGGAGGAGGGCGGCTACTTCTCGCACATCGACCCGATCCTGCTCAGCCCCGACCACGCCTCGCTGGGCCCCAACCGGGCCCGCAAGAACTGGAACTCGGTGGGCGACCACGCACCCGCGTACCTGATCAACCTGTATCTGGCGACCGGCGAGCGGCGCTACGCCGACATGCTGGAGTACACCTTCGACACGATCGTCGAGCGCTTCCCCGACGCCAAGAACAGCCCGTTCGTGCAGGAGCGGTTCCACCGGGACTGGTCGCACGACACCACGCACGGGTGGCAGCAGAACCGCGCGGTCGTCGGGCACAACCTGAAGATCGCCTGGAACCTGATGCGCATGAACGCCCTGCGCCCCAAGGACGCCTACCTGCAGACAGCCCTCTCGCTCGGCGAAACCATGCCCGAGATCGGCAGCGACCGGCAGCGGGGCGGCTGGTACGACGTGGTGGAGCGCGTCAAGGTGGACGGCGAGGACAGGTTCCGTTTCGCCTGGCACGATCGCAAGGCGTGGTGGCAGCAGGAGCAGGCGATCCTCGCCTACCTGATCCTGCACGGCCTGACCGGGCGCGCGGACTTCCGTACCGAGGCGCGGGACGCCCAGTCCTTCTACAACGCGTTCTTCCTCGACCACGACGAGGGCGCCGTCTACTTCAACACCATGGCCAACGGCCTGCCCTACCTGCTCGGGGTGGAGCGCCTCAAGGGCAGCCACTCGATGTCGATGTACCACTCGGCCGAGCTGTGCTACCTGGCGGCCGTCTACAACAACCTGCTGGTGGGCGGCGAGCCGATGGACTTCTGGTTCAAGCCCGACCCCGCCCGGCTGGAGAACCGCATCCTGCGGGTCTCCCCCGACCTGCTGCCGCCCGGCGCCGTACGCATCGCGGCCGTCGAGATCGACGGGCAGGAGCACACCGACTTCCAGGCGCAGGCCCTGACCGTGCGGCTGCCCGACACCCCGGGCCGGGTCAAGGTCAGGGTGCGCCTCGAGCCCGACTCCCGTACGGAGGTGACGGGATGACCGTCAAAGTCAGTTCCCGGCTCGTCGCCGGCGCCACGGTCGTCGCCCTGGAGGGCGAGATCAACTCCACCACCTCCGGGGGGCTGCAGTCCCAGCTGCTGCCGCTGATCGGGCAGGGCGCCGTCGTCCTGATCGACCTCACCGGGATCTCGTACATCTCCAGCGCGGGCCTGCGCACCCTGCTGATCGTGCACCGCCACGCACAGCAGCTGAACGCCGGGATCACGCTGGTCGGTCTCTCCGAAGAGGTCTCGTTCGTCATGTCCGCCACGGGCTTCCTGGACTTCTTCAGAATCGCCGACGATCTGGCCGCCGAGCTGGAACGGGCGGGCTGATGACCACCCAGGAGATCCGCGAGCGCGTCGACGCCTTCCCCACGCACCGGATCGGCCCGTACCACGTCCGGGCCGGCCGGCCCTTCCCCTACGGCGCCACCCCGGTGCCCGGCGGGATCAACTTCTCGGTCTACTCCGACGGCGCCACCGCGATGAGCCTGGTGCTCTTCGAGCGCGGCGCCACCCGGCCCAGCGCCGAACTGGAGTTCCCCACGGAGTTCCGCACCGGCAGCGTCCACGCCATGACGGTCTTCGGGCTCGACGCGGAGAACCTGGAGTACGGGTTCCGCGCGCAGGGCCCCTTCGACCCGTCGCGCGGCGACCGCTTCGACGCCGGCAAGGTGCTCAGCGACCCCTACGCGCGGCTGATCTCCGGCCGCGAGGTGTGGGGGCGCGAGCCGGACTGGGACAACGTCTACCACTACCGCGCCCAGGTGCTGAACGACGACTTCGACTGGGGCGGCGACCGTCCGCCCGGCATCCCCGCCGAGGACCTCGTGATCTACGAGACCCACGTGCGCGGCTTCACCCGGCACGCCTCGTCACAGGTGTCGGCGCCGGGCACGTACGCCGGTCTGCGCGAGAAGATCCCCTACCTGCGGGAGCTGGGCGTCAACTGCCTGGAGCTGCTGCCCGTCTTCGAGTTCGACGAACTGGACAACCCGCGCACCGACCCGGTGACCGGCGAGCGCCTGTACAACTACTGGGGCTACAACACCGTCTCGTTCTTCGCCCCCAAGGCGGGGTACGCCGCCACCGGCGCGCTCGGCATGCAGGCCGACGAGTTCAAGACACTGGTCAAGGAGTTGCACAGGGCCGGCATCGAGGTCGTCCTCGACGTGGTCTTCAACCACACCGCCGAGGGCAACGAACAGGGCCCGACCATCTCCTTCCGCGGCCTGGACAACGCCACGTACTACATGCTCACGCCGCGCGGCGAGTACTACAACTTCAGCGGCACCGGCAACACCGTCAACTGCAACCACCCCGTGGTCCGGGACTTCGTGCTGTCCTGCCTGCGCCACTGGGTCGCCGAGTACCACATCGACGGGTTCCGGTTCGACCTCGCGGCCATCCTCGACCGCGCCCCGGACGGCACCCCGCTGCCCAACCCGCCGCTCCTCGAACAGCTCGCGCACGACCCGATCCTGCGCCACACCAAGCTGATCGCCGAGGCCTGGGACGCGGCCGGCCTCTACCAGGTCGGGAACTTCCCCAACTACGGCCGCTGGTCGGAGTGGAACGGCAAGTACCGCGACACGGTCCGGCGCTTCGTCAAGGGCGAGCCCGGTCTGGTCGGTGAACTGGCGACCCGGATGGCCGGCTCACCCGACCTCTACCAGGGCCGGACCTCCTCCGCGTCGGTCAACTTCATCACCGCCCACGACGGCTTCACCCTGGCCGACCTCGTCTCGTACAACGACAAGCACAACGAGGCCAACGGCGAGGACAACAACGACGGCGCCAACGACAACAACAGCTGGAACTGCGGCGACGAGGGCCCCAGCGACTCCCCGCACGTACGCGAACTGCGGACGCGGCAGATGAAGAACCTGCTGACCATCCTGCTGACGAGCCAGGGCATCCCGATGATGCTGGCGGGCGACGAGGTCGGCCGCACCCAGCTCGGCAACAACAACACCTACTGCCAGGACAACGAACTCTCCTGGTTCGACTGGTCGCTCGTCGAGACCAACGCCGAGCTGCTGCGCTTCACCAGGGCGCTGATCGCCTTCCGGCACGCGCACCCGGTGCTGCGCTCCAGCGACCACCCGACCGGCACGGACCGGGTCGGCAGCGGCTACCCCGACGTCAGCTGGCACGGCGTCCGGGCCTGGGCCCCGGACTGGGCCGACCACGGCCGGGTGCTCGCGATGATGCGGTGCGGCCGGCACGCCAAGGGCGGCAGCGTGGCGGACGAGCACGTGTACGTCGCCGTGAACGCCCACTGGGAGGCGCACGACCTGGAGCTGCCCGCCCTCCCCGACGGGCAGCGCTGGCACCTCTTCGCCGACACGGGCACGGCCGTTCATCCCCTCGGCGCCGAGCCGGAGCTCCAGCACCCCGGGCGCTACCACCTGGGATCCCACTCCGCGGTCGTCCTCGTGGGGCGCGCGGCCCCTTCGACGACCGCTTGACGCAGAAGGAGAACCACCATGGCTTTCGACGTGCGCCTGAGGATCAACGACAACGTCGCCACCATCGAGCTCAAGGGCGAGCTGGACGCCTCGACGGCGGGTGAGTTCCACGACACGGTCGGCCGCGCGGCCGGCGCCGGCGCCGTCGAACTGGTCATCCGCGCCGAACAGCTCGGCTACCTCTCCAGCGCCGGACTGCGCTCCCTGGTCTTCGCCCGCCAGAAGATGGGCGACGGCGTGCGGATCGCCGTCGTGGGCGCGTCCGACCCGGTGGCGCGGACCATCAGGCTCGCCGGGTTCGACCACAGCATCGATCTCGTGGACGCCTGAAGGGACGCACCGAGATGACGTTCGACTTCGAGGCCACCGCATCCGGCGGGGCAGCGGGCGTCGCACAGGCGCCCGGGTGCGGCGACGCGAACGCACTCCGCGTTCCCGCGACGGTCGAAGCGCTGGAGCCGGTGGCCGACTTCGTCCTCGGCCTGGGCGAGCGGGCCGGCCTCCCGGAGAGCTCGCTGTACCGGCTGCGCCTGGCCGCCGACGAGCTGGCCACCAACATCGTCCTGCACGGCTACCGCGGCGAGCCGGGCGCGATCACCGTGCACGGCGGGATCGACCCCGGCCAGGTGTGGGTCCGCTTCCAGGACGACGCCCCGGCCTTCGACCCCCGGCAGGGCATGCGCGAGCCCGCGCTCGATGTACCGCTCGAAGAACGGCAGATCGGTGGCCTGGGCGTTTTCCTGGCGTTCACAGCGGTGGACGTCTTCGAGTACGAGCTGGTCGCGGGGCGCAATGTGAGCACCCTCGTGATGCGCCGGCCGGCAGCGGAGTAGACGAGGCGGAGATGGCGCAGACGAGAGTGCTGATACTCGATGAGCGGCGGTCCGTGCCGACGGGGCTGTCCACGGCCCTCGACGCCGTGGGCGCCGAGGCACACATCTGTACACCGGGCGAAGTCCTTGCCGCGTCGCCAGGCCGGATGCCGGCGGTGACCGCCCTGCTCGCCAACGCCACGCTGGCGCCCCACACGGTCAAGTCGGTGGCCCGCCGCCTGGCGGACGAGGGCCAGCAGCCCACCGTGGTGGCGTACGCGGAGCACGATCTGCACCTCCTCGACGGCCATGTGCGCGCGGGCTCGGACTACCTGCTGCCGCCCTTCCACCCGGTACTGGTGGAGGCGCGGCTGCGGGACTGCCATCAGCACGCCGAGCTCAACCGGAACATGGAGGAGGTCGCCGCCCACGCCGAACTCCTCAGCTACGAACGGGAGCTGGAGATAGGGAGGGAGATCCAGCTGGGGTTCCTGCCGGACTCCCTGCCCAGCCCGGACGGCTGGGACATCCGGGTGCGTTTCCGGCCCGCGCGGACCGTCGCCGGTGACTTCTACGACGTCTTCGAACTGGTCAACCGGCGCCGCCTGGCCCTCGTCGTCGCCGACGTGTGCGACAAGGGGGTCGGCGCGGCCCTCTTCATGGCGCTCATCCGCTCACTGCTGCGGCACACCGCCGAACAGAGCGGCCTGCAGAACCTCATCGCGGCGGACCTCATGGGCGAGGAGCCCGGCGGCGGCGAGCACACCCGGGCCATCCCCGTCGTGGGCGCGACCCCGCTGCTCAACGCCGTCGTGGGCACCAACAGCTACCTGACCCGCAACCACATCAAGCAGGGCTACTTCGCCACCATGTTCTTCGGCGTCCTCGACCCGGTGACCGGCAACCTCGTCTACATCAACGGCGGACACAACCCCCCCGTGCTGGTCAGCGGAAGCGGCGCCGAACCGGTACTCCTCCAGCCCACGGGCCCGGTCGTCGGCGTCATGCCGGACTGCACCTTCTCCCTGGGATACACGCAGATCAGCCCCGGGGACACGCTCTTCATCTACACGGACGGGGTCACCGAGGCGCGGTCGGAGAGCGGCCACTTCTTCGGCGAGGACCTCCTCGTCGAGCAGCTGACCGAGGCCTCGGTGCGCGGCGAGGAACTGCTCGACCACATGGACGGCGCGCTCAGCGCGTTCGTCGGCCAGGCCGAACAGTCCGACGACATCACCATGCTGGCCGTCCACTGGCAGGCACCGGCCGGAGCCGCCGACTGACCGCGCACCGGCCCGACCGCCGACCCCCGCAAACCGTCAGGTGGAGAACATGTCGCAGATCATCACGGTGCACTCCTACCGAGGGGGCACCGGCAAATCCAGCACGACCGCCAACCTCGGGCTGCTGCTGGCCTCCTCGGGCCTGCGGGTCGCCCTGGTGGACACCGACATCCAGACGCCGGCCCTCGACGTGATGTTCGGTGATGTCGCGCTCCCCGCGAAGCGGTCGCTGACCGACTACCTCATCGGCCGCTGCGAGATCGAGGAGGCGGCGTACGCCGTCGACCACAGCGTCGGCCACGACGGGTTCTTCCTGGTCCCGGCCAGGAGCCAGGCCACCGGCGTCAACGAGATCATGGGCCGCGGCTACGACGTCGGCCTGCTGCGCGAGGGCTTCGACCGGCTCATCGACACGCTGGCACTCGACGTGCTGCTGCTCGACACGCACGCCGGTTTCAACAACGAGACCGTGACCGCGATGGCGAGTTCGGACGCGCTCGTCGTCGTGACCCGGGCCGACCGCCTCGACCTCGCGGGCGCCAGGGAGACCACGGCCCTGGCGAGCCGGCTCGGGTTCGGCGCCCTGAGCATCGCCGTGAACATGGCCCCCGACGGCGCCGTGGACGACCGGCTGCTCGGCGAGGTGGAGAGCGCCTACGACACCCGCGTCACCACGGTGCTGCCCTACGCACCGGAAATGGTGCGGCTCGCCGGGGAGCGGGTGTTCTCCACGGCCTACCCGCACCACCCGCTGGTCTCCGGTTACCGCCGGATCATCTCCGAGGTCAGCAACGGCACCACCGCGATCCGGCGCTGACCCGGCCACCGGCCGGCTAAGCCGCCCGCACCACTCACCGGACCCGAGCACCATGGAGGGCAAGCCCATGCAGCGCGACGCGACGCGCCCGGCCGCCGAACCACGTGTGGGCCGCATCCCCATCGTGGACGTGGCGCCGCGGATCGACGACGGAGCGGGGGGCCGCAGCCCCGCCCGCGCCGTACCCGGCGAGGAGTTCGCCGTCTCGGCCACCGTCTTCCGGGAAGGACACGACGCGGTCGGCGCCGGTGTCGTCCTCACCGACCCCCACGGCCGGGCGGGCGACCTGATCCCGATGCGTCTCGTGGCCCCCGGGACGGACCGCTGGACCGCGTGGGTCAGCGCCGCGGCGGAAGGCGACTGGACCTACCGGGTGGAGGCGTGGAGCGACCCCTGGGCGACCTGGCTCCACACCGCCGAGATCAAGGTCCCGGCCGGGACCGACGCCGAACTGGTCCTGACCGAGGGCGCGTCGCTCCTCAAGGAGGCGGTCGGCACGGTCCCGGCCGCCGAGGCGGCGCGGCTCACCGAAGCGGCCGCGCTGCTCACGGACGCGCGCCGCGACGCCCAGGAGCGCCTCGCCGCCGCCACGGCGGCCGTGAGCGGCCTGCTCGCCGCCCACCCGCCCCGCAGACTGCTCACCCGCTCCCCGGAACTGCCGCTGCGGGTGGACCGGGAACGGGCCCTGTACGGCGCGTGGTACGAGTTCTTCCCCCGGTCCGAAGGGGCCGTGCCCGCCCGCACGGTGGACGGCGTCACCGAGCCCCCGCGGCCGGGCACGCTGCGGACGGCGGCCAAACGCCTCGAGGCCGTCGCGGACATGGGCTTCGACGTGGTCTACCTCCCGCCGGTCCATCCGATCGGCACCACCCACCGCAAGGGCGCGGGCAACACGCTCGAAGCGGGTCCGCACGACCCCGGCTCGCCCTGGGCGATCGGGTCGGCCGAGGGCGGCCACGACGCCGTCCACCCCGAACTCGGCACCATCGAGGACTTCGACCACTTCGTCGCGCGCGCCGCCGAACTCGGCCTCGAGGTCGCCCTCGACTTCGCCCTCCAGTGCTCCCCGGACCACCCCTGGGTCACCGAGCACCCCGAGTGGTTCCACCACCGCCCCGACGGCTCCGTCGCGTACGCCGAGAACCCGCCGAAGAAGTACCAGGACATCTACCCGATCGACTTCGACACCGATCCGGACGGACTGCACACGGAGTGCCTGCGCGTGCTGCGGCACTGGATGGACCACGGCGTACGGATCTTCCGCGTCGACAATCCGCACACCAAACCCGTCGCCTTCTGGGAACGGCTGATCGCCGCGGTGCACGAGGGCGACCCCGACGTGCTCTTCCTCGCCGAGGCGTTCACCCGCCCGGCCATGCTGCACGCCCTGGCCCGCGTGGGATTCCACCAGTCGTACACGTACTTCACGTGGCGCAACTCCAAGGACGAGGTGGAGAGCTACCTCTCCGAACTGGCCGGCCTCGGCGGCGAGGAGAGCGCCGCCTACCTGCGGCCCAACCTCTTCGTGAACACCCCCGACATCCTCAACGCCTACCTCCAGTACGGCGGCAGAGCGGCCTTCGCCGCGCGTGCCGTACTCGCCGCGACAGCCGGTCCGGCCTGGGGGGTGTACGCCGGGTACGAGCTGTACGAGAACGTACCGACGGGGCCCGGCAGCGAGGAGTACCTGGACTCCGAGAAGTACCAGCTGCGCCCCCGCGACTGGGCCGGCGCGCAGGACGCGGGCGACTCCCTGGCCCCGCTGATCCGCGCGCTCAACGACATCCGGCGCGCCCATCCGGCCCTCCGCCGACTGCGCAACCTCCGCTTCCACCGCACCGACAACGACGCGGTGACCTGCTACTCCAAACGGACCGCCACAGGCGACTGGGTCCTCGTGGTGCTCAACCTCGACCCGCACGAGACACGCGAGGCGACGGTCACCCTCGACCTGCCCGCCCTCGGCGTCGAGCGCTCGGAGACCTTCGCGGTGCGCGACGCCCTGTCGGGCGAGGAGTACCGCTGGGGCCGCGACAACTACGTACGCCTCGATCCCCGGTATCGAGTGGCCCACATACTCACGGACGGGACATCGCAGTCGTGACCACCGCACAGCGCCCCTCGGCCCTGCCCGCCACCCGCCTCAAGCGGCTCACCACCGGAGAGTTCAGCGACCCGCACGCCCTGCTCGGCCCGCACCCGGCCGCCGAGGGCGTGACCGTACGGGTGCTGCGGCCGCTCGCCGACCAGGTGTGGCTGACCACGCCGTCGGGCGAGCCGCTGACCGGGCTCGCGCACGAGGGCGAGGGTGTCTTCGCGGGCCGCCTGCCGGGCCCGGCCGTGCCCGACTACCGGGTGCGGGTCCGCTACGGCACCGATGCGTACGACTACGACGACCCCTACCGCTTTCCGCCCACCCTCGGCGAACTCGACCTGCACCTGATCCGCGAGGGCCGGCACGAGCAGCTGTGGCGGGTGCTCGGGGCCCGGGTCTGCGCGCACGAGTCCGGCTGGGGCCCGGTGGCCGGGGTGGCCTTCGCCGTGTGGGCGCCGAACGCCCGCGCCGTGCGGCTCGTCGGCGACTTCAACCACTGGGACGGCAGAGCACACCCGATGCGCTCGCTCGGCGCCTGCGGGGTGTGGGAGCTGTTCGTCCCCGGCGTCGAGGAAGGCTGCCGGTACAAGTACGAGATCGCCACCCCGGACGGCCGCTGGACCCAGAAGGCGGACCCGCTCGCCACCTCGGCCGAGCAGGCACCGGGCACCGCCTCCCGCGTCTTCCGCTCCCGCCACACCTGGAGCGACGACGCCTGGATGGCGCGGCGCGGCGAACGCACCGTGGACCGCTCCGCCATGAGCGTCTACGAGGTGCACCTGGGATCGTGGCGGCCGGGCCTCGACTACCGCGGCCTGGCGGCGGAACTCCCCGCCTACGTCAAGGCGCTGGGCTTCACGCACGTCGAGTTCATGCCGGTGGCGGAGCACCCGTTCGGAGGCTCGTGGGGCTACCAGGTGTCGTCCTACTACGCCCCGGCGGCGGGCCTCGGCAGCCCCGACGACTTCCGGGCCCTGGTCGACGCGCTGCACCGGGCCGGCATCGGCGTCATCGTGGACTGGGTCCCCGCCCACTTCCCCAAGGACGACTGGGCCCTCGCGCGCTTCGACGGGACCGCGCTGTACGAACACCCCGATCCGCGCCGCGGCGAACACCCCGACTGGGGCACGCTCGTCTTCGACCACGGGCGGGCCGAGGTACGCAACTTCCTCGTCGCCAACGCGGTGTACTGGTGCGAGGAGTTCCACATCGACGGCCTGCGCGTCGACGCCGTCGCCTCCATGCTCTACCTCGACTACTCGCGCGCCGACGGCGCCTGGCTGCCGAACGTGTACGGCGGCCGCGAGAACCTGGAGGCGGTCGAGTTCCTCCAGGAGACGAACGCCACGGTGGTCCGCCGCTGCCCCGGGGTGGTGACCATCGCGGAGGAGTCCACGGCGTGGGACGGCGTCACCCGCCGCACCGACCTCGGCGGCCTCGGCTTCGCCCTGAAGTGGAACATGGGCTGGATGCACGACTCGCTGTCGTACATGGCCGAGGACCCGGTGCACCGCCAGTACCACCACCACTTGATGACGTTCCCGATGGTGTACGCCTACGCGGAGAACCACACCCTGCCGATCAGCCACGACGAAGTGGTGCACGGCAAGGGTTCGCTGCTGACGAAGATGCCCGGCGACCGCTGGCAGCAGCTCGCCAACCTGCGTGCCTACCTCTCCTTCATGTGGGCCTTCCCCGGCAAACAACTCCTCTTCATGGGGCAGGAGTTCGCCCAGGACACCGAGTGGTCCCACGAACGCGGCCCGGACTGGTCCGTCCTTCGCCGCAGCTCGCACGCGGCCGTGCGCGAGCTGGTGCGCGACCTCAACCGCGGCTACCTCGACGACCCCGCGCTGTGGAGCCTCGACACCGAACCGGAGGGTTTCCGCTGGATCGACGCGGACGCCGCCGAGGACAACATCTACTCCTTCGTACGCCACGGAGAGGGCGGTGAGTCGCTGGTCTGCGTCTTCAACTTCCAGCCCACGATCCGGCGCGACTTCGTCCTGGCACTGCCCGAGGCGGGCCCGTGGACCGAGGTGCTCAACACGGACGCGACCCGGTACGGAGGCTCCGGCGCCACCAACCCCGGACCCGTCCACGCCGTCCCCGAACCCCGGCAGTCCCTGCCGGCCTGCGCGCGCGTGACCCTGCCGCCGCTGGGCGGCGTGTGGTTCCGCAAGCAATGACGCAGTCTTGAGGAGAGACGATGCCCGCTCCCCGCCTGAGGACCACCCCGCTGCCCGGCATAGGGGTGCAGTACGAGCTCACGACCCGGCGGCACGACACGCTGTCGGTGATCGCCCACCGGGACAGCAAGCGCACCCTGAACGTGCATCACGACGACGACCCGGACTCCTGCGGCCTCTCGCTGCCGCTGACCGCCGCGGAGGCACTGTCCCTCGCCGACGCCCTGCTGCCCGGGCACAACAGCCCCAATCTGCTGCACACCAGCGACTTCGGGCTCCTGGCCGAGCAGATCACCATCACCGGAACCTCGTACTGGAACGGGCGCACCCTGGGGGAGACCAGGATGCGTACCGACACCGGGGCCTCCGTCGTCGCCGTCATGCGCCGCTCCCACGCCGTCCCCTCGCCCGGCCCCGACTTCCGGCTGCACGGGGGCGACACCGTGATCGTCATCGGCACCCGGGAAGGCGTGGACGGCGCCCACGAGATCCTCGAGCGGGGCTGATCACATGCACTCCGCGGTCTTCCTGATCGAGTTCGGCGCGATCGTGCTGGCCCTCGGCCTGCTCGGCCGGTTCGCCGTACGCCTCAAGTTCTCGCCCGTTCCGCTCTACCTGCTGGCGGGCCTGCTCTTCGGCGCGGGCGGCATCGTCCCGCTGGGCGGCAGCGAGGAGTTCATCGAGGTCGGCGCCGAGATCGGGGTCGTCCTGCTGCTCCTCATGCTGGGCCTGGAGTACACGGCGGCGGACCTGGTCGGCCACCTCAAGACCCACGCCCCCGCGGGCGGCGTCGACTTCCTGCTCAACGCGCTCCCCGGAGCCGCCGCGGCGCTGCTGCTCGGCTGGGGGCCGGTGGCCGCCGTGGTCCTCGCGGGCGTCACCTGGGTCTCCTCGTCCGGGGTCATCGCGAAGGTGCTCGGCGATCTGGGGCGGCTCGGCAACCGGGAGACGCCCGTCGTGCTCAGCATCCTCGTCCTCGAGGACCTGGCGATGGCCGTGTACCTGCCGATACTGACCGCGCTGCTCGCCGGTTCGGGACTGCTGGCCGGCAGCGCGACCCTGGCCGTCGCCCTTGCCGCGGTCGGCGTCGTGCTGCTCGCCGCGGTGCGCTACGGGCGGGTCATCTCCCGTTTCGTCTCCAGTGACGACCCCGAGAAGCTGCTGCTCGTGGTCCTCGGCACGACGCTGCTCGTGGCCGGGGTCGCGCAGCAGCTGCAGATCTCGGCGGCGGTGGGCGCCTTCCTGGTCGGCATCGCCCTCTCCGGCGAGGTCGCCGAACACACCCACCATGTGCTGATGCCGCTGCGCGACCTGTTCGCCGCGGTGTTCTTCGTCTTCTTCGGCCTGAACACGGACCCCGCGACCATCCCTCCGGTGCTGCTGCCCGCCCTCGTGCTGGTCGTGGTGACCGCCGCGACCAAGGTGGCCACGGGCTACTGGGCGGCGCGACGGGCCGGTGTCGGTACGCGGGGCCGGTGGCGGGCGGGCGGCGCGCTCGTCGCCCGCGGCGAGTTCTCCATCGTGATCGCCGGGCTCGGGGTCTCCTCGGGGGTCGATCCCACCCTCGGCTCCTTCGCCACGGCCTACGTCCTGCTGCTCGTCGTCCTGGGCCCGCCCGCGGCCCGTTTCATGGAGCCGCTGGCACAGTGGCTGCCGGCACCGGGGAACCGGCGGCGCGCGGTGCCGGCGGCCGTGGAACCGGGGACCGAGCTCGCGCGGAAGAGCCCGGCGCGCCGGTGAGTCCGCGGCCGCCGGCCGACAGCAGAGCAGGCCACCCGTGCGGGTGGCCTGCTGCGTGGTCGAGGACGGGTCAGCTGTGCGGGGGGCCGTCGGCCGCCGGAGCGTCCTGCGCGAGGTCCGGGAAGCGCAGGGCCAGGACGAGCACCGCGCTCAGCACACAGACGGCGGCGGCGGCCAGGTAACCGGCGTGGAAGCCCGCGAGCCGCCCCGCCGCTCCGTCGCCGCCGGCCGCGGCGGCGACGGCGACCAGGACCGCCACGCCGACGCTGCTGCCCACCTGCTGCGCCGTCACGTTCACGGCGCCCGCCACACCGTGCCGGTGCGCCGGAAGGCCCTCCAGGGTGGCGGACGTCATCGCCCCGAACCCGATTCCCTGGCCCACACTCATGACCGCGATGCCGGGCAGCATGTCCGTCCAGTACGTGCCGTCCTGCGGAGTCAGCGCCCACAGGGCGACACCGGCGCCGATCAGCACGAGACTCGCCGCCATGAGCTTCTTGTAGAGGGCAGGGGTGATGAACCGTCCGGTGACCTGAGAGCTGACGATCACGATCAGCCCCATGGGAACCACCGCGAGAGACGACTCGAACGGCGAGTAGCCCTGCATGTCCTGCATGTACAGGGGCGCGAAGAAGAGCAGCCCGCTCACGCCGGTGTAGTAGGCGGCGCCGGTCACCGTCGCGGCCTTGACCGGGTTGCCGCGGAAGATCTGCAGCGGCAGCAGCGGGTCCTTCGCACTGCGCTCGCGCAGGACGAAGCCGGCCAGGGCAGCCAGTGCGAGGACGAGCGCCACCAGTGTCCGCGGCCGCGCCCAGCCGTGATCGCTGCCGCTGGTGACGCCGTACACCAGGAACGCGAGGCCCACGGTGACGAGCAGCGCACCGGGCAGGTCCAGCGAGCTGCGCCGCGGGGTGTCCTTGGGCAGCAGCATCCGTACCGGGACGAGTACCGCCGCACTCGCCACGACACTGACGACGAAGACCGAACGCCAGCCGAACAGATCGGTGAGCACGCCACCGGCGATGAGACCGGCGCTGAAACTGCTCGCCCCCGTCGCCGCGTACACCGCGAGAGCTCGGTTGCGCCGCGGGCCCTCCGGGAAGATCTGACCGAGCATGGCCAGCGACGCCGGGCCCGACAGCGCGGCCCCCACGCCCTGGAGCGCGCGGGCGGCGATCAGTACGGGCAGGGCCGGCGCCAGGGCGGCCCCCAGCGACGCGACGGCGAACAGGGCCACCCCCAGGGCGAAGATCCGCCTGCGTCCGATGATGTCCGCGGCCCGGCCGCCGAGCAGCAGGACACCGGCGAAGGTGATCGCGTACGCGGTCATGGCCCACTGGAGGGTGGTGCCGGAGGCGTCGAAGCGGGCACCGATCGCGGGCAGGGCGGAGTTGATGACGGCCACGCCGCTCACGTCGAGCGCGAGGGCGGCGGAAAGCAGGATCAGCGCGCCCCGGTGCCGTTGCCCGGAGTCCGCCCGGCGCGGCGCCGCGGAGGCCGGGTCCGCGGATCCGGCACCGGGCGGTGTGCCTGTGGTGTGGGCCGATGGGTCAAGTGCCATGGGGTTTCTCGTCTTTCTGCGCCCTTTCGAGCAGGTCCGAAGGGTTCCGAGGGAAAGGGCACGGTGGGGGGCGGGCAGGACGGACAGCGCTACTGGGTCAGCGGCGCGACCACGAGTGAGGGCACCGTGAGGTGGCCCGGCTGCGCGGCGACGTAGGCGATCACGTCGGCGATCTCCTCGGGGCAGAGGGCCCGGTGCTCGGTGTGCAGGCGGTCGACCACGTCCTGCGGGAGATGGCGGCCGACGTCGGTGGAGGCGAGTCCCGGCCGCAGGTCGGTGACCCGGGTGCGGTGTTCGAGGAGTTCCGCGCGGAGCGTCGTGGAGATGGCGCTCACGGCGGCCTTGGAGGCGTTGTAGGCGGCGTAGCCCGGGGCGAACATCGAGGTGCCCGCGATGGACGACACGTTGACGATGTCCGTCGTACGTCCGGCCCGCGCGGCCTCGATCAGGCCCGGGAGGAACGCCGCGGTGGTGTTCAGGACGCCGAGGATGTTGGTGTCCACCATGGCCCGCCACTCCTCGAACCGCCGCTCGACGAGGGGTGCGGCGTGCATCACCCCGGCGTTGTTGACCAGGAGGTCGGGTGTGCCCAGCTGCCGGCCGGTGCTGCGAGCCGCCTCGGCGAGCTCCTCCGGGGAGGCCACGTCGCAGACGAGGGCCAGCGCCGTGCCGCCCGCCGCCGTGACCTCCTTCGCGACGGCCTCGACCGCGCCGGGCCGCCGGGCCAGGAGGGCCACCGCCGCACCTTCCCGGGCCAGTCGGCGGGCGGCCGCGGCGCCGATGCCGCCGGAGGCTCCGGTGATCACCGCGACGCGGCCGGCGAGCGGCGCGGAGGACGGTTCGGCCCCTGCCGCTTCTTCCGGAGAGGGGAGAGAGGACATGATGCTCCGTTCGGGTTCGCCGTGGTGCGGACGGCAGACGGAAAACGGGTGGCCGACGGCCCCGGGCGAGCGGGTCCCTCGGCCACCCGGGACAGCGGTGGGCGGACGCGGTGCGTCAGCTCTCCCGCGCGAGCTCCCGGGCCAGCGGGTGCTCGGCGCCGAAGGTGGCGACGGCGATGTCGTGCGGCGACCTGCCGTCGTGGCCGAGCAGATCGGTGCGCGCCCCGGCGGCTGTCAGCACGCGCGCGCAGTCCTCGTAGCCGTGCCACAGCGCGTCGTGCAGCGGTGTGTAGCCGTTGGTCGCGCCCTGGAAATCCAGGTCGATCCCCGGTGCCTCGACGAGCAGGGCGGTGATGTCGGCGTGGCCGTTGTAGACCGCCTTGTGCAGCGGCACCGCGCCGAAGGTCGGTTCGACGGCGTTCACGTCGGCGCCGGCCGCGAGCAGCGCGCGGACGATGTCGGTGTGTCCGTCCCGGCTCGCGACGAGCAGCGGGGTGTGCGCGTCGTTGAACCCGGTGACGACGGGGAAGCGACGGTCCACCTCCGCGCCGCTGCTCAGCTCCGTCCGCACGGCGGCGAGGTCGCCCTTGGTGACCGCCGCCATGAGCCGCTGCTCGGCCGCCTCCGACTCGTCGTGCGCGGTGCGTTCCTTGAGCAGCCGCTCGGCCTCCAGCAACTGCTCCTTGCCGCGCGTGTTGACGTTCAGCTCGTACTCGAAGTGCTCGCGCATCGAGAAGCCGTAGTGGGTGGAGAGCCCCAGGCCCGCGTCGGCCGAGAGCAGGTATCCGGCGACGGCGGGCCACTTGTACCAGAGCGCGTCCATCAGCGGGGTGTGTCCCGTGGTCGCGGCGACCGCGTCCACGAACGCCCCTGCCTCCACCAGCACGCGCACGGTCTCCAGGTCACCGCCCTGAACCGCCTTGTGCAGGGCGGTGCCGCCCGCCCGGCTGTCCGTGGTGAACACGTCGCCTCCGGCCGCGATCAGCTCGCGCACGATCCCGGCCGCTCCGACCCCGGCGGCCGCCTGCAGGGCCGTGAGACCGGACGCGGGGTCCCGGTGGTCGGGGTCCGCCCCGTCCTTCAGGAGCCGTTGCACCTCGGGCAGGTCACGGCGCAGGACCGCCCCCAGCAGGCGCTCGTCGAGGTCCGCCTTGAACGCGGCGACCTCACCGGCGGGGTCGAAGTACACCTTCCAGCGGACGATCCGCCCCTGGTCGTCGAGTTCGAGGCGGTGGCTGTCCTCGATCTCGAAGGGGACCTTCGTCCGGGTGTGGAAGGCCTTCGTGTAGACGCGGGCGTACGCCACCGCTCCCTCGGCCACGAGCTCCCGCAGCTCGTAACTGACGACCTCGGTCGTCTCGCCCCTGACGCGGAACGCCTCGGCGACCGCGTCACGGCCGACGTGTTCGCCGAGGTAGTCGATGACCGAGTTCCATTCGTCCTTCGGCAGTTCGAAGACGATGGAGGGCGAGAGCGTCGTCAGGACGTGGTCGAAGTCGCCCCGGCCGATCGCCGCGAACCACTCCTCCAGCACCTTTCGGGTGCGCTGTGTGTCCATGTCTGCAGTGCCTCCGTGGTGTGTGGGTGGATCAGGCCAGCCGCTGCGACACGGGCGCCAGGCGGAAGGCGTGATGGAAGAACGTGTCCGCGCCCGCCTGGTCCTGGGCGAAGTTGGTGGCCTCGACGACCCGGCCGTTCTCGATGCGCCAGAGCAGGACCCAGGTCATGTCGATGTCGTTGCCGTCGCCGAGTTCGCTCCAGCCCCGGTGCACGTCGACCACGTGGTTGTCGTCGGCGCCGAAGTAGATGCGGTCCGCCTTGAAGCCGGCGCTGCCCAGCCGGTCGAAGAAGGCGATCACCTCGTCGACGCCCTCGTGGGTGCCGGAGAGCGGGTGCCGGCCGGGGATGTGCCACCGCACGTCGGGCGCGAGGATCTCGTTGCGCATGGTCTCCAGGTCGTAGGCCGCGTAGGTCTGGAAGAAGCGGTCGACCAGAGCCTTGTTCTGCTCCGCCGCCGACAGCGATGCCTCGGTCGTCATCTGTGTTCTCGCTTTCCTGTGGGTGAAGAGGTGTGCAGTTTCCTGACGGGCCGTCAGCGAATGGTGCCGACGAGCCCGTCGGAGGAGTCCGCCGGCTGCGACGGCCCGGTCACCGGCGTCGCGGCAGCGTCGTCCGGCGGAGTCGGCGGAGTCAGGAACCGGGTGGCCCAGACCACGGGGAGCGCGACGACCAGAGCGATCATGGCCACCAGCGGAACCGCGTCCGCGCCGTGGGCGGACAGGGCCCAGCCGCCCAGGGCCGCTCCCAGGGCGATCCCGGCGTTGGCCGCCGAGGCTCCGAGGGTGGCGGCGAGATCCTTGCCCTCGCCGGCCAGGGAGATGACGCGGAGCTGGAGGGAGGACGTCACGCCGAAGCCCACCAGCCCCCAGACGGCCAGGAGGAGTCCGGCCAGGACGGCGTTGTCGCCGTACACATAGAGGGCGCCCAGCGCGGCGATCAGCACGAGGTTGCCGGCCAGCAGGGTGCCGGACGCGTTCTTGTCCGCGAACCGGCCGCCGCCGAAGGTACCGATGGCGCTGCAGACACCGAAGATCAGCAGGAACGCGCTGACGGCCCCGGACGGAATGCCGGTGACGTCCTCCACGTACGGAGTCAGGTAGGTGAAGGCGACGAACTGCGAGCCCATGAGCAGCAGATAGGCCGCCAGCATGGCGAGCACGCGGGGCGCGAAGGCATGCCGGGCCTGGGATCCGAGGTTCTCGGTGTCCGAGCTGCTCACGTGCGGCACGGTGAGCGCGACGATGACCAGCGCGAGCACGCCGAGCCCCACGACGCAGAGGAACGTCGCCCGCCAGCCCAGACCCTGTCCGACGACGGTTCCGACGGGCACACCGAGCACGGTGGCGACGGAGATGCCGCCGAACACCAGGCTCACGGCCTGGCCACGGCGGTCCGCCGGTACGAGGCCGGTGGCCACGGACGTGGCGGCGCCGACGAACAGCCCGTGCAGGGCGCCACAGACGGCACGCGCGACGAACAGCAGCCCGAAGACGCCGGTGACGACGGCGATGACGTTGCCGGCGACGAAGACCGCGAGAGCGAGCAGGAGAACGGTGCGCCGGGGCAGCCGCATGGTCAGCGCGGTCAGCAGCGGCCCGCCCACGGCGATACCGAGCGCATAGGCGGTGACGAGGAGACCGGCGGTGCCGGCGGAGACGTCGAGATCGTCGGCGATCACGTTCAGCACTCCGACGATGACGAGCTCCGCGGTCCCGACGACGAAGGAGCCGAGGCCGAGCGCGGCGAGCGCGAACCGGCTGCCGGGCGTGGCGGAGTCACTCATGGCGGGCTCCCTCGGGCTGCGGGACGGGCGGGCGGCACATCAGGCGTATTCCAGGTCGAGCTGTCCGATGAGCCCGGCCCGCTCCGTGAACTCGTACGTGGCCCGGAAGCCGTCCCCGCTCTCTCCCTTGTGCGCGAACCGGAGCAGCAGCGTGGTGCCGTCGGGCTTGGGGGTGTCGTCCAGGACCGTCAGACGGCCGCCTATGACCTCCGCGGCGGCCCACTCCTTGATCGCGTCGCGGCCGCGGAAGGTCCGCCCGGGTTCGTTGAGGACGGCGTTCTCGTGGAAAGCGGCGGCGAGCGCGTCGACGTCCTCGTTCGCCACGGCGTCGACGTAACGCTGTGCCACCGGGTTGTCGGCGGGCTTGCCGGATTCGCCCCTGGCCTGCTGCACCGTGCCGGCCGAGGCCGTGGCCGAGGCAGCCCTCGATGCCGGCTCGTCGTCGCCACCGGAGCAGCCGGTGAGCAGCAGGGCCGTCAACGCCAGCGGAAGGATGATGCGGTGGCGCATATGTTTCTCCCAGAGGTGTGGGGGTGCATGGACGGTGGTCGCCCGGAGACTCAGACCTTGTAGCGCTGCTTGACGTCGTCGGCGAAACCGACGTAGTCGCGCAGCGGCCAGACCTTCTCGAACTCCAGGTACTCGCGCATCGGCAGCCGGCCGAGGGCGGTGCGGTCGAGTTCTTCGGCGTCCGGAGAGTCGATGATGGCTATGACGCGCTTTTGCGCCGCGACCTTCCAGATGCCGACGCAGAATCCCGAGTCGACCGTTTCCTGAGCGTGCGCGGCCTCGTCCTGTTCGAGCTCCCACAGCTCGTCGAGCGAAATCCGGCCCTCGTGGTTCCACTTCATCTGGACGTAGAAAAGCACGGCAACTCCCTCAAGTCCTCGAATGATTCGTCGGCTTCGGTCCGAAACGGCGATTACCGAACATGATGGAAGGAGGCGGGAAGCGGCACCAAAAAGCGGTCCTCGACTATCTGAACTCCGCCGGCGAACAATGAGCGCGGGTCACCAGCCGATCCTGCGGCGGTCGCGGAAGAACCCGCCCGTGGGGCCGTCGTCGGGCAGCCGGGCGAGCCAGGCCACCGTGTCGGCACCGTCCTCGACGCTCGTCGGCGCGGCCCGCCCGCCCATGTCGGTGCGGACCCAGCCGGGGCACACGGCGTTGACCTTGACGGTGTCGGGCACCGCGGCGGCGACCACCAGGGTCAGCGCGTTGAGCGCCGCTTTCGAGATCCCGTAGGCGGCGGGCGAGGGCACGTTGTCGGTGAGGGCGCCGCCGCCCGAGGACACGTTCACCACGCGGCCGAACCCGCGCCGGGCCATCGCGGGCACGAAGGCCCGGCAGAGGTGGAAGGCGCCCATGAGATGGACGTCGAAGGCGTTGCGCAAGGTCTCCTCGTCGAGAGAGAAGAACCCGGCGGTCGGGTAGATGCCGGCGTTGTTGACCAGGATGTCGACCTCGGTCCCGGCGGCGGCGAGCCGTTGTGCGCAGCTCTCCACGCTCCGGGCGCTGGTGACGTCCAGTTCCTCGGCCCGGATCCGGGAACCGCCCAGCGCCTTGGCGGCCGCGGTGCCGCGGGCGAGGTCGCGGGCGGCCAGGACGACGTTCAGGCCGGCGCGGTCCAGTTGGCGGCAGGTCTCCAGACCGATTCCGCGGTTGGCGCCGGTGACCAGCGCGGTCCGGGTGCGTACCGGATTCACGGTGCGGACTCCTCTGTGGGTGGTCGTCAGACGGCTACGTGCCCGGATTGCGGGGCGCTGTCGTCGCGCAGGGCACGGATGATGGGAGACGGGTCCGTGTAGGACTTCCAGCGGACGATCCGGCCGTCGCGGACCGTGAGCCACTGGACGAATTCGATCTCGAACGTGGCGCCGGTGGCACGCACGGTGGACAGTTCATGGACGACGCCCGCGGCCTGGCAGCCGTCGACCACCAGGTTCACCAGTTTCTCGACCCGTACGTCCACCGCGTCGTGGAATATGTCCAGCGTGGCGAGAACGGCGTCCCGGCCGCGGTGGGTTCCTATCCACTTCATGTCGTCGTTGTAACTGGGAACGGGAATGTAATTGATCCACTCGACGTCCTCGGCGAGCGTGTCGACGGCGGCGTCGAAGTCGCCCGATGTCAGCGCCTCGAACCACCGTTGGGCAACCCTCCGGGTCTCTTCCGTGGCAGTGGCCATGGCAGTGGTCATGAAAACTCCTGGGGATGAGGGGATTTCCGGGGGCGCCGAGCGCGGGCCTGCCGAGTGCCGGGCATGTGGTGGGTCGCCTGGAACATCGCTGTCGTGACGGCGGCGTCGCCCACCACGTCGGTTCTCTCAGTTCTCAGTTCTCAGTTCTCAGTGGTAAAGGTGCGCCATCTTCTTGGTCCAGCGGTGGTCGCTGAGCAGGGCGGCACCGATGAGCACACCGAGCACGACGACCTCGATCACGGCCGATCCGTAATGGCCCACCGGGATCGCCAGTACGGCGAGCAGCGCAGCGGTGAAGTGGAAGCGCTGCGGGCCGATCTTCAAGATCCCGTGGAACCAGGCGATGCCGCCGAGATACAGCGCCACACCGCAGGCCAGCGCGGTGGACGGGGCCCCGGCCAGTGGTTCGTAGGGGTGCACGATGGTCTTCTTCACCGCCGCCGCGATCAGGATCAGTCCGAGCAGCATCGGGACGTGGGCGTAGAAGAACGCGGCGAGGGCCAGGCGCGAGCGGTGCACCGCGTCCTGGCGTTCCAGGGCGAGCTCGGCCCGCCAGGCCTTCTCCGACTCGTCGAAGTACACCCACCACAGACCGGCCGGGATGACGAAGATGAGGACCGCTGTGGTCACGACGGACGGCGGCGCCTGGCCCCCGTCGGTGCCGATGCCGAGCGCCAGGAACGAGTCCCCGAGCGCGATGATCATGAGCAGGCCGTGCCGTTCCACGAAGTGGCCCGGTTTCAGCTCGAAGCCCGACACGCCGGTCAGCACGGGCGCGATGACCTCGAGCCCGACCGCCGTGATCCACAGCGCGTACACGACCCACCCGTCGAGGAAGCCGGCCCAGATGATGAGAGCCGCGCCCACCGTGTGGAACGGCGCGATGCGCAGCATGTTGCGGGCCGCCTGGGTACCGCCGAGCGCGAAGAGGGTGGCGTGCACGGAGACGATCACCAGATAGCCGATGCCGAACGCGACCCCGTCCCCGTGGAAGGCGTTCGGGGTCGCCAGACCGATGACCAGGAACGAGGCCATGCCGAGCAGCAGCAGGATCCGGTGGTGCCTGCGATGCGGCGGCAGGTGATTGGTCAGCCACGCGTATCCGCCGTACATCCACCACAGGAGCCAGAAGATCAGCAGTACGCGGCCGACTCCCCGCACCGTCATGTCCCGGCTCAGGACGCGGGCGAGCTGAGTGAAGTTGAAGACGAACGCGAGATCGAAGAACAACTCCAGAGTGGTGACTCGAGCGCCGCTTTTCGGAGAGGTGTCCACAGACGATGCAGTGGGCTCCACGGTCTCCTCTTGCTTGCGGAAACCCTCTGCAAGTCTCGCGGAAGTCGTTTGAGACATGTCTGGGAAACTAACGGCCGCGCAGGTGGTCCGGTCAAAAGGTTCCGGCGGACAACATGAGGTCGACGAGCGCGCGCCACAGGCTCTCAGCGGTCCAGGACGCGCCGGTACACGGCGTGCGCCCGCTGCGCGGCGACGTCCCAGCCGAACTCCTTCCGGGCCCGGGCGAGACCGGCCGCGCCGAGCCGGGCGGTGTGGTCGGGGTCGGCGAGGAGCCGGTTCACCGCGGCCGCGAGGTCGGCGGCGAAGCGCCGGGGGTCCAGGGGCGTGCCGCTGCCGTCCTGTTCCTGCTCGACGGTGACCAGGAGCCCGGTCTCGCCGTCCGCGACGACCTCCGGGATGCCGCCCGTCGCGGTGGCGACGACGGCTGTACCGCAGGCCATGGCCTCCAGGTTCACGATGCCCATCGGCTCGTAGAGGGACGGGCAGACGAACACCGAAGCGTGGGTGAGGAACTGCAGCAGCGAGGTCCGGTCGAGCATGCCGTCGATCCGTACGACACCGTCGCGCACCCGGCGCAGTTCGTCGACCAGCGCCGCGGTCTCGGCCGCGATCTCGGGGGTGTCGGGTTGGCCGCAGCACAGGACGAGCTGGGCGCGGGGGTCCAGATCGAAGGCCGCGCGCAGCAGTTGGGGCAGCCCCTTCTGCCGGGTGACGCGGCCGACGAACAGGACGATGGGCCGGTCGGGGTCCACCCCGTGCCGCTCGAGCGCCGCGGTGCCGTGGTCGGGGCGGTAGGTCCGGGTGTCGATGCCGTTGTGCACCACGTGCACCCGGTCCGGGTCCACGTCGGGGTAGACGCGCAGGATGTCCTGGCGCATGCCGTGCGACACGGCGACCAGCGCGTCCGCGCTCTCCAGCGCCGACCGTTCCACCAGGGACGACAACGCGTAACCGCCGCCCAGCTGTTCGGTCTTCCAGGGGCGGAGCGGTTCGAGGCTGTGGGTGGTGGCGACATGGGGGATGCCGTACAGCACCTGCGCGAGCCGGCCGGCCGCGTTGGCATACCAGGTGTGGCTGTGGACCAGGTCCGCGCCCGCGCAGGCCGCGGCCATCTCGACGTTCACCCCGAGGGTGCGCAGGGCGGGGTTCCGCTCCCCGGGCAGGTCGCGTTCCGCGTAGGCGGTCACGTCCTGTCCGTCGCGCGGTGCCCCGAAGCAGCGCACCCGCAGATCGACCAGTGGGCGCAACTCCTTCGCGAGTTCCGCGACGTGGACACCGGCGCCCCCGTAGATCTCCGGAGGGAACTCCTTGGTGAGCAGATCGGCGCGTATGCGGGGTGAAGGAGCGGGCGACTGCACAGGCATGACGACTTCCCTGGGTCCGTGGACGCTGACAAGCGCGGCGCTCGCCTCACCCGGGCGACGGCACCGGGCCGCCGGGCCCTGTGCGGCGGCGGACGGCGCGACGACGGGCCGGCCCCGCGCCCCGAGGCCCGCTGCCGTCATTCGGCGTGACCATAACCAAGGCAGGAGGAGACCGTGAGAAGCGAGGACGTACAACCTGAAGTCGTGGCGACCGGGCCGTCACCGAAGAGAAATGGGCCTTCCCCGCCCCGGAAAATCAATGTCGACGACGAAGTCATGAAGTCTCGACGAGAACGACCCGGCAGCTTGACACCGAATCGACCATTCCCCATACCGTGCATCGCGGAGCGCAGCTGCGCCGCCAGGACGAGGCTGGACGGAAAGGGAGATCCATGAACCCCAACGGTGACGTGCGTGTCGAGGGGGTCACCCTCCCCAGCGCGGGGGTCGACCTGCGCGGCGACCTCTACCGGCCGGCGTCGCAGCCGGCGGGGGAGTCCTCCTCCCCGGCCGTACTCGTGGTCGGCTCGTGGCTCACGGTCAAGGAACAGATGGCGGGTCGCTACGCCGCCGGACTCGCCCAGCGGGGCCTGACCGCCCTCGCCTTCGACTTCCGCGGATACGGGGAGTCCAAGGGTGACCCGCGGAACTTCGAGTCCCCGGAGCGCAAGATCGAGGACATCGTGAGCGCCGTCGCGTACCTGAAGTCCCGCCCCGACGTGGACGCTTCGCGCATCGGCGCGCTCGGCATCTGCGCCGGCGCCGGGTACATCGCGGTCGCCGGCTCCCGCGAGCCGGAGATCCGCTCCGTCGCCATGGTGGCTCCCTGGCTGCACGACGCGACGCTGGTCGAGTCCATCTACGGCGGCCCGGACGGCATCCGCGAGCGGATGGCCCTGGGCGAGACGGCCCGGACGAAGTACGAGTCGACGGGCGAGGTCGACTACATCCCCGCGGCCAGCGACACCGACGAACGAGCCGCGATGTACGGGCCGTTCGACTACTACCTGCGGGCCGACCGGGGCGCCGTCCCGCAGTGGGGCAACCGGTTCGCCGTCATGAGCTGGCCGCAGTGGCTGACCTTCGACCCCATCGCCGTCGCCCCCCGGTGCACGGCACCCACGTACATGCTGCACAGCCCGGACGCCGCCGTCCCGGACGGCGCCCGCCGCTTCCACGAGGCGCTGACGGCCCCCAAGGAACTGCGGTGGACGACGGGCGGCCAGTTCGACTTCTACGACCAGGAATCCACGGTGGCCCCGGCCCTGGACTCGGTGCGGACCCACTTCGAAAAGACGCTGTGACGCCGATCCGGCCCATTTCATGACGGGCACGCGCATCACCCTCGTCGGCGCGGCCACCGTCGCGGTGGCGACCGTCGGGTCAAGGGGGCCGGCGGGCGTGGGCTGCGTGGCCTAGTGGGCCTGCGTGGCCTGCGTGGCCTGCGTGGCCTGCGCGGCGTGCGTGGCCTGCCCGGCTTGCGCGGCCTACGCGGTGTGCGCGGCCTGGGTGGCTGCGTGGCCTGCGTGGCCTGCGTGGCCTGCGTGGCCTGCGTGGCCTGCGCGGCCTGCGCGGCCTGCCCGGGCGTCGCGGGCGCTACGGGCGCTACGGGCGCCGCGGGTGTCTTCGTGCCGGTCGAGGCGTTCACCGCTGACGAGGCCGCCGCCGAAAGGGTGGCCTTACGGCTGGTCACCGCACCGGTGGACCGTCGACCCCGTCATCAACTCCGGCGCAACCGCCGCGCGATGGCCCCCAGCAGCTCATCCAGCGCGCCCTTGTGCGTCCGCCCCCGGTGCCGCGCCAGCCCCACCCGGCTCGGGGAGACCCCGCTGACCGGACGGAACACCACGTCCGGGTGGAGGTGGAAACGAGCCGCCGACGCCGGGGCCAGCGCCACGCAGCCACCGGCCACCGCCCCGAGCCACTCGTCGGGGCGGCTGGTGACGGCGCCGACCCGGACCGGGCGCCCGTCCCGCTCCTCCGTCGCCAGCCAGTGCTCCCTCCAGGCCCCGGTCTCGGCTCCGGCCGCGACGAACGGCTCGTCCCAGAGCTCGGAGAATTCCACCGTCTCGCGGTCCGCCAGCCGATGCCGAGCCGGGAGCAGCACCCCGCGCTCCTCAGCGAACAGATCCAGCACCGTCAACCTCTCCTGCCCCGGGAACGGCAGACGCACCACCGCCGCATCCACCTCGCCCCGGGCCAGTCCGGCGCTCGGGTCCGACCAAGCGGACTGCCGCAGCTCCACCCGCCACTCCGGCCGCGCCCGGCGGAACTCGGCGATGACTTCAAGTCCGGCACCCACCGCGCCCGCGTCCAGGAAGCCCAGGCGCAGCACCCGCGCCACCCGGCCGACAGCCAGCGCCGCCTCGTCCCAGCCGTCCAACAACGCGGGTACCCGTGCGGCGAGTTCACGGCCTGCCTCGGTCAGCGCCATCCCCGACCGTGAACGCGTGAAGAGCCGTACCCCGAGGTCGTCCTCCAGGCGCCGGATCTGCTTGGTCAGCGCGGGCTGCGAAACGAACAGCCTCTGTGCCGCCCCGGTCAGGGTGGTTTCCTCCGCCACCGCGGCGAAGTACCGGAGCAGGCGTGTGTCCACATCCATGCCAGCAGGTTATAGAGGCAGGTATTGGACGGCGCCGAAGCGCCCGGGGACCCTGAAGGCATGACCGGAACCCAGCTCGCGCTCCTCGTCGTCACGTGGCTCACCATCGTCAGCAATGTGGGTATCGCCGCCGCCGACCTCGCCGGAGCGCGCTTCGTACTGGCCAACTCGGCGGAGGTGGGCGTCCCCCGGTCCTGGCTGCCTCGGCTGGCCGCCTGCAAGCTGGCCGGCGCGACGGGCCTCCTCCTCGGCCTCCTCGACGCCGCGCTGCGCCCTCTGGCCGCCGCGGCTGCCTGCGGTCTCGTCCTGCTCTACGCAGGCGCACTCGCCTTCCATCTGCGCGCCCGCGTGCTGTACAACCTCGCGTTTCCCGGCTTCTACCTCGCCACTGCCGTCGCCTCGCTGGCCCTGACCCTGAGCGCGTCCTCCTGAGGCGTGTGGTCACAGGCTTCCGCACGCCGCCGACGAGGCCGTCGGGCTGCCCCGTGACTGTCCCGCCCTCGGGCCAGGCCGCTCGCACGGCGTCGACATTCGACCGGCGGCGGCCACTTCGCGGCCCGGGAACAGCCCGGCTACTGGCCAAGGCCGACTCCGACACGTGAGGGCGTCACCGGCCTACATGGTTATCGCTTGACGGTGCGGATCGGCTTCCATGTGCCGCAAAAAGTCTACGGCCGTATACTTGACAGCGGCGGCACATCTCTCCGGTCATCACGGCCGGCGAGGCCCGAGCGAAGGACGTGGACATGAACCTGAATCTGACCGGAAAGCGCGCGCTCGTCACTGGATCGAGCGGCGGACTCGGTGAAGCCACGGCGAAACTGCTGGCGGCCGAGGGCGCCTCGGTGCTGATCCACGGCAGGGACGAGGAGCGTGCGGAAAAGGTCGCCAGGGAGGTCCGTGGGGCCGGCGGAGACGCTGCCGTCGTTCTGGGCGACCTGGCCGACGACGAGGCAGCCGCCGAGGTCGCCCGGGCGGCCACCGCCGGCGGCCCCGTCGACATCCTCGTCAACAACGCCGGTTTCTACCGGCATCTGTCATGGACGCAGGCGACCCCCGACGAGTGGCGTGACACCTACAACGTCAACGTGGTGTCGGGGGTGCGGATGATCCAGCACCTCGTCCCCGCGATGCGGGAGCGCGGCTGGGGCCGGGTGATCACGATCGGCGGCGGTCTCGCCTCCCAGCCGATGAACACGCACCCGCAGTACAACGCCACCTTGGCGGCCCGGCACAACCTCGCCGTGTCGCTGGCCCGCGACCTGAAGGGCACCGGCGTCACCTCGAACGTCGTCTCGCCCGGGGCGATCCTCGTCGAGGCCACCAAGGAACTCGTCACCCACATCGGTCCCGCCCGCGGCTGGGGCGACACCTGGGAGGAGATCCGGCCCAACGCCGTCGAGGCTCTCATCCCCAACGACCAGGAGCGCTTCGGCGAGCCCGACGAGATCGCCGGGGCGGTGGCGTATCTGTGCAGCGAGTACGCGCAGTACATCAGCGGCGCCACCATCCGCGTCGACGGCGGGCTCATCCGCTCCGCCTTCTGAACGCCCGTTCTTCGGTCAGTCGTCGGGATTCTCCGCGCCGGCGTCGGGCGCGGCTCCGTCTCCGGCCTCCGCCGTGAGGGGCTGGAGCATGGCCGTGAGCAGTTCCGCGAGGTCGTCGTCGGCGGCCTCGGCGAGCGCGGTGGTGCCGACGACCGTGCGCAGCAGCCACACCCCGGCGACCAGGGCAAGGCCGAGCTGGGCCCGAACCTCTGCCCCGGGCTCCGGCAGCAGCCCCGCCAACCGGGCGCCCACATGTGTCTCGATGCCCTGGCGAAGGGCGTCCGTCGCCTCGGGGTCCGGCACCGAACGCAGCATCAGCAGGAACGGGTCGAGACGCTCGGCACCGGGCCCGGTGCGCTCGGCGAGGGTGTGCGCCAACGCCTGTGACAGCTCTCGGCGCTCGTCGCCCACCACGGTCGGCGGTTCGAAGGCCCGGTCCACCGCCTGGGCGAACAGCCGGTCCTTCGAGCCGAAGTAACGGTTGATCATCATGGCCGTCACCCCCGCCCGTTCGGCGATCTGCCGCACCCCGGCCCGCGCATAGCCGTGCTCCGTGAACTCGACCACCGCCGCGGCGAGGATCGCCTCGCGCGTCGCGGCGCCGTCACGCTTACGGGGAGGTTGCCCAGCATCCATGCACAGCAGCATAGGTCGGTTCGGTGACGCACCCCGTCCCTGCCACGGGCACGACAGGACGGGTGTCATCGGCCGGATGTGAAGGTCTACGCGAGGCTCGGCTCGGCTTGGCTCGGCTCACCTCGGCACCCGAGAAAACGTGCAGTAACTGCCTTGACAGGTGGCGAGCGCGTCGACATGATTTCATCACCGCCTCAAGCGGTGACTTCGGTGGCTTCGGTGACACGAGCGGAGCGCGATGAGGCGGCCGATGAGATCCACGACCTTTCGACCCTGATGGGGAGCACAGTCTGGGTGCAACGGCACCACGCGAAGTGGCCGCGCGAGGAACATGCGGAGGCGTCGACTTCCGTCGAATGACCTAAGCGTCAACTCCGCCGACAGAGCCGTCAATTGACTGTTGTCGCGCCGTGGGGCCCACGGACACAGTTGTCACCGGACGGCGGCATCGAGCCCGACCGAGTGCTCGAAGCAATGCATCCCCAACTCTGGACACGTCATGTGACGTGCACATGTGTCGCCGTCGCAGAAGACGCACACCTACCACTTGGACGGGAAACATGAAGAAGGCTCTGACGGCACTCGCGGCAGGTGTGCCGCTGGTCGCGGCGGCGGTATGGCTGCCGACCGCCTCGGCCGACGAGACGCGCGATACCGCCGCCACCGCCGCCACCACCACCGCCGCCGCCTGCGCGGCGCCGTCCGTGAAGGCTCCGGCCGGCACGAGGGTGGAGTCCGTGACCGCGGTCCGCCAGGCCGGCGGCACCATCCAGGGCACCGGGCTGCTCGGCGGCGAGGTCTCGGGTGTCCCGGCGTTCTGCCAGGTGACGGTCGTGCTCACCCACCCGGGAGAGGGCGATCACGCCAAGGTGCAGACCTGGCTGCCCGAGCAGGAGTGGAACGGCCGTTTCCAGGCGATCGGCGGCAGCGCCTTCAGCGCCGGTGACAACGGCGTCGGCCTGGGTACCGCGGTGAAGAACGGCTACGCGGTGATGACGACGGACGCGGGCGTCGGTGACGTCCTGGACACGAGCTGGGTCCTCGACGACAAGGGCCGGGTCGACCGCACGGCGCTGAAGAACTTCGCCTCCCGCTCCCAGCACGAGGCCGCGGCCGTCGGCAAGGCGGTCGTGAACGGTGTCTACGGCAGGCACGCCGCCTACTCCTACTTCACCGGCTGCTCCACCGGCGGCCGCCAGGGCTACATGGAGGCCCAGGCCTACCCGGACGACTACGACGGCATCCTCGCGGACGCGCCCGCCATCAACTGGGACGAGTACGAGGTCGCCACCCTGTGGCCGCAGGTGGTCCTGAACAACGAGAAGACCTACCCGACCGACTGCGAGCTGAAGGCGTTCACCGACGCCGCCGTCAAGGGCTGCGACAAGCTCGACGGCGTCAGGGACGGCCTGGTCAACGACGCCTCCCGCTGCGACTTCGACCCGCGCCGGCTGATCGGCACCAAGGTCGACTGCAAGGGTGAGGAGCTGACCATCACGGCGGCCGACGCGGCCGTGGTCCGCAAGATCTGGGACGGCCCCCGCACCACCTCGGGCCAGAAGCTCTGGGCGGGCGTCCCGGTCGGCGCCGACCTGACGGGCCTGGCGCACTCCGAGCCCGACAAGAGCGACGGCGTGGTGAAGGGTGTGCCCTTCCCGGTCCCCGCCGCCTGGGTCCAGCTCTTCCTGGCGAAGGACCCGTCCTTCGACCTCACGAAGATCACCTACAGCGACTTCACGAAGCTGTTCAAGCAGTCCCAGGCCGAGTACGACGAGGTCATCGGCACCGACGACCCGGACCTGTCGGACTTCCGCAGGTCCGGCGGCAAGCTGATCACCTGGCAGGGCGACACCGACCAGTTCATCCCCGCCCAGGGCACCGTGCGCTACCACCAGCAGGTCGGGCGTGAGTTGGGCGCCAAGCGGGTCGACGACTTCTACCGGGTCTTCCTCGCCCCGAACACCGACCACTGCGGCCTCAACGGCCAGGACGGTTCGGCCGACGGCCTCGCCGCGCTGACCGCCTGGGTCGAGCACGGCAAGGCGCCCAGGACCCTGCCCGCCACGCTGGTCGACACCGATGGCGAGAAGGTCGAGCGCGACCTGTGCGCCTATCCCGCGGTGTCCCACTACAAGGGCCACGGCGACCCCGCCCTCGCCTCCAGCTTCCGCTGCGTCTCCCCCCGGAACTGACCGGGTCGGCGACGACCTCCTGACCTGAGAAAGGCCGAACCTCCATGAGCACACAGAGGGCGACCGCGACCACCCGGACAGCGTCCGCGACCACCCAGGCGGCCACGGACGAACGATCCTCCCTGCTGAAGCTGTACCTCGGCCGCGGCCTCCTCGCCGTGGCCTGGGCCCTGGCGTTCGCCCGGGCCCACGAGGACGCCGACGCGGTGGCGATCACCCTGCTGGTCGTCTACCCGCTGATCGACGCGGTGTCCTCGCTGCTCGACCACCGCGCCACCCCCGAGGGGACCGAGCGCAGGGTCACCGCGTTCAACGGGGTGCTCAGCGTGCTGGCCGCCCTCGCCATCGGTGTGGCCGGCGCCGGCGGCGAGGCACCGGTGCTGCATGTGTTCGGCGCCTGGGCCGTCGTATCGGGTGCCGCTCAGGTGATCGTCGGAGTGCGGCGGCGCGGCCCCGAGTTCGGCAGGCAGTGGCCGACGCTGATCTCGGGCGGGCTGTCCTTCCTCGTCGGCATCACCTACAACATCCAGGCCGCGGGCGACCATCCGTCGCTGGACGCGCTGTCGGTGTACGCCACCGGCGGCGGGGTCTGGTTCATGCTCCAGGCGCTCCTCCTCGGCCGGAAGTCCCGCCGGCTGCGCACCCGGACCGCCTGACGGCCGTAGCCCAGCTGGCTCCTGACACCTATGGGAGAACCCGTGACGATCGATCGACGCTCTCTTCTCCGTACCAGCGGTGTCGCGGCGGCCGGCGCCCTCGGCGTCGCCGCCCTCTCCTCGACTGCCCAGGCCGCTGACTCCGGCCCGACCGACGGTGTGACCAGGACCCTGCTGCAGGAACACCCGTCCCCGGCCGAGGGCTGGGAGACGGTGCAGACCCTGGTGCAGATCCCCCGGCACAAGGAGTCGGGCCGGCACAGCCACCCCGGAGTGGAGGTCGGCTACATCGTCCGCGGCGACGTCCTCATGAAGTTCGACGACAGGCCGTCGGTCCGGCTGCGCACGGGCGACCCGTTCTTCATCCCGTCCGGGACCATCCACAACGCCGTCAACGTCGGCAAGGTGACGACGATGATGCTCTCCACGTATGTCGTCGACGAGGACGAGCCGCTGGTGACGACGTACTAACCGTCGACCGGGTCCACCACCGGAATGCACGTCACACGCGGGAAGACGACCCCGACTGTCCCCCCCGACTGTCCCCCCGACCGTTCCTCCGCACTGTTCCTCTGAATTCCAACGAACCCATCCGGGTGAAGGAGCTGCAATGAAGCTGGCGAAGAAGGCAATGGCGAGTGCCGGTATCGCGATGACGGCGGGCGCGCTCGTCGCAGCCGTGACGACGGTCCCCGCGACGGCCGCCGCCGCCGCGAGCACCATCAAGCTGTGCCAGGACTCCTACAACTCGTCCAACCGCTGCGACTACGAGTACTACGCCTTCCCGAACCTGACCAACGGCAGCGACGGGAACTTCCAGGACAGCATCTCCTACATCAGCAACTACTCGGGGCGGACCTGGTGCCTCTTCACCGATAACAACTACGGCGGCATCCAGGGCGTGTTCCAGGACAACTACACCTGGAACACGCTCAGTTACCCCTACAACGACTCCATCTCCTCCGGCCGCCCCTGCTGACCCAGCGCTGACCCAGCGCTGTCCACGGCGGGCCGGCGCTCCTCCAAGGACGACGGCCCGCCCCCTTCTCCCCGCGGAGTCAGGAACTGTGAAACCGATCCGTGATCGCGCGGTACTGGCCTTCCCCGTACTGGCAGCCGGGGCCCTGCTCGCGTCAGGCTGCGCAGCCCCGGAGGAGCCGAAAGCCCCGGCATCCCCGAACCCCTTCGCACACACCTTGCGGGAGCTTCTTCCGCAGGGAGGCGAAGCAAGAGGCCAGGACGCCGGGAACCGGCAGATCGGTCCCCCGACTTCTGCCTCCGTGACCTTCAGGAGGAACGGGTCCGAGGGGCTCGTGGAAGTATCGGCGAGCCGTCTCCCGACGTCCATCGGTCCGCAAGCGCTGAGCTGCCCGGACAGTGCACTGCACCCGCGCAGTAGCTGCACGACGAAGAACTATCGCGGGGCGAAACTGACATCCGACGATTCCCCGGTCGACGAAACCCGCCCCACGGCGGCCCGGCGACTCACCACCGTTCTCACGTACCCGGACGGCCGCCAGCTCGCGATCTCGGTGTCGAACGCCCCCGCCGCCCCGCCGGCCCCGGCAAAGCGGAACTCCCCGCACCGAAGCCCTTCCCTGCCCCTCACGCGCCAGGAGCTCGCCGCCATCGCCGGATCGCCCGCCTGGAAGCCGATCCTGGCGGAGCTGCCGCCGCCGGAACACCGGCCCGCACCGGACATCGACCAGTCCATGCCGGCGAAGCGCATCACACGTGTCATCGCCGCCACACTGCCCCGGGGTGTACGGGTGGCCGACGTGAGCGGACAGCCCGGCTACGGCCATCTCACCGTCGACGACGGACAGGGCAAGTGCCTCATAGCCGTCACGGTGCAACGCTGGAGACCGGCCGACCCGACCATCGGCAAGGTCTTCAACAACGCCCGGGAGTTCGCCGACGGCACGCTCGTCATGACCGGCACCGGTCCGGCCACGAACGGTGGCCGAGGCGCGCTCGAATGGCGGGCCGACTCCCTGCGCCCCGACGGCCTCCGCGTACTGGCCACCGAAGTGAACGCCCGCGCCTATCAGCTCCCGGGAACGCGCCGCACCCCCGTACTGAGCCCCGCCCACCTCGCCGAGCTCGTACGCAGCGACGCGTGGCGCAGAGCCTGACAACCTCCCGCACAGCGCATGCCACCGGTCGGGGTCACCGTTTCGACAGGTTGCATTCCAGTGGCTCACCATCCAGAATGGTTACGTGAACCATGCCTTTCCCTGCGGGACGCTCCCCCTGGACTTCGTCGGCACGCTGCGCGCGCGGCGCAACGAGCTGCCGACGGAGAAGCTCGCCACCCCCGAGCTGCTCGACGACTGGTTCGTGGAGTCCGGGATGCTCGACCTGGCGCCGGGCGCCGGCGAGGTCGACCTCGCCCTCGCCGTGGAGCTGCGGGAGTCGATCTACTCCCTGGTGACGGCGCGCATGGACGGCCGGGCGCTGCCCGCCGACGCGGTCGCCGAGGTGAACCTCCAGGCGTCCGGCATGCCCGTGACGCTGCGGCTCGGCCCGGACGGCGCGACCCGCACCGGCTCGGTCTCCCAGGGGCTCGCGGCGCTCGCCCGCGAGACCGTCGAGATCATCGGCGGCGAGGACGGCGACCTGCTGCGCGAGTGCGCCCGCCCCGAGTGCACCCAGACCTACCTCGACCGCTCACGCGGCCACCGCCGCGAATGGTGCGCCATGCGCACCTGCGGCAACCGGGTCAAGGCCGCCAGCTACCGCGCCCGCCAGCACAGCACCCAGGGCTGACAGGGCTGACAGGGCTGACAGGGCTGACCTCCGCCCTCTTCCGATCTTCCGACGGGCCCGCAGGCCGCAACGCCCGCAGGGCCCGTTCGTCGTTCCGCGTACCCGCGCCGCACCCCAGCCGGTGAGGCCGGTCAGGCCGGTCCAAGGCCCTTCAGCAAGGTGTCGACGACGAGGTCCGCCGCCTGCCCGTCGGTCAGCTCGGGCATGCGCCGCACCACGAGATGCATCAGCTCGGGCAGCAGCGCCTGCGCCCATCCGTCCGGCATCGCGGTACGGAACGTCCCCTCTTCGACGGCGCGTTGCACGAACGCGTCGACCTCCCGGACCGAGGCGTCGCGCCGCTCGCGGATCGCGTCGTCGGCGAGCATGTGGGTGAGATCGACCGGCCAGGCCCGGTTCACCGCGATGATGTTCTCCACGTAACGGTGCAGGGCCACCGCGACCGGGGCCTCGCGCAGGCGCGCGTCGGCGATGGCCCGCTCGATGGCTTCGAGGCGGGAGACGTAGATCGCCGCGAGCAACTCCTCGCGGGTGTCGAACCGCCGGTAGACGGTCCTGCGGTCGACGCCGGCCTCCGCGGCGATGCTCGCGATGCTCGCGCCCGGGTCGGCGGCGAGCATACGTGCGCCAGTGGTCAGGACAGCTTCGAGATTGCGTGCGGCGTCGGCCCTCATGGACGTCAGTCTAATCGAACCTTGTGCCCGTACTCGCGTGAAACAGCACGTGCACGGGCGGATGACATGGTCAAGCACCTCATACGCGGGACGCTTCCAGCCGCCGCATGTTTGACAGCGACGTATCTGCACCACTCCCCCCTCCTTGACATGTATGTAAGCAGGGGAGAGCCTTGTCACCGGTCAAGACGGTGATTAAATGGGGCGGGTGTGTGAAACGTATGTATCCGCCGAGCGACAGGAGGAGCGACGTGATCAGCAGACGCAGGGTGTCCCAGGCGGTGGCGGCGGGGATGGCGGCCGGTACGGCCGGAGTCTCCGGAGCGGGTCAGGCCGTCGCCGCCCAGGGACTCGGTCCGCTGCGGCATGTGCGCACCGAGGTCCTGGACATCGCCTACCACGTCGTCGGCCCGGCCGACGGCGTGCCGGTCATCCTGCTGCACGGCTGGCCGTTCAGCCCGGCCGGTTCCTACGCGGAGGTGGCGCCGCCGCTCGCCGACCACGGTTTCCGGTGCTACATCCCCTACCTGCGCGGCCACGGCGAGACCAGGTTCCGCCACCGGGACACCTTCCGCTCCGGTCAGCAGGCCGCCATCGGCGCGGATCTGATCGAGTTCATGGACGCCCTCGGCATCCGGCGGGCCCTGTACGCCGGGTACGACTGGGGCGGGCGCGCCGCCAACGTGGCCGCGGCCCTGTGGCCCCACCGCTGCACGGGCCTGGTCTCCGTCAACGGCTACCTCATCCAGAACATCGCCCGCGCCCAGGAGCCCCTCGCCCCCTCCCTGGAGCTGGGCTTCTGGTACTTCTTCTACTTCCTCACCGAGCGCGGGGCCAAGGGCCTGGAGCGCGACAGGGAGGGCCTGGGCCGCGTCGTCTGGCAGCGCAACTCGCCCGAATGGCGGTTCACCGAGGCGGAGTTCGCGCAGACCGCGCAGCTGTGGACCAACCCCGACTACGTCGCGGTCACCCTGCACAGCTACCGCCACCGCCTCGCCGCCGCCCCGGGCGCGCCCCGCTACGAGAAGCTGGAGCGCCGCCTGCTCGGACAGCCGACGATCCCCGCGCCCACCGTCACCCTGGACGGCAAGGCCGACGGCGTGACGCCCTGGACCGACGGCAGTTCCTACAGGCCGCACTACACCGGGCCCTTCGCCCACCACGTGGTCCCCGGCGCCGGCCACAACCTGCCCCAGGAGCGTCCGGACGCCTTCGTCTCCGCGATCCTGGAGGTCCACGACCTGGGCTGAGCCCGGCGCGGCCGGGGCGCCGGGGCACCGCCACCGGCTCTCAGTACAGCGCTCCCGCGCTTTCCCCATGACATGCAGCCCCGGACGAACGCGGTGAGAAAACGGGCCAGCTCCACCGGCTCGTGCCCGCGCACGCTGCCGCGCCTCCCACGGAAGCCGCCCGAACGCCGCCCTGTCCAACCACACTCTCCGAGGCGCCGCTCGAGCTGCTCAACCAGGAACTGAACTGGCCTGCTGGATCGAGGAGTTGGCCGAACTCGAGCGGAACATCTCCGCCGAGTCGGCGCGCGACTTTCGAACCCGTAACCGCCTTGACTGGTTACGTGTGAGCGTGGAGAGTGGTGGCTGTCCGACACACACGCGGACGCAGTCCACGAAGTGGAGAACGGCCATGAACGAGGAAGCCACCATCGACACCGCCGCGGCGGCGCGGCACACGCGCTTCGGCAAGCTCCCCGAGCGCATCCGCGTCGAGGACACCACCCAGAGCGTGGACAGCGGGCTGGACGCCGAGGTCAACGGCGGATACGACCCCGAGGGGCGGTGGCAGCACTTCTCCTGCCTCGCCTTCGATCTGGGCCTGTGAGGGGGAGGGTTCTCTCCCAGGCAGAAACCTGGTCGGCCACCCCGGCACCAGCGTGAAGGAGCAGACGTCCGGCACCTACGCGCGGCGGACGGCGGAGCGCGGTTTCGTCACCCTCGCGTTCGACGCCGGGTACCAGGGCGAGTCCGGCGGCCTGCCGCGCGGCCTGGAGGACCCCGCCCAGCGGGTGGAGGACTTCAAGGCCGCTGTCTCCTTCCTCAGTACGCGGGACGAGGCCGACGCCGACCGCGTCGGCCTGCTCGGCATCTGCGCCTCCGGCGGCTACTTGCTCTCCGCCTCCGGCGGCGACCACCGCGTCCGGGCCGTCGCCACCGTCAGCGGTGTGGACGTCGCCCGCCGGTTCCGGCTCGGTGCCGACGGCGCCCAGGACCCGGCCGTCTCCGTCACCTCCTGGGTGGCCGTCGACGTCCACCAGCGGGCCACCGGGCCGAAGGAGCTGTACTGGATCGACGGCGCCAGCCACGTCGACCTGTACGACGACGGCAAGGTCGACCGTCGTACCGCGTCCGCTCCGACGGCGCGCATGGTCGTGCGGGCCGGTCGGCCGCCGACATTAAGTCATTCGACTGTCGCCTCCCGACCTGCGCCTGAATGATCCTGAGTCGGTCGCCCGCGTGCCGGTGCGCGTGAAGGTCGTCATGCTCGGAGGAGCCAACCGTGAACCGTACGCCCGTCGTCTTCATCCATGGTGAGTGGCTGCACGCGCTGTCCTGGGAGTCATGGGCCGGGCGCTTCACCGGGCGTGGGTTCCGCACTCTCACCCCAGGCTGGCCGGGGGAGGCGCCGGACGCCGGGGAGATGCGCCGCTCTCCCGCGTCCTTCGGAGACCTCGGCCTGGCAGCGCTGACGGAGCATTACGCGGGAATCGTGCGCTCCTTCGACACGGCGCCGGTCCTCGTCGGGCACGCGGTCGGCGGTCTTGTGGCCCAGCACCTGATCGGTGTCGACCTCGGCCGGGCAGCGGTGGCCATCGCGCCCGCCCCCGTCAACGACATCCCGCTGCCCGGACACCGGTCCGCACTGTGGCCCGGGGACAGCGATGGTGCCGGTCCGCGGGTGTCACTGCGCCCGGAGCGGTTCCGCGCGCTCTTCGCGAACACCCTCGACGCGGCGGAGGCCGAGCGGCTCTTCGACCGGTACGTGGTGCCCGCCCCCCGCCAACTCCTAGCCGAGCTGGGCGGCACAAGAACGGAACGCGGCCCGTACGCCGCGGCGGACACCGGCAACACCGGCCGGGGCCCGCTGCTGCTGATCTCCGGGCAGGAGGACCTGCTCGTCCCGGACTCCGTCACCCGGGCCGCGTACAAGGCGTACGGGGATTCCACGGCCGTGACGGACCTCAAGCAGTTCGCGGACCGCGCGCACTCCCTCGTCGTGGACAACGGCTGGCGCTACGTCGCCGACCACGTCCTCGGCTGGCTCGACGACCAGGGCGTCCGGACACACTGACCGCCCGCGGTCACACGTGTCGCTCGCCGAGAACCTTGGCGAGGGCGTCGCGCAGCGCGGCGCGGGAGCTGATGCCGAGCTTGGGGAAGACCCGGTACAGGTGTGAGCTGACGGTGCGGGGTGAGAGGTGCATCCGCTGACCGATCTCCTTGTTGGTCAGACCGCTCGCCGCGAGGTCGGCGATACGGCGCTCCTGCCAGGTCAGGGCGGTGAGTTCGGCCGAGGGCGCGAGCGGGGAGGCGCCGGTGGCCAGGAGCTCGGCCCGGGCGCGCTCGGTCCAGGTGGGTGCCCCGAGCCGTTCGAAGGTCTCCGCGGCAAGCGTGAGCGGCAGGCGTGCGGCCTTGCGCCCCCGGGTGTGGCGGAGCCGGATGCCGTGCGCGAGACGGATGCGCGCGAGCTCGTAGGGATGGTCGGCGGCGTGCGGGTGGGTCTCGGCGCGGTGGTACAGGGTCTCGGCCTCGGCGGGGTCGGCGGTCGTCATGGCGAGGGCGCCGTAGGTGATCAGGGCGAGGCGGGGGGAGAGGCCGGGGAGGTGAGCGGCCTCGGCCGCGAGGGCGTGGGCGTGGGCCTGTTCGGCCCGCCCGGTGTGCAGGGCCGCTTCGACGAGGTCGAGGAGGGTGCGGGGCGCCTGGTGGGCGTAGGCCCTGAAGGTGCCGGGAGGTGTGATGCCGATCGCGTGGAGGTAGGCGGCCTCGTAGTCGCCCTCGGTGAGGGCGGCGGTGGTGCCGATGGTGTCGGTGATCTGGGTGAGGAAGCCGACGCCGCGCGGGCGGGCCCAGGCATCGACGACGGCCTGCAGTTCCCTGGCCCGCTCGAGATCACCCCGCAGCGCGGCGATCTGCCCCAGATAGGCGCGGGAGTGATACGTGAACAGGTCATGCCGGCGCGCCGTCGTCAGCTCCAGACACCGCTCCCCGGTGCGCTCGGCCGCACCCCACTCACCGGCCGCGATCTGGCCGAGCATGATCAGGTGCAGCATCGTCATGCCGTCGGCAAGGGCGCCCGTCTCCACCTCGCGGTCCACGGTGCGCTGCAGATGGGGCCGGTACCGGCTGAGGATGTCCACGTGGTACGCGGCGACTCCCAGCCGGGTGACGTCCCACGGCTCCCGGTCGCCGAGGGCGGCGAAGGCGCGCTCGACCCGCTCGTGCACACCGGCGCCGCGGCGCACCACGTCGCCCCAGGCGTCCTGGTAGATCCGCGAGTGCGGGGACACCAGGTCGCCCAGGCCGTCCAGGAGTTCATGGGTCCGCTCCCAGGCGGCCTCGTCACTCGCGTACTGGCTGATGGCCAGCAACAGGTCGACGAGGCGGGTGAGGACGGTGTCCGGTTCGCTCACCCCCGCCTCGCGCATGCTCTCGATCGCCGCGCAGACCTGGCGGTGCGAGGAGCGGACGTCCCCGTCCTCGAAGAGCGCGACATACCCCGAGGTGACCACCGAGCTCGGTGACGCGCCGGGTCCGGCGCCGGTGCGGATCAGCCGGCGGGCCTGGTCCAACTGGCCGGAGTGGCCGGCGATGTAGGCCGCGCTGCCCAGGCGCCGGGACCGTTCGCCGTGGCCCTCGCTCAGCTCCGCGGCCCGGGTCAGCCAGGCCACGGCGGCCTGCGCGCCGCCCTGCACCGTCGCCGAGTCCGCGGCCGCCTCGAGGACGGCCGCGACCTCGTCGTCGGGGTCGACCGTCGACGCCGCCAGGTGGGTGGCACGGCGTTCCAGATCGTCCCGGTGCACCTCGGCGAGCATGGCGTGGGCCGCTCGTCGTTCGTTGGGTGTCGCCGTCTGGACGACGGTCGAACGCACCAGGGGGTGGCGGAAGACGAAGTCGCCGGTGAGCGGATCGACGTCGAGCAGGCCGCAGTCCGCCGCCTCGTCGGCCCCGGTCATGCGGTAGCGGGTGCCTCGCGGGCGGCCGGCGCTCGCACCGGCACCGTCGAGCGCGCCGCGCAGCAGTTCCGCGCGCACCTCGTCGCGCAGTGCCTGGATCCGGTCGCCGTACACGTGCTGCAGGCGCACGGGGAGCGGGATGCCGGTGTACCCGAGCAGTTCTCCGGAGGTGCGCCCCGACCGCCGTACGTACGGGGGCAGTTCGAGCAGGGCCAGCGGGTTGCCCTGCGCCTCGTCGAGGACGAGCCGGCGGATCCGGGGGGCGAGGCCCGGGTGGCGGGCGTCGAGGAGCTGCTCGGAGGCGTTCTCCGACAGTGTGGTCACCGGCAGTTCCGGCAGCGCGGCCGTGTCGAAGCCCGAGCGCAGGTCGGCGCGGAGCACTACGGCGAGCTTCACCGAGCTGCCGGTCAGCCGGCGCCCGACGAAACCGGTCACCTCGGTGCTGGAGGCGTCCATCCACTGGCCGTCGTCGAGCATGAGCAGCAGGGGTTGCTGTGATGCCGCGAGGGAGAGCAGGTCGAGCACGGCGATGCCGAGCGTCATGACCGAGGGAGGTGTGCCCTGACTCCGGCCGAAGACGACGTCGAAGACCCTGCGGTGCACATCGTCGAGGCGGTCGATGGAGGACAGCAGGGGGTACAGGAACTGGTGCAGACCGGCGAACGGCAGCTCCGACTCCGCCTCGACCCCGGCGGCCCGGACGACCCGATACGTGTGCGCCGCCGCGAGGTCGGCGACATGTCCGAGGAGTGCGCTCTTGCCCACGCCCGTGTCACCGCGCAGGACGAGGGACCGGCCCCCGCTGTCGGCCACGAACGCCGCCAGCACCTCCTGCTCGCTCTCCCGGCCGATCATTGTCCCCTCGAGCGACTCCACGATCCCCACTTCCTTCGCCGCCGGGAGGCAGGAGTGTGCGGTGCGCTTCTCCGTCGCCCGACACGCGCGGCCCACCCCACCCCACCCCGCCCCACCTCACGCAGCAGAGTCTCACACGTATGCGAGACACATATGAGTCACCGTTTAAGTGCTACGGCGCGGTGGCAGTTTAGTAGGTGAGTGGCGCATCTGCGAGTCGCATCATGCGATGCGACCGGCACACCGCCCAGGCGATCACTCCGTCACTCTCGAAAGGACCGACCTGACGTTCACGGGACGGAAGACACAACGGTCCGCACCGCCCGCGGCAGGCCACCCTGTACGGGGATCGCGGCGAAGTCGGTGTACAGCGCGACAGCGGGGCGGTTCCACGCCAGGACGTCAAGGCACCGGCCGAGGACGAGCGCGGGCGTCTCCGGCAGCTGGGCAAGGAGCCGGCGCATGGCGGGCCGTACCCGCTGGGCGGGGCGGCGGGTACGGCGCGGCAGGCCGTCGCTCCGCCCGGCCACCTCGTAGAGGCAGCTCTGCCGGTCCGTACCGCCGACTCATCACCACTCTGACCGGTGATTAAGGTTTCATGCGCCATGTCGCCCGGCAAGGGGGTGGCTTAGCGGGGCGCCGGGCCGGTGGGGCGCGGGAACTCAGAGGTGGTCGGCGTCGACGACGGCCTGGGCGAAGGCGGTGGGCGCCTCCTGCGGCAGGTTGTGTCCGATGTCGGCGATCGTGCGGTGCAGGTAGGGGCCGGTGAAGTGGGTGCGGTAGCCGGAGCCGTCGCCGGGCGGCGGGGTGAAGGGGTCGAGAGCCGCGTCGAGGGTGACCGTGGGCACGCCGATGGAGGGCTGGGCCCACAGCCGCTTCTCGTGGCGGTCGTAGCGGGGCTCGCCCTTGACCAGGCCGATGCGCCAGCGGTAGTTGAAGAGCACGATCGCGGCGTAGTCGGGGTTCTTGAAGGCCTCGGCGGTGCGCTCGAAGACGGCGTCCGAGAAGTTCCAGTTCGGGGAGACCAGCGTCCACACGTAGCGGCACAGCGCGATGCGCTTCTTCTCGTCCTCCATGGCCGTCTTGCCGCGCTCGCTCGCGAAGTACCACTGGTACCACCAGTTGTGTTCCGCGGCCGGGGCGAGGGGCTCGGCCTGCGCGTTGACATCGGTGATCAGGTAGCCGCTGGTGGAGACCATGGACGTGACCCGCTCGGGCCACAGGGCGGCGATGACGTCGGCGGTGCGTGAGCCCCAGTCGAAGCCGGCGAGGAGCGCCTTGGGGATCTTCAGGGCGTCCATGAACGCGATGACGTCGAGGGCGACGGCGGACTGTTCGGCCGTGCGCGGGGTGCGGTGGGACAGGAAAGTGGTGCTTCCGTGTCCGCGCAGGTAGGGGACGAGGACCCGGTAGCCCTGGTCGGCGAGGAGCGGGGCGACGTCGACGTAGCTGTGGATGTCGTACGGCCAGCCGTGCAGGAGAAGGACGACGGGGCCGCGCGCGGGGCCGAGTTCGGCGTAACCGATGTTCAGCACGCCCGCCCTGACGTGCTTGAGCGTCGGGAAGCCGGTGTGGGTACCGGGGGTGACCGTGGGCAGGACGGGGGCGGCGGAAGCGGAGGAGGCGCCCGGCCGGGGCGCTGCGGACGCCGCGGACGCGGAGCCCTGCAGCCCGGCCAGCGAGACCGCGGCCGCGCCGGTCCCCAGACCGACGGCCTTGCTGAAGACACGCCTGTTGATCATGTCAAACCCTTTCGTATGTGCTCTATGGCCAGCGGCACACACTCTGGTTCGCCGGGTGACCGGCGACAACAGTCATCTGACGGTCGGACGGGGACGACGCCGCCGGACACACACGGAACACTTGCTAAGTCATGCGACTGACGCGCGGGACGCCCATGCCGTGTAGAAACGTGTCTACCGCGAGATCGGCCGCTTCACCGGCACTCAGGTGTGCCTGCTGGTGCGAGGCGTCCCGGCGGCGGCGCACGGCTCGACGGCGAGTATGCGCGCCCCGGTGGTCAGGACCGCTTCGAGATTGCGTACTGCGTCGGCTCTCACCCCTCAACGGTAGCTCTAGCGAGGAGCTTCGGAGCTTTAAAGCCATCTGAGCAAGCAACTAGTGGCAGCAAGTGCTACATTGCAGTGTCACTTATGGTGCCACTTGAAGTGCCACTTGAAGTGCCACTTGAAGTGCCACTTGAAGTGCCACTTGAAGTGCCACTTGCGGGGTCGCTTTCGATGTCACTTGCAGATCGCCTGGTCAGTCCCTGTGAACTGAACCGACAGCACTGGAGACGAGAACGCTCATGATCACCTACGACAAGCTCTACATCGGCGGCTCCTGGGCCGAGCCGAGCGACCCGGAGCCGCTCGACATCGCCTCACCGCACGACCGGTCGCTGATAGGCCGTGCCGCCCAGGCTCGCCCGGCGGACATCGACCGGGCGGTGGCCGCGGCCCGCGCCTCCTTCGACAAGGGGGAGTGGCGACTGACTCCGCCGGCGGAGCGGATCGCGCTGCTGCGCCGCTTCAACGCGCTGCGCGAGGAGAACGCGGACCACGTCGCCCACCTGATCTCCCTGGAGAACGGTTCGGCGGGCTGGTTCACCCGGGCCGGACAGCCCGGCCTGACCCGGCAGGCGAACGCCTACCTCAAGGCGGCCGAGGAGTTCGGCTGGGAGGAGACCCTCGCCCCCTCCGATCCGTCCTCGCCCGTACGCAGTGTGGTGCGCCGGGAGGCGATCGGCGTGGTCGCCGCGGTGATCCCGTGGAACTCACCCTTCTCCTCCGCCACTTCGAAGATCATCCCCTCGCTCCTCGCGGGTAACTCCGTGGTTCTGAAGGTGTCTCCGGAGAACTCGCTGAGCATGGGCTTCCTCGCCGAACTGCTCGAGCGGGTGGGGCTGCCCGAGGGGGTGATCAGCGTGGTGCCCGCGGACCGGGCGACCAGCGAGTACCTGGTGTCGCACCCGGACGTCGACAAGGTCGCCTTCACCGGCTCCACGCGGGCCGGCCGCCGGATCGCCTCGATCGCCGGCGAGCAGCTCAAGCGCGTCAGCCTGGAACTGGGCGGCAAGTCGGCGGCCGTCATCCTCCCCGACGCCGACATCGACAAGGCTGTCGCGGGCCTGAAGTTCGGCTCGCTGCTCAACAACGGCGAGTCCTGCATCGCCCAGACCCGTGTCCTCGCGCCGCGCGAGAAGTACGAGGAGGTCGTCACGGCCCTGAAGGATCTGGTCGGCTCGCTGAAGGTCGGCGACCCGAACGACCCCGACACCTTCATCGGCCCGATGATCCGCCCCGACCAGCAGCAGCGGGTGCGCGACTACATCCAGCTCGGGATCGAGGAGGGCGCTCGCCTGGTCGTCGGCGGCCCGCAGATCCCCGAGGGGCTGGAAGCGGGCAACTATGTGACGCCCACCGTCTTCGCCGACGTCGCCAACTCCATGCGCATCGCGCAGGAAGAGATCTTCGGACCGGTCCTGGTCGTCATCGCCTACGAGGACGAGGACGACGCCGTCCGGATCGCCAACGAGTCCGAGTACGGCCTCTCCGGCGGCGTCTGGTCCGCCGACGAGGAGCACGCCCTGGCCGTCGCCCGCCGCATCCGCACCGGCACCGTCACCGTGAACGGCGCCTCCGTCGCCTTCGACGGCCCGTTCGGCGGCTTCAAGGCCAGCGGCATCGGCCGCGAGTACGGTGCGGTCGGCCTCGGCACGTACACCGAGTACAAGACCATCACGACCATCGCCGTCTGACGCGGCCCGCGATCCAAGCCCCCTCCACGTAACCGCCTTGACGGGTGATGAGGGTGCTGCCATGCTCACGTCGCTGCTGCCGCTCCGGGGCCCAGGTGTCGGGCGGAGGTGTCTATCGGTCCTGTTTCACCAGGGCGTACATGACGGAGCGCTGCTGCTTGTGCCGCCGGATACGTCCCTTGGCGACGAGGGACTCGAGGGTGTTGCGCACCACCTGCGGTGTGGGGCTGCGGTCAGGGTGCTTCTTCAGCAGCTCGTCCCGCAGCTCCTTGGCCAGGAGCGGCTCGTCGGACTGGTCGAGCAGCCGCATGAGCAGGTCCCCGAGCAGAGCCTGACGCGGCTTGCCCTCGGCGCCGGCCCTCGCAGGTGTCGTGGGCCGCGAAGTGGCTCCGGCCGCTGCCCGCTTCGACTTCGCGGTGTCCGGCCCGTCCTGCAGTTGCTCGGGCAGGCGGGACGCGTCGGCGAAACCCTCGTACCGCTCGGCGAGGCTGATGATGTCTCCCAGGAGGGCTTCCTCCTGTTTCAACATCGAGATCCTCTCCTTCAGCTCCTGCTGCAGGCGGCGGTTCTCCTCCAGATCCGACGCGGCTTGCTCGATGTACCGCGATCGGAGCGCGGCGGCTGACTGGCTGGTCACAACCGTTCACTCCCTCGATATGTATGACGCGCGCATGGTACCCACGTCACGAGGTACATGCTGATAAGTGTCGACGGCCGAAGTCCCGACATGTTCGCTCCAACGATAAGCGCTGAAGCACCTGTGCACACAGGAAGGGACAGCTCGCCGTCGCCGCACCGTGGTCATACGTATCTAGGCGGAGCGGCGTGTACAGGAAGAATGTGTGCGAGCCATCCTGGCCGGGCCCGGCCCTGCCCCGTAGCGCTGTCCTGTGTCACAACGAAGGCGGCCGCCCTCTCCAGGCTCACATACATATCTACGTCCTGGTCATGGTGTGTCCGTGGGAGGGCGCCCGGGTATCACTCGCCGCCGCCGTCGCCGCTGTTCCACAGATCCTGTCCGTCCTTGGCTATGGCGACAGTGCCGTCGGCGCGGAACTCGAGCAGCGCGCCGCCCTCGGGATACCCCGTGTTGGTGGCCCATACCGGCTTGTCGTCGGCGGTGTAGACGACCAGGTTGCCGTCCTCCTGGAACACCGCCTTGTAGTTCTCGCCGGACGTTCCGGAGGCCCAACGGCGCCGGTCGTCGCTGTAGGCGACAAGGTTGCCGTCCTCCTGCATGGCCAGCTTCACATGTGCCGTCTGGAGGAAGTCACCGGTCTCCAGCGTCTTGCGGGCGCGGACCGTCATCGTCTCCGGAAGCCCGGCGACCGTGTCGGTGCTGAACAGATCGCGGCCGTCCTTGGTGATGGCGACGTCGCCGTCGGCGCGGAGTTCGAGGACCGCCCCCTTGGAGGCACCGGTGTCGGAGGCCCAGACCGCCTCGTGGGCGGCGTTGTAGACGACCAGGTTGCCGTCCTCCTGGAAGGCCGCCTGATAGTTCTCGCCGGACGTCCGGGACGCCCAAGTGGGCTGGTTGTCCTCGTCGTAGGAGACCAGGTCACCGTTCTTCTGCATGACCAGTCGCACATGAGCCGTCCGGAGGGACTGCCCGGCCTCAAGTACCTTGCGGCCACGCACCGTCAGCGACTGCGGCAGCTCCTTGCCCGCCGTACCACCGCCGGAGCCGCTGTGACTCCCGGACGCCTTCGGCTCCTTGGAGTCGGCGGCCGAACCGGAGCTCTGGAGCGCGAGGACGGTCGTAGCGACGACCGCGACGACGGCCACCGCGCCGACGGCGAGGAACGGTGTGCGGCGGTACCAGGCCGGTCGTGTGCCGGGCGCGGTCATGGCCGCGGACGCACCGGCCGGATCCGCGTACGTCGGAGGCGGCAGGAACCGCGTACCGGCGGCGACCGTGGGAGCCGGGTGCGCCACTGGGGCGGTGGGAGCGCCACCCGGGGCCGGGGCCGGGGGCGCGGCGCCATCTGCGCCAGACGGCAGGGCACCGGCACCGGCACCGACACTGCCAGCGGCAGCGGCGACGGCCGTCGTGTCCTCCCCGGACCCGGACGGTGCCGACGCGGTGATCCGCTGGTAGGCGGGGTGCCGCACGACGTCGATCTCGCTGTCGCACAGCTCCACGATGCGCTGCGGACCGGGCCGGCGGGCCGGGTCCTTGTCGGCGCAGGACCGTATCAGCCGGGCCATCTCCTCGGGAACGCCCGCGAGGTCCATCTCCTCGTGCACGGTGCGGTAGGAGACGGTGGCCACCGAGCCCTGGCCGTACGGCGCTCGCCCGGTGAGGCAGTAGGCCATGGTGACGCCCAGCGCGAAGACGTCGGAGGCCGGTCCGCTCTCGCCCCGGGTGAGGGTCTCCGGCGCGATGAATCCAGGGGTGCCGATGGCGGCACCGGCCAGCGTGATGTTGGCCATGGTCTCGCTGCGGGCGATACCGAAGTCGATGAGCTGGGGTCCGGTGGCCGAGAGGATGACGTTCTGCGGCTTGATGTCACGGTGCAGCACGCCGTGTACGTGGATGTCGGCCAGCCCCTCGGCGAGAGCCGCCAGGACGGCGCGCGCGAGGTCGGCCGGGAACGGCCCGGAGGCGTCGACCGCGTCGGCGAGCGTCGGTCCGGGCACGTACTCGGTCGCCATCCAGAAGGGCGGGGTGGTGACTTCGGCGTCGATGAGGGCGGCCGTGAACGCGTTGCGGACGGTGCCCAGGGTCTCCACTTCCCGCCGGAACCGGTCCAACGCCTCGGGATCCGCCTGGAGATGGGCGTTGACGACCTTCACCGCGGCGGGCCGCCCGCCCGGAGTCCGCCCGAGGTAGACGCTGCCCATCCCCCCGGAACCGAGCCGGCCGAGCAGCCGGTAGCGACCGATGTGTGTCGGATCGGACTCTTCCAACGGGTACACCTGACACGCCCTCCAGGCAGGTCGAACGCAGGGATCCGTACGGCACGGATCGCGGCAACGAGGCTGGTGCCCAAGGCTCCCCGCACCGGAGTGCCGGTTCCGGCGCCACCAGCAGTGAGCGCGCAGGCACCGGCCGCGATGCGCCGCCGGCTCCCCTGTTGACCTGCACTCCTTCGACCCTGCCCCCATCGGGAAGCTTATAGGGACTTCGCGGCTCGACACCGCCCGCGTCCCCGACACCGCGCTCGACGGCACAGAGCGTCTTACAGGTTCCTGATGCAGAAGTAGGCGAGCCGTTCGGCGGCGGCGTCGACATACTCGGGCTCGTCGTACCTCTCGTAGCGCCCGGCACCGTCGATCACCCCAGACGAAAAGCGTTCGCCTCGACGGTAGGGGTCCTCGAGGTCCGGCCCGGATCGCGGCGGCGGCGCTGCTGCTGCCCAGGGCGAGTGTGACGGTGTATGTCCGCAACCTTGTCGCCAACGATGGACCGCAAGATAAACGCGGCCATATGGTCCGGCGACGCCAACGGCCGCGGCGGCTACTCCACGTACCTCAACCAGTGCCCGCGCGTGGAGAAGTTCCGCACCATCATCGGCACCCCGGCCGGGACCAACGACCTCCTGACGGCCTACAAGGTCAACCAGACGGCCGTCGCCGGCGCCGCTCGCTGCTAGAAACAAGTGGGGGACGCGGGACGAGGCAGGAAGGGTGATTTCGACGCCATGGCAGAACAGACCCCGGCCGAACAAGCACTGAGCAGCTCCTACGTGACCGCTGACGGAGTGCGGTTCGATGTCGCGCAGCTCTCGGTCGAGCAGCTTGCGGACCGTAGCGCGACATTGACGTACGAGCTGTCCGTGCGACGCCAGGGCCACCCGGACGAACACTGGGTGGTCGCTCTGCCCTGGAACGACAAGTCCTGGGCAGATGTCCTCGCCTCGCCCGCGCCCCCTCCCGACCGACTGAACCAGCTCCTGTGCCTCGTCCGTGCCCACATCGAGGAGTGGTGGGACACGAAGGACCACAACCGGAAGTCGGCAAGAATGGGCCGCCAAGTCACCTGACCCCCGCGACGGGGCCCGAGGCCGACGCCGGCCTTGGCGAGAACGTTGATGACGGCATGCTCGCGTGCGGCGCGGATGTCGTGGACGTCGCGGGCGGCGACCGCCAGGGCGGGTGAAGCCTGGAGGAGGCACCCCTTCGGGTCGGCCGGCGTGTGTCCACGCCGGCGGCCTCGGCGCGTCGGTTCAGGCCGTGCCCGTCTTCTCCAGGCAGTCGCGCGATGGTGCGCCCGGCACGGGCCGTGGACGGCAGTCGGGTGCCGGGCCGCGCGTGCAGGCGGGACGGGGCCGTCTCAGTCTGCGGGGGTCGAATCTTCCGTGGCGGCGGCGCGGCGGTATTGGGCGTTGAGACGCTGGGCTTCTTCGAGTTGGTCCTCGAGGATGATGATGCGGCAGGCGGCCTCGATGGGGGTGCCCTGGTCGACGAGTTCGCGGGCGCGGGCGGCGATGCGTAGCTGGTAGCGGGAGTAGCGGCGGTGGCCGCCCGTCGAGCGCAGCGGGGTGATGAGGCGGGCTTCGCCTATGGCGCGCAGGAAGCCTTGTGTGGTGCCGAGCATGTCGGCGGCCCGGCCCATGGTGTAGGCGGGGTAGTCGTCGTCGTCGAGACGGCCGAAGGAATCGCTTGCTGTCATTTACACCTCGTTCGTGGAACGCGTCGAGGGGCCCGGGTGCCATGTGGCACCCGGGCCCCGAAGGAACTGCTACACCATCTGCCGGCCCTGGTACTGCGCCGGCCTTCTGTGTCCGCCCGCCCGACCTGGAAGCTGTCGGGACTGCGGGGATCGCGGTTGCTTGACCGGAGACCACCTCACTATCGATGTCCTGCGGTACCCGGACCCACCAATTCTGTCCGGGCGATCCTGATGGCGCGGGCTCCTCCGTTCTTCCCTCTGGGGTCGATCACTTGCGTACTGCTGTCCTGCGTCTTGCTTGTGGCCTGTCACAGCACCACCTTCGCCAGCCAGCCCCGTCGCCCGTCGTGCATCTGCCCTGGCTTGGAACCCCACTGCCGAACCTCCCGGCGCGCGCGTCCGCAGCCGACGCCTTCACCGAGGTACTGCTCACTCACCTGCACTGCGGGGTACTGCTGTTGCGGGTACTGCGGTACTGCTTTGCGGTGGTCCCTGATCACTGCGGACCACCCGGTCCGGCCGTCAGCCTCGTCGCCGTCCTGCAACCACCCTGGCTTCGAAACTCCACCGCCGCACCGTCCTGCACACTGCAACTGCGGGTACTGCTGCCCGGTCGTCTCTGCCGGACCCAGCTGGATCTCTGCTGACGAGAGAAACCATAGCCACACCACCCCGCAATGTCTACTCCGGCCGACATAGATTTTCCTGCCCCGGGCGGGGAGACAGTCGACACCAGCCACGGGACGGCGACCTCGCCGCCGCGAACACCGCAGTCGCTCCGTTCTCGACCCCGTGAATGACTGCGGAGGCTTGGGTCCGGCCCTGTGAAGTCGACACCCCGACAACGGATCTCGATGGTCCTGCGACGGGACATCCCCGGGTGATGCGCGTCTGCGTGTGCCGGGGGAGGTGCGGTGCCGGCGGCGAACAGTGCGGCGCCGGCCTGCATCGCCGTGCCTCAGGCCCGCCGGGTCCGTGCGCACCAGGCCTTGGCTACGGTCACGGTGGCATCGAGTGGCATCGAGCGGGATCGAGCGTGATCGAGCGTGATCGAGTGGCATCGAGCGGGACACCGGCGACCGCTCGAGGCGATCAGCACCCGCCGCGCGCCGCTGGTCAGCGAGGACGGGTGCGTCGCCTCGCTGACCCGGTGTGGCCGGCCGGCTCAGTGGGCTCAGCGCACGTCCACGCAGTCACCGGTGGCGGTGACCGGCGGCGTGGTGGAGGTGCCCTCGAACTTGTAGCGGTAACAGCGGTCGGTGGTGGCGGTGCGCGTCTGCTTCTCGACGCCCGCCAGGCTGCCGGTGCCGGTGAGGTGGCTGCTGGTGGTGGCGTACGAGCCGGTCAGCGAACGCTCCTGGAGGCGGACGGTCTGCTGGGTGTAGCCCGCGTACTTGTGGGTGTCCCAGTTGGCGCGCTCCAGCTTGCCGGTGACCGTGATCGTCTTGCCCTTGGCGACGGGCTCGGGGGCTGCGTTGTTGCTCAGCCGGGACCAGCGCTTGAGGTACCAGGTCTTGGCGTTGTCGGTGTCCACGTCGGTGGCCGCGTCGGTGATCGCCCAGAGGGAGATCTTCCAGACTCCGGCATCCTCGTTCGTCAGGAAGCTCCGGGGATCCATCTTGAAGGTGGCCGTGCAGCTGTACGTGGTGTCGCCGGACCGAACGCAGAGGTCGGCGTCCGCCTCGAACTCCTCCGAGTTGAGGAACCGCTCCATTCCGCTGCCGGTGTCGGTGCCACGCCAGAGCGACGCGTTGGTGCCGTAGAGCTCCGACCCGCCGCTGATCGTCCACTTCACGGTGACCGTCTGCGTGTTCGTCGTCCCGACGCGGGCGGTGTTGCTGCCGTTGACGGTGACGCCGGAGACGACGGTGGAGTCCGCACTGCTCGCGGCGAAGGTCTTGGGCGCGGCGGTCTTCGCCGCCGCCGCGTCTGCGGCCGCGGCCTTGCTCTGCTTCAGCGCCTCGGCCGCGCCGGTCCCGTCCGCCATGGCGGACGGTGCGACGAGCAGGCCGATGGCGAGCCCGGAGGCGGCCAGTGCGCTGACGCCCAGGGTCACCTTCTTGCCGGACGTCAACTTATCGCGGGAGTGCTGGGACATGAGAAGGCTCCGTTATCGACTATCGGCGGGCGGATGCAGGTCGCGGGACAGGCGGACCCACATCACGCACGGCCACAGCGGCCGCGGAGTATTGATCGGCGATGCGGTGAAAAGGTTGTACGCGCGCGGCAGTTGAGGCGTGTCGGGTGCATCACCGGGCGGTGTCATGTCACACAGGGGTCGCGTCACGGCCCGTCGCCGCCTCGGTGCGATGCGCACCCTCCGCCACCACGCGCGGGGGCAGACCCCGCAGCAGCACCTCCTGCCCGAGCGCCGCCGCCGGCTTCGTCGCCGCGCTGGAGACCACGAGGGCGTCCCGGGCGGAGAGGTCTGTGCCATGCGGCCATGGACGTACCGGCGGCGGGCTGCCTCAGCGCGCTCGCAGACCGTTGATCGCGGCGTCGACCGCGGCCAGCGCCGCCTCCCTGTCGAGGCCTGCCCTCGATACGAGCGAGAGGCCTTGGACGACGTACAGCAGTAGCTGGGCCTGGGCCTCGGGGGTGGCGCTGTCGGTGACTTCCCCTTCGGCCTGGGCCCGGCGCAGTGCTTCGGTGACGATGCCGGTGAAGCGGCGGTACGAGCGCGCGACGACATCCGTGGCTTCGCTGTCGTGGGGGACGAGTTCGGCGCTCGTGTTGCCGACCAGGCAGCCGTGCGGCATGCCCAGGTCGGAGACGAATTCGTCCAGGCGGGCCGGGTGAGTGAGGACCTCGCGGAGCGCCGGCAGAAGGGGGGCGGTGTCGAGCGCGGCGGTCAGGCGCCGCTCGTACACGTCCCAGTAGAGCCTGACGGCTTCGAGGTAGAAGCGGCGCTTGTCCCCGAACGTGCCGTAGAGACTGCCGCGACGGTCTACGGTGCGGCCAAGGCAGGGCTGCTGTCCTACGCCCGAGGGCTGACCTACGAGTTGAAGGACCGGGGCGTACGCGTCAACGGGCTGAGCCCGGGGCCGACCGTCACCAACGCGCTCGCGCCGCTCGGCCCCGAGCGTCAGGCGGCCGTCTGCGAGGAACTCCGCCGGACCGTGCCCCTCCACCGCCTGGGAACGGCCACCGAACTTGCGAAGGCGGCCGTGTATCTCGCCTCGGACGAGTCCGCCTACACCGCCGGCACCGTGCTGCGCGTCGACGGCGGCATCGGAGAGCTCGCCTACTGACATCACCTCGCGTCCTGCGTGAGGGCGAGGGCGAGGGCGAGGGCGAGCATGTCAGGGAAGACGCACGGCGTGCCGTCGTTCCGGAAGCTGCCGGGGCAGCCGTCGAGGGCGTTGCGCGCGTCGTACGGCCGCGGGTTGCCGTCGCCGCCCGAGTCGCCGACGTATGAGAGGGGGCGGCGGCGCCACCGGGCCGACGCGGCGGCGCGACGGGTCCGGATGGCGCAGGACGGGAGCCCCGCGTCGCGGGGCTCCCGTCGGCACTCCGTCCGCGTCGACGCCCCTCTTCACCGATTCGACCGGTCTGCTTGACGATCTCTAGCCGACTGGTCTACTTTCATCTCACGCAGTCAACCACTCCTGAAAGAGGTAGCGACATGACGAAGATCCTGATGGTGCTGACGTCGCACGACCGGCTCGGCGACACCGGTCAGCGGACCGGGTACTGGCTGGAGGAACTGGCCGCCCCCTACTACCGGTTCAAGGAGGCGGGCTGGGACATCGTGCTCGCCTCCCCCGAGGGCGGCCGACCGCCGCTGGACCCGACCAGCGCCAAGCCCGACTTCCAGACCGACCTCACCCGGCGCTTCACGCAGGACGCGGAAGCCCAGGCGCAGCTGGACTCGACCGTGCGGCTCGACGCGGTCTCGGCGGCGGACTTCGACACCGTCTTCTACCCGGGCGGGCACGGCCCGGTCTGGGACCTGGCCGACGACCCGGTCTCCATCGCGCTCCTGGAGCAGTTCCTCGCGCAGACCAAGCCGGTGGCGCTGGTGTGCCACGCACCCGTCGCGCTGCGACACGTACGCACCCCTGACGGCAACCTCGCCGTCGCGGGCCGGCTGGTGACCGGCTTCACCGACACCGAGGAGGAGACCATCCTCGCCATCAAGGGCCTCCAGGAGATGGGCGGCAAGGGAAAGGCGGCCGAGGTGATGCCGTTCCTGCTGGAGGACGACCTCCTCGCCCGCGGCGCCCGGTACACGAAGGTCGCCGACTACGGCGAGAACGTCGTCGCCGACGGACTGCTCATCACCGGACAGAACCCGGCCTCCTCCGGCCCCGCCGCCGACGTCCTGGTCAAGACGATCGCGAACGGGAGTGCCAAGTGAGCGCCTACGTGGTCATGATCCGCGAGCACCTGCGCGACGCCGCGGAGCTGGAGACGTACACGGCGGGAGCCCGCGCCGCGCGCGCCGGGCACGACATCACCCCGCTGGCCGCCTACGGCCGACTCGACGTGCTCGAAGGCCCCGCCGCCGAGGGCGTGCTGATCAACCGTTTCCCTGACCGGGAGGCGGCGCTGGCCTGGTACCACAGCGAGCAGTACCAGGCCGCCGTTCCGCACCGGCACCAGGCCGCCGACTACCGTGTGCTCATCGTCGACGGCGTCGACGGGTAGGTGTGTCGGCGTGTGTCGGCGTGTTCCCGGAGGAGCGAGAAGCCTCTAGGAGACTGGTCTAATCTGATGCTAGGCTTTCGCCATGCCAGTCACCAAGACGGAAACGCGCAAGATCGTTCTGGACACCGCACGCCGGATCGTGGCCTCGAAGGGCTACAGCGCGGTCGGCATCAACGAAGTACTCGCCGCGGCGGGAGTTCCGAAGGGGTCGTTCTACCACCACTTCAACTCCAAGGACGCCTTCGGCGAGGCGATGATGCAGAGCTACTTCGACGACTACCTCGCCACCATCGACGGCATCGCCGCCGACAAGAGCAAGACCTCTGCCGAGCGCCTGATGAGCTACTGGCAGAACTTCTACGACACCCAGGCCGTGGACGACTGCCAGGGCGGCTGTCTGGTCGTCAAGCTCGCCGCGGAGATCGCCGATCTCTCCGAGGCGATGAGGGAAGCGACGAAGGTCGGGACCACGGGGATCGTCGACCGGCTGGAGCGGATGATCGACGACGGCATCGCGGACGGATCGGTGAGCGTCGATGACGCCCCCCGCGCGACGGCCGAGACCCTCTACAGCCTGTGGCTCGGCGCGAGCATGATGACGAAGATCCATCGCAGCTTCGCCCCTCTCGACCGCGCCATGACTGTCACGCGCCGCACCCTGCACATCTGACACACACACGCACGCACAAACCGCCGTCAGCGGCGCCCGACTTCGGGCGCCGCGCGGAAGTAAACCGGTCTAATGGTCAAGAGTAGACCGGTCTAAGAGTCGCAAAACAGGGAGACAGGCCTCATGACCGACCTCATCCACTCCGACGCCAGTGAGCTCGCCGAACTGATCCGCAGCGGCAAGGTGACCTCCGTCGAGGTGGTGCAGGCGCACCTCGACCGCATCAAGGCCGTCGATCCGCAGATCAATGCCGTCGTCACGCTCGCCGACGGCGCGCTCGAGGCAGCGAAGGCCGCGGACGAGGCGCTTGCGGCGGGGGAGGAGGTCGGGCCGCTGCACGGGGTGCCGTTCACGGTCAAGGACTCCTTCGACACCGCCGGGGTGCTGACCCAGCGCGGTTCCCCGGTCTTCGCCGGCCGCGTCCCGGACTCGGACGCCACCAGCGTGGCCCGTATGAAGCGGGCCGGCGGCATCCTCCTGGCCAAGACCAACCTGCCCGAGTTCTCGTACTCGACCGAGTCCGACAACCTCCTGTCGGGCCGCACGAACAACCCCTGGAACCTCGATCGCACGCCCGGCGGTTCCAGCGGCGGGGAATCGGCGGCGATCGCCGCCGGCATGTCACCGCTCGGACTCGGCAGCGACCTGGCCATCTCGGTCCGCGGGCCGGCCGCCCACACCGGCATCGCCGCCCTCAAGGCAACCCACGGACGCATCCCGATGACCGGGGTCTGGCCGCGGGCACCCCGCCGCGACTGGCACGTCGGCCCGATGGCCCGCACCGTCCGCGACCTCGCCCTGGCCTACTCGGTGCTCTCCGGCCCGGACGGCGCCGACGGCTTCGCCACCGTGCCGCGCGCCTTCGACACCGGCCTGGGAGCCTCGCCCGACCGGCCGGTGCGCGTCGGCTGGCTGGTCGACTCCGGACTCGGCCCGATCGACGCGCAGGTCGCCGCCACCGTACGGGCGGCCGCCGAGGCCCTCGGGGGCGCCGGGATCCAGGTCGAGGAGGTGAGCATCCCGGCGCTCGAGCGGGACAACCCTCTCGACCTCTTCTACCGGCAGCACGTCATGGAGGTGAAGCCGGCCTTCCGGGAGGTCACCACCGGGCACGAGGGCCAGATGGGCAAGGTCTCCACCGCCATGCTCGCCGGCCCCGACACGTCCCTGGAGGACTACGTCTTGGCCGAACAGGGCATCGAACGCCTCCGGGACGCCTTCACCGAGTACTTCCAGCACTACGACGCCCTCCTCCTCCCGGTCCTGCCCGTCCCCGCCCACGAACACGGACTCACCGAGTTCACCATCAACGGTCAGACGGTGGACGCCGCCCACATCCAGACGGCGACCATCCCGTTCAACCTGACCGGCCTGCCGGCCCTGTCCATGCGGTTCGGCACCAGCAGCGAGGGCCTGCCCATCGGCGTACAACTGGCAGCCAACTGGCACGCCGAGTCGACGATCCTGCACATCGCCTCGCTGCTGGAATCCCTCAGCCCCGTCCGTGATCAGCACCCCGCCCTCTGACAGCGGCTTCTGATCGACACTGCGGGCGCCGCAAGGAGCGAGAGAACCCTCCCGCCCCTTGCGGTGCCCGCATCCGCACCCACCGGCGGCGCCGCTGTACCACCGCCGCGGGCCAGGGACGAGACACGCGCACGCAGTGGTGCTCGCCGCCTCCGCCCCGAGCCGGCCGGCCGCGCGCCGCGCGCGGCGGTCCTCCGAGGACGGCCGTCCCCGCACGGCCACCACGACCCGACCCATCGACGAGGACAGACATGAACACGTTCATCATCGGGATAGCCGGCAAAGTCGGATCCCTCCTGGCACGCGAGCTGATCGCACGAGGCGACGACGTCAGCGGACTGGTCCGCAAGCCCGAGCAGCGCAGAGCGCTCGCCGAGCTCGGTGCCGACGACAGGTTGGGGGACCTCACGGCCCTTTCCGCGGACGAACTCGCCGAACTGATCGGCCCGGCCGACGCCCTGGTGTTCACCGCCGGAGCCGGCGGCGCCGGCAAAGAGGCCACCACCGCCATCGACGGCGACGGCGTCGTGAAGGCGATCGAGGCCGCACGTCTGGCCGGTGTCCCCCGCTTCGTCCTGGTGTCGGTGTTCCCCGAGGCGTGGCGCGAGCGCAACCTCGGAGACGACTTCGACCACTACATCGCCGTGAAGAAGACCGCCGACATCGCCCTCACCACCAGCGGACTCGACTGGGTCATCCTGCGCCCGGCCGCTCTCACCGACGCCCCCGGGCAGGACACCGTGGCACTCGGCCCCGCCGAGACACACGGCGAAATCCCCCGCGCCGACGTGGCCCGGACCCTCGCACACCTCCTCCACGAGCCCCGCATCAGCCGACAGATCCTCGAACTCACCACCGGCAGCACTCCGATCCCGGACGCGGTACGCGCGAACGTACGCACGCGGTGAAAGGGGAAGCGACTGCCCGTCACGGTGCGGAACGCCGTACGGTGCGGAACGCCGTGGTGGGCAGAGCGTAGCCGCGGGCGATGTTGCCCGTGGACTGTGAGCCGATCAACTGGGCTACGGTCAGGCGGGCGACCACCGGGGCGTCCATGGCGTGGTCATGGCGTGGTCATGGTGGGAGTGCGGCACGGCCACCGCGCCGAGCCGGCGGATTTAGGGGACGGTTCGGGAGAGCGAGGCCGTAGCCGCAGGCTCGCGGCAGCGCGGCGCGGCGCGGGCGGGGCACTGGCACGGAACCCCTGGCGGCAGAGCCCTCTGGTGCGCACGGGTCCGCCTGCGGATCAGCTGGGTGTGGTGGCGGGCTGACCGGCGATGGCGGTGAGGCGGAGCCTGGTCTCGTCCTCGCTGCCGGGTGCGGCGGTCATAATGACGATCTTGAGGTCGAAGTCGCCGTCGGTCAGGATGTCGCAGTCCACCGTGACCGGTCCGACGGCGGGGTGATGGACCGTCTTCTGATCCTCCCGGTGGGCGGCGACGCCTCCGGCCGCCCACAGTTCGGCGAACCTCGTGTTGGCGCTCAGGTCACGGATCAGCGTGGCCAGGCGTCTGTCCTGGGGGTAGCGGCCGGTGGCGCGGCGCAAGTCGGAGACGACGGCGGCGTCGGTGGCCTCCCGATCCGCTTCGGTCACGCGCCACCGTGCGAGATGGGCGGGCCCGTCGTCCAGGGGAAACCTGTCGCGGGCGAAATTGCGCAGCCGCGCCGGTGAGGCGGAGGGGTCGCCCACGAGGCCGGCCCATCCGCGGTTCCACCACACCAGCTGCCAGTCCGCCGCGAAGACCGCGACCGCGACGTCCCCGAGCCGGGCGAGTACCCGTTGCACGCCGGGGGTGAGGTGGTCGGAGACCGTGCCGTCCGCCGGAGGGGCGAGGCGCGCCAGCCGGTACAGGTGGTCGCGTTCGGCCGCGGACAGTTGCAGGGCACGAGCCAGGGATGCCACCACCGGCGCCGAGGGGGTGGTGGCCCTTCCCTGCTCCAGGCGTACGACGTAGTCGACGGACATCCCGGCGAGGTCGGCCAGTTCCTCGCGCCGCAGCCCGGTGGCGCGGCGTCCCGTCGCCACCGGCAGCCCGGCGGCCGACGGAGGAAGCCTGTCGCGCCACGTACGGATCATCGCGCCCAGGCCGACGCCGGGTGTCGTCGTCATGAGGGCCATTCTCCCCGAATACCCGGCCGCCCGTGCGGCCTGAGGGTGGTACGGCCTTTCCTACCGTCGAAGCGTCCCTGGCCCTGCTCTCCCGGCCTGGACCAGAGCTCCGAGCTCCGAGGACCTGCTCGTGCCCAGGAAGTGCCCAGGAACCAGAAGGAGCGGTTCGAGGTGTGCCTTCGCCAGGTGCAGGGGCTTCGCCTTGCCGAAGGCCTCCGCTGCAGCGGAGGACACGCCGCACCGTGGGAGCAGGGCGACATGATCTGGGACAGCCTTCAGGACATCCTCCGGCTCCCGCACGCGCCGGCAGCATGGACGCGTCGAGACCGGCTCCCGCGCTGCGCGCCGCACCACGTGCCGGCCCAGTGGTGGGAGGCCGCACAGGTCGCGCACTACCGCGAGCAGGTACTGCGCTGACCACAGAGCTCGGCCACCATCATCGCGCTGTTGTGGCTGCGCGGAACACTTCGGGCCCGCCGGGCTGAAGCCTGGCGGGCCCGAAGTGTTCCGCGGACTCACGTGGAGGAAGGTGGAGGAAGAAGGGTTCTTCTCACCGGTAGATCAGGGCTGCACCGTGGTGAGTGTGATGAGGGCGTCCGCCGCCGGGCCGGAGGAGGCGGGGTTCTGGCCGGTGATGAGCTGGCCGTCCTGGACGACGTAGGGCTGCCAGTCGCCGATCTTGGAGTAGAGGCCGCCGAGGCTCTTGAGTTCGTCCTCGACGAGGAAGGGGACGACGTCGGTGAGGGCGACGCCTTCTTCCTCGGAGTTGGTGAAGCCGGTGACCTTCCTGCCGTGTACCAGGGGCGTGCCGTCTTCGTTGACGGCGTGGCGCAGGACGCCGGGTGCGTGGCAGACCAGGGCCAGGGGCTTGCCGGAGCGCAGGGTCGTCTCGATCAGGCGGGCGGAGACGGTGTCTTCGGCCAGGTCCCACAGGGGGCCGTGGCCGCCGGGGTAGAAGACGGTGTCGTAGTCGTCGGCGTTGACCGAGTCCAGACGTACGGTGGCCGCGAGGGCGCGGGTGGCCTCGGGGTCCTTCTCGAAGCGGCGGGTCTCGTCGGTCTGGTTGGCGGGTTCGTTGCTCTTGGGGTCCAGGGGCGGTTGGCCGCCCTTCGGGGAGGCGAGGGTGATGTCCCAGCCCGCTTCCTTGAACCGGTAATAGGGGGCGGCGAGTTCCTCCAGCCAGAAACCGGTCGCGCGGCCGGTGTCGCCGAGCTTGTCGTGCGAGGTGAGAACGATGAGAACCTTCATGGTGCTTGCTCCTGTTGCTCGGTGGGCCACTTGCTGCGGGCGAGGCGAGTGGCACGGGAACGTGATGCGGGGACGTGATGCGGGGACGTGATGCGGGGACGTGATGCGGGGACGTGATGCGGCGGGTTGAGCCGGGCGCGGGCCTTCGGCGCGGCCCGGCCCGGCCCGGCGGGATGCGGCTTACTGGGCGAGGAAGGCCAGCAGGATCTCGTTGACCTCGGCGGTGTGAGTGATGATCAGTCCGTGGGGGGCGCCGTCGATCTCGGCGTACTGCGCGGTGGGCAGGGCCTTGGCGAAGCGCCGGCCGGTGGCGTCGATGGGCAGGGTGCGGTCGCCGGTGCCGTGGACGATCAGAGCGGGAACGTCGATTTTGGGGATGTCGGCGCGGAAGTCGGTGGGCCAGGTGAGGGGGGCGGCGGCCGAGGCGATGGCTCCCGATCCCGCGGCGACGTTCCAGGCGTTGCGGACCGCTCCTTCGCTGACACGGGTGCCGAGGTTCTCGTCGAGGTTGAAGAAGTCGTTGTAGAAGTCGGAGAAGAAGGCGTACCGGTCCTTCTTGACCGCCTCGGAGACGCCCTGGAAGAAGGAGGCGGGCGCGGCGCCGTCGGGGTTGTCGTCGGTGATCTGCAGGAACGGTTCCAGGGAGGCCAGGAACACCGCCTTGGCGACCCGCGCCGAACCGTAGGTGGACAGGTAACGGGCCACTTCGCCGGTGCCCATGGAGAACCCGACGAGCACCGCCTCGCGCAGATCCAGCGCCTCCAGTACGGCGTTCAGGTCGGCGGCGAAGGTGTCGTAGTCGTAACCCGTGGCCGGCTGGCTGGACTTGCCGAACCCCCGCCGGTCGTAGGTGACGACCCGGTAGCCGGCCTCCAGCAGCGCCGACGTCTGTCCGTCCCACGAGTTCCCGTCCAGCGGATAACCGTGGATCAGCACTACAGGCTGGCCGGTCCCCTTGTCCTCGTAGTGCAGCTCGATGTCCGTGCTGTTTTCCGTGCCGACCTTGATGTGTCCCATGACCGTCAACCTCCGAAGCTGTGCCGCCTACCGGCGTGTGCCGCGTTCCGACAACCAGAACTATACGACTGGTCTACTCGGACGTCAACGATGCCCGCCCTGCGCTCGCCGGGCACCTCACGAAGCGAAGTCGGCGGGTCGTGAGCGGCACAGCCCAGGGGTCGGTCGCGGACGGCCCAGGGGTCGGCCGCGGACGGCCCAGGGGTCGGCCGCGGACGGCTCGGGCGGCCTGCTCGACGAGGCGAGTGGCCGCCCGGGGTGCGGGAGGCGGAACGTCGACGTTGACACGGTGCTCTCGTGGCGACATCCACGTCCACGTCCGCGTCCACGTCAACGTGACATCGATGCCGGCGCCGGTATCAGGGATCGGCTGTCGCCGATGCCATCGGGGCCCTGGCTTTGTTCGCGACTCGGGACGGCGGTTGTACACGAGCGAGTTTGGGAGGCACCCGTTTCCACGGTCGGGCAGTGTTCACGGGTTGTGAAGGCAGTGGGGGCTTGCCAGGACAGCGTCGGGGTGTTCCCAGTGACAGGCCCTGGTCATGCCGTGAATGTCGAAGGCCGAGCTGTACGCGGCGATCCGGCGGGACCACCGAGTCGGCATGACGATGCGGCAGTTGGAGCGCAAGCACAGCGTTGCCTGGCGGACGGTGCGCAAGGCCCTGGGCCCGGCCTGGCCGGAGCCACGCAAGCCGCTGCCGCCGCGGCCGTCAGCGCTGGATCCGTACAAGGCGGTGATCGACGGGATTCTGCGGGCGGACCTGGACGCGCCGCGCAAGCAGCGGCACACGGACACCCGGATCTTCCACCGGCTGGCCGGGGAAGACGGCGCCGACGTGTCCTATGCGTTGGTCAGGGGCGATGTCGCCGGCCGAAAGCCCCGGATCGCGGTGGAGGCGGGCACGGCGCCCATCGAGGTTCATCCCGCACACCCACCCGCCCGGCATCGAGGCGGAGGCCGACTTCGGCGACGCGGCCGTGCAACTGGCGGGAGAGCGTGCGAGGAGGAGACCTCAGGCGGGCAGTCTCGTGTCGATGACGAAGCTGATTTCGATGACCTGGCCGGGCAAGGTCAGTTCAGGGACGCCCAGGACCGTGCTGGCCGGGCGGTGGTCGCCGAAGTACCCCAGGTTGCCCTCCGCCGTCGCCGCGGCGTTCTGCCGCAGGTTCACCACGTACAGGGTCTGCGAGACGACCTGGTTCCGGGTGGAGCCGTAGTGGTCCAGGACCTTGTCCATGTTGGCGTAGGTCTGCTTGAGCTGGGCGGCGAAGTCGCCCGCGTAGAGGAACTCGCCTGCCTCACCGAACGAGAGCTGTCCAGAGACATGGATCAGCTCGCCGGACTTGATCGCCTGTGAGTAGCCGAAGTCGCTCTCGGCCGGCACGTTGTAGTTGAAGACGTCCATGGTGGTCACGGTGCGCGCCCTTCCGGTGTGCTCTCTTGTAGTTACTCAGGGACTGTAGGAGAGTCATGGCTGACCTGGAAGAACGCACTTTTCCGTGACTGAGGAACCCAATGGTGACCAAGCAGCTGCTCAAGGGCCTGCCCGAGGACGCTGACCTGCGGCGCGCGGACTCCCTCGCACGGGAGATCTTCTCGGACGTCGCCAACAAGTGGGCGCTCCTGATCATCGAGGCGCTCGGCGAGCGCACCCTGCGCTTCAGCGAGCTGCGCAACGAGGTCGAGGGCGTCAGCCACAAGATGCTCACCCAGAACCTGCGCATGCTGGAGCGCAACGGCCTGGTCGACCGGAAGGTGCACCCCACCGTGCCACCGCGAGTCGAGTACACCCTCACCGGGCCGGGCCGGGCCCTGCGCACCGCGGTCGACGCCATTTGCGGCTGGACCCACCAGCACCTCGGGCACATCGAGAGTGCGCGCGGCCGTTTCGACGCCTGACGGGCCGGCGGCGACACCCTCGCGCGTTGCGCGATTCCCTGATCGATCTCACGTCGGTGGCACCGACGTGGCCCGCGCTCCACCTGGTCGGGCTGCCGAGCCATCCCGTGCCACAGGTGCGGAAACAGACATGTCACAGGCGGCTGACCGCCCCATGGATGGCTGCCGCCAGCTTCTCGGCGAGCGGTAGCAGGCCTCGTAGACGACTGGTCTACTTATGACGTATGGTCGTGCCCATGAGTACTTCAGAGATCACGGCTCTTTCTGGTCCCCCCACCGCTGTCGACCTACCGAATTCCGGCGGCGACGGGCCGGTTCAGGGTGCGTTTTCTTCCGGCGCCGACGCACCGGCCGCGGCGGAGACATCGGTGAAGACGTCGGTGAAGACGTCGACGAGGGCTCCGTGGGCCGCGTGGATGCGGCCGGCGGCCGCCGTCTTCACCGTGGGGTGGGGGGCAAACATGTTCGCTTCCGTCCTGCAGGTCTACCGCGGCGACTTGAGCGGATCTCAGGTCAACGGCTTGTTCGGCGCCTACGCGCTGGGGCTCATCCCCGCTCTGCTGGTCATGGCCCGGCTCTCCGACCGTCTCGGCCGGCGGCGTGTGCTCCTGGGAGCCCTGCTGCTCTCCGCGCTCGGCTCCGCGGTGATCCTTTCCTCCGGCGGGGCGTTCGGGACGGTCCTGGCCGGACGGATCCTGGTCGGCATCAGCGCGGGCGCGGCATTCGGACCGGGAACGGCATGGATCAAGGAACTCTCCGACACCGGTAAGGCCGGTAAGGCCGGTAAGGCCGGTAAGGCCAGGGAGGAGGGAGCGGGAGCGCGGCGGTCGGCGGTCGCGCTGACCGCCGGGTTCGCGGTCGGACCACTGCTGTCCGGAGTCATCGTCCAGTGGTTGCCTTCACCCCAGACCGCGGCCTACCTGGTGCACATAGCACTGGTGGCACTGACAGTGCCGGTGGTGTGGCGTGCTCCCGCGGCGGCTCCGTCCGCCGCCGGGCGAGGCAAGGCCAGGCCGCACCCGGGTGCCGGGCCGATGAAGGTCCTCACCAGCCGTGTCTTTCTGACCGCGGTGCTTCCCACCGCGCCCTGGGTCTTCGGGGCCGCGACCGTCTCGCTCGCGGCGCTGCCCGTGCTGGTGCCGCTGGGCGGGTACGGCGCCGTCGGCGGAGGCGTGGTCGCCGCCATCACCCTGGGCAGTGGGATCGCGGTGCAGCCCGGGGCGCGACGTCTGGCCCGGCGCTCCCCGGCCGCGCCGTTCCGGGCCGGAATGACGGCGGTGATCGCGGGGCTGCTCACCGCTGCGCTCACCGTGGCCACCGGTTCACTGGTCCTGATGCTGGTCGCAGCGGTCGTCCTGGGATCGGCCTACGGTCTCCTGCTGGTGAGCGGCCTCCAGCTCGCGGAGTCACTCGCCGGCCCGCAGAACATCTCGACCGTGATCGCTGTCTTCTACAGCCTCACTTACGTGGGATTCGCCTTCCCCGTCCTCGTACAGGTGCTCGGCAAGGTCTGGGATCCGGTCACCGTCCTGGCCGCCGGCTCGGCGCTCGCGGTGGTTGCTCTGGCCACGACGCTGATCGCCTGGCCGGTACGACGGACAGCACGGGCCGGGTCCTGATCGGTCGATGGGGAAGCGGGCCCCACCGCTTACAGAGGGTGGGATCACCCGCGTACGGGGGAAGGGATCAGCCGCGTACGGGGGGACGGGATCACCCGCGTACGGGGGGACGGGATCAGCCGCGTACGGTAGCCGGCGCTCCGGTGACCGCGGTGAGTCGTAGCTTGGTCTCGTCCTCGCTGCCAGGCATCGCGGTCATGATGACGATCTTGTGTTCGGAGTCGCCTTCGCTCAGCACATCGCAATCCACCGTGACCGGGCCCACCGCCGGATGCTCGATCGTCTTGTGGTCCTCGCGGTGCGCGGCCACCTCGCCGTGCGCCCACAGCTCGGCGAACCTCTTGTTGCCCGCGTTCAGTTCACGGATCAACGTGGCCAGGCGACGGTCCCGGGGGAAGCGGCCGGTGGCGCGGCGCAGGTCGGAGACGACGGCGGCGTCGGTGGCGTCGCGATCGGCCTCGGTCACCGGCCACAGCGCCAGGCGCGCCGGGCCGGCGTCCACCGGAAACCTGTCGCGGGCGAAGTTGCGCAGCCGCGGCGGCGCGGCGGAGGGGTCGCCCAGCAGGGCGGCCCAGCCGTGGTTCCACCACACCAGTTGCCAGTCCGCCGCGAACACGGCGACCGCCACGTCCCCGAGACGAGCGAGCACCCGCCGCATGCCAGGTGGCAGATGGTCGGAGAGCACGCCGTCCGTCGGCGGCAGCAGCCGGGCGAGCCAGTACAGGTGGTCCCGCTCCGCGGTGGACAACCGCAGGGCGCGCGCCAGGGACGCCACCACCGACGCCGAGGGCGTCGTGGCCCGCCCCTGCTCCAGGCGCACGACGTAATCGACCGATACCCCGGCCAACTCGGCCAGTTCCTCGCGCCGCAGTCCGGTCGCCCGGCGCCCGCGGGTCACCGGCAGCCCGGCGGCCGACGGGGGCAGCCGGTCCCGCCAGGTGCGGATCATCGCGCCCAATCCGGTTCCGGGTGCCGTCGGCATGTTCTCCGTCATTCTTCATCCCCGGTCATACGTGTGGACCCCAAGGTGGTACTGGTCTTCCTACCGACGAAGCGTCCCTGGTCCGCCTCCTTCACCTCGGCCACTATCGAACGCATGACGATCACTTTCATCACCGGAGCCAACAAGGGTCTCGGCCGGGAGACCGCCCGCCGTCTGACCGAGTGCGGGCACACCGTGCTCGTCGGAGCCCGCGACCGCGAGCAGGGCGAGGAGGCGGCCGCCGCGCTCGGCGCACGCTACGTCCCCATCGACGTGACCGACGACGCGTCCGTGGCCGCCGCGGCCGCAAACGTCGCGGAGCACGAGGGCAGGATCGACGTCCTGATCAACAACGCCGGTGTGCAGGGCCCCGTCGGCGACCCCAGCGACCTCACCGCCGCCGATGCCCTCGCCGTCCTCGACGTCAACGTCATCGGCGTCGTCCGCACCACCACCGCGTTCCTGCCGTTGCTGCGCCGATCGGACGACCCTGTGATCGTCAATGTCAGCAGCGGCATGGGCTCCCTCGCTCTCACCCACGACCCGGACCGGCCCGAGTCGCACGTCATCGCGCCGCTCTACACCTCCTCGAAAGCCGCGCTGACGATGCTGACCACGCAGTACGCCAAGGCGCTCAAGGACATCCGGGTCAACGCCGCCGACCCCGGTTACACCGCGACCGACCTCAACGGTCACAGCGGGCCCCAGACCGTCACCGAGGGCACGGACGCGATCGTCACCCTGGCCACCGAGAAGCCCGGCTCCGGCACGGGGCGCTTTCTGTTCCGTCATGGCGAGATCGCCTGGTCCTGACAGCACCGCGCCGGAACCCGCCGCAACCGATGAGAACGCCCAGTACTCGATGCCGGTACAAGTCGCACTGCCTGTAACACTCGGACAGGTTGTTCGCCGCCGCTACACGTGCAGCAGTTGGCGTGTCATGGCCATCGTGGTGTCGAGGGGACCGAGACTCCGATGGATCTTGGCCATGACGCTGGCGCCGAGCCACATGTCGTACAGAACCTGTGCCGTCTCGCGCGGTGCGTCGTCGGTCGTGATCGATCCGTCTGCGCGGCCGCTGGTGATGGCCCGCTCAAGGCGGTCGACGATGGCGGTCGTGCCCTCCTTGAGGGCCAGCCGCATCGGCTCGGAGAGGTCGGCGACCTCGGCCCCGAGTTTCACGGCGAGACACTTGCCCTGACACTCGTCGAAGCTCTGCGTCTCCCGCCACGACTCCCAGTAGGCCATGAGGCGCTCGGCGGCGGATCGGTCGGGCTGCGCGAGTACGCGGTCCATGTCGGCGAGGTACTCGTCGAAGTAGCTTTGCAGCAGGGCCTCCCCGAAGGCGTCCTTGGAGGAGAAATAGTGGTAGAAGGACCCCTTCGGTACGCTGGCCGCCGCAAGCACCTCGTTGAGGCCGACCGCGGAGTAGCCCTTGTGCGCCATGATCCGCTGGGCGGTGTCGAGAATGTTCCGGCGTGTGTCGGCATTGCGGGTTGTAGTGGCTGGCATGTTTGTCAGTATAATCCAAAATAGACCAGTCGTCTAATTTAGATGGCGCAGCAAGCGAAGCAATTCGCTGCGTTGTGCCTCGCCAAGAGGGGCGAAGAGGTCTTCCAGCACGCCGATCGACAACCGCCGCCCCTCCGCGACCGCCGCACGGCCCGCCTCGGTGAGGGTGTGAACCGTTCCGGGTTCGGTAGAGACTCGATACGCCGCACTCCGTACGTTCCCCTGCGGCCGGTGTGGATCTCGCGGATCTGCAAGATCCATTGTCAGACTCTCCACACCACCGGAATCACCTCAGAACTCGCGGGCTTCGTCTTTGACCCCCGCCAGGCGGCCGGGGGCTGCGACTGGACGACGAGGCGCCGGCCGAGCTGCCGGGCGGGAGCGGGATGTGTGTGCTCCCTTTGACGTGTGTGCTCCCATTTTTGATACGCGGACGATATGTGCCCGCTCGTAACATCGGGAGTATGCGTGTATTGATCGTCGAGGACGAGCCCTACATGGCGGAAGCCATCCGCGATGGTCTGCGCTTGGAAGCGATCGCGGCCGACCTCGCGGGCGACGGCGACACCGCCCTGGAATTGCTGAGCGTCAACAGCTATGACATCGCCGTCCTCGACCGCGACATCCCCGGCCCTTCCGGTGACGAGATCGCCAGGCGCATCATCGCCTCGGGCAGCGGCATGCCGATCTTCATGCTGACCGCGGCCGACCGTCTCGACGACAAGGTGTCCGGGTTCGAGGTCGGCGCCGACGACTACCTCACGAAACCATTCGAACTGCGGGAACTCGTCCTCAGACTCCGGGCGCTCGACCGCAGACGTGCCCACAGCCGGCCTCCGATTCGCGAGATGGCAGGGCTGCGACTGGATCCGTTCCGACGCGAGGTCTACCGGGACGGTCGTTACGTCGCGCTGACGCGCAAGCAGTTCGCTGTGCTGGAGGTCCTCCTCGCCGCCGAGGGGGGTGTCGTCAGCGCTGAGGAACTTCTGGAGCGCGCATGGGACGAGAACGCCGATCCGTTCACCAATGCTGTCCGAATCACCGTCTCGGCACTGCGCAAGCGTCTCGGTGAGCCGTGGATCATCGCTACGGTCCCCGGCGTCGGCTACCGAATCGGTGCGCAGCCGCAGGCCGCAGACGCAGGAGGGAACCGTGGGTAGGGCACCTGGATTGAGTGTCCGCCTCAAGCTCACCCTCAGCTATACCGGGTTCCTCGTGCTCGCCGGTGCCTTGCTGCTTGCCGCCATGGGAGTGTTCCTTCTGCAGCAGGGGTGGCTGCAGACCAATGAAAACGGGGCATGGAAAGCAAATCCGGTCACTTCTTTCGTGCGTGGGTTCGCACCAACGGCAGCCGCAGTAATGGCGTTCCTCCTCGTGTTCGGCCTCCTGGGGGGATGGTTCCTCGCCGGCCGTATGCTCGCCCCCCTGGCCCGCATCACCAAAGCCACCCGCACAGCCGCTACGGGATCGCTCTCGCACCGTATCCAGATGCCGGGACGGCAGGACGAATTCCGCGAACTTGCCGACGCCTTCGACGCGATGCTCGAACGGCTTGAAGCACACGTCGCTGAGCAGCAGAGATTCGCCGCCAACGCCTCGCACGAACTACGCACCCCACTGGCCATCTCGAAATCACTTCTGGACGTGGCCCGCACCGATCCATCACACGACGCCGGCGAGGTCCTTGACCGCCTCCAAGCAGTCAACAGCCGAGCGATAGACCTGACCGAAGCATTGCTCCTGCTCAGCCGCGCCAGCCAGCGGTCCTTCACCCGAGAACAGGTCGACCTGTCCCTCCTGGCGGAAGAAGCCACCGAGACGCTGCTCCCCCTCGCGGAGAGGAACGGCGTCACCATCGAGACCCGCGGCGTCGTCACCCCCACGAGCGGATCGTCGGCCCTTCTGCTGCAACTGACCATGAACCTCGTGCACAACGCGATCGTCCACAATCTGTCCGAACAGGGCACGGTGTGGATTACTACCAGCGCCCACCCCGGCACCGCGATGCTCACGGTCGAGAACACCGGTGAGAAATTGACTTCACACCTGGTCTCGACGCTCACCGAACCATTCCAGAGAGGTACCGAGCGCATCCACGCCGCCCAGGCGGGCGTTGGCCTCGGCTTGGCCATCGTCACCACCATCACTCGCGCACACGACGGCACCCTCACCCTCACCCCGCGCGACACCGGCGGCCTGCGCATCACGGTGCGACTGCCCGCGCCCACGTCCGCGCGGCCCTGACACACGCCTCGCCGATCATGCGGGGGCGCGGCCGTGACGACGCGAGGTGTCTCGCGCCGACTACGGCTGGGCGACCAGATCCGACACCTTCGCCGAAGAGCCCGCTCCGGCCTCAGTGGGTGTCCTGCTGACGGATCGCACCGGCGCCGCCATGTGCCCAGCCGTGCTTGACGGCTGCGCGCGGACGGCCGCCGACCCGGCCAGGCCTGTGAGAGCGGCCCCGTCCGTAGCGGACAGCCACCGCGATCGGCCGATGGCCGGTTCGGCGAACACCGGGCCGGCCGGCGCAGCGGAACCGACGACGTATCGGAACAGACGACGTATCGGCAGCGTATTGAAAACTGCATACGCACCGGCAACACCCCGTTTCCTTGAATGGGGACATGACCTACAGCGAGCCAGTGGAAATCACTGCATTCGGATGCGGGCGGGACGAAGCAGCATGGTTCCGTGAGCTGGCGCCCCGATTCGGAGCGGCACCGAGGATCACGGAATCCGCGGTGTCGGAGGACAACGTCCACATGGCGTCCGGAAACCGGTGCGTCAGCGTCGGGCACAAGACCCGGATCACGCGGGAGACACTTCGTGCGCTGAGCCGAGTCGGCGTCTCCTACATCTCCACCCGGAGCATCGGGTACGACCACATCGACGTGGACTGTGCGCGCCGTGTCGGCATTTCCGTCGGGAACGTCTGCTATTCCCCCGACGGCGTCGCCGACTACACGGTGATGATGCTGCTGATGGCGGTGCGCCACGCCAAGTCCACCGTCCGCCGCGCGGATGTGCACGACTACCGGCTGCACGATGTTCGGGGGAGGGAACTGCGCGACCTGACTGTCGGCGTGGTCGGGACGGGGCGCATCGGCACGGCCGTCACGGAAAGGCTCCGCGCTTTCGGATGCCGGACAGTGACGTACGGAAGCCGCGCAGGTGCATCCGATGCGTTCGGCGACGAGATGTCGCTCGATGAGCTGCTGAGAACGAGCGACGTCGTCACGCTCCACACACCGCTCAACGCCGAGACGCACCACCTTCTCGACCGTGAGCGCATCCAGCGGCTGAAACCCGGCGCGTTCGTGGTCAACACCGGGCGGGGCGCCTTGATCGACACGGTCGCGCTGGTCGCGGCGCTGGAGGACGGACGCCTGGGCGGTGTCGCCCTCGACGTCGTCGAGGGGGAGGAAGGCGTGTTCTACGCCGACCGACGAAACGCGCCCATCGACAGCAAGCCGCTGCTGCGGCTGCAGGAAATGCCGAACGCGTTCATCAGCCCGCACACCGCGTATTACACCGACCGTGCCCTGAGAGACACGGTCGAGAACTCGATCGTCAACTGCCTGGAATTCGAGAGCAGGAATCAGCATGCTTGAGGCAAAGCTTCGGATCGGCATCCTCTTCGGGGGCTGCTCGGAGGAACACCCCATCTCCATCAAGTCCGCGCTGGAAATCGCACGGAACCTCTCCCCGGACACCTACGAGCCGTACTTCATCGGAATCACGCGCGACGGCGCCTGGAAACTCTGCGAAGGCCCCGCCACCGACTGGGAGAAAGGCGCTCACCGGTCCGCTGTGCTGTCCCCGGACCGCGATGTGCGCGGACTGCTCGTTCTTGACCAGGGAAAGTACGAGACGGTCGGCCTGGATGTCGTCGTGCCCGTGCTGCACGGCAAACTCGGGGAGGACGGCGCGATCCAGGGGCTGCTCGAGCTGTCCGGAATCCCGTACGTGGGCTGCGACGTGCAGAGTTCCGCGGTGGGCATGGACAAGTCCCTCGCTTACGCCGTCGCCGCCGGTGCCGGAATCGCCACGCCGAATTTCCGGACGGTCGCGGTGGGAGAGGCCATCGACGCCGGCCGGCTCACCTATCCCGTCTTCGTGAAGCCGGCCCGCTCGGGATCGTCCTTCGGGGTCAGCAAGGTGACGCATGCGGAAGAACTGCCGGCCGCGCTGGACGTCGCCCGGCGGTACGACACGAAAGTCCTCATCGAGGAAGCGGTCGTCGGCAGCGAGGTGGGATGCGCCATCCTGGGTGCCGGAACGGACCTGATCGCGGGGGAAGTCGACCGTATCGCCCTGTCCCACGGGTTCTTCCGGATCCATCAGGAGGACGCACCCGAGACCGGCTCCGACAACGCGACGCCGATCGTCCCCGCCGATATTCCGGCTGGATCCCGGGCCCGCGTCCAGGACGTGGCGAAGGCCGTCTACCGTGCCCTGGGCTGCCGCGGCCTCGCCCGCGTGGACCTGTTCCTCAAGGACGACGGACAGATCGTCCTCAACGAGGTCAACACGTTCCCCGGAATGACCTCCTACAGCCGCTATCCGAGGATGATGGCCGCCGCCGGGGTTCCGCTGCACGAAGTGATCGACCGTCTGGTGACCGGCGCGCTCGCCCGGCCCCTGCCCTCCACGGAGCAGGCCGATGCGTGACGACTTCGTCTTCATGGACGAGTTCATGCCCGGGGTCCGCTGGGACGCCAAGTACGCCACCTGGGACAACTTCACCGGAAAACCGGTCGACGGATACCTGGCCAACCGCATCGTCGGTACCAGGGCTCTGTGTGCGGCACTGCAGAGCGCCCGAGAAGAGGCGGCCTCGCACGGATTCGGCCTGCTTCTCTGGGACGGATACCGCCCGCAACGTGCCGCGGACTCCTTCCTGCGCTGGTCCGGGCAGCCGGAGGACGGCCGCACCAAGCAGCGCCACTACCCCCGTATCGACCGGCCCGAAATGTTCGAGAACGGATACGTGGCCGCCAGGTCGGGCCACAGCCGGGGCAGCACCGTCGACCTGACGCTGTATCAGCTGGAAAGCGGCGACCTCGCCGCCATGGGCGGCGACCACGACCTCATGGACTCGGTCTCGCACCATGGAGCGGCAGGAATCTCGCAGGTCGCGGCGGACAGCCGCAAGCGTCTTCGCTCCATCATGGAGACCAGCGGATTCAGCTCCTACGCCTGCGAATGGTGGCACTACACACTCACGGACGAGCCCTACCCGGACACCTACTTCGACTTTCCCATCACACAGGTGAGCCTGAGATGAATACAGCCCGTCTCGGGCAGCCTGGCCGGAGCCGGAGCCGGAGCCGGAGCCGGAGCCGGAGCCGCAGCCCGCCCCCGACGCCGAGCGGCAAGGGCGGCATCCCACCCGACCCCAACCCCGTATCGCCGGCGTATCGAGAACTGCATACGCCCCGGAAACACCCGGCCGCCTTCACTGAAGTCATGACTCGAACCCAGCCATCCCTCGCCCCGCACCCTCTCTCCCTCACCGAGATCGCCGCGCTCGTCGGCGGCCGGGCCACGGGGGACGCGACGGTCACAGTGAGTGCGCCTGCCGTCCTCGACAGCCGGCACGGGGAACCGGGCGGTCTCTTCGTCGCCATGGCCGGTGAGCGCGTCGACGGCCACGACTACGCCGGCCGCACCCGTGCGACCGCCGTGCTCGGTTCACGGCCGACACCGCTGCCCACCGTCGTCGTCGACGACGTACCGACCGCACTGCGGGCACTCGCCGCCCACTCCGTGGCCCGACTGCGCGAGCGGCTGACCGTCGTCGCGGTGACCGGCTCGCAGGGCAAGACCAGCACCAAGGATCTGCTGTCCGTGGTCCTCTCGGGCGCTGGGCCGACCGTCGCCACACACGGTTCGTACAACAACGAACTCGGCGTGCCCCTGACCATGCTGCGCGCCGACGCGCACACCCGTTTCCTCGCCCTCGAAATGGGCGCCCGTCACGTCGGCGACATCGCCCACCTCACCGGCCTGGTCGCACCCGACATCGCGGTCGTGCTCAACGTCGGCCAAGCCCACATCGGGGAGTTCGGCTCGCGCACGGCCATCGCACGGACCAAGGGCGAACTCGTGCGCGGCCTCGCACCCGGCGGCACCGCCGTCCTCAACGCCGACGACCCGCGCGTCGTCGTGATGCGTGCGCTGACCGACGGGCCGGTCCTGACCTTCGGCACCGACGCACACGCCGACGTGTGCGTCCAGGACCTGGCCCTCGACCGCGCGGGCCGGGCGACCTTCACGCTGCGCACCTCCGACGCCCGGGCCCGGGTCGCGCTGCCGTTCGTGGGTGCCCACCAGGCACTCAACGCGGCGGCCGCCGCCGCGGCGGGACTCGCAGCCGGCATTCCCCTGGTCACCTCGGCGGTGGCCCTCAGCACCGCTTCACTGTCCAAATGGCGACTGGAACTGCGCACCCTCGCCAGCGGCGCAACCCTGCTCAACGACGCCTACAACGCCAACCCCGACTCCACCCGAGCCGCCCTGCACACGCTCGCCGCGATGTCGGCCCGGCGCCGCATCGCCGTACTCGGCGCGATGCTCGAACTCGGCGCCGACAGCGAGGCCGAACACCGAGCGGTGGGCGAGTACGCGGCCGCACACGCCGACCTGGTGGCCGTCATCGGCGAAACCGCCCGTCCCATCGCCGACACCGCAAGGGAGCGGGCGGTCGCGTTCCCTGACAACCAAGCGGCCGAAGCCTGGCTGCACGAGATCCTCACCGAAGGCGATGTCGTCCTCGTCAAGGCGTCGCGCGGCGCCCGCCTCGACGAGGTGGCCGCCGCACTCAGGTAACCGTGCGGCGCGGGCTCAGCGCCCGTGCCGCATGTACAGGGCGAAGGCGCGATAGACCAACGTGCGCAGCGGCAGATCCCACTCCCCGACGTACCGCACCGCACGCCCCCCGGTGCCCACCTTGAACCGGACCAGGCCCACCTGCGGATCAACGGCGTCGAGCGTCGGCGTGATGCCCCGCATGTCGTACACGTCGCAGCCCGCCGCCAGTGAATCGCGGATCATCGCCCACTGGCACGCGTGGGAACCCCGCACCTCACGCCTGGCCGTCGACGAGGCGCCATACACGTACCAGGAGTGTCCGCCGACCCGCACCAGGACCGTCGCGGCCACCAACACACCCTCATGGCGTGCCAGATAGAGCGCGATCCGCCCAGGATCCTCGGCGCTCAACTCCGCGAACATCGTCTCGAAGTACGCCAACGGCCGCGGCGTGAACCCATCACGCGCGGCGGTGTGTAGGTAGAGCTCGTGGAACGCCGCGAGGCCCGACGCACCACCGACTGTGACCTCGACCCCCGCCTTCGCGGCCTTCTTGATGTTGCGGCGCCACTGCTGGTTCATGGCCTTCAGGACATCGTCCTCGGACCTTCCCGCCAGCGGCACCTCGTACGTGAACTGCGGCTGCCCGGCCCCGAACCCGTCCTCAGGGTTCTGCGGCAGCCAGCCGTCCGCCCGCAACCGTCGGCTCACCCCGGCACCGACCGGATCGACCTGCCCATCGGAGAGCTCGGTCAGCCGCCGCGCCCCCGGATCGGCCACACCGTCCTTGACCTGCGCCGCACCCCACATGTGCGTCCGCACCGGTGGGCACAGCCGAATCGCGAACGCGCCACCGGCCCTGAGGTATGCCGCCAGCGGGTCGAGCCACGCACCGACCTCCCCGGACCAGGCGATATCTGGGCCCCACGGCAGATACGCAAGCGTGAACCGCGACAGTCCCGGCACCGGCCGGTGCAGGACAAGCCCCGCCCCCACAAGCCGCCCACCCCCGAACCATCCCAGCGACTCACTGCGCCACTCCGTCTTCACCCGCCCCCACGCGGGGGTCTGCGCGAAGTTGACCGACCGTTGCGCCCGTACGAAGGCCAGGTGGGCGGCGTCGCTGATCGGTGCGACACTCAGCGTCACAGAAAGGGGCAGGGGTGTTGGTTCGCGAGAGGACATGGCGCCAGCCAAGTCGGCCCTGTGTTGTCGGCGCGTATCCGCTTTTCGATACGCCCACGATACGCACCGCTCAGGCGCTCCGCCCCATGCGCTGCTCAGTAACCGCGATCCGGCCGGCCCCCCCCGCGACCTGGCCGTCTCCGGCATGGACCTGCCGGCGCTCAAGGAACTGACCGACCAGGCCGGCGGCACGTACGAGAAGGACCCGCGAAGGCCGTGCCCGGCGTGCCGGCGGCCCACGAGGTGGGTGCACGGCTTCCACGGACTGAGCTGTACTGAGATTTGTGGAGCCCCTCATGCCAGGGTTACGGTCCTGGCGAATGAGAACCACCAGCACCATGGCAGCACCCCGTGAATACCCCGATGAGCTCCGCGAGCGTGCCATCCGCGAGGCCCAGGCCACCGGCCGCCCCGTCGCGCACGTGGCCAAGGATCTCGGCATCCATCCCGAGGCCCTGCGCGGCTGGGTCCGCCAGTGCGAGGCCGACCGCGGCCAGCGTGACGACCGGCTGACCACCGCCGAGCACGACGAGCTCAGGCAACTCCGCAAGGAGAAAGCCGAGTTGAAGCGG
>NZ_JBIRPI010000019.1:0-173672 GCF_044332585.1 Streptomyces sp. NPDC016845 | reverse complement strand
CCCCTGGAGATGCGCACTGCGTGCGCTACCTCCAGGGGGAAGGCTGCGCGGAGCGCATGCCTTCAGGGGCGCGGGGAACTGCGCGACCAGCCCCCACCGGCCCGCAGCCCGCGACGCACCGTCCCGCCCCGCCCCGCCCCCGAAAACAGCGGAGCGCCTCAGCTCTTGTGGAACGCCGCCGCCTGGCCGACCTGGTAGTCCCCGGCCGGCTGCTGCGTGATCACGTTCAAGCGGTTGAACGCGTTGATGCTGGCGATGAGGCAGGCCAGGGCGCCGAGCTGGTCCTCGTCGTAGTGCTTGGCGGCGTTCGCCCAGGCCTCGTCCGTGACGCCGCCGGCGCCGTCGGCGAGGCGGGTGCCCTGCTCGGTGACCTCGAGGGCGGCGCGCTCCGCGTCGGTGAAGACGGTGGCCTCGCGCCAGGCCGCGACGAGGTTGAGCCGCAGCGACGTCTCCCCGGCGGCCGCGGCCTCCTTGGTGTGCATGTCGAGACAGCCCGAGCAGCCGTTGATCTGGCTGGCGCGGATCTTCACCAGCTCCTGGGTCGCGGCCGGCAGGCCCGAGTCCGTGAGGGTCATGCCCGCCGCGACGAGGCGCTTCACGAACCCCATGGCCGACTTGCTGGCGAACATGTTGAGACGAGCTTCCATGACGGGCTCCCTGTGCCGGGGTGAGTGCTGCTGCTTCCACCGACCGGACGGATGGGGCGGGCCCGTTCGTGACATGGACCGGGGCGATCCGGGTGTGACCTACGCCTCGTAGCCCTCGATGAGTTCACGCGAGCGCTTCACGTCGTTCGCGATGGCCTCGATGAGCTCCTCCAGGGAGTCGAACTTCGCCATGCCGCGTACGTAGGCCAGGAAGTCCACGGCCACGTGCAGGCCGTACAGGTCGAGCCCGGTGCGGTCGATGGCGTACGCCTCGACGGTGCGCTCGGCGCCGTCGAACTGGGGGTTGGTGCCGACGGAGATCGCGGCGGGCATGGCCTCGCCGTCGGTGTGCAGCCACCCGGCGTAGACGCCGTCCGCGGGGATCGCCGTGTGCGGCAGGGTCTCGACGTTGGCGGTGGGGAAGCCGAGTTCGCGGCCGCGCTGCGCGCCGCGGACGACGACGCCCTCCACGCGGTGCGGGCGGCCGAGGATCTCGCGGGCCCCTTCGACATCGCCCTCGGCGACGAGGCGCCGGGTCAGCGTCGAGGAGAACGGCCGGCCGCCGCCCGCGGAGCCGCTGACGTACAGGTCGACGACCTCGACCTCGAAGTCGTAGGTACCGCCCTGCTCGGCCAGGAAGTCGACCGTGCCCGCGGCCTTGTGGCCGAAGCGGAAGTTGGGGCCCTCGACGACCACGCGCGCGTGCAGCTTGTCGACGAGGACCTTCGCGACGAACTCGGCGGGCGACAGCTTCGAGAACTCGGTGGTGAACGGGAGGATCAGCACGGCGTCGACGCCGAGCTCGGCCATCAGCTCGGCGCGCCGGTGGTGGGGCGCGAGCAGCGGGGGGTGCGAGCCGGGGCGCACGACCTCGCTCGGGTGCGGGTCGAAGGTGACGACGACCGCGGGAAGCCCCAGCTCACGGGCGCGCTCCACGGCCCGGCCGATGATCAGCTGGTGCCCGCGGTGCACCCCGTCGTAGGAGCCGATGGTGACGACGCTGCGCCCCCAGTCCTGGGGGATGTCCGCCAAGCCACGCCAGCGCTGCACGGTGATTGCTCCTCGCAAAACTGTGTACGACGAATCCGTCCCTGCGATCCCGGCGGTCCTGGCGCTCTGCCCGTCCCGTGCCGAATACGCAGGTCTAAGAGTGCCATGCCGACCGCCCGCGTCTCTCATCGGGCGGGTTCGGGCGGGGGCGGGGGCCGGGATGCGTCAAGTGTGCCGCAGTGCCGGCATCGGCACCGGCACCGGCGGGTCGGCCGCGAGCTCCCGCAGCGCCCGCTCCAGCCGTTCGGCGCGGGAGCGCGGGTCACGGACGAGCAGGGCCAGCGCGGCGCTGTGCAGGGCGGCGTCGGAAGGGCTGGCCAGGAGGTCGAGCGCGGCGCGGCGCAGCAGTGCCGCGTCGGGCTCGGCCGTGACCCGGGCGGCCGTCCTCAGCCCGTACGCCATCGCCGTCACATGCCGCTCGGGGCGTGTGTCGTGCGCCCAGCGGTCGACGGCCCGGCACAGCGCGGAGGGCTCCTCGTCGGCGAGGCCGGCGAGGAGTTCCCCGGCGCGTGGGTGCGCGGATTCGGCCAGGGCCTCCACGAGGTCGTCGACGGCTCCGTGCCGGTGCGTGTGCAGCAGCGCCTGCGCCGCCGTCGCCACGGTGGCGTCGGGGAGGGCGGGCAGCGGCCGGTCGTCGTCGAACCAGCGGATGAGGCGCCGCTGGGCCCGGCGCGGTTCGGCCGCGAGGAGTCCGGCGACCGTGTCGAGGTACCGGCCGCCCGGCTCCCGGCCGTCGTGCACGACCAGGCGCCGCAGCAGCTCGAAGCGGACGTCGTCGTCGACCGGCAGCGCGTCCCAGAACCAGGGGCCGAGCGCCCCGCGGTCGGCCAGCTCCTCGAGGACGGGCAGGCAGGCGGTCGCCTCACGCACGCGCGGCAGCACCGCGCCGAGCAGGTGCGCGGCCCACCAGCCGGCCTCCGCCGGGGCCGCGGACGGTTCGGCCCAGGCGCACAACTGTCCCAGCCGCCGTACCAGCTCCTCCGTGCCCTCCTGGCGCTCCACCAGCAACAGCGCCCGCACCACGGGGCCCGCCCGATGGCGCGGCACCGGCACCGAGCCGTCGCCGCGCCGCCGGAACACGAGCGCGTCGAGGGCCGCGTCCACGTCCAGGTGCATGCCCTGGAGCCAGTCGGCCAGCTCCTCGTGGGCGAAGCGGTAGCCGCCGCCCGCGGGGACGAGGACGCCTTCCGTGAGGACGGCGGACGCCCAGCCGGTCACCCCGTCCCGCGCGCCCCACGGGAACAGCTCCTCGAACGTGGCGCGGTCGAGGTCTCCCTGCCCGGGGCCGAGGCTGCGCCGCGCCGCCTCGTGCAGTCGTCCGGAGACCCGGGCGGCCAGGCGGCGTACCGCGTTCCCGCGTACGGGACCGCCGGCGGCGAGCCGTACGGCGACCCGCAGGCACAGCAGGTCGAGGTGGGCCGCGAACACCTCGTCGCGGTCCGGGCGCCCGGCCGCCCCCGCGGGCAGCGCCGCCCGCACCTCGGCGAGCAGCCGCAGCGCGAGCGGGTGCCCCGCGTCCTCGGGCGGCAGGGCGTCCTCGGGGACGCCGTACCGTTCGCGGGCCTCCCGCGCCTGTACGGGCGCCAGGCCGCCGAGGCGTACGCAGGCGGGCAGCAGCCCCGCGCGCCCGTGCAGCACGTCGGCGCCGAACAGCGGCCCGGCCTGTTCCCAGTACTCCGCGCGGCAGGCGATGACGAGCCGTGCTCCTGTCGCCGCCAGGCATTCCTGGGTCGCCCGGGACCACGCGGCGAGCCGGTGCGCGAGGACGGGCGGCATCTCCTCGGGCCCGTCGAGCAGCAGCACGAGCGGCTGTCCGGCCGCGCGGGCGGTCCCGGCGACGCGCCCGAGGGTCAGCTGCCCCAGTGCGCCGGGCTCCGCCCCGATGGACGCCGCGACGATGCGGCCCGCCCGCTCCAGGGCTCGGGCCACGGCGTTGTCCACCGAGGTGTCGGCGCCCGCCAGGTCGGCGCCGCGCAGCCACAGGGTCGGTGCGGCATGAGCGCCCCCGGCCCGCCGCGCGGCGAACGCCGCCAGCTCCGTCGTACGGCCGGACCCGGGGGCGCCGACGAGCGCGAGGACGGACGCGCCGCCCGATGCGAACTCCGCCAGCTCTCCTGCCACGTCCGGGCGTTCGACCGGGTCGACCGGCGGGCGTCCCGGCCCGTCGCTCCCCACCGAGACCGCCGTCAGCTGCAGGACCCCGGCCAGATTGAGTTCGGCCCCGTACGCGGGGACCGTGGCGTCGGCGTGGGCCAGGAGCTGCGCGAGCCGTGGCTCGGCGGCGGCGGCCGTGCGCAGCGGTACCGCGAGCCCCGCCGCCGGGTGCCCGGCGTCCGGGGCGGTGGCGAGGACGGCGACGACCGCGCCGGTGGCGGCGTCGAGGACGGGCCCGCCCGCGCCGCCGCCGCCGGGGCGCAGCGCGTCGGCCCCGGCGGTCCCCACGGCCAGCTCCATGGCGCCGCGCAGCAGATGGCAGCGGCCGGCGACGGTGTAGGTGGCGTCAACGTGGCCGAGGATCCGCGCCTCGCGCCAGCCGCCCGCGGCGATCCGCAGATACGTCCCGGGGTCCCTGCGCGGGTCCGCCCCGACGGGCAGCGGCGCCACCCCGAGCCCTTCGGTGCGCACCAGCGCCAGATCCACCGCGGGCAGCTCGACGACCGATGCCGGGTCCACCGCCCACGTGGCCCCGTCCGGCGCGTGGACCACCACACCCCCGCCCCCGGCCACCGCCTCGTGGCTGGTGACGACGGTCCCGTCGGCGTCCGCGACGAACCCCGTCCCGCGGGGCCGCCCGGCCGGGTCACAGATCCGTACCAGAGGCGGATCCACCATGCCGCGCCCCTCCTGCCGCCTACCGTTACGCCCCGTATGTCCTGCACGGTAGGCGCGCGGTGATCAGCTGGACAGGACGCGGAGCGAACGCGCCCCCTTGCACTCCCCCGAATCACTCCGAGCGCCTGCTCGAAGGGGTGAACCGATGGGCGCGGTGGATGGACCCTGTGAAGGGGAGCAAGGGGGAACGTGGAGCGGCGGCCACCCGGGAACCGGACGACCGCCGCTCCACGCGACACCACCTGTGCGCGAGCCGCTCAGCCGAACACGGCGAGGCTCTTGGCCTTGCCCTTCACCTCTTCGACGAGGGCGAGGAAGCGCCCGGCCGCGTCGTACACGCCGACCGGCCCCCGGCCCGCGTACTCCTCGGGCATGTCCAGACGCACGCCGTTGAGCAGCAGCTTCGCGCGGCGCTCGTCGACGTCCCAGCGGGGGAACGCGGCAGTGGCGGCGTCGGCCACCGGCAGCACGGACAGCTCCTGCTGGTGCTGGTCGAGGGTGTGCGCCGCATCCAGCTTGTACGGGCCCACGCGGGTGCGGCGCAGCGCGGTCAGGTGCCCGCCGACGCCGAGGCCGGCGCCCAGGTCGCGGGCGAGCGCCCGGATGTAGGTGCCGGAGGAGCAGACCACGGAGACGACCAGGTCCAGGACGGGGGTCCCGTCCTCGGCGACCGCGTCCCGGATGTCGTAGACCGTGAACGACGAGACCGTGACCGGGCGCGCCGGGATCTCGAAGTCCTCGCCGTCCCGGGCCCGCTTGTAGCTGCGTACGCCGTTGATCTTGATGGCGCTGACCTTCGACGGCACCTGCATGATGGCGCCGGTCAGCTTGGCGACGCCCGCGTCGATCGCCTCGCGCCGGACCCCGGAGGCGTCGGTGGACGAGGTCAGCTCGCCCTCGGCGTCGTCGGTGAGGGTGTTCTGGCCCAGGCGGATGGTGCCCAGGTACTCCTTCTCGGTCAGCGCGAGGTGGCCGAGGAGCTTGGTGGCGCGCTCGACGCCGAGCACGAGCACGCCGGTCGCCATCGGGTCGAGGGTGCCCGCGTGGCCGACGCGGCGGGTCCTGGCGATCCCGCGCATCTTGGCCACGACGTCGTGCGAAGTGAAGCCCGACGGCTTGTCGACGATGACAAGGCCGTCGGGCGGAGGGGTGCGGTCGGACATGCTCAGGCGTCGCCGTCCGTGTCATCGTCGTCGGAGGCGTCGTCGGCCTCCGGCTTGCGGTACGGGTCGGCGCCGCCGGCGAACGTGGCGCCCGCGGACGTCTCGCGCACCTTCTCGTCGGACTGCCGCGCCCGGTTGAGGAGGTCCTCGATCGTCTTGGCGTTGTCCGGCAGGGCGTCCGCGACGAAGGTCAGGGTCGGCGTGAACTTCACCCCGGCCGCCGCCCCGACCGCGGACCGCAGGACGCCCTTGGCGCTCTCCAGCCCGGCGGCCGCCTCGGCGCGCTCCTCGTCGTCCCCGTACACGGTGTAGAAGACGGTCGCTTCCCGCAGGTCACCCGTGACGCGGGTGTCCGTGATGGTGACGTGGGTGCCGAGCCGCGGGTCCTTGATGCCGCGCTGCAGCTTCTTGGCCACCACCTCTCGGATGAGGTCCGCCAGCCTCTTGGCGCGCGCGTTGTCGGCCACTGGTCCGTCTCCTTAGTAACTGTCTCGCTTGTTGCTTCAGTCTTCGTCGCTGTGGAGCCTGCGTCGAACCGAGAGCAGTTCCACCTCGGGCCGTCCGGCGACCAGCCGCTCGCAGCGGTCCAGTACGTCGGAGAGGTGTCCCGTGTCCCCGGAGACCACCGCGAGCCCGATCTCGGCCCTGCGGTGGAGGTCCTGGTTCCCCGTCTCCGCCGCACTCACCGCGTACTTGCGCTGGAGCTCGGCCACGATCGGGCGGACCAGGGAGCGTTTCTCCTTCAGCGAGTGGACGTCGCCGAGGAGCAGGTCGAAGGACAGAGTCCCCACATACATGTGTGTCCGGATGTCCCGCCGGTTCGGGTTCGTATGGGCGTGGCTGACGCGACGCCCGATACAGGAACCGTACACGCAACGGCCGGGGCCGATCGACGGAAATAAGCTCCGCCGACCGGCCCCGAACCTGCTTGCCGCGTGGATCCGTGAGGATCAGGCGCGCGGCTTCTCGCGCATCTCGTACGTCGCGATGACGTCGTCGACCTTGATGTCGTTGAAGTTGCCGAGGTTGATACCGCCCTCGAACCCTTCGCGGATCTCGGTGACGTCGTCCTTGAAGCGACGCAGACCGGAGATGTTGAGGTTCTCCGCGATGACCTTGCCATCGCGAAGCAGGCGCGCCTTGGTGTTGCGCTTGACCTCGCCGGACCGGACGAGCACACCGGCGATGTTGCCCAGCTTGGACGACTTGAAGACCTCGCGGATCTCCGCCGTGCCGAGCTCGACCTCCTCGTACTCCGGCTTGAGCATGCCCTTGAGGGCCGCCTCGATCTCCTCGATGGCCTGGTAGATCACCGAGTAGTACCGGACGTCGACACCCTCGCGCTCCGCCATCTGCTGCGCACGGCCGGCTGCCCGGACGTTGAAGCCGATGACGATGGCGTCGGAGCCGGTCGCCAGGTTGATGTCGGACTCGGTGACCGCACCCACACCGCGGTGCAGGACGCGGATGTCGACCTCTTCACCGACGTCGAGCTGGAGCAGCGAGGACTCGAGAGCCTCCACCGAACCGGACGCGTCGCCCTTGATGATGAGGTTGAGCTCCTGCACCAGACCGGCCTTGAGGGCCTCGTCCAGGTTCTCCAGGGAGAACCGGACGCCGCGGCGCGCGAAGTTGGCGTTGCGCTCGCGGGCGGCACGCTTCTCGGCGATCTGACGGGCCGTACGGTCCTCGTCGACCACCAGGAAGTTGTCGCCGGCGCCCGGGACGTTGGTGAGACCGAGCACGAGGACGGGGGTCGAGGGACCCGCTTCCTCGACGTTGTTCCCGTTGTCGTCGAGCATGGCGCGGACACGGCCGTAGGCGTCGCCGACCACCATCGTGTCGCCGATGCGCAGCGTGCCTCGCTGGACCAGGACCGTCGAGACGGCACCGCGGCCCTTGTCGAGGTGCGACTCGATCGCAATACCCTGCGCGTCCTGCTCCGGGTTGGCCCGCAGGTCGAGCGAGGCGTCCGCGGTCAGGACCACGGCCTCGAGCAGGGAGTCGATGTTCAGACCCTGCTTGGCGGAGATGTCGACGAACATGGTGTCGCCGCCGTACTCCTCGGCCACGAGGCCGTACTCGGTCAGCTGACCGCGCACCTTGGTCGGGTCGGCACCCTCGACGTCGATCTTGTTGACCGCGACGACGATCGGGACCTCGGCGGCCTTGGCGTGGTTCAGCGCCTCGACCGTCTGCGGCATGACGCCGTCGTTGGCCGCGACCACGAGGATCGCGATGTCGGTCGACTTCGCACCACGGGCACGCATGGCGGTGAAGGCCTCGTGACCGGGGGTGTCGATGAAGGTGATCCTGCGCTCCTCCTCGTTCACCTCCGTCGTGACCTGGTACGCACCGATGTGCTGCGTGATGCCGCCGGCCTCGCCCGCGATGACGTTCGTCTTGCGGATGGTGTCGAGCAGGCGGGTCTTACCGTGGTCGACGTGGCCCATGACGGTGACGACCGGCGGACGCGAGACGAGCATCTCCTCGCCGCCCTCGTCCTCGCCGAACTCGATGTCGAAGGACTCGAGCAGCTCGCGGTCCTCCTCCTCGGGGCTGACGATCTCGAGGACGAAGTTCATCTCGTCCGCGAGGAGCTTCAGCGTCTCGTCGGAGACGGACTGCGTGGCAGTGACCATCTCGCCGAGGTTCATCATCACGCCGACGAGCGACGCCGGGTTGGCGTTGATCTTCTCGGCGAAGTCGGTGAGCGAGGCACCGCGCGACAGGCGGACGGTCTGTCCGTTGCCGCGAGGCAGCATGACGCCGCCGACCGACGGGGCCTGCATGGCCTCGTACTCCTGGCGCCTCTGCCGCTTCGACTTGCGACCGCGACGGGCGGGCCCGCCGGGACGGCCGAACGCACCCTGCGTGCCACCACGGGCACCGGGGCCACCGGGACGGCCACCGAAGCCGGGACGGCCACCGCCGCCACCGGGACGACCGGCGAAACCGCCGCCACCGCCACCGGGACCGCCGGGACGACCGGCGAAGCCGCCGCCGCCACCGCCACCGGGACGACCGGCGAAGCCGCCGCCACCGGGACGACCGCCGCCGCCACCCGGACGACCGCCGCCGCCGGGACCACGGCCACCGCCGGGGCCACCACCGGGACGCGGGCCCGCGGCAGGACGCTGCGGCATCATGCCCGGGTTCGGACGGTTGCCACCGGGGCCGCCGCCGGGACGCGGACCGGCCGCGCCGCCCTGCGGACGAGGCATGCCGCCCGGGGTCGGACGGGCGCCGCCCTGGCCCTGCGGACGGGGACCACCCTGGCCGCCGCCCTGCGGACGCGGACCGCCCGGGGCGCCCTGGCCACCGGGACGGGGCGCGCCGCCCGGACGGGGCGCCTGCGGGCGCGCCATGCCGGTGGAGCCACCAGAGGTGAAGGGGTTGTTGCCCGGACGGGGACCCGCGGGACGGGCACCACCGGGACGGGGCGCGCCGCCCTGACCGCCCTGGCGCGGGGCGCCCTGACGGTCGCCGCCGCGCTCGCCGCGCTCACCGCGGTTGTCGCGGCCCTGGCCGCCCTGGCCCTGGCCGGGCGCCGGACGGGCGCCGGGCTTGGGGGCACCGGGACGGGCGCCGGGACGCGGGCCGCTCTGCGCCGGGGCCGACGAAGCGGCCGGGGCGGCGGGAGCCGCGGGAGGCGCCGTGAACTCGGGCGCGGCCGGAGCCGGCGAAGCGGGCTTGGGAGCCGGCTTCGGGCCGGGGCGCGGACCCGGGGACGCGGGGGACGCCGCGGGGGCTGCCGGAGCGGCCGGAGCCTGCTCGGCGGCGGCCGGCTTCGGGGCCGGCGGACGCGGCGCGGCAGGCTTGGCGGCCTGCGCGGGCGAGGGGGTGGGACGCGGCGCCGCGGGCTTCGCGGGCGCCTTCTTCGCGGCGGGCTTGCCGCCGTTGCCCTGCTGGAGGGCGTCAGTCAATTTGCGTACTACCGGCGCCTCGATCGTCGAGGACGCAGAACGTACGAATTCACCGAGTTCTTGGAGCTTGGCCATGACGACCTTGCTCTCTACGCCGAACTCCTTGGCGAGTTCGTATACCCGGACCTTAGCCACTTCGCTCCTTTTAGGTCCGGGTTACGCCGGACCGTCGCTACTTCATGGGCGTACTCATCGCGTGCTCATCGAGTGCTCATCGCAATCTCGACCTACTTCCAACTCGCGGGGTACCAGGGCCGCACAGGGGCTCCGTGCGGCGCTTCTTACGGTGTTGCCTGCTCGACTCGGTGGCGCAGCGCCTCCGTGTCGAACGGTCCAGCGGCTTTGTACGCCCGCTGGAACGCCCGGCGGCGGACCGCCAGGTCGAGACAGACCAGGGCGGGGTGCACATAGGCACCCCGGCCGGGCAGCGTACCGCGATCATCGGGGACACACCGGCCCTCGATCACCACGATCCGCAGCAGATCGCTCTTGGCCGCTCGCTCCCGGCATCCCACACAGGTTCGCTCAGGGCATGCGCGGGCATGCGTCCGGCCAGACACGGTTAAGTCTACCTCCCCGTACCGACCTCACCCCTTCCGGGGCAAGAATCGAACGGCTGTTTCTTGTCACAGGCGGCGTCATCCACTGACGTCACATGCTGTCGTGATCCAAGCGCGGAGCGCCAGGTTTTATTCCGCGCCCTGCTCGGTGTCGGGGCGGATGTCGATGCGCCAGCCGGTGAGCCGGGCCGCGAGACGGGCGTTCTGCCCCTCCTTGCCGATGGCGAGGGAGAGCTGGTAGTCGGGGACCGTCACGCGCGCGGAGCGGGCACCGAGGTCGACGATCTCGACCTTGGAGACCCGGGCCGGGGAGAGCGCGTTGGCGACCATCTCCGCCGGGTCGTCCGACCAGTCGACGATGTCGATCTTCTCGCCGTTCAGCTCGCCCATCACGTTGCGCACGCGGCCGCCCATCGGGCCGATGCAGGCGCCCTTGGCGTTGAGCCCGCTGCGCGTCGAACGCACGGCGATCTTCGTACGGTGGCCGGCCTCGCGGGCGATGGCCGAGATCTCGACGGAGCCGTCGGCGATCTCCGGCACCTCCAGGGCGAAGAGCTTCTTCACCAGGCTGGGGTGCGTACGCGACAGCGTCACGGACGGGCCGCGCACACCCTTCGCGACGCGGACGACGTACGAGCGCAGGCGCATGCCGTGCTGGTACTCCTCGCCCGGCACCTGCTCCTGCACCGGCAGGATCGCTTCCAGCTTGCCGATGTCGACCAGGACGTTCTTCGGGTCGCGGCCCTGCTGGACCACGCCCATCACGATGTCGCCCTCGCGCCCCGCGTACTCGCCGAGCGTCGCGTCGTCCTGGGCGTCGCGCAGCCGCTGCAGGATGACCTGCTTGGCGGTGGTCGCGGCGATCCGGCCGAAGTCGGACGGGGTGTCGTCGAACTCCTTGGCCTCCTGGCCCTCTTCGAGGTCCGCCGGGTCCTCCGTCGCCCACACCGTGACGTGGCCGCTCTCGCGGTCCAGCTTCACGCGCGCGCGGCGGAAGCTGCCGTCGGTGCGGTGGTAGGCGATGAGGAGGGCCGACTCGATCGCCTCGACCAGCAGATCGAAGGAGATCTCCTTCTCCCGGACCAGACCCCGCAGGGCACTCATGTCGATGTCCACGGCTACGCCTCCTCTGCTTCTGATGCGTCGTTCTTGTTCTTGCGGTTGAACTCGACCTGGACCCGCGCCTTGGCGATGTCACCGAAGCCGAGCCGTCGGGCGGTGGCCTTGCGGCCCTTCACGCCCGGTACTTCGAGGTCGAGGCCGTCGTCGTCGACCTCGAGAACGCGCGCCACCAGCTCGGACTCGTCGGTGAGCTGGAACCTGACGAGGCGGTCCGTCGCGCGGACGTAGTGGCGGTGCTCGGTGAGGGCGCGCTCGGCGCCCGGTGTCCCGACCTCCAGCTCGTACTCGCCGTCGCCCATGGCGTCCGTCTCGTCGAGCTTCGCCGAGAGCGCGCGGCTCACATCGGCGACCTTGTCGAGGTCGGCCCCTTCGAAGGAGTCGACGACGACGCGCAGCACCCGCTTGCGTCCTACCGAGGCGATCTCGATCTCTTCGAGGTCGAGCCCCTGTGAGCTGACGAGCGGTTCCAGTAGTTCCCGCAGCCTCTCGTTCTGGGTCGTGCTCATCCGGGTGACTCCTCGGCCGCGTGTGCTGTTGTGGTGTGTCGGCATTCCATGCGCGTCAGGTCAAAGGGTATCCGGTCCAGGGGGGTGTTGCGGTCCACCGGGCGGGGGGCGACGGTACGGTGATCACCGGCCACGCCGTCCCGGTCGTGCCCGAACCGCCGCCAGTCTGCCGAGGACGACCGCCCGTGCCGCTCATCACGCAGGCCCCACGGGGGCCACGCCGCAGGACCCTGCTCACCTCCCTCGCCGGGGCCGCGCTCCTGACCGGCTGTTCGAGCGGCGGAGACGACGGCGCCCAGGGCGCCCCCTCCGTCTCGCAGGAGAAGCGGGTACGCGCGCGTGCGGCCCGGGAGAGCGCCGACCTCCTCGGCCAGTACGACCAGGCGCTCGCCGCCCACCCCTCGCTCGCGGCGCGGCTCGGCCCGCTGCGCGCGGAGGTCGAGCGGCACGTCCAGGCGTTCGGCGGCGCCGCGAAGCCCAAGGCTCTCAAGCCCTCCGCCACCACTCCCCCGGTCGCCGAGAAGGACGTACTGAAGGCGCTCGCGGCGGCCGAGCGGGCGCTGTCGGACCGCCGGATGACGGCGCTCGCCGACTCCGGCACACCCGCCGAACAGGCGCGGCTGCTCGCCTCGGTGGCGGCGGCCGGGGCCGGGCACGCGTACCTGCTGACGGAAGGCTGACGGGGATGAGCGACACGGAGAGCGACAAGGATCTGCTCGCGGCGGTGCAGGCGGCCCTGCGCGCCGAGCACGCGGCGGTGTACGGGTACGGGGTCGTCGGCGGCCGGATCCGCGAGGGCCGGCGCACGGAGGCGCGGGCCGCGTACGACGCGCACCGCGCGCGCAGGGACGAGCTGCGGCGCACCGTACGGGACCTGGACGGCACGCCCGAGGAGTCCGCGGGCGCGTACGCGCTGCCGTTCCCGGTGCCTGACGCGGCCGGGGCGGCCCGGCTCGCCGCCGACATCGAGGACAAGGTCGCCGGGGCCTACTCGGACCTCGTCCGCGCGGCGAGCGGCCGGCGGCGCAGGGCCGCGGCGGACGCGCTGCGCGAGGCGGCGGTCCGTGCGGTGCGCTGGCGCGGCGGGAGCGTAGCCTTCCCTGGGCTCGCCGAACGGGCCGCGGTGCCCTCCGCGTCCCCCTCGGCGGCGCCCCGTACGTAAGCGGTCGCTGCACTTCAGCGGCCGGGCAGTCGGTGTGGAAGGGATCTCTCGCGCATGGCTTTCGAACCTCCGCAGCGGCTGGTGAACGCGCTCGGCGAGGTGCGCGACGACGGGGCGACGGCCTGGCTCGGCCGGGTCGAGGCCCTGCTGGCCGAGGCCGCGGCCCGGCGTGAGGTGACCGTCGAGCGGGTGCATCTGCCCGGCGGGCGCAGCAGTATGGTCGCCCAGGTCCGTACGGCGGACGGTTCGCCCGCGGTACTGAAGCTGGCCCCGGAGCGGTTCCGGCCCGAGGCGGAGCGCGCGGCGCTGACCCAGTGGGACGGCTTCGGCGCGGTACGCCTCCTGGACCCCGGGTTCACCGACGGGGCGCTGCTCCTGGAGCGGCTGCACCCCGAGGTCTCCGTACGGACGCTGCCGGAGGCGAAGGCGCTCCTGGAGGCGGCGGGGACGCTGCGCCGCCTGTGGACGGAGCCGCCGGCCGGGCGCAACTGCGAGACGGTGCCCGAGCGCACGGGCCGCCAGGCGACGGCGATGCAGGCGGGCGTGGCCGCGTTCCCCGAGGTCGCGCCGCTGGTGGAAGCGGCGCTGGAGGCCCGCGCGGGGCTGGTGGAGGAGCCGCCCGAGGTGCGGCTCCTCCACGGTACGTTCCGGCAGTCCAAGGTGCTGTCCGGGGAGCGGATGCCGTGGCTGGCCATCGGGCCGGACCCGGTCGTCGGCGAGCGGGCCTTCGATCTGGCGCGGCTCGTGCGCGACCGCGTCGAGGACCTGATCGGCTCGCCGTCGGGGCCCGCGATCACGCGCCGCCGGGTGAAGCGTCTCGCCGAGTCGTTGGACGTGGACCAGGAGCGGCTGCGCGGCTGGACGCTGTTCCGGGCGGTGGAGTCCGGGGTGCGGGCGCTGCGCGTGGGGCGTGAGCGGGACGGGGAGAACCTGTTGGAGTTCGCGGGCTGGCTCTGAGACTTTCCGGCATGCGACGGCGCCCCGGACCTGAGGGTCCGGGGCGCCGTCGTGTCGCTCGTGCTTACGCGGTGAGGCGGGCGACGGCCTCCTCGACCGTCAGCTCCTCGCGCTCGCCGGTGCGGCGGTCCTTCAGCTCCACGACGCCGTCGGCGCTGCGGCGGCCCGCGACCAGGATCTTCGGCACGCCGATCAGCTCGGAGTCGGTGAACTTCACGCCGGGCGAGATGCCGGGACGGTCGTCGACCAGGACGCGGACACCGGCGGCGGCCAGCTTGTCGGAGACCTCCAGAGCCAGCTCCGTCTGGAGCGCCTTGCCCGCCGCGACGACGTGGACGTCGGCCGGGGCGATCTCTTCGGGCCAGATGAGGCCCTTGTCGTCGGCGTGCTGCTCGGCGAGGGCGGCGACGGCGCGCGAGACGCCGATGCCGTAGGAGCCCATGGTGACGCGGACCGGCTTGCCGTTCTGGCCGAGCACGTCGAGCTGGAAGGCGTCGGCGTACTTGCGGCCGAGCTGGAAGATGTGGCCGATCTCGATGGCGCGGTCGAGCTTGAGGCCCGTACCGCAGTTGGGGCAGGGGTCGCCCTCCTGCACCACGACGACGTCGACGTACTCGGAGACCTCGAAGTCACGGCCCGCGACGACGTTCTTCGCGTGGACGCCGGACTTGTTGGCGCCGGTGATCCAGGCGGTGCCGGGGGCGACGCGGGGGTCGGCGAGGTAGGTGACCTTCTCCAGGCCCTGCGGGCCGACGTAGCCGCGGACGAGGTCGTCGCGGCCCTCGAAGTCCTCGGCCGTGACGAGCTCGACGGCGGCCGGGGAGAAGTGCGCCTCGACCTTGTCCATGTCGACCTCGCGGTCGCCGGGGACGCCGACGGCGACGATCTCGCCGTCCACCTTGACCAGGAGGTTCTTGAGCGTGGCCGACGCCGGGACGTCGAGGTGCGCGGCGAGCGTCTCGATGGTCGGGGTGTCGGGCGTGGGGATCTCTTCGAGCGCGGGCGCGTCGGTGGCGTCGACCGGCTTCAGCGGATACGTGACGGCCTCGGTGTTGGCCGCGTAGTCGCAGTGCGGGCAGTCGGCGAAGGTGTCCTCACCGGCGCCGGCCGGGGCGAGGAACTCCTCGGACTTCGAGCCGCCCATGGCGCCCGCGGTGGCGGCGCAGATGCGGTAGTCGAGGCCGAGGCGCTCGAAGATGCGCTGGTAGGCGGCGCGGTGCAGGGCGTAGGACTCGGCGAGGCCCTCGTCGGTCAGATCGAAGGAGTACGAGTCCTTCATCTGGAACTCGCGGCCGCGCAGGATGCCGGCGCGGGGGCGCGCCTCGTCGCGGTACTTCGTCTGGATCTGGTAGAGGATCACCGGCAGGTCCTTGTAGGACGTGCACTGGTCCTTGACCAGCTGGGTGAAGATCTCCTCGTGCGTCGGGCCGAGGAGGTAGTCGCCGCCCTTGCGGTCGTTGAGACGGAACAGCTCGGCGCCGTACTCCGTCCAGCGGCCGGTCGCCTCGTAGGGCTCCTTGGGCAGGAGGGCGGGGAGAAGGACCTCCTGGGCGCCGATGGCGTCCATCTCCTCGCGGACGACGCGCTCCACGTTGGCGTAGACCCTGCGGCCGAGCGGCAGCCAGGACCAGACACCGGCGGCGGTGCGGCGCACGAAACCGGCGCGGACCAGGAGCTTGTGGCTCAGCACCTCGGCGTCCGCCGGGTCGTCGCGCAGTGTCTTCACCATCAACCGGGACATGCGCTGGACCTGGACCTTGGCCATGATTCTTGACTCCTGCGACGAAAGGGTTGTGCCCAGGAGGTTAGCCGGGCGGGTGGCGCCGCCGGAAATCGGTTCCGGTACGGCCCCGGTGTTCAGCGGCGCAGCGGCAGCGGGGCGCCCATCACCGCGTACGGCCTCGGGGCGCTCGGGAAGAGGACCTGGCGGGCGAGGTCGTCGTAGCCGAGGGAGTGGTAGAGGCCGCGGGCCGGGCTGTCGAAGTCGATCGCGGAGAGGATCGAGCGGGGCTCGGTGGCGCCGTCGGTGATGGTGGTGATGAGGCGGCGGCCGACGCCGCGGTTCTGGTAGCCGGGGTGCACATGCAGCTCGGTGATGACGAAGGAGTCGTCGAGCCACTGGTCGTGGCCGCGGGCGCGCAGGTAGGGCTCGACGACCGTGGACCACCAGTGCGCGCGGTCGTTCGGCATGCCGTAGACGAAGCCGACCAGGCGGCCGGTCTCCGTGGTCGCGCCGAGCGCGCGGGCGCCCGCGTAGGTGATGTGGCGCAGCACGATCTGGCGGCGTACGGCGATCTCCTCGTCGCTCAGGCCGAACGCGTGCGCCTGGACGGCGAGCGCCTCGTCGACGCGGGCCTGCAGATCGAGGGGGCCGATGGTGACGGCGGTGTCGTCCGTACGGTTCCGGTGCGGCATGCCCGGAGGGTACCCCGGAGGGGCCTGGCCGGGGCGACAGCCCCGGGCGCTTCAGAACAGGACGCTCATGAACTCGCCGACCTCTTCGAACCCCACCCGGCGGTACGCGGCACGGGCCGGGGTGTTGAAGTCGTTGACGTAGAGGCTGACGACGGGGGCGACGTCGGCGAGGGCGTAGCGCAGGACGGCTGCCATGCCGGGGGCGGCGAGGCCGCGGCCGCGGTGCTCCGGGGCGACCCAGACGCCCTGGATCTGGCACGCCTGGTCGGTCGCGGCGCCGATCTCCGCCTTGAATATGACCCGGCCGCGTTCGTCGAGGCGGGCGAAGGAGCGGCCCGAGCCGACCAGTTCGGCGACCCGCGCCTGGTAGAGCAGGCCGCCGTCGCCGGCCATCGGGGAGACGCCGACCTCCTCCGTGAACATCGCCACGCACGCGGGCATGATCGCGTCCATCTCGTCCTTGCGGATCCTGCGGACGTACGGGTCCGGGGTGATGTCGGCGGGCATCCGGTCGGTCACCATGAGCGGCTGGTGAGGCCGGACGTCGCGGGCCGGGCCCCAGCTGTGCTCCAGGAGCCGCCACAGCAGGGCGGTCGGCTCCGCCGGGCCGACGATCGACGAGCAGCGGCGGCCCGCCCTGCGCGCCCGGTCGGCGAAGCCGCGTACGGCGCGGTCCGTCGCGCAGATCGGGACGAGGTTGGCGCCCGCGTAGCAGAGCGACTCCAGCATGCCGTCCTCGTACCAGCCCCACATCTCGCCGCCGAGCCGCCACGGGTCCAGGCCCGCGATGCGGACGCGGGCCGTCACGAAGGCGTTGGCGACGGGCTCGCGGTCGAGCACGGCGAGCGCGGCGTCCAGGTCACTCGGTTCGAGGACCCGGGTGGTGGTCTGAGTCAACACGGGCGGGGCCTACTTATGGGGCTGGAGGTGTGTTCGGCTGGGCTGCTGGCGGGGCCCTGGCCGGGGCTTCTGGTGTGGCTCTGATGTGGCTTCCGGTGGGGGCCGGTGATCTCCGCACTGTACCTGTCGGTGATTTGAGCCGCCTCTGCCTCGGCCGGGGCCCCGGGGGTGGCCCGCACCCGTGTGCCCGTTCGACGTCGTCCCACGCCTGCGAGTGCGCTGCGACCGGCCCTCGCGACGGCGGCGCCCGCCGCTCGCGCCCCTCGGGGCATCTGCCCCATGCGGACCTCTCGCGACCGCGGCGCCATCGTGGCCGCTCGCGCAGTTCCCCGCGCCCCTCGGGGGCGTCTGCCCCATGCGGACCTCTCGCGACCGCGCCACCATCGTGGCTGGTCGCGCAGTTCCCCGCGCCCCTCGGGGGCGTCTGCCCCATGCGGGCCTTTTGCGACCGCGGCGCCGTCGTGGTTGCTCGCGCCGTTCCTCGCGCCCCTCGGGGGCGTCTGCCCCATGCGGGCCTTTTGCGGCTGCGGCGCCGTCGTGGTTGCTCGCGCCGTTCCTCGCGCCTCTTGGGGCGTCTTCTTACGACTGCGGCGTCGGCTCGGGGAGGCGCTGTAGGCGGACCTGGCCCTGAGGTTGCGCACGGAGTGTGCATCTCAGGGGCGCGGGGAACGGCGCGAGCAACCACGACGAGAGCCGCGCCCATGAACCGGGAGGAATGCCGCACGCAGTGCGCATTCCAGGGGCGCGGGGAACTGCGCGACCGGCCACAACGAGAGCCGCGCCCGCCCGACGGGACGGACCCCGTGGACGAGCGCGCGCAAAGCCGAAGCGGCCCGAGCCGATGACAGCCCGGGACAGCCGCTGCCGGCCACCAGGAGGCCGGTGTCAGCCCGCGACGGCCACAGACGGCTCGCCGGAGGCCACCCCGTCCTTCTCCATCTGCTCGGCGATCTTCATCGCCTCCTCGATCAGCGTCTCCACGATCTTCGACTCGGGGACGGTCTTGATGACCTCACCCTTGACGAAGATCTGGCCCTTGCCGTTGCCCGAGGCGACACCCAGGTCCGCTTCGCGAGCCTCGCCCGGGCCGTTCACGACGCAGCCCATGACGGCCACGCGGAGGGGGACCTCCATGCCGTCCAGACCGGCGGTGACCTCCTCCGCCAGCTTGTAGACGTCCACCTGCGCGCGCCCGCAGGACGGGCAGGAGACGATCTCCAGGCGTCGCGGGCGCAGGCCCAGGGATTCGAGGATCTGGTTGCCGACCTTGATCTCCTCGACCGGCGGCGCCGAGAGCGAGACGCGGATCGTGTCGCCGATCCCCTCGGAGAGCAGCGCGCCGAAAGCGACGGCCGACTTGATGGTGCCCTGGAAGGCGGGGCCCGCCTCCGTCACGCCGAGGTGGAGCGGGTAGTCGCACTGCTCGGCGAGGAGCCGGTACGCGTTGACCATGACGACGGGGTCGTTGTGCTTGACCGAGATCTTGATGTCGCGGAAGTCGTGCTCCTCGAAGAGGGACGCCTCCCACAGGGCCGACTCGGCGAGCGCCTCGGGGGTCGCCTTGCCGTACTTCTGGAGCAGGCGCCGGTCGAGCGAGCCCGCGTTGACCCCGATGCGGATGGGGGTGCCGTGGTCGCGGGCCGCCTTGGCGATCTCCTTGACCTTGTCGTCGAACTGCTTGATGTTGCCCGGGTTGACCCGGACGGCCGCGCAGCCCGCCTCGATGGCGGCGAAGACGTACTTCGGCTGGAAGTGGATGTCGGCGATGACCGGGATCTGCGACTTCTTGGCGATGATCGGCAGCGCGTCGGCGTCGTCCTGCGTCGGGCAGGCGACGCGCACGATCTGGCAGCCGGAGGCAGTCAGCTCGGCGATCTGCTGGAGGGTGGCTCCGATGTCGGACGTACGCGTCGTCGTCATCGACTGCACGGAGACCGGGGCGTCACCGCCGACGGCGACCGTGCCGACCTGGATCTGCCGGCTCTTGCGCCGCTCGGCGAGCTTGAGCGGTACATCCGGCATGCCGAGTGAAATCGCAGTCATCTGCTGTGCAACCCCAAGGTATGGATCGAGGATCGAGTCCAGAGGCTTCCGAGATTACGTCACCGGCGCACGCCCGAGCACACTGCGCCCCGTACATCCACCCAAAGAGGGGCGGCCGGGCACATAGAGTGCCCGGCCGCCTCATGTCCCACGGGATCAGGAGATTTTCACCGGATTCACCACGTCCGCGATGAGGACGAGGATGGTGAAGCAGACGAAGATCCCGGCCACCACGTACGCGACGGGCATGAGCTTCGCCACATCGAAGGGGCCCGGGTCGGGGCGGCGGAAGACGCGGGCGAGGTTGCGCCGCAGCGCCTCCCACAGGGCGCCCGCGATGTGGCCGCCGTCGAGCGGGAGCAGCGGCAGCATGTTGAACAGGAACAGCGACAGGTTGAAGCCCGCCACCAGCATCAAGGACATCGCGACCTTCTGGGTCGCCGGGATGTCGAGCGCCGCGATGTCGCCGCCCACGCGGGCCGCGCCGACCACGCCCATCGGGGAGTCCTGGTCGCGCGGGCCGTCGCCGAACGCGGCGTCCCACAGGGCCGGGATCTTCGCCGGGAGGGCGATGATGGAGTCGACGGCGTCGCCGACCCGGTCGCCCATCCAGGTCACGGAGTCACCGAAGTCCTGGTGGACGACGCCGGTGGCGGCGGTGAAGCCGAGGAAGCCGGCCTGGACGTATCCGTCGGTGATCTGGCCGCTGGCGTCCTTCTTCGCGACCGTGTTGGTGGCGATCCTCGCGGTCAGCGTCTGTTGCTGTCCGTCGCGCTCGACGACGATCGGGACGGTCTTGCCGGCGCTCTCGCGGATCTTGTCGGACAGGACGTTCCACTTGTCCGTGGTGACCCCGTCGAAGGAGACGATCTTGTCCTTGGCCTTCAGGCCCGCGGCCGCGGCCGGGGACTCGGGGTCGGACGCCTTGCAGGTGTCACGCTGGGCGCTGGCCTGGATGACGCACTTCGAGACGGACTCGACCGCGGTCGTCTGCTGGGTGATGCCGAAGCCCATCAGGACCGTGAAGAACAGGCCGACCGCGAGGATCAGGTTCATGAACGGGCCCGCGAACATCACGATGACGCGCTTCCAGGGCTTGCGCGTGTAGAAGAGGCGGGTCTCGTCGCCGGGCCGCACCTCCTCGAAGGCGGCTTCGCGCGCGTCCTCGATCATCGAGCGGAACGGGGAGGTCGAGCGGGCCTCGATCCGGCCGTCCGCGCCGGGCGGGAACATGCCGATCATGCGGATGTAGCCGCCGAGCGGGATCGCCTTGACGCCGTACTCGGTCTCGCCCTTCTTCCTCGAGAAGAGGGTGGGTCCGAAGCCCACCATGTACTGCGGGACGCGGATGCCGAACATCTTCGCCGTCGACAGGTGGCCCAGCTCGTGCCAGGCGATGGAGATGAGCAGGCCCACCACGAAGACGAGTACACCGAGGATGATCATCAAGGTCGTCATGCACGAGCCTCCACGGCTGCCTCGTCCCGGTCGGTCAGTTCACGGGCCCGGGCGCGCGCCCAGGTCTCCGCTTCGAGGACGTCCGCGACGGTCAGGGAAGTTCCCGTGGCGGGTGTGCCGTGTTCCTCGACGACCCGGGTGACGGTCTCCATGATCCCGTTGAACGGCAGGGCGCCCTTCAGGAAGGCGTCCACGCACTCCTCGTTGGCGGCATTGAACACCGCCGGGGCCGTGCCCGCGAGCTGCCCGACGTGGCGGGCCAGGCCGACCGACGGGAACGCGTCGTTGTCGAGCGGGTGGAACTCCCAGCTCGACGCCTTCGTCCAGTCGAAGGCGGGCGCCGCGTCGGGGATCCGCTCGGGCCAGCCGAGGCCGATGGCGATGGGGCCGCGCATGTCGGGCGGGGTCGCCTGGAGGATCGAGGAGCCGTCGGTGTACTCGACCATGGAGTGCACGTAGGACTGCGGGTGGACGACGACCTCGATGCGGTCGAAGGGGATGTCGTAGAGCAGGTGCGCCTCGATGACCTCCAGACCCTTGTTGACGAGGGTCGCGGAGTTGACCGTGATGACCGGGCCCATCGCCCAGGTGGGGTGGGCGAGCGCGTCCTCGACGGTGACGTCCGCCAGCTCCGCCTTCGTTCGGCCGCGGAACGGGCCGCCGGACGCGGTGACGACGAGTTTGCGCACGTCGGCGCGGGTTCCGGCGGCCAGCGCCTGGAAGAGGGCGGCGTGCTCGGAGTCGACCGGGATGATCTGGCCCGGCTTGGCGAGCGCCTTGACCAGCGGGCCGCCGACGATCAGCGACTCCTTGTTGGCGAGGGCGAGGGTGCGGCCCGCTTCGAGGGCGGCGAGCGTCGGCGCGAGCCCGATCGATCCGGTGATGCCGTTCAGGACCGTGTGACAGTCGCCGCGTCCGGCGACCTCGGTGGCCGCGTCGGGCCCGGCGAGGATCTCGGGGAGCGGCTCCCCGGTCCCGTACCGCTTGGTCAGCGCCTCGCGCAGCGCGTCGACGACGTCCTCGCGGGCGACGGCGACGGTGCGTACGCGCAGCTGGTGTGCCTGCTCGGCGAGGAGGTCGACCCGGCCGCCCGCGGCGCTGAGGGCGGTGACGCGGAAGCGGTCCGGGTTGCGCAGCACGAGGTCGATGGCCTGTGTGCCGATCGATCCCGTCGAGCCGAGCACGGCGATGTCCCTGGGGGCGTCGCCGGGCGCGGGGTCGAAGACGAGGTGCGGATCGGCGAGCGGCGATGGGCTGTCGGTCATTGCCCTATTGTCGCCCCGCGTTCCTGTGACGTTGACAGGGTGTCCCCAGGATGCGCCCGTACGGCCGCCACCATGCCGCGTACGTAGAGGGCGGCGCCCGTGACCAGGACCGGGACCGAGGCCGCGAGGGCGTGTCCCGTCGCGCACGAGGCCCCTGGTGTCGTGGTGACGGATCGCCGGACTGTACCGGCGCATCCGTCACACGCGACACGGGAGTACCCGGGGAGTACCCGGGAAGTACCCGTCAGCGGATCGGACGGTGGACGTTCTCCCGCTTCGTCGGGCCGGGGGCCGCGTCGGCGATCCACGGGCCTTCGCCACTGGGGTCGACGACACCGCTCTCCAGCCAGGTGTACGTACCGCCGAGGACGCCCTTGACGACCTTGCGGTCCAGGTCGTCGGTGTTGGTCCACAGGCGTTCGAAGAGTTCGTCGGCGCGGACGCGGGCCTGGTGGCAGAAGGCGTCGGCGAGCTGGTAGGCCTCGCGGCCGTGGCCCTCGGTGGTGCGCAGGAGTTCGGCGCGGACGCACGCCGCGCTCATGGCGAACAGTTCGGCGCCGATGTCGACGATGCGTCCCAGGAAGCCCTGCTTGGTCTCCATGCGGCCCTGCCAGCGGGACATGGCGTAGAAGGTGGAGCGGGCGAGCTTGCGGGCGGAGCGTTCGACGTAGCGCAGGTGCGTGGAGAGGTCCGGGTGGCCCTCGGGGTGGAACTCGGCGTACGAGCGCGGGAGTTGACCCGGACCCGCGACGAGCTTCGGCAGCCACTTGGCGTAGAAGCCGCCCGCCTTCGCGCCCGCCTTCGCCTTGTCGGTGAGGGACTTCTCCGGGTCGATCAGGTCGCCGGCCACGGAGAGGTGCGCGTCGACGGCCTCGCGGGCGATCAGCAGGTGCATGATCTCCGTCGAGCCCTCGAAGATGCGGTTGATGCGCAGATCGCGCAGGACCTGTTCGGCGGGGACGGCGCGTTCGCCGCGCGCCGCGAGGGACTCGGCCGTCTCGAAGCCGCGCCCGCCGCGGATCTGGACTAGTTCGTCGGCCATCAGGCAGGCCATCTCGGAGCCGTACAGCTTGGCGAGGGCGGCTTCGATGCGGATGTCGTTGCGGTCCTCGTCGGCCATCTGGGAGGAGAGGTCGAGGACCGCCTCCAGGGCGAAGGTGGTGGCGGCGATGAAGGAGATCTTCGCGCCGACCGCCTCGTGGAACGCGACCGGTTTGCCCCACTGTTCACGCGCCGCCGACCACTCACGGGCGATCTTCAGGCACCATTTCCCGGCGCCGACGCACATCGCGGGCAGCGACAGGCGCCCGGTGTTGAGCGTGGTGAGGGCGATCTTCAGCCCCGCGCCCTCGGGCCCTATCCGGTTGGCGGCCGGAACCCGTACCTGGTGGAAGCGGGTGACCCCGTTCTCCAGGCCGCGCAGCCCCATGAAGGCGTTGCGGTTCTCGACGGTGACGCCCTCGGCGGCGGCCTCGACGACGAACGCGGTGATGCCGCCCCGGTGCCCCTCGGACTTCGGGACGCGCGCCATGACGACGAGGAGGTCCGCGACGACGCCGTTCGTGGTCCACAGCTTGACGCCGTCGAGGACGTAGTCGTCGCCGTCGGGCACGGCGGTGGTGGCGAGGCGCGCGGGGTCGGAGCCGACGTCGGGCTCGGTGAGCAGGAACGCGCTGATGTCCGTGCGCGCGCAGCGCGGCAGGAACGCCTCCTTCTGCTCCTGGGTGCCGAACATCTTCAGCGGCTGCGGTACGCCGATCGACTGATGCGCCGAGAGCAGGGCGCCGATCGCCGGGTTCGCGGAGCCGACCAGGGCGAGCGCCTTGTTGTAGTACACCTGCGTCAGGCCGAGACCGCCGTACGCCGTGTCGATCTTCATGCCGAACGCGCCGAGCTCCTTGAGCCCGTTGATCGTCTCGTCCGGGATCTTCGCCTCGCGCTCGATACGGGCCGCGTCGATCTTCGTCTCGCAGAAGTCCCTGAGCTGGGCGAGGAACGCCTCGCCGCGCCGTGCGTCCGCGTCGGCCGGGAGCGGGTGCGGATGGATGAGGCCGAGCCGGAACCGGCCGAGGAACAGCTCCTTGGCGAAGCTGGGCTTGCGCCAGTCCTGTTCGCGGGCGGCCTCGGCGACCTGCCGCGCCTCCCGTTCGGAGACCTTGGCCCGGGGCTGTGGTGTTGCGGACATGAGGTTCACCTCGCCGCGCGTCGGGGGCACCGGGCCGGTCCGTTACCGGCTGGTGCTACTGGATCGTATGTACCCGATCCGGTCCAGGTCGGCCAGCCCTCGCGCGGCGTGGAACGGCCCGAGCCCCCGCACAGCGGGCTCGGGCCGTTCCAAGTGGATCGTCCTTACAGCGCGAGGCCGGTCAGGACGAGGACGCGCTCGTAGGTGTAGTCGTCCATCGCGTAGCGGACGCCCTCGCGGCCGACGCCGGACTGCTTGGCGCCGCCGTACGGCATCTGGTCGGCGCGGTAGGACGGGGCGTCGCCGATGACGACGCCGCCGACCTCGAGGGCGCGGTGGGCGCGGAACGCGGCCTGGAGGTCGTGCGTGAAGACGCCGGCCTGGAGGCCGTACTTGGAGTCGTTGACGGCGGCGAACGCTTCGTCCTCGCCGTTGACCTTCGTGACGGTCAGGACCGGCCCGAAGACCTCCTCGCAGGAGATCTTCACGTTCTCCGGTACGTCGGTCAGGACGGTCGGCGCGTAGCTTGCGCCGTCGCGCTTGCCGCCCGCGAGGAGGGCCGCGCCGGCGTCCACGGCCTCGCTCACCCATGCTTCTACGCGCTTGGCGGCGTCCTCGCTCACGAGCGGGCCCACGTCCGTGGCGTCGTCGGCCGGGTCTCCGGTGACCTGCGCCTCGACGGCGGCGACGATCTTCGGGAGCAGCCGGTCGTACACGGCGGCGTCCGCGATGACCCGCTGCACGGAGATGCAGGACTGGCCGCCCTGGTAGTTGGAGAAGGTGGCGATGCGGCCCGCCGCCCAGTCGAGGTCCGCCTCGGAGGCGTAGTCGGCGAGGACGACCGCCGCGCCGTTGCCGCCCAGTTCGAGCGTGCAGTGCTTGCGCGGGACGCTGTCCATGATCGCGTAACCGACGGGTCCTGAGCCGGTGAAGGAGATGACCGGGAGGCGCTCGTCCTGGACGAGGGCGGGCATCCGGTCGTTCGGGACCGGCAGCACCGACCAGGATCCCGCGGGCAGGTCCGTCTCGGCGAGCAGTTCGCCGAGGAGCAGGGAGGAGAGCGGGGTCGCCGGGGCGGGCTTGAGGATGATCGGGGCGCCGACCGCGATGGCCGGGGCGACCTTGTGGGCGCTCAGGTTGAGCGGGAAGTTGAACGGCGCGATGCCGAGGACGACGCCCTTGGGGATACGGCGGGTCAGGGCGAGGCGGCCCGTGCCGCCCTGGTCGGTGTCGAGGCGCTGGGCGTCACCGCTGTTCCAGCGCCGGGCCTCCTCGGCCGCGAACCGGAACACGCTGACCGCGCGGCCCACTTCGCCCCTGGCCCACTTGATCGGCTTGCCGTTCTCCGCGGAGATCAGCCGCGCGATCTCCTCCGTCCGCTCGGCGAGCCGGTCGGCGACGTGGTTCAGCGCCTTGGCGCGGACGTGGGCCGGGGTCGCGGCGAACTCCTCGCGGATCGCGTGCGCGGCGTTCACGGCCTCCTCGACCTGGGCCTGCGTCGGGACGCTGACGGTGCCGACGAGCCGCCCGTCGTAGGAGTTGGTGACGTCGAAGGCGGCGTCCCCGGTGGCCTGGCGGCCGGCGAGCCAGAAGGGGGTGTGGGCGGCGGTCATGTCGTGTACCGGCCTTTCGCGATGCGAGGGTTTCCGTGCCCTCACGTTAGGCGTGGCCGGGCGGGTGATGAGTTGGCCGGTATGGAGCGGTCAACGCCCCTTCTTCGCCGGATCGGCCTAGCGAGCGGCGGTTTGTCACCGAGCACGCATCTCATCGTGCCCACTCACACAGCTCCCCGCGCCCCTGCAGACCTGCGGCTTCGCCCCGCCTCCAGCAATGACGCCCCCACGGGGAAGCCCCCCACCCGAACGCGCCCCTGAGATGCCGCACGCAGTGCGCATCTCAGGGGCGCGGGGAACTGCGCGAGCAACCACGACGAAACCCGCACCCGATGACGGACAGGAGAATGCCGCACGCAGTGCGCATTCCAGGGGCGCGGGGAACTGCGCGACCAGCCACGACGAAACCCGCACCCGAAAGACGGACGGGCTGCGCCGCAGGCAATGCGCGGCCGGCTCCGGATCCGCCCGCACCCGCGAGGGAACTGTCACACCCCGGTCGCCTTCAGCGCCAGCCAAAGCTCCATCCGGACATCCGGGTCGTCCAGAGAACGGCCCAGGATCTCCTCGACCCTGCGCATCCGGTACCGCAGCGTATGCCGGTGCACCCCAAGATCCGCCGCCGCCGCGTCCCACTGCCCGTGCCGCGACAACCACGCCCGCAAGGACGCCACAAGGTCCCCGCGCCCCGTCGCGTCATGGTCCCGGAGCGCCCGCAGCAAGCCGTCCGCGAACGCCCGCACCGCATCGTCCGCCAGCAACGGCAACACCGACCCGGCGACCACGTCCTCGTGCTCCACAAGAACCCGCCCCCGCCGCCGCGCGACGGACAGCGCCTGTTCCGCCTGCTTGAACGCGGACACCGCCGCGATCGGCCCGGACGGCGCCGAGAAGCCGATCACCAGCTCGTCCGCGGCGGAGCCGTCCGCCCGGGTCGCCTCGAGGACCTCGGCGTACTGGACACACGCCTCGGCCGCCGCACCCCCGTCGACGACGAGCAGCACGGTCCGCGCCCCGTCCGGGACGACGAGAACCGCCTCACCCGCGCGCGCCGCCGCCGACTCCACCACATCCGCGAGTACGGAGAGCGGATCCCCGGACGCCCCGGTCATCGCCTCCCCGAGCAGCGACGCCCTCCCCGGCGCCGCCGAGGCACCCGTGGGCGCGGCCACCCCGTTCGGCGGCGGCGCCGCGGCCTCCGCCGCCACCATCCGGAAGGGGGCGTCGAGCAGAGCCCCGTACAGGTCACCGGCGACGGCCCGAGCATGATCGGGCTCCCCCGCGAGGAGCATGCGCAGCACCGCCGCCCCGATCCGCTGCTCGGCGGCGTACAGCGCCCGCGAGCGTTCGGTGACGAGGGTGAGCAGGGCGATGGCGGAGTGCAGGGCGTAGCGCTCGGCGGTGCCGAGGGCGGCGGCGGTGCCGACGGCGAGGGCGGCGCGGGCCCGTCGTCCGGTACCGATGGAGTGGAGTTCGACGCGGTCGTCGGTGCCGCCCGCGACGACGGCGCTGGCGGGCGCGGGCCGCTCCCGCAGCCGTTCGACGTCGGCGGTGAGCCGGGCGGCGCGGCGCCCCGCCCACTCGGGAGCGGTGGCGACGACGGCGCCGGAGGCGTCGTAGAGCGCCGCCCACCCGTTCACCTGGCCCGCGAGCACGGCGAGCAGCCCCTCGGGGCCTTCGCTCAGCGCCTGTTTGGTCAGCTCGCGCTGCGCGGCGAACCCGGTGGTGACGGCCCGGTACTGGTCGGCGGCGATGGCGGCGGAGACGGCTTTGCTGATGGCGATGAAAGGGGTGCGCGGCGGCACTTCGAGCAGGGGCAGGCCCTCTTCCTCGGCCGCCCGGACGAGTGGATCGGGTACGGCGTCGTAGTTGACGCCGACCGCGAAGCCGAGGCCGACGACGCCCGCGCCGGTCAGCCGTTTCACGTACCGGCGCATCGCCTCGGGGTCGTCGGCGTCCAGCTTGAGGGCGGTGATCAGGAGCAGTTCGCCGCCCTCCATGTAGGGGACGGGGTCGGCGAGTTCGCTCACGTGGGCCCAGCGGACGGCGGTGTCCAGATGGCCCTCGCCCGCGCGCACGGTGAGTTTGAGCGACGAGTGGTGGACGAGCGAGGCGAGCGTGGGCGGCATGGGGCCTTCAGGTGGTGTGCTGGAGATACATGGGGGGAAGCACCGGGCTTGTGAAGCTTTTGGCCGCTCCGTATGAACGACCAGTGCCGATTCTGCCTCACCGTACGTACCACGGATGGCCGCCCCCGTGGCTCTCAGGCCGCTCTCAGGTCCGTAGCTCCACGAGCAGCGGCGGCGCGTGCTCGCCGCGCACGGTGGTGAGCGAGAGCACGGCGTGGCCCGGCGGGACGGCGTGCGCGAGGTCGGAGGCGGACCAGCGTTCGCGTTCGACCTGGCGGACGGTGACGGCGCGGGCGGTCGGCGCCCGCCCGGTGATCACCCGCCGCACGGCGTGCAGCGCCTTGCCCGCCGGGGTCTCGGCGATGATCTGCCGGTCGGTGACGTCACGGGCCTCGGTCCACTCCTTGCCCCAGACCTCGGCGAAGTCCTGGCCGTCCCAGGGGGTGAGCCCGGACAGGGCCATGCGGCAGCCGACCGAGCCGAGCAGCGGGGAGCGCAGCGGGCGCGGCACGTCGTCGAGGGTGCGCAGGGTGAGGACGGCGCCCGCGTTGGCGGAGCGCAGCCGCTGGAGGCCGCGGACGGCCTGCGGTGTGACGACCCCGGTGGCGTCGTCGAGGACGAGGCAGGCGAAGAGGGAGCGGTCCTCGCGGACGGCGACGCTCGACATGAACTGGGCCAGGATCAGCCGCGCGAGGACCCGGGAGGCGTCCGCGTGCCCGCGTTCGGGCAGGTCGATGCGGACGCGGACAGGATGGTCGAGGGCGCGCAGCGAGAACGGGCGCGTGGCCCCCGACGTGTCGAAGAACGGGGCGAAGGCCGGGCGGTCGAGCAGCGCGATCCGGTCCGCGAGCACGGCACCGACGTCACCCGGATGGGACAGCTGCCGCTCGCGCGCGTCGAGCTCGCGGAGCATCGCCTGGTGGCCCGTCTCGGTGAGCGCGGTCCGCAGCGCGCCGAGCGCGACCGGTGAACCGTCGAGGAGCTGCCGCAGCTCGGGCACGGAGGGGAAGCGGCCGTGGACCGTGTGGTACGGGCCGAGGAGCTGGGCGAGGACGGTCGTGGAGCGGCGGCTGTCCCCGCCGGGGTGCGGGTCGGCGAGGTCGCCGACGAGCGCCTCGGCGAGCACGGCGGCGGCCTCGTCGGGGTCCGTGCTGCCGCCGTAGAGATCGAGGTCGTAGACGGAGTCGGGCCGGCCGACGCGGACGACGACGTCGTACGTGTCCGGCGAGCCGAGGCCCGATCCCGCCGCCCCGACGACGACCACGGCGGCCCGTCCGGCGAGCGCGCCCAGGCACAGGGACTCGGTGAGGGGCCAGACGACGCTGCCGGTCTTGCCCGCGCCGGGCGGGCCGACGGCGAGCAGGGACGTGCCGAGCAGGTCGGGGCCGAGGGCGAGGCCGACGCCCCGGTAGGCGTACGGGTTGCGGGCGTCGTCGGCGGCCGTGCCGATCCGGACCTGGGCGGTGGCGAGGTCGTGGCGGGCGGCGCGGGCGGGCAGGTCGCGGGTGCCCGAGGGGTGCGGGCAGGCGGCGGCGCCGTCCTTGGTGACGGCTGCGGCGAACGAGGCGAGGCTGTGCCGTCCGCGCTTGACGCCCTGCCAGGCGCGGGCGATGCGGGCGTGGTCGACGTCGCGCATGAGCCCGGCGCGGGCGTCGGCCCCGAGCCGCTCGGCGGCCTCGACGGCCCCGGCCTCACGCAGCTGCGGCCACTGGGCCGGGTCCTCGTCCGGGGCGGGCGGGCGCTCCGCCTGCACCGGGGCGGCGGTGCGCCAGGCGGGCCAGCCGAAGCGCCGCCAGACCTCGCCCCACCGGCCGAGTCGGCCGACGCCGACCGCGATGCCGACCGCGAACACCCCGTAGTAGATGTAGACGACGATCACCGAGGTGAACGAGTGCGGGTCGACCCAGGAGTCCGGGATCATCGCGTACAGCGGGAGCAGCCACCAGCCGCCCAGGTAGCCGTTCCACAGCAGCGACCAGACGAGCCAGCCCACCAGGAACGCGATGAGGGCGCCGCTGAGCAGTTGCCGGGTCGGGGTCCGCTCGGGCTCCTGCGCCGCGCGCGGCCGGTGCCCGAACCGCCACACGCCGGGCGCGGCGGCGGGCCGCGGTGTGCGCAGCCAGGTCAGGAAGGTGGCGCCCGCGGAAGAGGAGGGGGAAGCCTGCTCTCCCGGTGCGTGGGCGGGGCGCGGCGGCGGTACCGCGCCGCCGGGGGGAAGCCCGCGCTCCCCGGCGACGCCGTCCGTGCCCTGCGTGCCCTCGCTGTTCATGGCCTTGCCCCCTGACCTGCCGGTCCGTCTGTGCTCCGCGCGTGAATCCGGGCTCAATGTAGTGCCCGTGCCTGGGGAGTTCACTGTTTGAGCGCCTCACCGGGTTCCGCGCGCCGCCACGGGTATGTGTCCAAGGCGGACAACACCCCCGCGCAATCTCACCCCGATGGAGCAAGACCCCCCACTCATCCCGCACCTAACCTGCGGAGAAACCCCCGGACCCGCCAGATCCAGAACCAGGAGCCCCGCATGAGCGACATCCCGCAGGAGCGCCGCGTCGTCACCGCCATCCCCGGCCCGAAGTCGCAGGAGCTGCAGGCCCGCCGCGTGGCGGCCGTCGCGGCCGGCGTGGGCTCCACGCTGCCCGTGTTCACCGCCAGGGTGGACCGCGGCATCATCGAGGACGTCGACGGCAACCGCCTGATCGACTTCGGCTCCGGCATCGCGGTCACCTCGGTCGGCGCGAGCGCCGAGGCCGTCGTGCGCCGCGCCTCCGCCCAGCTCCAGGACTTCACCCACACCTGTTTCATGGTCACGCCGTACGAGGGCTACGTGGCCGTCGCCGAGGCGCTCGCCGAGCTGACCCCGGGCGACCACGCCAAGAAGTCGGCGCTGTTCAACTCGGGCGCCGAGGCCGTCGAGAACGCCGTCAAGATCGCCCGCGCGTACACCAGGCGCCAGGCGGTCGTCGTCTTCGACCACGGCTACCACGGCCGCACCAACCTGACGATGGCGCTGACCGCGAAGAACATGCCGTACAAGCACGGCTTCGGCCCGTTCGCGCCCGAGGTCTACCGCGTCCCGGTGGCGTACGGCTACCGCTGGCCGACCGGCGCCGAGAACGCCGGTCCGGAGGCCGCCGCCCAGGCCATCGACCAGATCTCCAAGCAGGTCGGCGCGGAGAACGTCGCCGCGATCATCATCGAGCCGGTGCTCGGCGAAGGCGGCTTCATCGAGCCGGCCAAGGGCTTCCTGCCCGCGATCCGCCAGTACGCCGCCGACCACGGCATCGTCTTCGTCGCGGACGAGATCCAGTCCGGCTTCTGCCGTACGGGACAGTGGTTCGCCTGCGAGGACGAGTCCATCGTCCCGGACCTGATCACCACGGCCAAGGGCATCGCGGGCGGTCTGCCGCTCGCCGCCGTCACGGGCCGCGCCGAGATCATGGACGCCGCGCACGCGGGCGGTCTCGGCGGCACCTACGGCGGGAACCCGGTGGCGTGCGCGGGTGCGCTCGGTGCCATCGAGACGATGAAGGAGCTCGACCTCAACGCCCGCGCGAAGGAGATCGAGCAGACGATGAAGGCGCGGCTGTCGTCCATGGCGGAGAAGTTCTCCGTCATCGGCGACGTGCGCGGGCGCGGCGGGATGATCGCCATCGAACTGGTGAAGGACCGCGCCACCAAGGAGGCGCACCCGGAGGCCACGGCGGCGCTCGCCAAGGCCTGCCACGCCGAGGGTCTCCTCGTCCTCACCTGCGGCACCTACGGCAACGTCCTGCGCTTCCTGCCCCCGCTGGTGATCGGCCAGGACCTGCTCAACGAGGGTCTCGACATCATCGAGGCCGCCCTCGCCGCGCTGTGACCCCGGGCCGCCGGTGCGCGCCCGTCGCACCGGCGTCCATTCCGTGAGGCCGCGCGAAGGTCGGACCGTGTGAAGAAGGTGTGGGGGGCCGATGGCAGATCGGCCAAGCCGCTGTTGTGTCCCCCGTCCCCTGCCGTACGGTTTCTGCAGATGAGAGAAACACCCCGCCCACAGGGGACTGTGGGCGAAACCGGGTCGGAGCCTCCCCAGCCCCGCCCTGGTCGTGCCTCCGCGCACACACCCGGAGCTTCCGGCTCCGGAACTCCTCACCGATCGGACGGCCGCCCGCCCCAAACCCCCCGGGGCGTGCGGCACACCGGTCAGTTCGGCCGGCCCGGAACCACCCCCCCTGTTCCGGGCCGGCCGACCGTTTTCCTCCTTCTCGCGCTGCCCGCGCTGCTCGGCTTCGTCGCCCTCGCACGGCAGGTCGCGGTGGACGGCCCGCTCCTCTCCCCCGATCAGCGCCTCGGCGACGCGATCCGCACGAGCGGCATCCCCGCCGGTCCGGCCGAACTCTGCGCCGACCTGGGCAATCCGTCCATGGCGCTGCCGGTCCTGGCCCTGACCCTCGCGTACGTCACCTGGCGCGTGCGGCGCATCGTCCCCGTACTCACGGCGCTCGTCACGATGGCCCTGGTCCCGGCCCTGGTCGCCCCGGTCCAGTCCTGGCTCGCCCGCCCCGGGCCGCCGCCGATGGCGCCGGAGACCGGGTTCTTCCCGTCGGGCCACACGGCGACGGCGACGGTCGCGTACGGGCTCTGCGTCCTGCTCCTTCGCGAGGTGCACCGGGTGCGCGCGGCGGCCCACGGCTGCGTCCTGGTGAACGCGGCCGTGGGCCTCGGGCTCGTCCGGCAGGGGTACCACTGGCCGGTCGACGTGGTGGGGAGCTGGTGTCTGGCGGCGGTCCTGCTGTGCGCCGCCGCCTGTGCCATCACCCGAAGTACGCGTCGAAGTTCTTCTGGAACTCCCAGTTGTTGAAGCGGTCCCAGTTCACCGACCACGTCATCAGGCCGCGCAGCGCCGGCCAGGTGCCGTGGGTGGTGTAGGAGCCGCAGTCCGTCTTCTTGGTGAGGCAGTTGAGCGCCTTCCTCGTCTCGGCCGGGGAGACGTAGCCGTTGCCCGCGTTGGTCGAGGCGGGCATGCCGATGGCGATCTGGTCGGGGCGCAGCGGCGGGAAGACGTTGTTCGCGTCACCGGCGACCGGGAAGCCCGTGAGGAGCATGTCGGTCATGGCGATGTGGAAGTCGGCGCCGCCCATGGAGTGGTACTGGTTGTCGAGGCCCATGATCGGGCCCGAGTTGTAGTCCTGGACGTGCAGGAGCGTCAGGTCGTCCCGGAGTGCGTGGATGACCGGGAGGTAGGCGCCGCAGCGCGGGTCCTGGCCGCCCCATTTGCCGCTGCCGTAGAACTGGTAGCCGTTCTGGACGAAGAACGTCTCCGGGGCCATCGACAGGACGAACTCGGCGCCGTACCTGGCCTTGAGGGTCTTGAGCGCGGAGATCAGGTTGACGACGACCGGGGTGGTCGGGTTCTTGAAGTCCGTGTCGCCGGTGTTCAAGGAGAGGGAGTGGCCCTCGAAGTCGACGTCGAGGCCGTCGAGCCCGTACTGGTCGATGATCCTGGAGACGGAGGAGACGAAGGTGTCGCGGGCGGCGGTGGTGGTCAGCTGGACCTGCCCGTTCTGGCCGCCGATCGAGATGAGCACCTTCTTGCCCGCCGCCTGCTTGGCCTTGATCGCCGCCTTGAACTCGGCGTCCGACTCGACCGAGGGGCACTCGGTGACCGGGCAGCGGTTGAAGCGGATGTCGCCGGAGGTGGTGGAGGTGGGCTCGCCGAAGGCGAGGTCGATGACGTCCCAGCTGTCGGGGACGTCGGCGAGGCGGGTGTAGCCGGCGCCGTTGGCGAAGCTCGCGTGCAGGTAGCCGACCAGGGCGTGGGCGGGCAGGTCGGAGGAGCCGCCGCCGTTGTCGGAGCCCGGGGAGGTGGTCGCCGTGACCGCCGCGGACTTCGGGGACTCGCCCGCGTCGTTGACCGCCGTGACCTGGTAGCTGTAGGCGGTGGCGGGGGTGAGGCCGGTGACGGTGGTCGACGTGCCGTCGACCGTGCGGGACTTGGTGCCGTTGGCGTAGAGCGCGTAGCTCGTCGCGCCCGGGACGGCGGTCCAGGACAGGGCGACGCTCGTGGAGGTCACCGTGCCCGTCCTGAGGCCGGCGGGTGCGGTCGGCGGGGTCGGGGCCTGCGTGCCGGGGCCGACGAGGCTGATGTCGTCGGCGTTGTAGGCCGGGGTGCCGTACCAGCCGTGGGTGTAGATCGTGACCTTCGTCGTGGACGGGCCGGTGCGGAACGTCGTCGTCAGCTTCTGCCAGTCCGGGGCCGACGCGGTCCACGTGGAGACGTCGGTGGTGCCGGTGCCGCTCGCGCCGAGGTAGACGTAGCTGCCGCGGACGTAGCCGGACAGGGTGTAGGCCGAGTCCGGCTTGACGTTCACGGTCTGCGCGCACTGGGCGTTGTCGGCGGCGGTCGGGGTGGCGCGCAGCGACGAAGTGCCCGTCCGTACGGGTGAGGTGACGGCGGCACCGGTGTTCGCGCCGCAGCTCCAGCCGTCGAGCGACGACTCGAAGCCGCCGTTCCTGGCCAGGTCGGTGTCGGCCGCGGTGGCCGAGGTGGCGGACAGCGCGGTGAGGCCGGTCGCGGCGAGCGCGGTGGCCGTGAAGGCGGTGAGCACGCGTCCGCGTATACGGGCGCGGGGTCTGGGTCGGTCCATGGGGGCCTCCGGGGCGGGGCGGAGCGAGGTGCGCTCAACTTGGTCCAGACCAATTCGGTTGTCAAGGGTTCGCGCGTCTCTACTCCTCCGTTTCCCGGGCGAGTTGGGCGAGTCGGGCGGCCGCCTCGTGCATCGCCAGTTCGAGCAGGCCCGGATCGGTGAGCGTCCCCGAGCCGTCCGGCGGCACCACCCAGCGGACGCCGCCGATGGTGCGGCCCGGGTACGGCACGACGATCCAGGTGCCGATCCCGGCGCCGCGCACACCGGTGCCGAGCCAGCGGGCCACGGTCCCCTCGGGCACGAAGAAGCCCATCCGGGCGTCACCGAAGTCCGCGAGTACCGGTCCCGGCCGGTCGATGACCCGGCTCAGCACGTCGAGCGTGGACGTGCCGAGCTCGCCCGGCAGGATCAGTACGTCCCACTGCTTCCCGGCGGGCAGCAGCGCCACCCCGAGCGGATCGCGCTCCCACTCCTCCCGGCACGCCACCGGATCGGGCGCCACCCCCACGAGCCATTCGACCGCCGCGACAGCCCTCGACGACCCAGCCATGCGAAGCCTCCCTCTCAAGTCCGCCTCCGCTCCTGCGCGGAGGCACAAGAGGGAGAGGGGCTGGAGGGGGTGGCATTACGCGGCTCGGGGCAACTGATTTCCGGCGGCTTGACCGAAGCGCCCCCGTGGACGTGGGGAACTGCGCGCCCGGCCACGACGACGCCACGGCCAGGAGCCCCCAGCGACCCGGCGGACGCACTCGTTCCACGGCCCCGTCAGCGATCAGCTGTCGAAGCCCAGGCCCAGCCGGTCCATCGTGCGGAGCCAGAGGTTGCGGTGACCGCCGTGGGCGTCGGCCCGCGCCAGGGACCATTTCGTGAGGGCGATGCCCGTGTAGGCCAAGGGTTCCGGCGGGAACGGGAGCGGCTTCGTGCGGACCATCTCCAGCTCGGTGCGGTCCGTGCGCTCCCCCGACAGCAGGTCGAGCATCACGTCCGCGCCGAACCGGGTCGCGCCGACGCCGAGCCCCGTGTACCCGGCGGCGTACGCGACGCGCCCGCCGTGCGCGGTGCCGAAGAACGCCGAGAAGCGCGAGCACGTGTCGATGGCGCCGCCCCACGCGTGCGTGAAGCGCACCCCCGCCAGCTGCGGGAAGCAGGTGAAGAAGTGGTCGGCGAGGCGCGCGTACGTCTCGGGGCGGTGGTCCAGCTCTGCGCGGACCCGGCCGCCGAACGGGTAGACCGCGTCGTAGCCGCCCCACAGGATCCGGTTGTCCGCCGTGAGGCGGAAGTAGTGGAACTGGTTGGCCGAGTCGCCGAGGCCCTGGCGGTTCTTCCAGCCGACCGACTCCAGCTGGGCCTCGGTCAGGGGCTCGGTCGTCAGCGCGTAGTCGTACACCGGGACCGTGTACGCGCGGACCCGCCTGACCAGCGACGGGAAGACGTTCGTACCGAGGGCGGCGTGCCGGGCGAAGACGCGGCCGTACGGGGTGCGGACGGCCACGCCGGTGGGACGGGAGGCGAGCTGGGTGGCCGGGGTGTGCTCGTAGACGCGTACGCCGAGGTCGAGGCAGGCCCGCTTCAGGCCCCACGCGAGCTTCGCCGGGTGGAGCATGGCGACGCCGTCGCGGTCGTACAGGGCGCCGAGGAAGGCCGGGGACGCGACCTGTTCCCGTACCTGGTCGGCGTCGAGGAGTTCGAGGCCGTCGGCCAGGCCCGCCTCGGTCAACTGCGCGTGAAATGCGCGCAGTTCCGCCATCTGGTGCGGCTGGGTCGCCACGTCCAGCTCGCCTGTGCGCTCGAAGTCGCAGTCGATGGAGTAGCGGGCGACCGCGTCCTCGATGGCGTCGAGGTTGGCGGCGCCGAGCTCCTCCAGCTTCTTGATCTCGGCGGGCCAGCGCGCGAGCCCGTTGGCCGTGCCGTGCGTGAGGGAGGCGGCGCAGAACCCGCCGTTGCGACCGGAGGCGGCCCAGCCGGTCTCCTTCGCCTCGACGAGGACCACGTCACGGCCGGGGTCGCGCTCCTTGGCGAGCAGCGCCGTCCACAGGCCGCTGTACCCGCCGCCGACGACCAGCAGGTCGCAGCTCTCGTCGCCGGTGAGGGCGGGGCGCGCCCCGGGCCTGCCGGGGTCGTCCAGCCAGTACGGGACGGGCTTGGCGTCGGCGAGCGACGCGGTCGAGCGGTGCGTACGGTTTCCGCGATTCATGGCTCCAGCGGCCATGATTCCAACTCCCTCGGAATGTCGGGACAGAGACAGAAATCAGTTGACTGTTTTGTTCTTTCGCCTGCCGGCCATCATTCCGGCAAGCACACACAGCACGGCGACGAGGAACATCGCCGTACCGATGACATTGATCTGTACGGGCGTCCCGCGCTGCGCCGAACCCCAGACGAACATGGGGAAGGTCACGGTCGAGCCCGCGTTGAAGTTCGTGATGATGAAATCGTCGAAGGAGAGCGCGAAGGCGAGCAGCGCGCCCGCCGCGATCCCGGGCGCCGCGATCGGCAGGGTGACGCGGACGAAGGTCTGGACGGGGCCCGCGTACAGGTCCTGCGCGGCCTGCTCCAGGCGCGGGTCCATCGACATCACGCGCGCCTTCACCGCCGTCACCACGAAGCTGAGGCAGAACATGATGTGGGCGATGAGGACGGTCCAGAACCCCAGCTGAGCACCCATGTTGAGGAACAGGGTGAGCAGCGAGGCCGCCATCACGACCTCGGGCATCGCCATCGGCAGGAAGATCAGCGAGTTGACCGCGCCGCGCGCCCGGAACCGGTAGCGGACGAGCGCGAAGGCGATCATCGTGCCGAGGACGGTCGCGCCGATGGTCGCCCACAAGGCGATCCGGAGGCTCAGCGAGAGCGAGCCGCACATGTCGGCGACGCCGCACGGATTCTTCCAGGCGTCGAGCGAGAACTGCTGCCATTCGTAATTGAAGCGGCCTTTGGGTTTGTTGAAGGAGAAGACCGTGACGACGACGTTCGGCAGGAGCAGATAGGCGAGTGTGACGAGGCCCGCTATGACCACGAGATTCTTCCGGAGCCAGCGCATCAGACGAGATCCTCCGTTCCGGCCCGGCGGATGTAGAAGGTGACCATGAGGAGGATGGCCGCCATGAGGATGAAGGAGAGGGCGGCGGCGGTCGGGTAGTCGAGAACGCGCAGGAACTGCGTCTGGATGACGTTGCCGACCATGCGGGTGTCGGTGGAGCCGAGCAGGTCCGCGTTGACGTAGTCGCCGGCCGCCGGGATGAAGGTGAGCAGGGTGCCGGAGACGACGCCCGGCATCGACAGCGGGAAGGTCACCTTGCGGAAGGTGGTCGCGGGCGAGGCGTAGAGGTCACCGGCCGCCTCGTGCAGCCGGCCGTCGATGCGTTCGAGCGACGTGTAGAGCGGGAGGATCATGAACGGCAGGAAGTTGTAGGTGAGGCCGCACACCACCGCGAGTGGTGTGGCGAGCACCCGGTCCCCCTCGGTCATGCCGAGCCAGGCCGTGACGTCGAGCAGGTGGAGGCTGTTGAGGGCGCCGACGACCGGGCCGCCGTCCGCGAGGATCGTCTTCCAGGCGAGCGTACGGATGAGGAAGCTGGTGAAGAACGGCGCGATGACCAGGACCAGGACGACGTTGCGCCAGCGGCCCGCGCGGAACGCGATCAGGTAGGCGAGCGGGTAGCCGAGCAGCAGGCACAGGAGTGTGGCGCAGCCCGCGTACAGGACCGAGCGCAGGAACTGCGGGTAGTAGTCGGTCAGCGCGTCCCAGTACGTGGCGAAGTGCCAGGTGACCTTGAAGCCGTCCTCCAGGGAGCCCTCCTGTACGGAGGTGGAGGCCTGGTAGACCATCGGCAGGGCGAAGAAGACGACCAGCCAGAGGATGCCGGGCAGCAGCAGCCAGTACGGGACCAGGCGGCCGCGCCGGCGAGGCTTGCGCGGGGTCTCGGTGGGCGCCGGGGGCGCGTCGGTGATCACACTCGTACTCATGCGGCGGTCTCCTCCGCGACCTTCTCCACGCCCGCCTCGGCGTCCTGGCCCGCGTCGAGCCCGAACGTGTGCGCCGGGTTCCAGTGCAGGACGACCTCGGCGCCGGGCACGAGCCGTGCGTCGCGCTCGATGTTCTGGGCGTAGACCTCGAAGGCGTCGCAGAGCGGGCTGTCGACGACGTACTGGGTGGAGACGCCGATGAAGCTGCTGTCCGCGATGCGGCCGGTGATCCGGTTGCGGCCGGCCGGGACCGTGCCCGCGTCGTCGGCGTGGGTGAGCGAGATCTTCTCGGGGCGTACGCCGAGCAGGACCTTGCCGCCCGTGGCGGTGGCGGCGGAACAGCGCGCGGCGGGCAGGACGAGCTTGGCGTCGCCCGCCTTGAGCGTGAGGTCGTCGCCGTCGCGCCCGGCGATCTCGGCCTCGATGAAGTTCGAGGTGCCGAGGAAGTTGGCGACGAAGGTGGAGGCCGGGTTCTCGTAGAGCTCCGTGGGGGCGCCGAGTTGTTCGACGCGGCCCTGGTTCATCACGGCGACCGTGTCGGCCATCGTCATGGCCTCCTCCTGGTCGTGCGTGACGTGGATGAAGGTGATGCCGACCTCGGTCTGGATGCGCTTCAGCTCCAGCTGCATCTGGCGGCGCAGCTTGAGGTCCAGGGCGCCGAGCGGCTCGTCGAGCAGGAGCACCTTGGGGTGGTTGATGAGGGCGCGGGCCACGGCGACGCGCTGCTGCTGGCCGCCGGAGAGCTGCTGCGGCTTCTTGCGGATGTGCTCGCCGAGCTGCACCAGGTCGAGCATCTCCTCGACCTGCTTCCTCACCGACTTGATGCCGCGGCGGCGCAGGCCGAAGGCGACGTTCTCGAAGACGTCGAGGTGCGGGAAGAGCGCGTAGGACTGGAAGACGGTGTTGACCGGGCGCTTGTAGGGCGGCAGCCCGGTGACGTCCTGATCGCCGAGGTGAACCGTTCCCGCGGTCGGTTCCTCCAGGCCCGCGATCATGCGCAGGGTGGTCGTCTTGCCGCATCCTGAGGCGCCGAGCAGCGCGAAGAACGAGCCCTGCGGCACGGTGAGGTCCAGCGGCCGGACGGCGGTGAACCCGTTGTCGTACGTCTTGCTGATCCCGGTGAGACGGACGTCGCCGCCGTGGTCGGTCGTCATGGTGAGTCCAAGGAGGTCTGGGGGCTTTCTGGGGCTTTCCGAGGCTTTCCGGGGCTTTCCAGGGGCTTCTGTTGCGGGGCGGACCGTTTCGGCTCAGCCGCCGGTGAGCTGGGCGAACTTCTCCTCGAACGCCGTCTCTTCCTTCGCGGTCAGCGAGCGGAAGCTGTGCGCCTTGGCCGCCATCGCCTTGTCGGGGACGATGAGCGGGTCGTTGGCGACATCCTTGTCGATCTTGAGGAGCTCCGGCTTGACGACAGCGCTGTCGAGCGGCGTGACGTAGTTGATCCAGGCGGCGAGCTCTGCGCCGACGGCGGGCTCGTAGTAGTAGTCCATGAGCCGCTCGGCGTTGGTTTTGTGCCGCGCCTTGTTCGGGACCAGCATGTTGTCGGTCGAGGAGATGTAGCCGGCGTCCGGGATCGCGAACTGGACGTGCGGGTTGTCCGCCTGGAGCTGTACGACGTCACCGGCCCAGGCGAGACAGGCCGCCAGGTCGCCCTTGCTGAGGTCGGCTATGTAGTCGTTGCCGGTGAAGCGGCGGACCTGTTTGCTGTCGACGGCCTTCTGGAGGCGGGCGATCGCCGCGTCGAAGTCGTCCGCCGTGAAGTCGGCGGGGTCCTTGCCGAGGTCGAGCAGGGTCATGCCGACGGTGTCGCGCATCTCGGAGAGCAGCCCGACCCGCCCTTTCAGCTTCGGGTCGTCCAGGAGCTGCGAGACCGAGGTGACCTTCTTCCCGTCCGTCGCCTTCGTGTTGTACGCGATGACCGTCGCGATGCCCTGCCAGGGGTAGGAGTAGGCGCGGCCCGGGTCCCAGTCGGGGTTGCGGAACTGGCCGGCCAGGTTGGTGTACGCGTGCGGCAGGTGGGCCGGGTCGAGCTTCTGCACCCAGCCGAAGCGGATGAGGCGGGCGGCGAGCCAGTCGGTGAGGACGAGGATGTCGCGGCCGGTGTCCTGGCCCGCCGCGAGCTGCGGCTTGATCTTGCCGAAGAACTCGACGTTGTCGTTGATGTCCTCGGTGTACTTGACCTTGATCCCGGTGCGCTCGGTGAACGCCTCCAGGCTCGGCCGGTGCTTCTCGTCGTCGCTCATGTCGATGTACTCGGTCCAGTTGGAGAAGGCGACCTCCTTCTCCTTCGCCGAGTGGTCCTCGGACGAGATGCCGCCCTGGGACTTGCTCGCGGCGGGGATGCCGCAGGCGGTCAGCGCCCCGAGCCCGCCGACGGCGAGCGCGCCGCCCGCCGAACCGCGCAGCAAGGAGCGGCGGGAGAGCGCCGCCCGGGCGCGGCTGTGGGCGAGGCTGCGGCGGACAGCGGCCACTTGGGCCGACGACAGGCGGTCGGGCTCGTACTGCTCCATGCGCGTGGTGCCTTTCGGGAGGCCCTTACGGGAGGTCTTCGTATGAGGTGTGGCGGCCGCTGGTCGGGCGGCCCTGTCGCGTGCTGAGCGGGTCGGTCGCGGTACGTTGCGGTTCGCCAGCGCCCCGAAGGGGCGCGGGGAACCGCGCGGTCGGCCATGACGGCGCCGCGGCCGGCCGCACACCTGTCGCGGCACTTCCCGCGGAGCGCTCAGCGGTCCCCGAAGATCGTGCGGTGCCAGTCCTTCCTCGCGGTCGCGGTGTTGTCGAACATGACGTGCTTGATCTGGGTGTACTCCTCGAAGGAGTACGCGGACATGTCCTTGCCGAAGCCGGACGCCTTGTAGCCGCCGTGCGGCATCTCGCTGAGGATCGGGATGTGGTCGTTGATCCAGACGCAGCCGGCCCTGATGGCGCGCGTCGCGCGGTTCGCGCGGAACACGTCACGGGTCCAGGCGGAGGCGGCGAGCCCGTACGGGGTGTCGTTGGCGAGCCGGATGCCTTCCTCGTCGCTGTCGAAGGGCAGCACGACGAGGACCGGCCCGAAGATCTCGGACTGCACGGCCTCGCTGTCCTGCGCGGCGCCGGCGATGAGGGTGGGCTCGTAGTAGGCGCCGCGGGCGAGGTCGCCCTGCGGGGCCCTGCCGCCGGTGACCACGCGCGCGTAGCCGCGCGCACGGTCGACGAAACCGGCGACGCGGTCGCGCTGCGCGTGCGAGATGAGCGGCCCGAGGTCGGTGCCGTCGGCGAACGGGTCGCCGAGCCGAACCGTCGCCATCAGGTCGGCGACCCCGCTCACGAAGGCGTCGTGGAGCGGGCGTTGCACGTACGCGCGCGTGGCGGCTGTGCAGTCCTGGCCCGTGTTGATGAGGGCGCCCGCGACGGCGCCGTGCACGGCGGCCTCCAGGTCGGCGTCGTCGAAGACGACGAAGGGGGCCTTGCCGCCCAGCTCCAGGTGGAGCCGTTTCACGGTGGAGGTGGCGATCTCGGCGACGCGCTTGCCGACCCCGGTGGAGCCGGTGAAGGAGGTCATGGCGACGTCCGGGTGCCCGACGAGGTGCTCACCGGCGTCGCGGCCCGCGCCCGTGACGACGTTGACGACGCCGTCCGGGATGCCCGCCTCGGTCGCGGCCTGCGCGAACAGCAGCGAGGTGAACGGCGTCAGCTCGGCGGGCTTCAGGACGATCGTGTTCCCTGCGGCGATGGCGGGCAGCACCTTCCAGGCGGCCATTTGCAGCGGGTAGTTCCAGGGGGCGATGGACCCGACGACACCGATCGGCTCACGGCGTACGTACGAGGTGTGGTCGCCGCTGTACTCCCCCGCCGACTGCCCTTGCAGATGCCGGGCGGCGCCCGCGAAGAACGCCGTGTTGTCGACGGTCCCCGGGACGTCGAACTCGCGGCTCAGCTTGAGCGGCTTGCCGCACTGGAGCGACTCCAGGACCGCGAGCTCCTCGGCGCGCTCGGCAAGGACCCCGGCGAACTTGTGCATCGCGTCGGACCGCTCGCCCGGCGTCGCCCCCGACCACTCGGGGAAGGCGGCGCGGGCGGCGCCGACGGCGGCGTCCACATCGTCCGGGCCCGCGAGTTCGTACACGTACACGTCCTCGCCGGTGGCCGGGTCCACGACGGCGTGGGTGCGGCCTGATGCGCCCTTGACCAGGCGTCCGGCTACGAAGTTCGCCCCGTCCACGAAGCGGTTCCGGGCCTCGGCGGCGACCGACGCGGCGGTGCGGGGGTGGGCCGGGGTGGAGTTGTGCATGAGTGCTCGCTCTCGCTCTCGCTCTTCGCCGCCGGTTCTCCCGTCCCGCGGGCACCGGCGTGGCTCCAGCTCGATTTGAGTGCCGATCCTGGCAGAGCACTTGTACTCCAACAAGTGATTCCGTTGTTGCCTTTTGGTTACGCGACGGAATCTGTCGACCAGGTGTCGAGTCGCCCCGGAAAAGGCAGGACGGAGTGTCAGTGGTGCGTGCCAGACTCGCGTGCATGGAGATCAACAGCAGGGAATCGCTGGTGGCGGCCCTGGCTGCGGGCGCGCGGGTGAAGTACGTGCACTTCTGGGGCCATGAGCCGCGCAAGGACGGGACCCTCGGCCCGAGTTGCCTGAGTCAGTGGTGGCCGTCGCCGTTCACCGTGGACGGGGTGGAGTACGCGACGGCGGAGCACTGGATGATGGCGGCGAAGGCGCGGCTGTTCGACGACGCGGAGGCCGAGCGGCGCGTGCTCGCGGCCGGGCATCCGTCGCAGGCCAAGAAGGAGGGCCGCCTGGTGCGGGGCTTCGACGACGCGGTGTGGCGGCGGGAGCGCTACGGCGTCGTCGTCGAGGGCAGCGCCCACAAGTTCGCGTCGGATCCTCAGCTGCGGGAGTACCTGCTCCGCACGGGCGAGCGCGTGCTGGTGGAGGCGAGCCCGCTGGACCGGATCTGGGGCATCGGCCTGGCGGCGGACGACGCGGACGCGGAGAACCCCGAGGCATGGAGAGGCCCGAACCTGCTGGGGTTCGCGCTGATGGAGGCGCGGGCCCGCCTGCGCTGAGGCGGGCCCGGCGGGTCACCTGCTGCTGAACACGATCAGCAGCGTGAAGAACCCGATCCCGACGACGAGGCCGAACGAGCCGCAGATGATCCCGGTCAGCGCCTGCCCGGGGTTGGTCGCCTCGCCGCGCTTGGCCTTGCCCCGGCCGATGATGCCGAAGACGATGCCGAGAATGCCGAGGATCGGCGAGATGAACCACGCCATGCACATCACGGCGGAGACGATGCCGGTCACCATCGCGGTGACGCCGATGCCGTTGCTCGGCTGCGGCGGCATCCCACCCGGCCACCCGTACTGCGGCACGCCGTACGGGGCGGGCTGCTGCACCGGGTACCCGTACTGCGGCCCGCCCTGGTAGCCGCCGTAGGCCGGCATACCGGGCCCGGCGGGCGAGACGGGCGGGGGCGGCACGGGTGCGCTGCCGCTCTGGGGAGGGGCCGCGTAGGGGGAGGCCGGGGGCTGGGGGGCGTACGGGTTATGCGCCGCGTGCGGCTGCTGCGGCTGCTGCGGTACCTGCGGAGGCTGGGGGGCCTGTGCGGAGTACGGCGGTTGCTGCGGCTGAGGCGCTTGCGGTGCCTGCGGCGGCTTGGCCATCTGATGCGCCGGCATCGCGGTCACCGTCTGGCTCTCATGGATACCGCGGGGGTCCGGGCCCCCGGCACCCGCCGGGCCACCGGGAGCCTGCGGACCCCCGGAGTCCCGGGAACCGTCCGGCTGCCCTGCCGGCGCGCCCTGCGGCGCTGCCCAGGGATCATTGCCCTGCGGTGTGGTTCCGCCTCCCATGTGAAGCGCCCCCTTCGTCGTGTCGGTCCCGACATGCTACGGGGCAGCGAACAGAAACGTCCCGGCGCCCGCAGGGGCCTCATCCGGCGACACGACCGGCCCGCACACAGGCAGCCGCCCAGCACGCCCGGCACCGGGTCGCCGGGCATCAGCCAGTCGGTGGCAGCGTGGTTGCGCCAGGCTCCCGCTCCCCGGCGGAGCCGCCCGCATACGATGCCCGTGACCCCGATCAGCCGATCATCCACGTTCCTGGGGAGGAATCCGTGAGCCAGAGTCTGCAGACCTTCATCGCCGGACTGCCGAAAGCCGAACTTCACGTGCACCACGTGGGCTCCGCCTCCCCCAGGATCGTCTCGACGCTCGCCGCCCGGCACCCCGACTCGGCCGTGCCCACCGACCCCGAGGCGCTCGCGGACTTCTTCACGTTCCGGGACTTCGCGCACTTCATCAAGGTGTACCTGTCCGTGGTCGACCTGATCCGGACACCGGAGGACGTCCGCCTCCTCACGTTCGAGGTCGCCCGCGACATGGCCCGGCAGAACGTGCGCTACGCCGAGCTGACCCTCACCCCCTTCTCCTCCACCCGGCGCGGCATCGACGCCCGCGGCTTCATGGACGCCATCGAGGACGCCCGCAAGGCCGCCGAGTCGGAGTTCGGCACGGTGCTGCGCTGGTGCTTCGACATCCCCGGCGAGGCGGGCCTGGAGTCGGCCGAGGAGACGGCGCGGCTGGCGACGGACGACGCGCTGCGCCCGGAGGGCCTCGTCTCGTTCGGCCTCGGCGGCCCCGAGATCGGCGTGCCCCGCCCGCAGTTCAAGCCGTACTTCGACCGCGCCATCGCGGCCGGCCTGCACTCCGTACCGCACGCGGGCGAGACGACCGGCCCCGGCACGGTGTGGGACGCCCTGACCTACCTCGGCGCCGAGCGCATCGGCCACGGCACCTCCAGCGCCCAGGACCCGAAGCTGCTCGCGCACCTCGCCGAGCGCGGAATCCCGCTCGAGGTGTGCCCGACCTCGAACATCGCGACGCGCGCGGTCGCCACCCTCGACGAGCACCCGCTGCGGCGGTTCGTGGACGCGGGCGTCACCGTCACCATCAACTCGGACGACCCTCCGATGTTCTCCACGGACCTCAACAACGAGTACGCGGTCGCCGCCCGCCTCCTCGACCTCGACGAGCGGGGCCTGGCCGAACTCGCGAAGAACGCCGTGCGCGCCTCCTTCCTCGACGAGCCCGGCAAGACCCGGATCGCCGCGGAGATCGACACGTACACGGACAACTGGCTGGCCGACGCGTAACCGCGGGTTCCGCCACACAATGGGGGCCATGCGCACCGTTACCGCCGTGGCCCACCGGGGCGACCCCTACCGCGTCCGCGAGAACACCCTGCCGTCCCTGCGTTCGGCGCTCGCCCTTGGCGCGGACGCGGTGGAGGTCGACGTCCGCCTGACCCGCGACGGCGTCCCCGTCCTCCTCCACGACGCCACGCTCAAACGCCTGTGGCAGCACGACCGCCCGCTCTCCGCGCTCTCCGCCGACGAGGTACGCGGCCTGACGGCGGGCGGCGTGCCCACGCTCGTCGACGCGCTCGGACAGAGCGTGGCGGGACGGCTGATGATCGACCTGCCCGGAGCGGACGCCACGACGGTCCGTGCGGTCCTCGGCGTCGTCCGGGACGCCGGCGCCGAGGAGCGCGTGTACTACTGCGCGGGCGCCCGCGCGATGCTCATGGTGCGGGCCGCCGACCCGGCCGCCGAGATCGCCCTGACCTGGACATCCCTGGCCCCGCCGCGCCCCACCCTGCTCGACGCGGTCCGCCCGCGCTGGCTCAACTACCGCTTCCCGCTGGTGACCCGGGAGCTCGCGGCCCGCGTCCACCGCGACGGCTGCCTGGTCTCCGCCTGGACGCCCGACACGCGGAGGTCGATGCGGCGGCTGCTCGACGCGGGCGCCGACTCCGTCACGACGAACCGCGTCGACCTCCTGACCCCGCTGCGCGACGAGTGAGCGGGAACCTCGGCTGAAGGACGCAGGTCACAGCCCCGCGATCGCGTTCCACCGCTTGGCGAACTCCGTCCGCTCCGACGGCCTGATGTCCCGCGCGACGGCGAGCCGGGACCGCATCGCGTCGTCGGGGAAGATCAGCGGGTCCTCGGCGAGTTCGGCGGTCTCCCGGTCCTTGGCGGCGGCGAGGACGTCCCTGGCGGCCGGGACCGGGCAGACGTAGTTGACCCAGGCCGCGAGTTCGGCTGCGACCTCGGGCTCGTAGTAATAGTCGACGAGCCGCTCGGCGTTGGCCTTGTGGTCGGCGAGATTGGGGATCATCAGGGACTCGGCCCAGAGTTCGGCGCCCTCCTCGGGGACGACGAACTCGATGTCCGGGTCGTCGGCCTGGAGCTGGATGACGTCACCGCTGTAGGCCTGACAGGCGAGGACGTCGCCGCTGGACAGGTCCTTGATGTAGTCGTTGCCGGTGAAGCGGCGGATGTGCTCGGCCTCGACAAGTTTCTCGACCTGGTCGCAGACGCGGTGGAAGTCGCCGGTGGTCCACTTGGTGATGTCGACGCCGTTGCCCTGCATGAGCAGCGCGAAGGACTCGTCGAGCCCGGAGAGCAGGGTGACGCGCCCCTTGAGGTCGTCGGCCCACAAATCGCTGACCTGCCGGATCTCCCGCCCGAGTCGCCGCTTGTTGTACGCGATCCCGGTGATGCCGGACTGCCAGGGCACGGTGTACTTGCGGCCCGGGTCGAAGGCGGGCGAACGCAGCAGTGGGTCGAGGTACTCGGCGACGTTGGGCTGCCGCGCCCGGTCCATCTCCTGGACCCAGCCGAGGCGCACGAAGCGCGAGCACATCCAGTCGGAGATGACGACGAGGTCCCGGCCGGTCCTCTGATGGTTCATCAGGGACGGGCTGAGCTTGCCGAAGAACTCGTCGTTGTCGTTGATCTCCTCCGTGTACGTGACCTGGAGCCCGGTCCGCTTCTCGAACGCCTCCAGGGTCGGCCGCTTCGCGGTGTCGTCGTCGTCCACGTCGATGTACAGGGGCCAGTTCGCCCAGGTCAGCCGCTTCTCGGAGGACGACAGGTCCTGGCCGGCCCGGTCTCCCGGCTCGACGTACGCCGCGGGCACCCCGCACCCGGCCGCGAACGCGCCGACGGCCGCGGCCCCGGCGCCCCCGCCCAGGGCGCGCAGCAGGGAACGACGGGTGACCCGGGAGGAGGAGTGATCGGCTCGCACGCAGGCAGAATGCCGCCGGGGTACGGCCCGGGGCAATGGACGCTGCGTCGAGCGGCAGGCGTTCCAGCCGACATCCTGTCGATGCGGGTGGTCAGCCGGTCCAGCTCGCGAGCAGCCCGAGATTGGCGGCGGCGTCGGTGCCGGGGGCGGGCAGATAGCTGACCATGACCTGTCCGGCGTCGGGCAGGTGCAGGATCTCGAAGTCGAGGTCGAGCCGGCCGACGACCGGGTGCCGGAGCCCGTACCGTCCCGGCCCCTTGTCGCCCACGTCCTGCCTGGCCCACAGTGCGCCGAACTCCTCGCTCTTCATGGCGAGGGTGCCGAGGAGCGTCGCGAGCGCGGGATCGTCGGGGTACCGGCCCACACCGGCCCGGAGGAAGGCGACCGTCGACTCGGCCTTCTCCTGCCAGCTGTCGGCGAACAGGTCGCGGTAGGCGTCGTCGAGGAAGACGAGGGACGCGAAGGTGCGCCGGTCGTCCGGGAGTTGCCCGAAGTCACCGAAGACCGCGGCGGCCTGGGCGTTCCACGCGAGCACCTCGGTGCGCGGGCCGCACAGGTAGGCGGGCCCCGCCTGACTGTCGAGCAGGCGCCGCAGGCCGGGGCGTACGGGCGCGGGGCGCGGGGCGGCGTGGGCCTGGGCGATGGGGCGGGCGCGGTCGGGCCGGGCGAGGTTGCGCAGGTGGTCCTGTTCGGCGGGGTCCAGGCGCAGGGCGCGGCCGACGGCTTCGAGGACGGTGTCCGACACGTGCGGGTTGCGGCCCTGCTCCAGGCGTACGTAGTACTCGACGCTGACCCCCGCGAGCTGCGCCAGCTCCTCGCGGCGCAGGCCCGGCACGCGCCGCTGCCCGTATGCGACGAGGCCGACGTCGGCGGGGCGCAGACGGGCCCTGCGGCTGCGCAGGAACTGGCTGAGTTCGGTTCGGCGTTCGACGGTTGCGTCCATGGTGCCGAGTATCGCCGCTAGCGCCGTACCGAGGGTGGTCAACTTTTTCCCCCCTCTCAGGTGTGCCTGTCAGAGGGTGTCGCCCGGGGCGCAGAGTCGTCTCGTCAGCGGGGAGACAGCGCCCCGCACAGTACGGACGAACGAACGAGCGAACTAAGGACGTAAGACGATGACTGTCAACACTGCCGGCTCTGTCGGCGACGGTTTCCCGCGCCGTGAACTCGGCTCCACAGGAATGCGGTTGTCCACCATCGGTCTCGGCAGCTGGTCCTTCGGTGGCGACGGCTGGCGCTTCTCCTGGGGCGGGCAGGACGACGCCCGCTCGATCTCCGTGGTGCACGCCGCCGTGGAGCTCGGCGTCAACTGGATCGACACGGCGGCGGTCTACGGGCTCGGCCACTCGGAGGAGGTCGTCGGCAAGGCGCTCGCCCAACTTCCCGCGAGCGAGCGGCCGTACGTGTTCACCAAGGTCGGCCTGGTCTGGGACCCGGAGAACCCGGCCGTCGCCCCGCGCCGCGTGATGCGGCCCGACAGCGTGCGCCGCGAGGTCGAGGACTCGCTGCGCCGGCTCGGCGTCGAGGCGATCGACCTCTACCAGGTGCACTGGCCGGACACGGGGGCGCGGCTCGACTGGGACGGCGACGGCGAGGAGGTGGAGGACGCGGCCGCCTGGCCGGTCACGCCCCTTGAGGAGTACTGGCGGACGATGGCCGATCTGAAGAAGGAGGGCAAGGTCCGCGCCATCGGCCTGTCCAACCACGACCCGGCGCAGCTCGCGGCGGCCGCCGCCGTCGCCCCGGTCGACGCGGTCCAGCCGCCCCTGTCGCTGATCAACCGCTCCGCCGAGCCGGAGATCGACTGGGCCGCGGACCACGGCACGGGGGTGATCGTGTACCAGCCGCTGCACTCCGGGCTGCTGTCCGGCACGTTCACCAAGGAGCGGGCCGCCTCGCTCGACGCCGGCGACTGGCGCGCCGGTCACCCTGACTTCACCCGTGACCTGGACCGCAACCTCACGATCGCCGAGCGCCTGCGGACGGTCGCCGACCGCCACGGGGTGGCCGTGGGCTCCGCCGCCATCGCCTGGGCACTGGCGCGGCGCGGGGTGACCGGGGCGATCGCGGGGGCCCGCGGCCCGGAGCAGATGACGCACTGGGCCGAGGCGGCGCGCCTGGAGCTGACCGCGGAGGACTTGACGTACCTCGGCTGAGAGCCGGGGTCCGAGGTCCGAGGCCGTCAGCGGCAGGGGGCCGGGGCGGCACATGCCCCCGGCCCCCTGCCGCTGCCGCGCTGCGGTCAAGGCCGCGCACGCCTCACCGCTCGCCCCGGCACTCCTTCGCGACCGCCCGCAGATACCGCTGGGTCGCCCACCCCTGCACGAGCCGCGCCACCGGTCCGGCCATCCGCGTGTACCAGCGCCCAGGGCGCGAGAACGCCCGGATGCGGAACCATACGGAACCGTCCGCGTCCCGGACCACGAGGAACGCCTCCTCGCCGCGTTCCGGGTGGCCGGGCAGGGTGCCGTACGCGAAGCCGATGCGGGTGGCGTCGCGGACGACCCGTACCACCCGGCACGGGATGCGCAGCCCGAGCAGGCGCAGGACGACGTCCGCGCCCTCACGGACGTCGTCGCCGGGTGTCACCGACAGGCCCGCGCCGCGCTGCGCTCCCCACGACAGGACCGCCGCGCCCGCCCGCTCGAAGCATTCCTGCCCCGAGCCGAGCCGGACGCGGCGGTCCAAGTGGGCGTATCCCGGCGGGAGTCCGGTGTCCTCCGCCAGGGTCGCGCCCACCTCGCGGTAGGTGAGGTTCACGCGTCCAGCGACGTCATCACGTGCTTGATGCGCGTGTAGTCGTCGAAGCCGTAGCCGGACAGGTCCTTGCCGTAGCCGGACTTCTTGAAGCCGCCGTGCGGCATCTCGGCGACGAGCGGGATGTGGGTGTTGATCCAGACGCAGCCGAAGTCGAGGACCTTGGACATGCGCATCGCGCGCGCGTGGTCCTTGGTCCACACCGAGGAGGCGAGGGCGTAGTCGACGCCGTTGGCCCACTCGGTGGCCTGTGCCTCGTCCGTGAAGGACTGGACGGTGATGACGGGGCCGAAGACCTCGTTCTGGATGATCTCGTCGTCCTGCTTGAGGCCGGAGACGACGGTCGGGGCGTAGAAGAAGCCCTTCTCGCCGACGCGGTGGCCGCCCGCCTCGACCTTGGCGTGGGCGGGGAGCCGCTCGACGAACCCGGAGACCTGCGCCAGCTGGTCGGGGTTGTTGAGGGGGCCGTAGAGCACGTCCTCGTCGTCCGGCATGCCGGTCTTGGTGTCGGCGGCGGCCTTGGCGAGCGCGGTGACGAACTCGTCGTGGATGGACTCCTGGACGAGGACGCGGGTGGCGGCCGTACAGTCCTGGCCCGCGTTGAAGAAGCCCGCGACCGAGATGTCCTCGACGGCCTTGGCGATGTCGGTGTCCTCGAAGACGACGACCGGCGCCTTGCCGCCCAGCTCCAGATGGACCCGCTTGAGGTCCTTGGCGGCGGACTCGGCGACCTGCATGCCCGCGCGCACGGAGCCCGTGATGGAGGCCATCGCGGGGGTCTTGTGCTCGACCATGGCGCGGCCGGTGTCGCGGTCGCCGCAGACGACGTTGAAGACGCCCTTGGGGACGATCGAGCCGATGATCTCGGCCATCAGGACCGTGGAGGCGGGGGTGGTGTCGGACGGCTTGAGGACGACGGTGTTGCCCGCGGCGAGCGCCGGGGCGAACTTCCACACGCCCATCATCATCGGGTAGTTCCACGGCGCGACCTGCGCGCAGACGCCGATCGGCTCGCGCCGGACGATGGAGGTGAGGCCCTCCATGTACTCGCCGGCCGCGCGGCCCTCCAGCATCCGGGCCGCGCCCGCGAAGAAGCGGATCTGGTCGACCATGGGCGGGATCTCCTCGGACCGCGTGAGCCCGATCGGCTTGCCCGTGTTCTCCACCTCGGCCGCGATCAGCTCCTCGGCCCGCTCCTCGAACGCGTCGGCGATCTTGAGGAGGGCCTTCTGCCGCTCGGCCGGGGTCAGGTCGCGCCAGGCCGGGAACGCGGCGGCGGCCGCCGCCATCGCGGCGTCGACGTCGGCCGGTCCGGACAGCGGCGCGGTCGCGTACGCCTCACCGGTGGCCGGGTTGACCACTTCCGTGGTCCGGCCGTCGGCGGCGTCCCGGAACTCCCCGTCGATGTAGTTGCGCAGACGACGCAGCTCACTGGTGGTCACTGACCGGCCTCCTTGCGGATGGGTGAAGACAGACAGGTGAAGACATGTCCACTGCTTGAGACACCCACCCTAAGCGGTACATCGACGCATTCGACACCCCCCACCCACCCTCACCTACGAAATCCGTGACTATGAACTCCGCAGACAACGGATTACCTCGGTTCGGGCTTGCGGAACTGTCGAGTCCTCGTGCAGAGTGAGGCCGTGGCCAGTCGCAGCGCAGACCCCAAGGGACCCCGTTCGAGGAGCGGCGGCAGCCCGCCTCTCGACGCCGTCTCCCTCGCCATCATCGAGCAGCTCCAGGAGGACGGCAGGCGCCCGTACGCCGCCATCGGCAAGGCCGTGGGCCTCTCCGAGGCGGCCGTGCGCCAGCGCGTGCAGAAACTGCTCGACCAGGGCGTGATGCAGATCGTCGCCGTCACCGACCCGCTCACCGTGGGTTTCCGGCGCCAGGCGATGGTCGGCATCCACGCCGAGGGCGACCTCGACCCCGTGGCGGACGCGCTGACGGCCATGCCGGAGTGCGAGTACGTGGTGCTGACCGCGGGCTCGTTCGACCTGATGGTGGAGGTCGTCTGCGAGGACGACGACCACCTCCTGGAGGTCATCAACCAACGCATCCGGGCCCTGCCCGGAGTGCGCTCCACCGAGAGCTTCGTCTACCTCAAGCTCAAGAAGCAGACCTATATGTGGGGAACCCGATAGCCGTGAGCAAGGACCTCAGCCGAACCGCGTACGACCACCTGTGGATGCACTTCACCCGCATGTCGTCGTACGAGAACGCGCCCGTTCCCACCATCGTGCGTGGCGAGGGCACCTACATCTGGGACGACCAGGGCAAGAAGTACCTCGACGGTCTCGCCGGGCTCTTCGTGGTCCAGGCCGGGCACGGCCGCCGCGAGCTGGCCGAGGTCGCCGCCAAGCAGGCGGCCGAGCTGGCCTTCTTCCCCATCTGGTCGTACGCCCACCCCAAGGCGGTGGAGCTGGCCGAGCGCCTGGCCCACTACGCGCCGGGCGACCTCAACAAGGTCTTCTTCACCACCGGTGGCGGCGAGGCCGTCGAGACCGCGTGGAAGCTGGCGAAGCAGTACCACAAGCTCACCGGCAACCACACGAAGTACAAGGTCATCTCGCGTGCGGTGGCCTACCACGGCACCCCGCAGGGCGCCCTGTCCATCACCGGGCTCCCGGCGCTGAAGGCCCCGTTCGAGCCGCTCGTCCCGGGCGCGCACAAGGTGCCGAACACCAACATCTACCGTGCCTCGATCCACGGCGACGACCCCGAGGCGTTCGGCCGCTGGGCCGCCGACCAGATCGAGCAGGAGATCCTGTTCGAGGGTCCGGAGACGGTCGCGGCCGTCTTCCTGGAGCCGGTGCAGAACGCGGGCGGCTGCTTCCCGCCCCCGCCCGGCTACTTCCAGCGCGTGCGCGAGATCTGCGACCAGTACGGCGTGCTGCTCGTATCGGACGAGGTCATCTGCGCCTTCGGCCGCCTCGGCACGATGTTCGCCTGCGACAAGTTCGGCTACGTCCCCGACATCATCACCTGCGCCAAGGGCATGACCTCGGGCTACTCCCCGATCGGCGCCGCGATCGTCTCGGACCGCGTCGCCGAGCCGTTCTACAAGGGCGACAACACCTTCCTGCACGGCTACACCTTCGGTGGCCACCCGGTCTCCGCGGCCGTCGGCCTCGCCAACCTCGACCTGTTCGAGCGCGAGGGCCTCAACCAGCACGTGCTCGACAACGAGGCGAACTTCCTGACGACGCTGCAGAAGCTGCACGACCTGCCGATCGTCGGCGACGTCCGCGGCAACGGTTTCTTCTACGGCATCGAGCTCGTCAAGGACAAGGCCACCAAGGAGACGTTCACGGACGAGGAGTCCGAGCGCGTCCTGTACGGCTTCGTCTCCAAGAAGCTCTTCGAGTACGGCCTGTACTGCCGCGCCGACGACCGTGGCGACCCGGTCATCCAGCTCTCCCCGCCGCTGATCTCCGACCAGTCGACGTTCGACGAGATCGAGGGGATCGTCCGCCAGGTGCTCACGGAGGCCTGGACGAAGATCTGATCAGCCCCGCTCCACGGCCCGGCCGCGCCCATCCGAGTGAGATGGGCGCGGCCGGGCCGCGTCTTTTCCAGCCATATCGTCCGGAATACCTAACGTGCCTGTAACCGATCGGCCCCGCCTTCGTTCCCCCGTACGGGGGAACGGGACGTACGGGGGACGGGAACCCCTTCCCGGCACAACTGATCCGAACCGAGGTGTACGCCATGGTGGCCCCGCCGGACAACGACGTGCTCTGGGCACGCACGCTGCACGTCTCGCACAACGGCACCCCCGCGCTCACGGGCGTCTCCATCGAGGTCCGCGAGGGCGAGACCCTGGCCGTCAACGGCCCGCGCGGCGCGGGCAAAACGACACTGCTGCGCTGCCTGTCGGGCCAGCTCCTGCCGCAACAGGGCGAGGTGTGGTTCAACAGCACCCCGGTACACACCATGGGCACCCTCGTACGCGAACGCCTGCGCCGCGACCGGTTCGGCTGGATCGACCCCGAGCCCGCCCTGGTCCCGGAGCTGAACGCCTGGGAGAACACGGCCCTGGCGCTGATGCTGCGCGGCACCGGCCGCCGCGCCGCGAAGAACGCCGCCCAGGAGTGGCTGGAGCGGCTCGACGTCGGACACCTCGCCCGCAAGCGGCCCGGCGCGCTGCGGATGGCCGAGCGCCAGCGCGTAGCCATCGCCCGCGCCCTCGTGCACGCCCCCGACGTGGTCTTCGCCGACGAGCCGACCGCGACCCTGCACCGCGCCGACCGCGCCCATGTCCTGCGCACCCTGACGGCGGCGGCCCGCTCGCACGGCATCACCGTCGTCCTGGCCACGCACGACCCGGAGGTCAGCGCGCACGCCGACCGCACGGTGCCGCTGCTCGACGGGCGCCGCGTCACCACCGTGCAGCTGCCCACCGCGGCCGCCGGTCCGGAAGGGCTCACCGAGTGCTCGCTCTCCGTCTAGTACGCGGCGGCCGGCCGCTGGTGCAGCTCCGCAGACTCCTGGTGGCCGCCGCCTCCGCGGGCACCGGCTTCCTGCTGCTCTGCACGCTCGGCCACGCCCTCGGCCACCCCGAGGCCGCCGGCGGCGCCGCCGCCCGGCTCCTGTGGTGCGCCGTGCCGCTCGCCGCCACCGTGTACTTCGCGGTCGCCGTCGCCCGCTCCGACCCGGGCACGAAGCCACGCTCCGGCCTCTCCGCCGTCGGCCTCGGACCGGCCCGGCTCACCCTGCTCGCCGCGATCTCCACGGCGATCGCGTGCACGCTCGGCTCGCTCCTCGCCCTGCTGTTCTTCCTGCATCTGCGCGGCGACCTCTCGGGGCTCCCGTTCGACGGCGCGGCGCGCGGCCTGCTCGCGGCCGACCGGCCTCTGCCACTGCCCGCCACGCTCACGCTGCTCACCTTCGTCCCCCTGCTCGCGTCCGGCGCCAGCGCGGTCGTGCTGCGCCCGCAGAGGTCCGCGGCGCCCACGAAGGGCGGCGGCCGGTACGGCGGAGCGGCCAGGGCGGCCGAGACGTCCCCGGCCGAGCCCGAGGAGCTGTTCGCCGAACCGGTCCCCGCGCCGACCGGGCTGCCCTGGGGCGTCGCGCTGCTCGCCGCCGGGCTCGCCGTGGAGACGTACGCCGCGCGCGCCGGCGCGGGCGACGGGCTGCGGATGCCGGGCGGCCTCGGTGGCAGCCCCAGCGCGGTCCTCGCCGGCTGGGCGCTGACCGCGCTCGGCCTGGCGCTCGCCGGACCCGGCCTCACCTACCTGACCGGATGGGCGCTGCAGGCCGTGCGCCCCGGCGCGGTCCGGCTGCTCGCCGGGCGCGTGCTCCAGCAGGAGGCACACCGCATCGGCCGCCCGGTCGGCGTCGTGTGCGCCGTGGCCTCGGGCGCGTACGCGGCGAACGTGCTGTACGGGCACGCCCCCGAGTCGGCCCCCGGGCTCGGCCCGCTGACGGCGCTCGGCGCGGTGCTCGTCATCGGCTGCACGCTCGCCACCCTGCTGACCGCGGCCGTCGAGGCCCGCCAGGCGCGCAGGCACACCACCACCGCGCTCCTGCGCCTCGGCGCTCCCGCGGTGTCCCTGCGCGCCGCCGCGGCCCTGCGCGCGGGCGCACTGCTGCTCGTCTTCACGCCACTGACCTGGGCCGTCGCGGAACTTTCGGCCATTCCTCTGATTTCCTGATGACTTGGCGATGATTTCTGGGCCCGGGGTCCGTCTAATCCTGCGTAACGCGCTAATCCTGCGTGACGCGCAAGACCTCACCGACGGACACACAGAAGGCGACGGGCCCCATGTACCAGCAGATGATCTTCGCGAACCTGGCCGTGAACGACCTGGATGCCTCGAAGAAGTTCTTCACCGAGCTCGGCTACACCATCAACAAGCAGTTCACGGACGAGACCGCCTCCGCCGTGGAGATCAGCGACACCATCGTGCTGATGCTGATGACCAAGGAGAAGTACGCGGGCTTCACCAAGAAGACGATCATCGACTCCACCAGCCACAGCGAGGTCATGCTCGCCCTGAGCGCGGAGAGCCGGGAGAAGGTCGACGAGCTGGTGGACCGCGCCGTCGCGGCGGGCGGCACCGAGTCCGGCGAGAAGCAGGACCACGGCTTCATGTACGGGCGCGCCTTCGACGACCTGGACGGCCACACCTTCGAGGTCGCCTGGATGGACCCGTCGGCCATCGAGAGCTGAGCAACCACCGGCCCCCGGGGGGCGGTTGCCGCGGTGCTTAGATGGGCGGGTGCAGCCGACCTCAGCAACACCGTCATCCGTACCGGCCCCCCGCGGCGCCGCCGTCACCCCCGACCGCGAGATCGAGACGCTCGCCGAGTTCGACGCGGTCCTCGCCGCCCGCGGCACGCTCGCCGGGCACCGGGTGCAGGCCGTCGACCTGACGCGGCGCACGGACCAGCTGCTCGCCGCCGACGTCGCGGACGCCGTCTTCCTCGGCTGCCCCATGGACCCGGCGGTGGACGCCCGTCTCAGGGCCGCGGGGGCGCTGGTCTTCCCGCCGGTCCGGGGGCTGCCGTTCGACCCGTACCGCGGCCATCTGTACACGCCCGCCGAACTCTTCGACGGCCTGTCCGGACCCGACGGGTACGAGGGCACGCCGGACGCGCGCGCGTACGCCTGGTTCCAGCGGACGAAGGCCGACGGTGACGTGTTCGCGTCCATGCTGCGCGCCGTCCACGACGACTCCGTCTCCGACGCCCTCGACGAACTCCTCGCCGGTGCAAGCGTGGTGGGCGTCATGGGCGGCCACGCGATGGCGCGCGGCACCGAGGAGTACGCGGGCGCGGCCCGGCTCGGCCGCACCCTCGCGCGCGCCGGGCTCACGGTGGCGACGGGCGGCGGTCCGGGCGCGATGGAGGCGGCCAATCTGGGCGCGTACGCCGCCCCGCTCGCCGACGACGTCCTCGACGAGTCGCTGCGGATCCTCGCCAAGCACCCGTCGTTCACGCCGTCGGTCACGGACTGGGCCGCGGCCGCCTTCGAGGTGCGCTCACGCCGGCCGGAGGGCGGCGCGTCGGTCGGCATTCCCACGTGGTTCTACGGGCACGAGCCGCCCAACGCGTTCGCCACGCACCACGCCAAGTACTTCGCCAACGCCACCCGCGAGGACGGCCTGCTCGCCCGCTCGAACACGGGCGTCATCTTCCTGCCCGGCGCGGCCGGCACGGTGCAGGAGATCTTCGACAACGCCACACCGAACTACTACGAGTCGCGCGGCGAGCCGACCCCGATGGTCCTGGTCGACCGCGAGCACTGGACCGAAACCCTGCCCGCCTGGCCGCTGTTGCGGGCGCTCGCGCGCGGCCGGTCGATGGAGTCGCGCATCGCGCTCGTCGACTCGGTGGAGGAGGCGGGCGAGGCGCTGGAGCGGATCCGGGCCATATGAAGATCGACCAGGCCTTGTCTGAGCCACGTAAGGTCAAGTACAGGTCAAGAGTGGCGTCTTAAACCTCTTGCCGTATTGACGCTGCGTCATGCCCACTTGTAAACGTGAGGGGACCGTGAGGGTGCTGAGGCGGGAGCTACGCGTTCCCCTCGCGGCACCTCATCTTTTTCTGCACTGATCCCGTGAAGGACAACCGTGTCCGTAACCCCCCGTATATCCGCACGCGCCGCCCGTTTCGCCGGTGTGGCGGCTGCCGCGACCGCGCTGACGCTGGGCGTCGCCGGTACCGCTTCGGCGTGCAACATCAGCGAGTTCAGCGCCAAGGCCTCTTGCGTCGGTGACAAGGGCGTCATCACCGTCACGGACGTCGACGCCTCCGGCACGCCGGCGACCGTCACGCTCTTCGACGCGGCCGGCAAGGACCTCGGCAGCCAGGTCGTGAAGGGCACCCGCGAGGGCGCCACCATCACGTTCGAGCAGAACTGGGCGCCGAACACGCAGTACCGCGTCCACGTGAAGACCGACAAGTACGACGTCGACGACGACATCAAGGGTGGCGTCACCACCCCGGGGACGGCCTGCGCCACCGAGAAGCCGACCCCGCCGGTCACCGAGAAGCCGACCCCGCCGGTCACTGAGAAGCCGACCCCGGCCCCGGAGACCTCGACACCGGTCGAGTCCGCCACGCCGGCCCCGTCGGCCCCTGAGACCGAGTCCGCCGCGGCCCCGGCCCCGGACAACTCGGCCTCCCCGGCCGGTGGTTCGGACCTCGCCGAGACCGGCGCCAGCAGCAACACCGGCCTGTTCGCCGGCATCGCGGCGGCGCTCGTCGTCGCCGGTGGCGGTGTGGTCTTCGCCCTGCGCAAGCGCGGCGCGGCCCAGAACTAGCAGTACGGGAGGGGCCGTACGGGGCATGCGCCTCGTACGGCCCCTCCCGCATGCCGGGAGCCGGTGCCCGGGCTCAGCCGAACGTGGCCCGCTCCAGCCAGAAGTCGAGCAGCGCGCGGTCACCGAGCACCTCGACCCGCCCGGAGTCCAGGGGCTGCCGCCGGTAGAACGCGAGCAGCAGATCGGTCATCGGGCCGCGCAGGGCCACATCGGCCCTGGCGTGCTCGCGCCGCCAGACGATCCCCTCGTCGCCCAGCTCGATCAGCCACTCGGCGGCCGACTCCGGTGCCGCGTCGGTCGCGTGCAGATGCAGGGTGCGGCCGCCGGCCTTCAGCTCCTGTGCCGAGTCCCGGGCGTCTATGTCCTGCACGTAGCGCACGATCCGCAGCCATTCGTCTATCGCGTCGGCGGCGATCTCGGGCGCCACGTCGTAGTCGGCCTTGGCCGCGAGCGCCGCGTCCGCCCGGTGGACCACCGTCTCGTGCACCATCCGGCGGGCCCAGAAACCGGAATCATGCTGCCAGGCCCAGCTCCAGCAGGCGGTGTCGGGCCCCGCCGCGCGCAGGGTGTCCGCGAGGCGCCGGGCCCCGTCGGCGAGCCAGGCGCCGAGCGTCGCGGGGTCGTCGTCGGCCGGGGCGCGGTCCGGCAGGTCGTCCTCGTCCAGCCCCTCGATCGCCCGGGTGCGCACCATCGCCTCGGCCCAGCGGTGGGCGCGGCCCACATGCCCGACGAGCTCGCGCAGGGTCCAGTCGGGACAGGTCGGTACGGTCACGGCGAGGTCGGCGCCGTCCAGATGCCCCCTCAACAGGTCGCTCTGCGCGATGATCTCGGCGCAGAAGCGGTCGTGGGAGAGCGCGCTTTCAGGGGTCCGCGCGGGTGTCGTCATGCGCCGACCCTACGTAGCCGGTCCCCCGCCCAGCACCACAATTTCGGCGGCGTCGAAGGCCACCCCGACCTCGGCACCCTGCTCGGGCGCCTCCCGCAGCGCGCACGCCGCCTCGAGCCGGGGCGCGTCCTCGGGCTGAAGATGCAGCGCCACGTGCGTCCCGCGGAAGGTGCGGGCGGCGACGGTGCAGGTCAACTGGGCATCGGCGGCGTCGACAAGCCGTACGCCCGTGGGCCGTACGAGGATCTTGCCGGGGCCCTGCGACGCCCCCGGCGGGACCGGCACCTTGCCCCACGGGGTGTCCGCGGCGTCGCCCGAGACCGAGACGGTCGCCTCGACGACATTGTCGAAGCCGAGGAAACGGGCCACGAACTCGTCGGCCGGATGCCGCCACACGTCGAGCGGCGTGCCGGACTGGGCGATGCGCCCGTCCCGCATGACGACGACCCGGTCCGCGAGCGCGAACGCCTCGCCCTGGTCGTGCGTGACGGCGAGCACGGTGGTGCCCAACTCACCGAACAACTGGCGCAGTTCGACGACGAGGCGCTCGCGCAGCGACCGGTCGAGCTGGCCGAGCGGCTCGTCGAGCATGAGGAGGCGGGGCCGGGGCGCGAGCGCGCGGGCGAGCGCGACGCGCTGCTGCTCACCGCCGGAGAGCGCACCGACGGCCCGCTCGGCGGCGCCGGGCAGCCCGACGAGGTCGAGCAACTCCTGTACTCGCCCCCGCTGTTCGGCCCTACCGGCGCCGTGCATCCGCAGCCCGAACGCGACATTGCCGCCCACGTCCCGCTGCGGGAACAACTGGTGGTCCTGGAACATCAGGCCCACGCCCCGCTTGTGCGCGGGCACGCCGGCCTGATCGCGCCCACCGAGGAGAACCCGTCCGGAATCGAGGTGCTGAAGCCCGGCGACGACCCGGAGCAGCGTCGACTTCCCGCTCCCGCTCGGCCCGAGCACGCAGACGATCTCGTGCTCGGCGACCTCCAGGTCCACGCGGTCGAGCGCGGCGCGCCCCCCGAACCGTACGGTCGCGTCGTCCAGTGCGAGCATGGCCGCCATTCAGAACTCCCCGGTCGTGGCCCGCGCGGGCCGCATGCGTTCGAGCAGCAGCAGAGAGACGGCGCAGACGATCATCAGGACCGTCGAGAGGGCCATCGCCTGCCCGTAGTTGAGGTCACCGGCGCGGCCGAGCAGCCGCGCCACGGCGACCGGCAGCGTCGGGTTGTCGGGCCGCGCGATGAACACCGTCGCCCCGAACTCGCCGAGGGACACGGCGAACGCGAACCCGGCCGCGACGAGCAGCGCCCGCCGTACCATCGGCAGGTCCACCTCCCGCCACGCCCGCAGCGGCGAGGCGCCGAGCACGGCCGCGGCCTCCCGCAGCCGCCCGTCCACGGCGCGCAGGACCGGCAGCATCGTCCGTACGACGAAGGGCACGCCGACGAGCGCCTGCGCGAGCGGCACCAGGATCCAGGAGGCGCGCAGGTCGAGCGGGGGCTTGTCGAGCGTGATGAGGAACCCGAACCCGACCGTCACCGCGGACACGCCGAGCGGCAGCATCAGCAGCGCGTCGAACCCGCGCACGAGGCGGCCCGCGCGCCGGGTCAGCGCGGCGGCGGCGAGTCCGCCGATGAGGAGAGCGATCCCGGTGGCGGCGAGCGCGTACTCCAGGGAGTTCCGGATCGCGTTGATCGGCGGTACGAGGAAGGTGCCGCCGTCGGAGTCGGTGAGCGCCCGGTAGTACGCGAACCCGTAGCCGCCCGGCGCGTCGAGCGAGCGCTGGACGAGCACGCCGAGCGGCAGCAGGATCAGCACGGCGACGGTCGCGAGCACTCCGGCGAGCAGCGCCCACTGCCCGGCTCCGCGCGGCTTGCGCGCCGTGTGCGCCGCGTCGACGAGCCGCAGTGTGCTCTCACGCCGGCGCACGCTCCAGGCGTGCACTCCGAGGATCAGCCCCACCGCCACGAACTGCACGATCGTGAGGACGGCCGCCGTCGACAGGTCGAAGATCTGCGCGGTCTGCCGGAAGATCTCGACCTCCAGCGTCGAGTAGCCCGGCCCGCCGAGGATCTGCACGACCCCGAACGACGTGAAGGTGAACAGGAAGACCATCAGGCCCGCCGCCGCCACGGCCGGTCCGAGCGCGGGCAGCGTCACCCGCCGCCAGGCCGCGAACCGCGAGGCGCCGAGCATCCGCGCGGCCTCCTCCTGCCGCGGATCGAGCTGCGCCCAGAGCCCGCCGACAGTCCGTACGACGACCGCGTAGTTGAAGAAGACATGCGCGACGAGAATGGCCCATACGGTGGTGTCGAGCCGCACACCCCACAGCTCGTCGAGGAGCCCGCCCCGCCCGACCAGGGCCAGGAACGCCGTCCCGACGACGACGGTCGGCAGCACGAACGGCACGGTGACGATCGCCCGCAGCACCTGCTTGCCGGGGAAGTCGAGCCGCGCGAACACGTACGCGCCGGGCAACGCGATCAGCAACGTGAGAGCGGTCGACGCCAGCGCCTGCCACACCGTGAACCACAGGACGTGCCGGATGTCCGGCTCCCTCAGCACGTCCCCGATCCGCCCGAACTGCCAGGCACCGCCGACGAGCAGCCCGCGCCGGACGATGGCGACGACCGGATAGGCGAAGAAGACGGCGAAGAACACGACGGGCACGACCATGAGGCCGAGGCGCGCGGCGTCCCCGGAGGGACGAACGCGGGATGCCGTCCGGGCTTTCGCCGGTGCGGCTACTTCCTTACGAGGGAGGTCCACGACTTGACCCAGCTGTCACGGTTGTCGGCGATCTTGCGCGGGCTGAGGGTCTCGGGGTCGTCGACGCGCACGGCGTACTTGGTGTAGTCGGCGGGCGCGGTGGCGTCCTCGGTCACCGGGTCGACGAACATGTTGAGCGGCATGTCCTGCTGGAACTCCTTCGAGATGAGGAAGTCGAGCAGCGCCTGACCGCCCTTCTCGTTCTTCGCCCCGTCGAGCAGCCCGGCGAACTCGACCTGCCGGAAGCACGTCCCGGTGGCGACGCCGACCGGTGACGTCTTCGGCTGCGGGTCGGCGTAGATCGCCTCGGCGGGCGGCGAGGACGCGTACGACACGACGAGCGGCCGGTCGCCACCGGCCTTCTTGCCGCCGGCGCTGCCGCTGAACTCCTCGTTGTACGCCTGGTCCCAGCCGTCGACGACCTTCACCCCGTTGGCCACGAGCTTCTTCCAGTAGCCCTGCCAGCCGTCGTCGCCGTACCGCGCGGCGGACCCGAGCACGAAGCCGAGACCGGGCGAGGAGGTGGCCGCGTTCTCGGTGACGAGCAGGTTCCTGTACGCGGGCTCGGCGAGATCGGCGAAGGAGGAGGGTGGCGTCAGCTTGTGCTGCTCGAAGTACTTCTTGTCGTAGTTGACGCAGATGTCGCCGGTGTCGACGGGCGTGACGCGATGCTTCCCGGCGTCGAGCTGATAGGCCTTCTTCACCTTGTCGAGGCCCTTGGCCTCGTAGGACGCGAAGACGTCATTGTCGAGCGCCCGGGACAGCAGGGTGTTGTCGACGCCGAAGAAGACGTCGCCCTGCGGATTGCCCTTGGACAGGATCGCCTTGTTGACGGCCTGCCCGGCGTCACCGTCCTCCAGGACCTTCACCTTGTACCCGGACTCCTTCTCGAAGTCCTTCAGTACGTTCTTGGAGACGGCCCAGGAGTCATGGCTGACGAGGGTGACGGTCCTGGAGTCACCGGAGCCGCCGTCGCCGGACGACCCGCAGGCGGCGAGGGCGACGAGGCCGACGCCGACGGCCATGGCCAGGCACGTCTTCTTGCTGATGGTGCTCATTCGAATTCCTCCTGGAATGACCAGGAGAAGACGCGGCCCTGCCCGGAGCCTTCGCAGGTCTCCGAGCAGGGCGCAACAGCATGAGTGATGACCGAACTTCCTACCCGGAATGACCCGGGCGAGGTTCAGAGGGTCTGCGGCCTGCGGTATGGAACCGGTGCCGCACTCTCAGCGCTGTGGCGCTCCCCTGTCGGAATATGCAGATGTGGTTGGTACCGCTCGGCCCAGGCTACCGCTCGGTCGCGGCGAGCTGACCGCACGCCCCGTCGATCTCCTGGCCACGGGTGTCCCGGACGGTGACGGGCACCCCGTGCGCCGCGATCGCCTCGACGAACGCCTTCTCGTCCTCGGGCCGCGACGCGGTCCACTTCGACCCCGGCGTCGGGTTCAGCGGAATGAGATTGACGTGCACCGGCTTGCCCCGCAGCAGCCGGCCGAGCCGGTCACCGCGCCAGGCCTGGTCGTTGATGTCACGGATGAGCGCGTACTCGATCGACAGCCGGCGCCCCGACTTGGCGGCGTACTCCCATCCGGCGTCGAGGACCTCACGCACCTTCCACCGGGTGTTGACCGGTACGAGGGTGTCGCGCAGCTCGTCGTCGGGCGCGTGCAGCGAGATGGCGAGGCGGCACTTGAAGCCCTCGTCGGCGAACCGGTTGATCGCCGGGACGAGCCCGACGGTCGACACGGTGATGCCGCGCTGGGAGAGCCCGAGCCCGTCCGGCTCGGGGTCGGTCAGGGCGCGGATGGCGCCGACGACCCGCTTGTAGTTGGCGAGCGGCTCGCCCATCCCCATGAAGACGATGTTGCTGAGCCGGGCCGGCCCGCCGGGGATCTCCCCGTCCCTGAGCGCCCGCATCCCGTCCACGATCTGGTGCACGATCTCACCGGTCGACAGGTTCCGGTCGAGCCCGGCCTGTCCGGTGGCGCAGAACGGGCAGTTCATCCCGCAGCCGGCTTGCGACGAGATGCACATGGTGACCCGGTCCGGGTAGCGCATGAGCACCGACTCGACGAGCGTCCCGTCGAACAGCCGCCACAGCGTCTTGCGGGTGGTGTCCTGGTCGGTCGACAGGTGCCGCACGACGCTCATCAGCTCGGGCAGCAGCGCCTCCCGCAGCTTCTCGCGCGAACCGGCGGGGATGTCGGTCCACTCCGCGGGGTCGTGCGCGTACCGCGCGAAGTAGTGCTGCGACAGCTGCTTGGCGCGAAACGGCTTCTCACCGATCGCGGCAACAGCCTCCTTCCGCTCAGCGGGCGAAAGGTCGGCGAGGTGCCGCGGCGGCTTCTTGGCTCCGCGGGGGGCGACGAAAGTGAGTTCTCCGGGCTTAGGCATGGCTCTACCAGTGTCGCAGACGGATGGGCGTGACCTGGGGTCGTCGGGTAGGACCCCTGTCACTGTTGGTCGCCGCTGGTCGCTGTCGAGCGGCCTCGGACGGCCCAGAGACGGCCCGAGAGGACAGATCGAACAGCTATATCCAGCGGGGACGCGCCCACCTCACTCCAGCATCGCCACCACCTGTCACAAGTTAGTTACCTGATCTACTATCTATGCAGACTGCCCACATAAACACATTTCAGCACTTCGGTCACCCCACACAGGAATTCGGACACGCGGAGCACGATGTGGCTAGATGGCGGCGACAGCGCCGAACCGCAAGGCAGAGCGCAAGAACAGAGCGGACCTCAAAGCGCTTTGACGAACTGGAAGTTCTTCGTAATAAAGCAACTCGACGCTCAAGCGCCCTAGCTAACATCCCGGCCTACGCAGGTGCAGCCGTCGTGCTTCTCGTGATCGTGAAGATAGCAATTGTGTCGCATGGCGTTCCATCAACCATGCTGGAGCTAATATCCGCCGCTGGGCCCGTCCAAGTTTTCGTCGGCACGATCATATTGTTACTGCCTTTTTCTGGCATCATTGTCATATACGCCAACGACGAGGTTTACAGGCGACCTGGAATGTCGGAGGTGGCAAAAAATGAGATACGCCTCGGGGTGTACCTTACGATCTTTGTTCTTTCGTACCTTCTCGTATGGTACTGGGTCGTCTTGGTGGTAATCGTTCTAGCCGTGCGGCACTTTATTTTCGTGCGAGACAGGAAGAAAGGGCGCGCAGTCGACCGCGTTGAACCGCTGCCACTCGACAAATGGCTACAGAAAGAGCCGACGGATGAACGCCTGCACGAACTATGGACTGAAGCGAAGCAGAAGGTGGAACGACTGAATGCCGAACGTAGCGCAGGCGTTGCGGACCTTTCCAGGATAGCGGCACTGAGGACGTCCACCCAAGAAACACTTGATGAGTTCAACGGACGTGCGGACGAGATCCGCAAGTTGCAATACTCCCAAGGCACCGCCATGGCTTCCGTACTGGCAAGTTACGCATTCGCGCTACTGATTCAATTCCTCGGAAGCGATACGCCTTGGCTTCCTGCAGAACAAGTAGATCTCAAGGAGGGAAGGCGAGAAATCGCCTACGTCGTCCAGGCTGGAGACTCTTGGACGACACTCCTCGACGAAAGCACGAGGTCCGTAATTCGAGTCCCTTCGGACTCCGTCTTGTCACGCAAGATCTGCTCTGCGAAGGGGAGAGAGAAAGGTTCTGAGACTCTTTGGCGTCTCGCTGACGACCATGCGATTATCTATCGAAAATGCCCGTCCCCAAAGCCGGGTCGCTGAAGACGAGGGCGGTGGAGCGGCTTTGGGCGGGAGCTGCTTTGGGGCGAGTGATCTTGGCCCCGTAAGCTTCCGGCGAGTCGGGCAGTCTGTGTAGCTGCCCGTTGAAGCACGACGTTGGGGCCAAGATCTTAGAGGCTCGCCCCAAAGTGGCTGCCTAAAGCCGTGGAGCCGACCGCCCCAGCCGCAGCGGGTTTCTCCCCTTCGCCCGCTTAGCACGCGAGCGGGCCGCCCGGACCGGCCAGCCGTGGCGAAGCCAAGAGGCGGGCCGGGCTGCGAGGCGGCCCGCGCCCGCGCCGTGCGCGGGCCTTGATGAAGTAGGGAAACTTCCACCGCTTCGGCGAACCAGGGGCTACGGCGTTCCACCATTGGCTACGTGGCGGATCTCTTGGGTGTTCGTCCGCCTTGGAGACAGGGAACCGTCCAGCGCCCATGCCCGGAGGGACTCGTGCCGGGCTGTTCGCCAACTGGCCGACTCGGCTACGGTGCGCATCATGCCCACTGCACTGGACACGCCCCAAGGCGCGGCCAAACTGGCTGAGGCTTTGCTGCCACCGCTGGGAAACCGCTGGCTGCACACTCAGGCTGTAGCGGCACGTGCCCGCGAGGCATCGGCCGCTGTCCCAGAGGCCGAACGGGATCTCCTCGTTGCCGCGGCCTGGCTGCATGACATCGGCTACGCCCCGGAGCGCCGCGAGACTGGGTTCCACCCGCTAGACGGCGCGCGGTACCTCGAATCCCTCGGCGCCCCCGATCGGCTCGTGCGGCTGGTCGCTCACCACTCCGGCGCCATGTACGAGGCAGAGCAGCGCGGCTTGGCAGACGACTTGGCCGTCTATGAGCGGGAAGACTCGCCGCTCCTCGACGCGCTGATCTACGCCGACATGACGACCGGCCCCGCTGGGCAGTCCTTCGACTTTGATCGTCGCATTGCCGAGATTCTCGTCCGGTACGAGCCGGGCAGTGAAGTGCACACCGCGATCAGCACGGCACGCCAGTACCTCGGCGCCGCCGTCGAGCGCACGCGTGCGCGCCTTGGTAGCTGATCAACCGATGTAGGGCTCTGCCCGGTTCGCCAAGCCGTGCTCGATCCGCATCCGCATCGACGGGTGGATGCTCAGCTCCTTCAGCCGGTCCGGGTGGACGAACGCGACTTCCTTGCTCTCGCTGCTCGTCCTCAACTCGCCACCGACGATCCGAGCCGTGAAGCAGATCGAGAATTGTTGGCGTACCTCGCCGTCGTCATACGCCATGACGTGACCGGGGTCGGTGTACGTGCCGACCAGTCCTGTCACCTCGACATCGAACCCTGTCTCCTCCTTGGTCTCCCGGACGGCTGCCTCAGCGACCGATTCGCCGATCTCGACCCCGCCGCCGGGGAGCGCCCATAGATCGTTATCCGTCTTGTGGATCAGCAGGACTTCCCCGGCCTCGTTGAGAGCGACGGCGACCACTGAAGGGACGATGCTGTTCGCCTTCGGGGCGTTCGGATCGTTCACATAGTCGATGCGAGCCATGTCCCCAGCGTCGCACGCCTGGTCGGTCACCGTGTCTACGCGGGCCGTCCCCGCTCCCACGCGTAGTCAAAGCTCCGCATGTAGTGCCGGAACGTCCTGGCCCCCGGCAGGTACCGGAAGTGCACCACCGGGTTCTGTCCGGCGGGAGCTCCAAGCACGTGCGGATTCACCAACACGTCGTCGTCGAAGCGGTAGATCGAGTTGTACAGGATCGTGTCATGAAGCCTGACCTCGATCCCCGGGACGTCCATCGCTGGTTCGAGGTACTGACGGGTGATGCGTGCCCGTGCTGCCAAGCCCTCGCCGATCCTCTCCTCTTCGCCGCGCTGCTTGATCATTGGTGCGTCTGGATCACCCAGCAAGATGCGAACCTCGGTCCCCGTTGCAGCCTTCTCGACCAACTGGTTGGGCAGGTCAGGGTGTCCGTCGAACAGGAAGAGACCCGCGTACACGAGGATCTCAACGTGACTCGTCGCGTTCTCGATTAGCGACTCCCACAGGCTCGCCGGAACGGCTCCTCGATGGGGGTAGTACGTGATCAGCTCAGATGTGCTGGCCGTGTCCGCCTGCTTCTCGATGGCGGGCCACAGGTAGACCTCATCCGCGCCAAGGAACTGTGAAGCCTTCCAACGGTGCGTCCGATGCGGAGTGCGCTCTTTCGAGATCCACCGTTCGACGCTCTTGGGGTCGATGCCGACGTGATCGGCAAGCGTCTGGATGGTCTCGCCCTTTGCGGAGATCGCTGCACGTAGACGGTCGTTCGCCATGGTGCCGCCCCCTGAACTCGCTGTGTTACCAGCGGGGTTGGGATGGAGGGACCTTCTCACGGTAGCCAAGACGTCCCCAAAGGTCCATAGGGCCGGTGCTGCGTCCACCCCCTTCGGGGGTCTCCTGCTCTCACCGCCAGACGGCGGTGAATCCCCCGCAAGAAGCAGGAGAACAGACGATGCGCCAGATACCCGTCGACACCTCCGCCGCCGCCGTGATGGTGGCCAAGCCTCCGCAGCCCAAGGTCAAGGACCGTCGTTCCGGCGAGATCGCAACGGACGTTGAGACCGGCGCGAAGCTGATGACCATCGAGGTCATGTTCTCCGCCAACGATGAGGTGGAGATCCTGGCTGTCACGGTCCCGGAGCCGGGCATTACTGGTGAGCTGGTGATGGGTACGCCCGTCGCACTCACGGGCCTGATCGCCCGGCCGTGGGAGAACGACTTCGGCAACGGCCAGCGTCACGGCATCTCGTTCCGCGCGGTCGCCGTCACCTCGCTGGCCGCGGGTGCCTCGAAGCCCAAGGCGGCCTGAGCCATGACATGGCCGCTCGCCCTCATGCTGCTGGTCGCCGCTGCCGTGTACGTCCTGCGGTGGCGGCGTCCCGCCTGGTACTGGATGACCTTCGGGGTCACCTTCGCGGCCTTCCGGGTCCTGACGCGCTACCGCGCGTCGATGGAGGCGTGCCGCCTGGTCGTCGCTCACACCCCGGCCAAGGTGGTCACCTCGGCCCTGCTGCAACAGCCCTTACCGCCCGCTCGCCCGGCGAAGATCCGGCGTATCCGGCCGACGCGTGCCGGTCTCATCCTGCGGCTCAAGCTGCGCCCCGGGCAGGACGCGGAAGCGTTCACGATCGCTGCGGACCGGCTCCGTCACGCGTTCACCATGCACGCGGTCACCGCCCGCGAACTGGGACCGTCTCTTGTCGAGTTGCGCATGACCGGCTTCGACGTCCTCAAGCGAGTCCAGATGCCCGTGCGGGCCGCGGCGAGTGTGCTGAAAGTCCCCGTCGCGCTGACGGATGACGGCGGCACCTACTACCGCGACTACCGGGTGGTGCCGCATTCGCTGATCCTGGGCGCCACTCAGTCGGGCAAGTCCGTCATGCAGCGCTGCTTGGTCACCGCCCTGGCCTCTCAGCCGGTGGCCCTGGTCGGTATCGACTGCAAGGGCGGCGTGCAGCTCGCTCCGCTCGCCCGGCGCCTGTCGGCCCTGGCGGACAACGCCGAAGACGCTGCCGACATGCTCGATGCGCTGGTGGCCCGGATGCCCGCGATCTATGACCTGATCCGTCGTGAGCAGCGCATCAGCGCCGACACCACGGATGAGGAGATCACAGACGACATCTGGGGCCTGCCCGCCTACCTGCGGCCCATTCCGGTGGTCGTCCTCGTCGATGAGGTGGCCGAGCTGCTGCTGTATGCGAACACCGCCGAGAAGCGGCGCCGTGAACGCATCGTGACCGCGCTGATCCGCCTGGTCCAGCTCGGCCGGGCGGCCGGAATCTACGTCGAGATCTGCGGGCAGCGCTTCGGCGCCGAGCTGGGCGACGGGGTGACCATGCTGCGGGCCCAGTTGACCGGCCGTATCGCGCACCGCGTCAACGATGAGTCCTCGGCCAAGATGGCGTTCGCCGATATCTCGCCCGAAGCCGTCTGGGCGGCCACACAGATCTCCAACGACCGCCCCGGCACGGCCATCGTCGGCGACTCGACCGGCGGCTGGGCCAAGGTCCGCACCCCGCACATCTCGCTGCGCCGCGCCGTGAACGTCTGCAACCGGTACGCGGACCTGACCCCTGTCCTGCCCGAACTCGACGACTGGCAGCCGGTCCTGGCCCCTGCTGCATCGCCGCCGGTTCCCGCTCCGGTCACTGAGCTGGCCGACCCCGTCTGATCTGGAAGGAGCACCGCTATGCCTCGACGTCACAGCCGCTCGCAGGTCCGGACTGACTGGGCCCGAAGCCAACGCATCTATCAGGACGCTCAGGACCTCACCGACTTCTCTGAGTACGAGTCGGAGGACTACGAGTTCGGCGAGTTCATCGAGTCTGTGATGAAGGCGCAGATGCGGCGGGAGAACGAGGGCGACTATCCGCCCGAGGGTCACACCTACCCGAAGCGTCGGTGGTGATCCGGTGGACACCTTCGAGGACTTCGTCCGCACCATGACGCTGCTCGGCGACCTGGCCGTCTACGCCCACTCGCTCAATGTGGATCACGACTTCGTCGCCATCGTGGCGCCGTCCCTCGCCGCCTCGTTGCCGGAGCCTCCGCCCGGCCTGCTGCCCCCGTACGACGGCCCCAAGTACCCCGGTGGGGGCTGGTGAGCATGGTTGCCGCCCGCAAGCGCGCCCCGCGCAAGCCCCCGGCTCCGCCGCCGTGTCAGACCTGCAAGGGCTCCGGAGAGATCTCCGTCCCGGTCCGCGTTGGCGGTCGTAAACAGCGGACCACCAATCACCAGCAAACCGGCATGTGCCTGAGCTGCCTCGGCTCCGGCGAAGCATCCACTGACTGATCACGACACCCCACTGAGAGGAGCCCGCCATGGGTCGGTTCGGAACATCACCCCGTACCCCTAGGGCCACACCGAAGGGCGAATGCCCCCAGTGCTGGCGCCACGCATACGACCCCGCGGCGCACCGGGGACTGAGCCCGGGTGAGGACTGCCCGCAGTGCATCGACCACATGCTTTACGGCTGCCCCGACATCAACCGCCGCTGAACCGAACCCGCCGGGACCGGGCGGCCGGACATCGATCCCCGCCCGGCCCCGGCCCCACTTGAAGGAGGTGAGGACATGACCCGCCAGTTCCGACCGGATGCCGTACTCATTCAGGCCGTGATTGCCGGTGCGCTGTCCTTCGCCCACCTGCACGACATCGCCGCCGCAGCCGGACAGACCGGCTGGAAGGCATGGGCCTACCCAACCTCGGTCGACCTGCTGCTGGTCGCTGCCTGGCGACGGCTGCGCACCGACGGACCGTCCCGCCTGGCCTGGTGCTGGTTCCTGGTCGCCCTAGTCGCCTCGCTCGGCGCCAACGTCGCCACCGCCGGATTCCTCGACCTGGCGAACCCTCCGGCCTGGCTGCGGTTCGGCGTCGCCGGATGGCCCGCGCTCGCCTTCCTCGGCGGCACCCTCTTGGCGCACTCGCCGACTGCTGCCGGGGACCGGGTGCCGGTTCCGCCGGCGCCCGCAGCCTCGGCCCCCGAACCCGCTCCCGCCTCCGGTCCGGCGGAGTCCCTCCCGGCTGTCGACGAGGCTCCGGCACTGTCCGCCGCTGCCCCTGCGCCTGCTCCTCCGGTCCCCGCCGCACTGGTCGAACACGCCCGCAAGGTCGCCGACGACCACCGCGCCCGGACCGGTACCCCAATCGACACGGACACCCTGCGTGCCCGCCTCGGCGTCCCGGCCCCGATGGCCGACGCAATCGCTACCCGCCTCGCCGACTAGGAGAGATCCGCCATGAACGTCCCGCTCTGGTTCTTCGTCGCCTGCGTCGGCGTGCTCGGCATCCGGCTCGTCCGCGTGCCCTGGTGGCTGATCACCCTGCTCCTGCTGGGTGGCTACCTCCTCGCAGGCAGCCTCTTCGCCCCCGTCATCGACCCTGCCCTCAAGTAACCACATGCGCATAGGAGTTTCACCATGGCGCTTCGTCCCAAGGTTCCGACCAACGACCAGCCGACCGGCCACGTCTCCTCGACCGTCATCGAGCCGACCTCGGTCGTCCCCGCCCCGTACTACGCCCCGACTCCGCCCCCGGCCCCCGCGGCGCCGTCCCGGCCCACGGTCCAGCTCACCCCCGGCGCCCTGCTCCTCGCCGTCGGTGGCGGCACCGCAGCCATCCTCGTCGTCGGCGCCGTCCTGGTCTCAATGCTCCTCGCCGTCGCCGTCACCGCCGCCTCGGTGGCCGTGTGCGCCGTCGTAATCCGCTCGCTCATCGCCTCCGAGCACAAGCACCGCTGACCGGCCCCGGAGCGGCGTCAACCGCCAAGTCTCGTCCGCTCCGGGCCCGCGCCTCCTACCCGAACTCACTGATCCGGAAGGAACCACCATCATGACCGACCGCATCGACTCCTCGGCGCGGGTCTGCCCAAACTGCGACGGCTTCCCCACCGTCGCCGTTACCCTCGGCGGCCGTACCCGCGCCGGACACCTGCGCACCATCACCGTGCACTGCCCGCAGTGCCACGGCATCGGCACCCTGACCGCCCGCATCACCGCCCTGGCCGGGGGCCGCGCATGACCAACATCGCGCACTTCCCGGGCCTCGACCCGGTCACCCTCGCCGACGCGCTCCGGGTGGCCGGGTCCGACGGCTTCAACCGCTGGCAAGACCAGATCCGCCGCACGGGCGGCTGCACCAGCCCCATCCACCTGACCGGCTGGACGCTGACCAAGGACAAGACGACCGGGCAGACCCTGCACCACTACTCGACCGAGAGCGAGCCGGGCGGACGGCTCCGGGTCGCCTGCGGCAACCGCCGCGCCTCCCGCTGCCCGTCCTGCGCCTGGACTTACGCCGGGGACACCTATCACCTGATCCGCGCTGGACTCGTCGGCGACGACCGCCGCGACATCACCGCCACGGTCCGAGAACACCCTCGTGTCTTCGCCACCCTGACCGCCCCGTCATTCGGCCCGGTCCACAACCGGCCCGACCGCGGCACCTGCCGCTGCGGCACCCGGCACACCGCGGATGATCCAACGCTCGGCACCGCCCTTGATCCGCCCACCTACGACTACGCGGGCACGGTCCTCTTCAACAACCTGTCGGGCGAGCTGTGGATGCGCTTCATCAACCGGCTCCGCCGAGAGATCGCCACCCGCGCCGGACTCACACAGCGGCAACTCGTCGACACCGCCCGCGTGTCGTACGGCAAGGTCGCCGAGTTCCAAAAGCGCGGCGCCATCCACTTCCACGCCGTGATCCGGCTCGACGGCCCGGACGGACCGGACACCCCGCCACCCTGTTGGGCCAGCGTCGCCCTGCTCGACCACGCGATCCGCGCGGCTGCCGCGCACGCCTACACCAGTGTCAGCGTCTCCGCCGCCGACGACCAACCGGCCCGCACCTTCCGCTGGGGCCCACAGCTCGACGTACGCCCCATCCGGGCCTTCGGCAACGGCTCCGAGATAACCGAACAGGCGGTCGCCTCCTACGTCGCCAAGTACGCCACCAAAGCCGCAGAGAACACCGGCACTCTCGACCGCCGGATCGGCGAACTCGCCGAACTCGACCGCTACGGCGTCCCCGACCACGCCCGCCGACTGATCAAGGCATGCAGGCTGCTCGATCCGCTCTACCCGGACCGTCGGCTCTGGGCCTGGGCTCACATGCTCGGCTTCCGCGGCCACTTCTCCTCAAAATCCCGCCGCTACTCGACCACCCTCGGCGCACTCCGACAGGCCCGCGCCGACTTCCGCGCCACCCAAGAACGCCAAGCCCTCGGCCTGCCCGACTACGAGCCGGACACCGTCCTCGTCCTGGCCGATTGGCAGTACGCCGGGCATGGCCACACCCCCGGCGAATCCGCCCTCGCCGCGTCCATCGCCCGTGACCTCCAACTGAACCGCGAGACAGCACGCGAAGCCCTGGCCGACCTCGCCGACGAGGGGGCGTGGTGACCATGCAGCACGCCTTACCCGACCGCTACCTGACACCAACCGACGTCGCCAACCTCTTCGGCGTTCCAGTCGAGACCGTGTACCAGTGGCGCCGCAAGCACACCGGACCCCGTGGCTTCCGCGTCGGCCGCCACCTCCGCTTCGACCCCGAGGACCTCCGCGCCTGGGTGGAATCGCAAATGGAGGCGGCTGCCTGATGGCCGGACACGTCCAAGACCGCTGGTTCAAGGTCGAGCCGGGCCCGGACGGCAAGCCCGTCAAGGTCAGGAGCGACCGCTACGGCGTCGGCCTCCGCTACCGCGCCCGCTACATCGGCCCGGACGGATCGGAGAAGTCCAAGAGCTTCGCCGACCGACAGAAGCGACTCGCTGAGCAGTGGCTCACTGACACGGCGTCGGACATGTCGCGCGGCAGCTACATCGATCCTCGTGCCGCTCGGATCACCTTCAAGAAGTACGCCGACAGGTGGCTGAGGGCGCACACCGCTGACCTATCGAGCCAGATCGTCACCGAACAGCGGCTCCGGTTGCACGCGTTCCCGGTCATCGGCACACGACCGCTGGACTCCTTCCGTCCCGAGCACATCCGACAGCTCACGAGCGCTCTGGAGTCCAACCCCGCGGTCAGTGGCGCGTACGCACGCAACATCTACGGGGACGTGCGCGCCGTCCTCAGCGCTGCCGTGGATGACGGGCTCCTCCCCCGGAACCCTTGCTCGGCGAAGTCAGTGCGTCCGCCGACCATTGAGCGTCGACGCGTCGTGCCCTGGCTGCCCACACAGGTGAAGGCCGTTCGCGCAGCACTCCCCGAGCGCTACCGGACCATGGTGGATACGGGCGCCGGATGCGGGCTCCGTCAAGGTGAGATCGTCGGTCTCGCTGAGGATGCGATCGACTTCGAGGGCGGCATCCTGCGCGTGATCCGTCAGGTGAAGCTCATCCGCGGTAAGGCCGTGTTCGCCCCACCGAAGTGCGGCAAGGAACGGGACGTACCGCTACCGTCGTCGGTCGCTGCGGCGTTGCGCGTCCACATGGACGCCTTCAAGCCTGTGGAGATCACCTTGCCGTGGCGGAAGCCGGACGGCCCGAAGGTGTCGGCGCGCCTCCTGTTCACGAACGCCGCGGGCGGAATCGTCTGGCGCAGCAACTTCAACGTCCAGGACTGGAAACCCGCTCTCGCCCTTGCTGGCCTCATCCCGGACGCCGGACCGGACGGCAAGTACGACTCGGCCCGCGAGCACGGCATGCACGCACTGAGGCACTTCTACGCCTCCGTCCTCCTCGACGCTGGGGAGAGCATCAAGGCCGTGAGCCAGTACCTCGGTCACACCGATCCGGCGCTGACGCTCCGCGTGTACGCGCACCTGATGCCGTCGAGCCAGGAGCGCACCCGAAACGCCGTCGACCGGGTGTTCCTGCCGCCGCCTCCCGAGCCTGACGGCCCAGAGACGGCCCAGTAACCCGAAACGGGCCCCTGATCCGCGCTTAACGCGCAGGTCGGGGGCCCTTCTGCTGCCCGGCTACCGCCAGTTCTCCGGGCTTAGGCATGGCTCATCCAGTGTCGCACGCGTCGCGGATCAGCCGAGAATCCCGCCGATCAGCACCATGACCCGGGCCCGTAGAGACGCCGGCGGTGGCCCGTACGGCAGTGGCGACGGCGCCTGCGGCCGCCGGTCTGGCCGATGGAGGTGTCGCACCGTCCGCACCGCGTGCGGCCCGAGCGGATGCCGTCCTCGTCCCGCTCGGCGCGCCCCAGGAGACCGGACCCTACGGCAACGGGCCCCCACCATGAGGCGGGAGCCCGTAGCCGTGGACCGAGCGGGTCAGGAGCCCACGAAGAGCACCAGGAGCAGCCAGACGACCGGCGCCGTCGGCAGCAGGGAGTCGAGGCGGTCCATGATGCCGCCGTGGCCGGGGAGCAGCGTGCCCATGTCCTTGATGCCGAGATCGCGCTTGATCATGGACTCGCCGAGGTCGCCGAGGGTCGCGCTGCCGGCGACGCAGACGCCGAGGACGAGCCCCTGCCACCAGGCGCCGTCGTCGACCATGAACTCCATGCAGAGCACACCGGCCACCATGGCGAACATCACCGCGCCGACCAGGCCCTCGCGGGTCTTGCCGGGGCTGATGCGCGGTGCCAGCTTGTTCTTGCCGAAGCGCCAGCCGATCGCGTACGCGCCGGTGTCGCTGACGACGGTGAGGATCAGGAACGTCAGGACGCGCCACGCCCCGTCGTCCGCGGTGAGCATCATCGCCACGAAGGTCGCGAGGAAGGGGACGTAGAACGCGGCGAAGACGCCCGCCGTGACGTCCTTCAGATAGCCCTCGGGCGGCTCCGTCATCCGCCACACCAGGACGGCGAGCGCGGTCAGCGCCATCGCCACCCAGGCGCCCTCGGCGCCGCGGACGTATCCGGCGACGACCATCGCCGCGCCGCCGATGGCGAGCGGCACGAGCGGCGCCTTGATGCTCTTGCGCTCCTGGAGCCGCGAGGTCAGCTCCCAGAGGCCGACGACGACGGCGACCGCTATCACGCCGACGAAGACGGCCTTGACGATGAAGAGCGACGCGACGATCACGACGCCGAGTCCGACGCCGACCCCTATGGCCGCGCCGAGGTCCCGGCCCGCGCTCTTCTTCGCCTTCGGCGGCTCCGCACGCCTCGACGACGGTTGCGGCTGCTGCTGCGGCTGTTGCTGCTGCTGCGAAGGGGCCTGCCGCGGCGCCGCGGCGGGCGAAGGCTCCCGCGGCGGCCGGGGCGCCTGGTCGTCGCGGAACAAGGGGCCGTTCAGCCGAGCGGTCCCCCGGTCGGCATCCTGCTCCCCGTCCCCACCACCGGCGGGCACGTCGGGCATATCGGGCACGATGGGCATGGGCCGAGTCTCCTCAACCGCGTGCCCTTCGTACGCGGGACCCGCCGGAGGACGCCCTTGGTCGTACGGGTGCCCGTGATCGTAGGAGCGCCCCTGACCGTACGCGGCCCCCTGGCCGTGCGACGGCGCATGGCCGTACGAGGGGTCGTACGGCGGCGTCTGACCGTAGGCGGGCCCTTGACCGTGCGCCGGTCCTTGACCGTGCACCGGCCCTTGACCGTGCGTCGGCCCTTGACCGTGCACCAGCCCTTGACCGTGCGTCGGCCCTTGACCGTGCGCCGGTCCCTGGCCATGGGCAGGGCCTTGTTCAGCGACGGGCACCTGACCATGGGCGGGCCCCTGGCCGGACGGCCCCACGTACCCGGGCCCGGACGGCGCCCCCCAGGAAGAGTCGTTCACGGATTCCTCGAACCTCGATGTTCCGCGCTCGCTCAGACTTCGAGCAGCTCGGCTTCCTTGTGCTTGAGCAGCTCGTCCACCTGGGCCACGTACTTGGCGGTGGTGTCGTCCAGTTCCTTCTCGCCGCGGCGGCCCTCGTCCTCGCCGATGTCGCCGTCCTTGATCGCCTTGTCGATGGCTTCCTTGGCCTTGCGACGGACCGAGCGGATGGAGACCTTGCTGTCCTCCGCCTTGCCCTTGGCGACCTTGATGTAGTCGCGGCGGCGCTCCTCGGTGAGCTCGGGGAACGTCACACGAATGATATTGCCGTCGTTGCTCGGGTTGACGCCGAGGTCGGAGTCGCGGATCGCCTGCTCGATGTTGCGCAGCGCGCTCTTGTCGAACGGGGTCACCACGGCCATCCGCGGCTCGGGCACCGAGAACGAGGCCAGCTGGTTGATCGGCGTCAGCGCGCCGTAGTAGTCGGCCACGATCTTGTTGAACATCGCCGGGTGCGCACGACCGGTGCGGATCGCGGCGAAGTCCTCCTTGGCGACCACGACGGCCTTCTCCATCTTTTCCTCGGCCTCGAGGAGGGTCTCTTCGATCACCACTTGCTCCTGCGTGTCTTGAGTGAGGCCCGGCGTGCACGGGGCGGCCGGCTGCGTCGCGTGTCTTTGGCGCGCGGTTTCCCGCGCGTCCTTCTGTCCTTCTGTCCTCGTCAGTCCTCGTGTCCTTGCACGGTGTCCGACCGGCAGGACATTGTCCATCCCCCTTGGCTTCCGCGAGCCCTCCCGGGACGGTCCTTCCCGGATTCCTACCTCGATTCCGCGATTCCGCGAATCCTCGGTTCCGGGGCTCCGCGATTCCGCGAATCCTCGGTTCCGGGGTTCCTCGGTTCCGGGGTTCCTCCCGGACGGTGCGGGCGCTGTCGCGCGGGGGCACGGACGTGAGGTCAGGCGCGGGTGCCCTGGTCGCCCACGAGCGTCCCGATCTTCTCACCCTTGACGGCCCGGGCGATATTGCCCGACGCCAGCAGTTCGAAGACGAGGATGGGCAGCGCGTTGTCGCGGCACAGGGTGATCGCGGTCATGTCGGCGACCTTGAGGTCCCGGGTGATGACCTCGCCGTAGCTGAGCGCGTCGAACTTCACGGCCTCGGGGTTGGTCTTCGGGTCCGAGTCGTAGACGCCGTCCACGCCGTTCTTGCCCATGAGGAGCGCCTCGGCGTGGATCTCCAGGGCGCGCTGCGCGGCAGTGGTGTCGGTGGAGAAGTACGGCATGCCCATGCCGGCGCCGAAGATGACGACACGGCCCTTCTCCAGGTGGCGCACGGCGCGCAGCGGAATGTAGGGCTCGGCGACCTGGCCCATCGTGATGGCGGTCTGCACGCGGCTGTCGATGCCCTCCTTCTCCAGGAAGTCCTGGAGGGCCAGGCAGTTCATGACGGTGCCGAGCATGCCCATGTAGTCGGAGCGTGCCCGGTCCATGCCGCGCTGCTGCAGCTCGGCGCCGCGGAAGAAGTTGCCGCCGCCGATGACGACGGCGATCTGCGCCCCGCCGCGGACCACGGCCGCGATCTCGCGGGCGATGGCGTGCACCACGTCGGGGTCGACGCCCAGACCCCCGCCCCCGGCGAACGCCTCGCCGGAAAGCTTCAGCAGAAAGCGCCCCGCGCCTTTGCCGTCGTCGCTCTTGTCACCGTTGTCGGCCTGAGTGGTGGTCATGGGTTTCTCGCCTCTTTACTTGGCACACATACGAAGAAGGCCACTGCCGATGGGGTGTTCGCATCCCATGCGCGGCAATGGCCTCCTCGTCACATCTGCGGTCGCCCGGCGCGTGCCCGGGCGACTGCTGTCGACCCTAGCGGCTATACGTGGCTACCGGGGTCTCGCGGCTGTCGCGTACGGACTCAGATGCCGACCTTGATGCGCGAGAAGCGCTTCAGGGTGACACCGGCCTCCTGGAGGACCTTCTCGACGGACTTCTTGTTGTCGAGGGCGTACGGCTGACCGAGCAGCGTCGCCTCCTTGAAGAAGCCGTTGACACGCCCCTCGACGATCTTCGGGAGCGCGGCCTCGGGCTTGCCCTCGGCGCGGGTGGTCTCCTCGGCGACGCGACGCTCGGACTCGACGACCTCGGCCGGCACGTCCTCGCGGGAGAGGTACTTCGGCGCGAAGGCGGCGATGTGCTGCGCGACGCCCTTGGCGACCTCGGCGTTCTCCTTGTCGAGCTCGACAAGGACACCGATCTGCGGGGGCAGGTCAGGCATGGTGCGGTGCATGTACGCGGTCACGTAACCGTCGCTGAACTGCGCGAAGCGGTCCAGGACGATCTTCTCGCCGAGGGTGGCGTTGGCCTCGTCGACGAAGGCCTGGACGGTCTTGCCGGCCTCGATCTCGGAGGTGAGCAGCGCCTGCAGGTCGGCCGGGTTCGTCTTGGCGACGTGCGCGGCGAGCTGGTTCGCGACCGCCTGGAACTTCTCGCCCTTGGCGACGAAGTCCGTCTCGCACTTCAGCTCGACGATGACACCGGAGGTGTTGTCGTCGGCGATGAGGGAGACGACCGCGCCGTTCTCGGCCGAACGGCCCTCGCGCTTGGCGACGCCCTTCTGACCCTTGATGCGCAGGGCCTCGACGGCCTTGTCGACACTGCCGTCGGCCTCGTCGAGCGCCTTCTTGCAGTCCATCATGCCGGCGCCGGTGAGCTCACGGAGCTTCTTGACGTCAGCGGCGGTGTAGTTCGCCATGATCCTGGTTCTCTCTACGAAGTCTGAGAAGTCTGAAGAGGTCACGAGGGGACGGCGGGGGCCGCTTGTGGCTGGCCCCCGCCGTCACCTCATGAAACCGGTGTTGCTACCGGTACCCGTACGGGTCAGGCCTGCTCGGCGTCGGCGGCCGGAGCCTCGGCCTCGGCGGCCGGAGCCTCGGCGGCGGGCGCCTCGGCGGCGGGGGCCTCGGCAACCGGAGCCTCAGCGGCCGGAGCCTCAGCGGCGGGCGCCTCGGCGGCCGGGGCCTCTGCGGGCTTCTCGTCGGCCTTCTTCTCGCCCTCGAGCAGGTCGCGCTCCCACTCGGCGAGCGGCTCGGCGGCGGCCTTCTCGCCCGGCTTCTGGTCGCCGGTCGCGGCGCCGGAACGGGCGATGAGGCCCTCGGCGACGGCGTCGGCGATCACGCGGGTGAGCAGGGTGACGGAGCGGATCGCGTCGTCGTTGCCCGGGATCTTGTAGTCGACCTCGTCGGGGTCACAGTTCGTGTCGAGGATCGCGACGACCGGGATGTTGAGCTTCCGGGCCTCGCCGACAGCGATGTGCTCCTTCTTGGTGTCCACGATCCAGACGGCGCTGGGCACCTTGGACATCTCGCGGATACCACCGAGGGTCTTCTCCAGCTTGGCCTTCTCGCGCGAGAGCACGAGAAGCTCCTTCTTGGTGAGACCCGACGCGGCGACGTCCTCGAAGTCGATCTGCTCGAGCTCCTTGAGGCGCTGCAGACGCTTGTAGACGGTCGAGAAGTTGGTGAGCATGCCGCCCAGCCAGCGCTGGTTCACGTAGGGCATGCCGACGCGGGTCGCCTGCTCGGCGATCGCCTCCTGCGCCTGCTTCTTCGTGCCGACGAACATGACCGTGCCGCCGTGGGCGACGGTCTCCTTGACGAACTCGTAGGCGCGGTCGATGTACGACAGCGACTGGAGCAGGTCGATGATGTAGATGCCGTTGCGCTCCGTGAAGATGAAGCGCTTCATCTTCGGGTTCCAACGACGGGTCTGGTGACCGAAGTGGACGCCGCTCTCCAGCAGCTCCCGCATCGTGACGACGGCCATGGCCGTACTCCTTGTGTTTTCTCGGTTGTTTCCTGACGCCCCGCTCGCGCCTGCCGCGTACGTGAGTACGGGACCGAAGGACGCTTGACACGAAGCCTTTGCGGGCTGGTGTCGGGGCGTGCGAAGTCGATCCGGTGGCCCGGATCGCCACATGAAGTGTACGGGACCCGCGAGGTGGGGGGTGACGCCACTGTCCACAACCGACCGGTAGTCCACTTTTCCCGGCCAAGATCCCCCGGAAAAGTCCTGATCAGGCATGGTTCCGACCATGACGAAACTACGCTGCGTGACTCTCTCGCTGCTGCTGTCGCTCGGCCTGTGCCTGGCCTCCAGCGCCTACGCGGCCGACCGCGCGGGTGGGTCGATCTGGCCCGTGGGCGAGGGCCCGCCTCCCCGAATCGTACGAGCCTGGTCCCCACCGGCGACGCCCTACGGCCCGGGCCACCGCGGCGTCGACCTGGCGGCCCCGATCGACGCGCCGGTACGTGCGGTGGCGGCGGGCCGCATCTCGTTCGCGGGCGAGGTGGCGGGCCGGGGCGTGGTGTCCCTGGAACTGGCCCACACGGGCGACCCACCACTACGCACCACCTACGAGCCGGTGACCCCCACGCTGAAGGAGGGCGCCCACGTCGCCCCGGGCGAAGTAATCGCCACCCTGCAACTCCCCACGGGCCACTGCCCACCCTCGACCCCGTCGTGCCTGCACTGGGGCCTGAGGAGAGCCGAGACCTACTTGAACCCACTGTCGCTGCTGGATGCGTCGCGGTTGAGCGGGAGCGGGGTGAGGTTGCTGCCGGTATGGGGATGGGCGCCGACGACGACTCCGGGCTTGCCCGGCGGACGGGCGCTGGTGAAGCCCGGAGCCGCTCGGCGGACACCGCTTGTGCCGGACGACACGGGCCCGGGGCATGGCTGACAGGCAGACACTGGCGAAGCCCAGCACTCACTCGCCAGACACCACTGACGCCGGACGACACGGGCCCGGGGCATGGCTGATGGGCAGGCACTGACGAAGCCCAGCACTCACCGGGGTGGACACCACTGATGCCGGACGACACAGGTCCAGCGCATGGCTAATGGGCAGGCCCTGACGAAGCCCAGCACTCACTCGCCGGACACCACTGATGCCGGACGGTACGGGCTCGGAGGCATGGCTGTTGGGCCGGCCCGACCGGCTGCGTGCGAATCGCCCCGGCCCGACACGACCAGCGCTGCGGCGGGAGAGACACCCGGCCCCGGCAAGGCCCGGCCCGGCTCGACCAAGCGCGATCTCAGCCCAGCGGAGACCGGCCCCGGCCGGGCGGACACAACCGCGGGCAGGTGAACGCCGGCCCAGCCCAGCGGCTAAACCCAGCGGTTAACCCCGAATGCCCCGCAGGGCCATCCGTACGGCCGCGTCCACGATCACGTCCGGATCCTCCGCCGCGCCCAGCTCGATGCGGCGGACCGCCGCGTCCACGACGCCCTGGAGCAGCATCGCGGCAAGACGCGGCTGGTCGTGCCCCATGTCCACGAGCGCCTCGACGATCATGGCGACGAGGCCGCCGTGCGCAGCGCGGATCTTCTCCCGGGCCCCCGAGTCGAGCTCGCTCGCCGAGATGGCCACCACGGCGCGGTGCCGCCGGTCGCCGACCAGGGCCAGCTGTTCCCGGACGTACGCCTCGACCTTGTCCTCAGGCGTCGCGGCCCGCGCCATCGCGTCCTCGACCTCGGCGGCCCACACCGGAAAGTCGACCTCGCACAGCTCTTCGACGACCGCCGCGCGGGACTTGAAGTACTCGTACACGGAGGACCGCGCGAGCCCCGTCCGCTCCGCAAGCGCGGGGAACGTCAGCGCCTCCGTCCCCCCTTCGGACAGCAGGGAACGCGCCGCGTCCAGAAGGGCGCCGCGCTGCATCGACCGGTGCTCGGCCACAGAGGCCGCTCGAATCCTTGGCACAGCTCCACTTTACGGACGCGCTGCCCGGGACGGGAGTCGCACGGGCCACCCGGCACCACGCGACGCCACCCGACGCCCGAGAACGCCCGCTATCGCGGCAGGGACGATTCGCCTCCAGGAGTCGATGGCGGCTCAGCGCCCGAACCCGGCCAGCTTCGCGCGCAGCTGCAGCACCGACTTCGTATGGATCTGGCTGACCCGGCTCTCCGTCACCCCGAGCACATTGCCGATCTCCGCCAGCGTGAGGCCCTCGTAGTAGTAGAGCGTCACCACGGTCTTCTCCCGCTCGGGCAGCGTATTGATCGCTCGCGCCAGGAACCTGCGCAGCTCCCGGTCCTCGGCGACCTCCACCGGATTGTCCGCCGCACGGTCCTCGAGGGTGTCCATGAGGCTGAGCCGGTCCCCGCCCTCACCCCCGACGTGCAGCAACTCCTCGAGCGCCACCACGTTCGCCAGCGACAACTGGCTGAAAACGGCGTGCAGTTCCTCCAGCGCGACCCCCATCTCGGCAGCGACCTCGCTCTCCGAGGGACTGCGCCGCAGCTTGGCCTCGAGCGTCGCGTACGCCCGCTCCACATTGCGCGCCTTCTGCCGCACGGACCGCGGGATCCAGTCCAGGGCCCGCAGCTCGTCGATCATCGCGCCCCGGATCCGGGTGATCGCGTACGTCTCGAACTTGATCTCGCGGTCGATGTCGAACTTCTCGATCGCGTCGATCAGCCCGAAGACCCCGGACGAGACGAAGTCGGCCTGCTCGACGTTGGGCGGGAGCCCCACACTGACCCGGCCCGCGACATACTTCACCAGCGGCGAGTAGTGCAGGATCAGCTGCTCGCGCAGCCGCTCGTCACCGGTCGCCTTGTACGACCTCCACAGCTCCTCGAGGGAGGAGGGGGCCGGAGGCCGCACGCTGGAGCCGCGGGCGGCGGGGGGTACCGCCGCCGCCCGGTCGGATCCGGAGATGTGCTGTGGCATGCGCCGCCTTGTGCCGTTCTGCTGCCTGCCGACGGAGTCGGAGAGGGTCGCTGGAATCGCTGCTGTCGCTGAGGTCGCTTCGCTGCTGAAGATGGAGTGATGCCCGTCTGGTGGTGACTGCTACCGAACCGCCTGCCTGATTCCGCATTGAGGGGGACGAACCCGAATCCTGGTGAGCGTAGCGTGACTGGAGTGTCGCAGAGTGCGAAGGCTATGGGTTCGTACGCGCGCAGATACGTTCCGTTGGGGGACTTGCGCGGACCCTTCGGTTGCCGTCCGTGACCGGGGCCCGTCGCCAACTGCCGGTACTGTCAAGGTCGTCGGGGCGTCATCCGGACGGCGCAATACGCTGCGTCAGGACAGCGTCAGGGCGCACCTCCGTCCGGAAACACCGGGCTGTTCGCCTGGCGTGTCAACTGCCAACCGTCGCCCTCCCGTTCGACGAACCCCAAAGAGCGCAGTTCGTACAGTCTCCCGATCGTGTCATCCGCACTGGCTTCCGCCTCCCTGCTGATGTTCGCGACGGTGTGCGTCCCTCGTGCGGGCAGTGCGGCGAGCACCCGCGCCGTGGCCGGCGGCAGCAGATCGCACGGCAGCACGGGTCCGCGCCGCTCGGGCGCCAGCTCACCCATGTCGCCGATCAGCTCGATCACTTCCGCGGCATCGGTGACAAGGACGCCCTCCTTGCGCAGCAGTTCATGCACTCCGGAGGAGACACCGCTGGTCACCGGCCCTGGCACCCCCATCGCGTGCCGTCCCAGGCGCAGCGCCCAACGGGCCGTTCCCAGCGCTCCACTGCGGTAGGCCGCCTCCACGACGACCGTGCCCCGGGTCAACGCGGCGATGACGCGGTTGCGCAGAATGAAGCGGTTCGGCGTCGGATGATCTCCGGGTGGCAACTCGGCGACGACGAGCCCCTGTTCCGCGATCCTGTCGATCAACTGGGTGTGGCCGCGCGGATAGACACGGTCGACCCCGCAGGCCAGGACGGCGACGGTCGCCCCCGAGGCGCCGAGCGCCCCCCGGTGCGCCGCTGCGTCGACCCCGTACGCGCCGCCGGAGACTACGACCCAGCCGCGCTCGGCGAGCCCGGCCCCGAGGCTCGCGCCCATCCGTACGCCGTAGTCCGTGCAGGCCCGCGCGCCCACCACGGCCACCGACCGCAACGCCCACAACCGCAGTCCGGCCCCGCCGCGCACCCACAGCCCGACGGGCCGCTCGTCCCCCAGGTCGTCGAGTTGACCGGGCCATTCCGCGTCCCCCGGGCACACGAACCGCGCCCCGCGCTCCGCCACGCGCGCCAGGTCGCGCTCCGGGGGCGGCGCCGCCCGGGCCCGCGCGACCAGGCCGGCCCAGCGCTCGGCCCGTACCCCGGGCAGCGACGGCGGACCGTCCCTCCCCTCCTCGGCCTCGTCGATGCGCCGCACCGTCTCCACCGGCCCGTACTCCCTGAGCCAGCGCCCCGCCACCTCCCAGCCGGGCTCGACGATCCGGGTCAGCCGGGCCCGCGCGAGCCGCACCGCCTCCGGGGCGCTCGGGGCCGTCATGAGCCCGCGCCGATCGTCATGGGGACCCCGCGCGAGATCCCGGTCCGCAGTTGCAGCGCGAGCGCCACGTCCTGGGCGTAGGGCCGCTCGCGTCCCGCCAGGTCGGCCACGGTCCAGGCCACCCGCAGGACCCGGTCGAGGCCGCGGGCGGTGAGGAAGCCGCGCTCCAGATCCAGTTCGGCCTCGTCCAGGGCGCCCGGCGCGGTGGGCCACCTCGTGCGCAAGGCGTGTCCCGGTACTTCGCTGTTGGTCCGCCAGGGCGTGTCCGTGAACCGTGCCACCGCCCGCTCCCGGGCCTCCCGCACCCGCTCGGCGACAACCTGGGTGCTCTCCCCGCGCGGCCCGTACCCGGCGAGTTCGGTGCGGGTGACGGCGTCCACCTCGACCCGTAGGTCGACCCGGTCGAGGAGCGGTCCGGAGAGCCGCGCCTGGTAACGCCGCACGGTGGCGGGCGGGCAGTCGCACTCACCGCCCAGGGCGCGGTACTGCCCGCAAGGACAGGGATTGGCGGCGAGCACCATCAGGAAGCGCGCGGGCAGCCGCACCACCCCTGCGCTGCGGGCGATGACCACGTGCCCGGCCTCGAGCGGCTGGCGCAGGGCGTCGAGCGCCCGGCCGCTGAACTCGGGCGCCTCGTCCAGAAACAACACTCCTCTGTGTGACAACGACACCGCTCCCGGCCGTGCCACCCCGGCTCCGCCGCCGACGAGGGACTGCATGGTCGCCGAGTGGTGCGGAGCGCAGTACGGCGCGGTGTCGATCATCGACTTGCCCGGTGGCAGCATGCCGGCCACCGACTGGATCGCCGTGACCTCCAGGGACTCCCCGCGGGTGAGCGGCGGAAGAACGGCGGGCAGCCGCTCGGCGAGCATCGTCTTCCCGGCGCCGGGCGGACCCGACAGCATCAGGTGGTGCCCGCCCGCGGCCGAGACCTCGATCGCGGTGCGTGCCGACATCTGGCCCACGACATCGGCCAGGTCCAGGCCGTGCCCGTCTGCCAGCGATCCGCCGAGCCCCGTACCCGCGCCGCCGCCGGGCATGCTGAGGCCGGAGAGCATCGGATCGGGGCGGCCGCGCTCCTCCGGCTCCTCGTCCGGCACGGGTTCGTCGGTGAGCACCGCGATGAGCTGGCGCAGGCTGCGGACCCCGAGCACGGAGACGCCCGGCACGAGCGTCGCCTCGCCCGCCGTGCACTCGGGAACCACCACCTGCTCGTACCCGGCGTCGGCCGCGGCGAGGACGGCCGGCAGTACGCCGCGCACCGGCCGCACCCGCCCGTCGAGCCCCAGCTCCCCGATCATCACGATGTCGGCGAGGACCCGCGGGTCGATCCGCTCGGCGGCGCCGAGCACTGCGCACGCGACGGCGAGGTCGAAACCCGAGCCGCCCTTGGGCACGGACGCCGGACTGAGTCCGACCGTCAGCTTCTTCTGCGGCCAGTCCGCCCCCGAGTTGACGACCGCGGCCCGCACCCGGTCCCGGCTTTCGATGAGGCTCTTGTCGGGCAGGCCCACGAGCGTGAACGCGGCGATGCCGGGCTCCAGATCCGCCTGCACCTCGACGACGACGCCCTCGACGCCCACCAGGGCCACGGAACACGTACGCGCGAAACCCATCGTCACACCCCCCGCACGTGCTCGACGCGGGGAGCCCCGCGCTCCTGGAGCACCACCCCGACCACGTCGATCCGGACGCCGCCGGGTGGCGCTCCCCCGTGCTCCTGCACCCAGCGCTCCGCGAGATCGCGCAGGCGCCGGGCCTTGACCGGGGTGATCGCGGCCATGGGGTGCTGGAAGGCGTCGCTCCCCGCGCCGCGCCCCTTGCGGGTCTTGACCTCGCAGACGACGATCGCGTCGCCGTCCCGCGCCACGATGTCGAGCTCGCCCGTCCGTCCCGCCCGCCAGTTCCGGGCGAGCACTGTCATCCCGGCGTCGGTCAGCCGCCTCGCGGCCAGGTCCTCGCCGTACTTTCCCATCGCGCCCCGTGCGTTCACGTCGGCACCACCTCCGACGCCCACGCTGACGCACGGACCGGAAGGAAGTGGATCTTGGTGAACTACTCACGGGTTGTGGAAAACCCCGCCACTCGCCCGAGCTACCGACGCGAAGGCGCCGCCGGTTTCAGCTGCCGGGAAGCTCCAGATCGCTCTTGTTGAGCTCCTCGATGTTCACGTCCTTGAACGTGAGCACCCGCACCTGCTTCACGAATCGCGCCGGCCGGTACATGTCCCAGACCCACGCGTCCGCCATCGACACCTCGAAGAACACCTCACCCTGAACCGAGTGCACCTGCATCTCGTAGTCGTTGGTGAGGTAGAAACGCCGCTCGGTCTCGATCACGTATTTGAACAGCCCGACGACATCGCGGTACTCCCGGTAGAGCTTCAGCTCCATCTCGGTCTCGTACTTCTCGAGGTCCTCGGCGCTCATGGCATGTTCCCCTTCAGCCGTGCGTCCCCCTATTGTGCGCCAGCCTCTGCGGCCTCTAGACGATTTCCGTGTCCAGGACCAGCGGCCGGCTAGGGGGACCGTCGTCGAACAACCGATTCAGCAGTTCGGCGAGTCTGGTCGGATACACCGTCTCATGCGCGTCGGCCAACTCCCGGTACGTCCACCATCGCGCTCCGGCGACACTGCGTCGTTCCAGGTCGGTCAGGCCTGTCCCGTGCAGCTCCGGCCGCACGTCCGCCGTGGCGGCCGTACGCGCCAGGTAGTACCACTCGTCCTGGTCCCAGCGGCGCCCGTCGAACGGGAACGAGCAGGTCCGCTGCCACAGCACGGGCCCGAGCTCCACGTCGGTGATGCCGGTCTCCTCCGCCAGCTCCCGCAGCGCCGCCTGTTCACGTGTCTCGTCGCCCTCGACGCCGCCTCCCGGCGTGAACCACCAGTCGTCGCTCCGGTCGTCGGGCTCGTGGCCGTGCAGCAGCAGGACGCGGTCGTCCCGGTCGAGCAGTACGACGCGCGCGACCTTGCGCAACTCACTCCCGAGGTCAGGCACGCGCCGGCTCCGCGGACCTGGTGCGCGAGCGTCGCGCACGCTGGGCGATCGGTCCGTAGGCCGCCCCGACGAGGACGAGGAAGGCGCCCACGACCACCGCGGTCAGCATCGGCTTGAGCGGCCCCGGCTGCGAGATGCCGCCGGGCAGCTGCTCGAAGCCGGTAGGTGTCGGCAGCATGCCGTCCATGGGCCACGCCACCGCGTCGACGCGGCCCTTCACGGCCTCGCGGGCCACCGAACCGTGCTGGATGTCGTCGAGGTGGACGGTGGAGTCCAGGGAGCCGCTGCGCTCGTCACCGAGGAAGAACAGGCGCCCGGCGGGGACGGTCGTGGACTTGATGCCGGTGATCGACGCGCTCTGGCCGCCCTGCAGATACGGTTCTTCGATCTTCTTGCCGTTGACGGTGAGCTTGCCGTCCGTGCAGCAGGCGACCCGGTCGCCGCCGATGCCGACGACACGCTTGACCAGCGGCATGTCGCCCCAGCTCTTGTCCTGGAAGACGACGACGTCACCGCGCTTGATCTCGCTGCCGTCGATGCGCTGCGCGAGGACCCGGTCGCCCGCGCCGATCGTCGGCGACATCGAGTCGGTCGGCACCGTGTAGGGCTGGTAGACAACGGCGCCCCAGACGAATCCGCCGAGGAACAGCACACAGCCGAGGGCCACGGCTATGCCCGACAGCACGCTGCCGGCCCGGCCGTGGCCCTCGCTCGTACGACGTGTCCTGCTCATCCCAGTTGCTCCCCGCGTCGGAGAATTCGACCCGCGCGGTCCGGCCCCTGAGCGGCACGGACCTCGGAAGATCGGCGATCTGGGACGGCACCCTACCCGGCGGTACCGGTCCCAGAAACCCTGGTGTTCCCCTCGGAGAGACGCTTGTTGATCTTGCGTCGGCGCAGCAGGACCAGCGGCACCGCGCCCGCGAGGCCGAGCGCGCCAGGAGCCGCGCTCGCCGCCGCGTTGATGCCCGGCTGGTCGAAGGTGTCCGGTACCGGCAGCGTCGACCAGTGCGTGGGCGGCCAGGCGACGACGATGGCCCGGCCCACGACGTTGTCCACCGGCACGAAGCCCTGGTTCACGTCGCTCTGGTGGTACCGGGAGTCCATCGAGTCCTGGCGGTGATCGCCCATGACCCAAACTTTGCCGTCCGGAACCTTCACCTTGAACGTTCCACCCGCGTTGTCCGCGCTGCACGGGGTGTTGCCCGCGTACACGTACGGCTCGCTGAGCGCCTTGCCGTTCACCTTGAGCGGGCCCGTGCCGTTGCACTCGACGGTGTCACCGCCGACGCCGACGACGCGCTTGATGAGGTCCTTCTCGTCCGCGGACGGCATCAGGCCGACCCAGCTGAGGACCTGCTGGATGGCGTTCGGCTCCGCCGTCGGCTCGCCCTCCAGCCACTTGGCCGGGTCGTGGAAGACGATGACCTCGCCGCGCTCCGGCTCCGAGCCGAACCACGGGGTCAGCTTGTCGACGAGCACCCGGTCGCCGATCTGCAGCGTGTTCTCCATCGAGGCCGAGGGGATCGAGAACGCCTGGACCAGGAACGTCTTGATCACCAGGGCGAGGACCAGCGCGATGACGATGAGGAGCGGCAGCTCCTTCCAGAAGGAGCGGGGCTTCTTCTGCTTGCTCGCGGCCTCGTCACTGCCGGATCCCGACCCGTCCACGGGTGTCGGCTCCATCGCGTCACCGTCCTCGGGAAGGCGGTCCGCCACGGCCGGACTCGCCGCGTCGTCGGATCGCTCGGGCTGCTCCTCGGGTCCATGCCCTGACCGTGCGCCGACCGCCAAGTCCCCCACATCCACTCCTCACTCCGTGCCGCTGCCTGATCCCTACGCGATGCAGGCCCACCATTCCCATAACGAGCGGGAGTTCCGCAGGGGTCGGGAGGGGGATCAATCCGTCCGAATTCGATGTCCTCGAACTCGGTCCGGAGCTGTTCGCGAGGTTCAGCCTATGTGACGTACCGGCGGCCGCGGCCGACCCGTCGCCACGCGCGTCGGCCACCGCCGCGAACGTATCCGGTTCATCGAGCCCCGACCAATGCCCCACGGGCCACACGATCCACCGGGCGCGGCCCACCACGGAGTCCTCGGAGACGGTGCCGTTGAACGCCTCCGTGAGGTGGAAGCGCGAGTCCGCGGAGTTCGCGCGGTGGTCGCCCATCACGAACAGCCGTCCTGCGGGCACCTTCACGGAGAAGGTGAACTTGGAGGGCGCGTTGCCCGGGTGAATGTACGAGGACTCGTTCAGCGGGACCCCGTTGACCGTGACCCGGCCCTGCTCGTCGCAGCACTTCACGGTGTCGCCGCCGACGCCGACGACCCGCTTGATGAGGTCGCGCTCGTCGTCGGAGGGCAGCAGCCCGATCCAGGTCAGGCCGGTCTTGATCTGCTTGATCCCGACGGGGGCGTCCTCCGCCGGGGCGATCTCCTGCTCCAGCCATTTCCCGGGGTCCCGGAAGACGACGACGTCGCCGCGGTGCACCTCGGCGCCGAACCAGGGGGTGAGCTTGTCCACGACGACCCGGTCACCGATCTTGATCGTCTGCTCCATGGAGCCCGACGGGATGACGAAGGCCTGCACGAGGAACGTCTTCAGGACGAGGGCGATGAGCAGGGCCACGCCTATGAGAAGCGGTATCTCCTTGATCGCGGAGCGCCTTCTGCGCCGCTTCACCTTGCGGGCGAGCTTGCGCCGCTCGGCCCGGCCGCGGGGCGGCTGGCCGCTGGTCGGCCGGCTCCCGGTGGGCAGCTGCTCGTCGGAGCCGTGGCCGTCGCGGGCCCTGCCGCGCCTACCCATGGGCACCGCCGGGTGCGGGCACGCGCGCGTAGACGTCCGTACGCGACAAGGAGCGCCAGTGTCCGAAGGGCCAGGCGATCCACTGAGCCTTGCCGATCACCTGGTCGACCGGGACGAATCCGCCGCCCGGGGCGCCGAGGTAGTCACGCGAGTCCCGGGAGTCGCCGCGATGGTCGCCGAGCAGGAAGAGGGTGCCGTCGGGCACCTCTATGTCGAACGGCACCTCCGAGGCGGCGTCCCCCGCGTGCAGCAGGGAGCGTTCGTCCACGGACTGCCCGTTCACCTCGATCCTCCCCTTGCTGTCGCAGCAGACCACGTGGTCGCCCCCTGTGCCGACGACGCGCTTGACGTAGTCGGCGTCCCCGAAGTATCCGCTGCCGTCGAACACGACCACGTCCCCGCGGCCGGGTTCGGCACCGAAACGGTACGCCAACTTGTTTACGAGAACGCGGTCCCCGACCCTCAACGTGCTCTCCATGGAGCTGCTGGGGATCTGGAAGGGCTGCACCACGAACACGCTGACGGCCAGCAGGAACGCGACGCACACCAGGAGCGTGAGCGTGATGCGCCCACCGGGCAGCCATGCGGCGAGCGTGGACAGCAAAGAGGAGCGCGACCGGTCCTCCTCGCCCGCCGAGGTGTCCTTCGAGGGCTGGGAGGAGCGGTCGCGCTCCACAGGCTGTGCTTCGGTGTCCATCGAGACCGGATGGTATCCGGCCGCGCTGTGACGCCGTCCGCGAGAGGTGCTCCCGCGGCGCGAGATCAGTTCTCGCGCTTCTCCTTGATCTTGGCGGCCTTGCCGCGCAGCTCGCGCAGGTAGTACAGCTTGGCGCGGCGGACGTCACCCCGGGTGACGAGCTCGATCTTCTCGACGATCGGCGTGTGCACCGGGAAGGTGCGCTCGACGCCGACGGAGAAGGAGACCTTGCGGACCGTGAAGGTCTCGCGGACACCGGCGCCCTGGCGGCGGATGACTACGCCCTTGAACTGCTGCACACGGGAGCGGTTGCCCTCGATGACGCGGACGTGGACGTTGACGGTGTCACCCGGGCGGAAGGCCGGGAGGTCGCTGCGGAGCGACGCGGCGTCGACGGAGTCGAGCAGGTGAGTCATGATCGTCTGCTTTCTTCACCGATGCCACAGGTCATCGGCGGGAGGTATGCGATGAGTTTCGGTAGCTGATCGCGTCGGGCCTTGCGTCGTTCCCCCTGTGGCAGGGGCGCAGGCTGGACGTACAGCAGCGGCCTATTCTTCCACGGCCTCGGGCGTTGGCCCAAATCGTCCGTCGGGACCCGGCCGCCACCCCAGGATCGAGAGCATTTCCCGGTCCTTCTTGTCGAAGGCCTTCGGGTCGGTGCGCTCCACCAGGTCGGGCCTGTTGCGCACGGTGCGGCGCAGCGCCTCGTCGCGGCGCCAGCGCGCGATCTTGCCGTGGTGGCCGCTGAGCAGCACGTCCGGGATGTCACGGCCGCGCCACTCGGGCGGCTTGGTGTAGACGGGCCCTTCGAGGAGGTTCGCCATGGCGCCGGGCGCGAAGGAGTCGTCCTGGTGCGAGGCGGCATTGCCGAGCACGCCGGGCAGCAGGCGGGCGACCGCCTCCGTGATCACCAGCACCGCGGCTTCTCCGCCCGCGAGGACGTAGTCGCCGATGGAGACCTCGTAGACGGGCACACGGGTCGCGTACTCGTCGATGACGCGGCGGTCGATGCCCTCGTAGCGCGCGGGCGTGAAGACCAGCCAGGGGCGCTCGGAGAGCTCCACGGCGAGTTCCTGGGTGAAGGGGCGCCCGCTGGGCGTGGGGACGACCAGGACGGGCCCCTGCGCCCCGTTCTCGTACCCGTGCGCGAGGACGTCGTCGAGCGCCTCGCCCCAGGGCTCGGTCTTCATGACCATGCCGGGGCCGCCGCCGTAGGGGGTGTCGTCGACCGTGTTGTGCCGGTCGTACGTCCACTCCCGCAGGTCGTGCAGGTGGACGTCGAGCTGCCCACGCGCGCGTGCCTTGCCGACGAGCGAGACGTTCAGCGGGTCGAGGTACTCGGGGAAGATCGTGACGACGTCGAGCCTCATGCGGACTCGTCCTCGGCCCGCTCGGTCTCGTCGGCGTCGCGGCTGGAGGCGATCTCCGCGCGGTCGTCGATGAGACCGGGTGGCGGCGTGATGACCGCCTTCTGCTCCTCGAGATCGATCTCGGTGACGATCTCCTCGACGAAGGGGATCATGACCTCGGTGCCGTCCGGCCGCTCCACGATGAACAGGTCCTGCGAGGGCAGGTGCGAGATCTCCGTGATGCGGCCGACCTCGGTGCCGTCGGCCGTGACGACGTCGAGATCCATGAGCTGGTGGTCGTAGTACTCGTCCGGGTCCTCCGGCAGCTCCTCCGGGTCGACCTCGGCGATCAGGAGCGTGTTGCGCAGCGCCTCCGCCCCGGTCCGGTCGCGTACGCCCGCGAAGCGCAGCAGCAGCCGGCCGCTGTGGACTCGGCCGGACTCGATGGTGAGCGGTCCGGTGGCGGCGGGGTCGGTGGCGAGCACCGCGCCGGGGCCGAGCCGCAGCTCGGGCTCGTCGGTGCGCACCTCGATGGTGACCTCACCCTTGATGCCGTGGGCGCGGCCGATGCGCCCGACTACCAACTGCACGGTCGGTGACTCTCCTGTCATGCCTGTCGTACGACGTTGACCGGTCGAACGGCCGGTCGGACGGCCGAAGCCGTCGAACGACTACGGGCCGGGGACGGCTCGAAAGCCCTCCCCGGCCCGAGCCGGTGTTCAACTTTGTCAGCGAGCCTGGTCGACGTCGACGAGGTCGACGCGGACCCCGCGGCCGCCGATGGCGCCCACGACAGTACGCAGAGCGCGCGCGGTGCGGCCGTTGCGGCCGATCACCTTACCGAGGTCGTCGGGGTGGACCCGGACCTCGAGCACGCGCCCACGGCGCAGGTTGCGCGAGGCGACCTGCACATCGTCGGGGTTGTCGACAATGCCCTTCACGAGGTGCTCAAGAGCCTCCTCGAGCATGCTCAGGCCTCGGTCGACTCGGACGCAGCCTCAGCGGCCTCGTCCTTCTTCTCAGCCTTCTTCTTCTGGGTGATGGCCTCACCCTTGGGCTCGTCGGCCGTGGCAAGCGCCTCGAAGGAGGGGCGGGTCTGCTTCGGCTCGGCGACCTTCAGCGGCTCCGGGGCGGGCAGACCCTTGTGCTTCTGCCAGTCGCCGGTGAGCTTCAGGATGGCCATGACGGGCTCGGTCGGCTGCGCGCCGACGCTCAGCCAGTACTGCGCGCGCTCCGAGTCGACCTCGATGCGCGACGGGTTCTGCACCGGGTGGTACAGACCGATCTCCTCGATGGCCCGGCCGTCACGGCGGGTACGGGAGTCGGCGACGACGATGCGGTAGTGAGGCGAACGGATCTTGCCCAGACGCTTCAGCTTGATCTTGACTGCCACGGAAGTGGTGTCTCCTGGTCTTGACGTGGGTGGGCACGGCGAGATTGCCGCGTGGGGTTGCGGTACCCGAGTGCCCGATGGACGCGTCAGCCGGAGGAGAGAGGGGTCCTGTGCGACTGTCGAGTACAGCTAGCCATTGTGCCACACCTCGCCGGGGCGGCCGAACCCTCCCCCGGGTGCTCACGGCCGTCCCCACCAGTCGCCACGCCGTCACCCCACGGCGGCCCCGACGACCTCCGGGATGCGGAACGGCTTGCCGCAGCCGCCGCACATGATCGGCGCCTGGGCCAGCACCGACGGTACGACGCGGACATTGCGGCCGCAGTCGCAGACCGCCTTGACGCGGACGCCGCCTCCGGAGGAACCGTGCCGGGCGGCCGGGCCGCGGAAGCTGCGCTTGGTGTCGGCGGCGGTCGCGACGGTGTGCGCCTTGAGGGCGCGGTGCAGCCGCTCGATCGTCTGCCGGTAGCGCTGCTTGGCCTCCGGGTTGAGCGTGACCAGGGAGAAGCCGCTGCTGGGATGCGGCTCCTCGGGATGGTCGAGGCCCAACTCCTCGGCGATGGCCAGGAATCTGCGGTTGTGATACCGGCCGGCGCGCGAGGTGTCGCGGATTCCGCGCGCGGCGGCGATGCCGTGGACTGCCTCATGAAGGAGTCGCTCGAAGGAGAGCTCGTGCCCGCAGGCGGACGACGACTCCCCGATCAGGGATTCGGGCGCGGCAAGATCCGGCAGTTCGGGGTGGTGCCGCTGAATGTCGGCCCACGCCCCTGCCAGCTCTGCGGCGAGAACAGGTGGTGTCGTGCTCACGTCGTGACAACGAGCCGGGGTACCTCTGTGTTCCTATTCCGGGGCATCCCAAATATTTTGCACGTACCAGTCAGTCGTCGCTCATGTATCCGGACGAGGGCGGGTGCGCTGATCTGCGGAGAAGCCTCACAGCTCACACCAAGGTGGTGCGTAGCAACGCGTACGCCCCGGCGCGTAGGTGGCTGCTCGCGCCGGGGCGTACGTATCCGTCCGGTGCGCAAGAGGCGTTTCGGCCTCTTCCGCATGACTGAAGGTGGCTCAGTAGGCGCGCGCCACGATCGCGACGTTACCGGGTGCGTCGTCCGCCTCAGGCACCGACCCGTCGGCGGCGAGCAGACAGCGTACGGAGACCCCGTGCTCGGCGAGGGCCGCCTCGCCCTCCTCGCCGAGGGTCGCCCACGGGATGCGGGCCCAGCCGCCCGCGAGGGCCGCCTCGACCGCTTCGTCGAAGGTCGCGGTCTCGCTCGTACGGTCCTCGCGGCGTCGGCGTGACTCGGCCAGGAGCAGCGCCTGGTCCTCCTCGAGGACGGTGGGGAGCAGCCGGGCCAGGGCGTCGACGGGCACGGCCTCCTTGCCACCCGGGATGCGGCGGGCGAGCATCGCGGTGCCGTTCTCCAGGTCGCGGGGGCCGACCTCGATACGTACGGGGACGCCTTTCAGCTCCCAGTCGACCGCGCGGCGGCCGAAGGGGATGTCCGTACGGTCGTCGATGCGCACACGGACGCCGGCCGCCTCGAGGGCCTCTCCGATCTCGCGGACCTTGGCGATCACGGCCTCGTCGCCCTTGATGGCGAGGACCACGACCTGGAAGGGCGCGAGCCTGGGCGGCACCCGCAGGCCGTCGTCGTCGCCGTGCATCATCACCAGCGCGCCGATCATGCGGGTGGTCGAGCCCCAGGAGGTCTGCCAGACCAGTTCCTGCTTGCCCTCCTTGGACAGGTACCGGGTGTGGAACGCCTTGGCGAAGTTCTGGCCGAGCTCATGGCTGGTGCCCATCTGGAGGGCCTTGCCGTCGCCCATCATTCCTTCGAGCGTGAGGGTGTTGATGGCGCCCGCGAAGCGTTCCCTCGCGGTCTTGCGGCCCAGGACGACATCCATCGCGAGCACGTTTTCCATGAAGTCGGCGTAAACGTGGCGGTGGATGCGTGCCGCGAAGTCACGCGCCCCCTCGTATGTCGCGTGCGCCGTGTGGCCTTCCTGCCACAGGAATTCCGTCGTCCGCAGGAAGAGACGGGGGCGCAATTCCCAGCGCACGACGTTGGCCCATTGGTTGATGAGAAGGGGGAGGTCCCGGTAGCTCTGGATCCACTTGGCGAAGTAGTCGTTGACGATCATTTCCGAGGTGGGGCGGACGACGGCGGGCTCTTCGAGCTCCTTGCCGCCGCCGTGCGTGACCACGGCCAGTTCGGGCGCGAACCCCTCGACGTGGTCGGCCTCCCTGGCGAGATAGGACTGCGGGATCAGGAGCGGGAAATAGGCGTTCTGCGTGCCTGTTTCCTTGATGCGGGCGTCCATGTCCTGCTGCATCCGTTCCCACAGGCCGTAGCCGTACGGTCGGATGACCATCGTGCCGCGCACCGGTCCGTTCTCGGCCAGTTCGGCCTTGGAGATCAGGTCCTGGTACCAGCGCGGAAAGTCTTCCGCCCGGGGCGTGAGAACAGGTGCTTTGGCCATGGCGCGCATGCTACGGCGCGGGCCGTGGCGCACGGGAATCCTTTTTCGCCCGGATGCCGCGCCCCGCTCTGCCGCAGCCGGGGGGCGCACGACGGAGCACGCGGGCATTGTCGGCGGGCCTGCCCGACACCCCCTAGACGTGACGGACGATGCGGAGTTCTCTGGCTTACGGGGGGAGAGCGAGCAGCGCGCGAAACCGGTTCACACACCACAGCGACAACTCTCGGCATCTCTCGTTGGATTGGGGCACTTTCGATGACACCTACGCTCGTGCGGCGACACCTTTTCCACGCGGACCCCACGCCGCGCGTGGACCTGTGCGCACGCGCGCGTGACTGGTCGGAGATCCAGGAGCGCATGCTGGTCCCCGTCTACGAAGCGGTGTACGAGCGGCTCGAGGTCGGCTCGGGCACCCGACTCCTGGGACTCGACTGCGGTACCGGCCTCGCCCTGCTCATGGCCGCCTCGCGCGGCGCTGCCGTGACAGGCGTCGAACCCGCTGAACCCGAACGGCTCGCGCTCGCCCGAGACCGGCTGCTGCCCGCTGCCGGGGAGGGGCCCGCGTCCCGCGCCCCGCGGCTCACGGACGGCGGCGATGACGGCGTCAGCGTCTCCGAGCCCGGCGATCCTCCGTACAATCTTGTCACCGCCTTCCAGCCGATCGGCTGCACGGCCGGGGACTCGACGGGTCTGTCCACGCTCCTGGAGCGCGTCGCGCCGCTCACGGCACGGCACGCTGCCGTGGTGCTCGTCGGCTGGGGCCCGCCGGAGCGCTGTGCCTCCTCGGCGGTGCTGCGGGTGGCCACGAAGCTGTCCGACCCGTGCGGCACGGGCAGCTGGCGGCCCGCGCTGCGGGACGACCTGGAGGACGTCGCGCAGCGGGCCGGGCTGCGGCCCGACGGTTCGGGGCGCGTGGCGTGCCCGTTCGGGTACGCCGACGCGGAGAGCGCGGTACGCGGTCTGCTGTCCACAGGGCTGTTCGACGCGGCGGTGAGCGCGACGGACCTGGCGCAGGTGGACAAGGAGGTGACGGAGGCGCTGCAACCGTACGTGCGCAAGGACGGCACCGTATGGATGCCCAATGTCTTCCGGTACCTGATCGCGCGTACGCCCTGAGTCGTAGGGCCTGATCAGTCCTTGGTGAGGCGGGTGACGCCGGCGATCCGGTAGGCGTTCGCCTCTTCGAGGGTCTCGTTCTCGAGGAGCGCGCCGGCCAGCGCGTCCAGCCTGGCGCGGTTCTCGCGCAGCGTGTGCAACGCCTCCTGGTAGCACTCGTCCACGATGCGGCGCATCTCGCGGTCGATCGTGTCGAGCGTGTCGGGGGCGGCGGCGAGCCCGTACGTCTGCTGGGCGTCGTTCGGGAGGGCGGACAGCCGGCCGACCTTCTCGCTCATGCCCCAGCGGCCGACCATGCCGCGGGCGATGCTGGTCACCTGTTCGAGGTCGTTCTCCGCTCCTGTGGTGACGACGCCGTAGACGACCTGTTCGGCCGCCATGCCGCCGAGGGCGCCGATGATGCGCCCTCGGAGGTACCCCTCCGTGTACGCGTATCTGTCGGCGTCCGGGGTGGACAGCGTGACGCCGAGCGCTCTGCCGCGCGGCACGATCGTGATCTTGCGGACCGGGTCGGCGCCGGGCTGGAGCATGCCCAGGAGGGCGTGGCCGCTCTCGTGGTAGGCGGTGCGGTGGCGCTCCTCGTCGGGCATCACCAGGGGGCGTTCCGCGCCGAGCTGGACCTTTTCCAGCGCCTCGGAGAGGTCGGTCCGCGTGACCTGATCCTGCTTGCGCTTGACGGCGAGGAGGGCGGCCTCGTTGGTGAGGTTGGCGAGTTCAGCGCCGGTCATGCCCGGCGTCGTACGGGCGACCTGGGCGAGGTCCACGTCGGGGGCGAGCGGGATCTCGCGCGAGTGGATCTTGAGGATGGCTTCGCGGCCGCCCCGGTCGGGCGGCGAGACGGTGACGACGCGGTCGAAGCGGCCGGGCCGGGTGAGGGCGGGGTCGAGGACGTCCGCGCGGTTGGTGGCGGCGATGACGATGACGCCCTCCGAGCCGGTGAAGCCGTCCATCTCGGTGAGGATCTGGTTCAGCGTCTGCTCGCGCTCGTCGTGGCCGCCCATACCGCTGCCGCCGCCCCGCGCGCGGCCGATGGTGTCGATCTCGTCGATGAAGATGATCGACGGGGCGACCTTGCGGGCCTCGGCGAAGAGTTCACGCACGCGTGAGGCGCCGACGCCGACGATCATCTCGATGAACTCCGAGGCGGAGGCCGAGAAGAACGGCACCTCGGCTTCGCCCGCCACCGCGCGCGCGAGCAGCGTTTTTCCGGTGCCGGGCGGACCGGCGAGGAGCACGCCGCGCGGCATCTTGGCGCCCATCCTGCGGTAGGCCTCGGGGTTCTTGAGAAAGTCGACGACATCGTTGAGCTCGCCCTCGACCTCGTCGATACCGGCGACGTCCTCGAAGGTGGTGCGCTTCTTCCCGGCCTCCAGTTCGACCGGCTTGGGCGGCTGTTTACGGCCGAGCATGCCGCCCGCGCCGCCCATGCCCTGGCTCATGCGCCGCGCGATGAAGACCCACAGGAAGACCAGGAGCAGCATCGGAGCGAGCGAGATGAGCAGGTTGGACAGGAAGCTGCGCTCCTGGACGACCGGTTCGGCCGTCACGACGACGTCGTGCTTCTCCAGGTTCGCCCAGAGGTCGTCGTCGGCGAAGGAGGGCCTCTGGGTCGTGAACTTCGTGTAGTTCTTCTTACCGCCGTCGCTGTCGTCCGGGGTGGGCTGCTCCTTCTTGAGCTGGCCCTGGATCGCGTCGCCCTTGGCGTAGATCTTGGTGACGTTGTCGTCGGCGACCTGCTTACTGAACTCGGTATAGGAGATGGTCGGCTCGTCGCCCTGGTTGAAGAACGACAGCACCAGGTTGGCGATGAGGTAGACGACCAGGGCCGTGAGGACGAGGCCGCCCCAGCCGCCGGGCATCTTGCGCTTGGGCGACTGCGGGGGCGGTGGCGGGGGCGCCCCTTCGGAGCGCCAGGGCTGATCGGTCCGGTCGCGCGGGGGTACGGGGTTCGCCACGCCTCTTCTCCTCCTGCCCGCAGCGTCGGTCACTCCTGCGCCCATGACCGCACGGATTCGGACCTCTTGCCAGTATCCAGAATCCTGGTTACTGTCTGGTTTGTGAACGGTTTCGATGAGCGCTTCCTTACGCGCAACGGCCTGGCGGCGCGCCAGCTTGCGGTCCTCCTGATGGGCCTCGAGGCGGAGACACGGCTGCCGCGCGTGAAGGACTTCGCACAGGAACTGGGGTGCGGGAACGGGACCGTGCAGGCGGCATTGCGCCTCCTGGAGGAGGCCGGCGCCATCGCGACCGCCGCCCGGGGCCATCTGGGCACCTTCCTGGTCCGCTCGGACCGCGCCATACTCTGGCGCCTCTCCGGCCTCGGCACCTTGCTGGCCGCGATGCCGCTGCCCTACTCGCGTCGTTACGAGGGCCTGGCCACCGGCCTGCGCGCCGCGTTCGAAGCGGCCGGCACCCCCTTCGCCATCACCTTCATGCGCGGCGCCGGCGACCGTACGGCGGCGCTCCTCGAAGGCAAGGTCGACCTGGTGGTGCTGTCACGCTTCGCGGCCGACGGCCTGGTCGAGCAGCACAAGGACCAGCTGGCGCTCGTCGCCGACCTGGGCCCGGCCACGTACGTGGGCGCGCACGGCTTCCTGGTGCGGGACGGGGTGTCGCTGGACTCCCCCGGCCTGCGCGTCGCCGTCGACCACGCCTCGGAGGACCAGCGCATGCTGGCGGAGCGCGCCTTCGCCGGGCGCGACGACATCCGGTGGGTCGAGTCGTCCTACATGCAGCTGCGCGACCTGTTCGCGCAGAAGCAGGCCGACGCCACCGTCTGGAACCTCGACGAGGTGCAGGGCCGGCTCGGCATGGAGGTGGACGTCCTGCCGCTCGGTGACGAGGTCACGCGCGATCTGGCGCTGCGCAACTCCAGTGCGGCGATCATCGGCAGGACCGAGGGCGCGAAGGCGCTGTCCGCGGTGCGCGACGTCCTCGACCTGTCCCAGGTGGCACAACTGCAGTCCGAAGTGGTGCGGGGCGAGCGCATCCCCTCGTACTGACGCTCTCGAGCGAGTCGTCCGGTCCCGGTCTCCGGGGTCTTGCCTTCGGCTCAAAATACAAAATCCCGGTTACTGTCTTGATTGGGAGGACCCATGGACGACCAACTAGCGCTCCGCATCCGGCTGTTCCGGGAGGGCGGCCAGGTCGGACCGGACGTCGCCGAGTTCGTGACCACCGAGCTCGCGGCCCTGGAGAACGAGGGGAACACCGTCACCGAGGAGAGCGCCGGGATGCTGACCAGCCATCTGATGATGGCGCTCACCCGGCTCATGGACGGCGCGCCGATCGAGCAGTTCCTCACGGACGACCAGGTCGCCGCCGAACTCGCCGACCACCCCGACGCCGTGGCGCGCGCCCGGCTCCTCGCGGCACGCGCGCGTGGGGCGCTCGGCCGGACCCTGCCCGAGTCCGAGATCAACTTCCTGGCCATGCACCTCGCCGTCCTGGCGCAGCAGCCCGCGCGCTGAGCCCGACCCCGGGCCCTTCGGGCCCCAGAAAGAAGGAACCAGACATGACGAAGATCCTCACCGGCGGCGTCGGCAAGGTCGAAGTGGCCGACACGGTCAAGGGGCTGGGTCTCGACGGCGTCGAGATCGTCGTCTCCAGCGACATGGACGCGGCGATGAAGCTGCGTGCCGGCCAGGCCGACTACTTCCTGGGCACCTGCCACACCGGCGCCGGAGCCTCCCTCGGCGTGCTCGTCGGCCTGATGGGACAGCCCGCCTGCCACACCTTCGGGCGTGGCGTACCGACCGAGGAGGAGGTCGAGGCCCTCCTTGCGGACGGCAAGAAGGTGTTCGGCTTCTCCATGGACCAGATCGACCGGATCGCCCCGCTGCTCGCGCGGGCGATCGCGGCCCGCTCGTAGCCGCGTAGGACACACCATGAACACAGCCACGGGCACCGTCATCGCCGCCGGTGCCGACCTCGACTTCAGCCTCGCACAGCAGCTCACCGTGGTCGCCCTGTGCGCGCTGACCGCGTTCATCTCGCACATGGCCCTGGCCGTCTTCAACGACGGCGTGCGCCCCTTCATGCTCGACTTCATCCAGGGGCGGTCCACCCGCAGCGCCACCACGGCGGTCTCGTTCGGCCTGTCGGCCGGGTTCATCTTCGGCCTCGGCGCGCCCATGGCCCTGTCCACGGGCGTCCTCAACCCGTGGCTGGTGTTCCTGCCCACCGACATCCTGGGCATCCTCTCCCCCAAGAAGTGGCTCGCGCCGATCCTGGGCGCGGCCTGGGGCGCGGTCGTCGTCTTCGGCCTGAACGGCGCCAACAACCTGGCGCACGATCTGCCGGTCGACTTCCTGACCGCGATGCAGCAGATGTCGACGCCGATCCTGTTCCTGTTCACGCTGTTCCCGGTGCTCGCCATCACCAAGCAGTTCGGGCGCAGGTGGGGCGGTATCGCGGGCGTCCTCGAACTCGCGCTGGTCGTCATGACGATGAAGCTGTGGCCGAACGTCTTCGCGGGCGCCATCGCCATGGCCGCCGGCGTCCTGATGCTGATCGGCCTCGCGATCGCCAAGGACCTCAGGCAGCGCAAGGCGGACCGGGCGAACGCCGTCGAGGAGACCACCCCCGACGACGACCCCATGGCGTCCCTGTTCAGCGCGAGCGCGGCGCGCCTTCGCAAGTACCTTCCGCTGTTCATGGTGCTCGGCGCGGGCGTCTGCGTCCTGGCCCAGATGCACATATTCGGCGGCGGTGAGGCGACCAGCTTCCTGATCGCCAAGGGGCAGTACGGGGAGGCGGCCCAGGTCGACTTCTACCGGGTGTTCGGCTTCATCCCGCTGATCGCGACGACGGCCCTGGCCTCCGGCGCGTACGGCATCGCGGGCTTCACGCTCGTCTACCCCATCGGCTACCTGCTGCCGAACCCGTTCCTCGCGGCTGTCGTCGGCGCCCTCGTCTTCGCCGTCGAAATCCTCGCCCTGTCCTACATCGGCAAGTTCCTCGGCAAGCTGCCGAGCGTGCGCGACTCGTCGGAGCACCTGCGCAGCGCGATCACCGACACGCTGCAGCTGGCGATCCTCTTCGGCTCGCTGATGGCGGCGAACGCGATGGGCGCCGGGCTCGGCATCCTCGTCGTGGGCGGCCTCTACCTGCTCAACGAGGCGATGGGACGGCCCGTCGTACGGATGGCGGCGGCGCCGGCGGCCGTGATCGTCGGCGGCATCCTGCTCAACGTCCTGTACTGGCTCGACCTGTTCACGCCGATCAAGCCGTGAGGGGTCCGGTCCCGTCGTGATCCGGTCGGCCACCACCACGGATTCGCACGCTCCGTGAAACTCACCCCAGATTTCGTCACTCTCCGTGTAACTTTTGCGGAACGCGAGTCGTTGAGGGGGTGAGCGGCCGACGACCGAGGCCGACCGCACCACCCGGCCCGCCGGGGCCAGTTCGCCGGAAAGGAACACCCACCATGCACACCACCACCCTCCACACCGTCACGGGGCCCCTTTCCCACGAAGCTGTCCGCGGCCCCGCCCTCGCCCACGAGCACCTCGTCCTGAACCTGGACCGCGAGGGTGACGGCGGCGCCGTGCTCGACGCCGAGCGGCACGGTCCGGCCGTCGCCTCCGAACTCAGAGCGCTGCGCGACACGTTCGGCCTCTCCCTCGTCATAGAGCTGACCTGCCGCGGCATGGGGCGCGACCCGCGCGCGCTCGCCGCGCTCGCGCGGAAGACAGGGGTCGCGGTCGTCGCGGCGACCGGCTGGTACTACGAGCCGTTCCACACGCCGGAGGTGGCGACGGCGAGCGTGGAGCAGCTCACGGAGAGCCTCATGCGCGAGATCGAGGGCGGCTTCGGCCCGAGCGGCATCCGGCCCGGAGTGCTCGGCGAGGTCGGCAGCCACGGTGACGTGCCGAGCGAACCAGAGGCTCGTTCGCTGCGCGCCGCCGCCCGGGCCGCCGCCGCCACCGGATTGTCCGTCGCCACGCACGCCCAGCTCGGGCGCGGCGGCCTCGCCCAGCTGGCGCTGCTCACCTCCGAGGGCCTGCCCGCGCACCGCGTCTCCGTCGGCCACCAGGACCTCCTGGACGACCCGGGTGTGCACAAGGAGCTGGCGGCGAGCGGCGCGTACGTCGCCTTCGACACGGTCGGCAAGGAGAGCTACCAGAGCGACGAGACCCGGCTGCGCCTGCTGCTCGGCCTCATCGAGGCGGGGTACGCCGACCGGACCCTGCTCAGCTGCGACATCTCGCGGCACGCGTACTTGGAGGCGGAGGGCGGACAGGGGTACGGGCATCTGTTCCGCTCGTTCCTGCCCCGGCTGCGGGCCGCCGGGGTGGACGACGACCTGATCGACCTGATGACGCGGCGCAACCCGCTGCGTTTCCTGACCGGCGCGAGCACGGAGGAGATCTGACCATGCCCCGACCGAACTCTCCCTCGGCGCCGTCCCTGCCGGTGACCCATCCGCTCCCCACCGTCCCCGTGGAGGAGGCCACGGCACGGCAGTTCCGGCTCCTCGAATGCACGGCGGCGCACTTCCAGGGCGCGGAGCTGTTCTCCGCGGACGCCGGTGTGGTGCCCGGCCTCGGACGGCCGAGGACGACCGCCCAGGTGGAGGCCGTGCTCGCCGACTTCTTCGGCGCACAGGACGCAGCCCTCGTCCAGGGGGCGGGCACCGGCGCCATCCGGGCGGCGCTGAACGCGGCGGTGAGCGCGGGCGATCCGCTGCTCATCCACCGGGCGCCCGTCTACCGCACCACCGAGGTCACCCTGCGCGGCCTCGGCGTCCGGACGCACGAGGTCGACTTCAACGACCTGGACGCGCTGCGCGCCGCCCTCGGCTCCGGCCGGTTCCGCTGGGCGTACGTGCAGCACACGCGCCAGCGGCTCGGCGACTCCTACGACCCGGGCGAGGTCCTGGCCGCCTGCCGCGAGGCCGGAGTGCGCACGGTCGTCGACGACAACTACGCGGCGTTCCGGGTCCCCCGGGCCGGCGTCGAGCTGGGCGCCGACGCGTCCTGCTTCTCCCTCTTCAAGCTGCACGGCCCGGAGGGCGTGGGCGCGGTGGTGGGCGCCCGTGACCTCGTCGAGCACGTCCGCGCGGACAACTATTCGGGCGGCGGTCAGGTCCAGGGCCATCAGGCGCTCGACGCGCTGCGCGCGCTCACGCACGTACCGGTGATGTGGGCGCTGCAGTCGAGAGTCGGCGCGGAGGTCGCCGAGCGTCTCGCCGCGGGCGAGGTACCGGGCGTCACCGACGTACGGATCGCCAACGCGCAGGACCGCTGTCTGCTGGTGCGCCTCGACCGGCCCGTCGCGCGCGAGCTGCCCGCCGTCGCCGCGAAGTTCGGGGCGGCGCCCTACCCGGTGGGCTCCAACTCGCGGTTCGAGATCGCGCCGCTCTTCTACCGCATGTCCAGCTCCTCCCTCGACGACGCCCCGGAGCTCGCCGACTGGACGGTCCGGATCAATCCGATGCGGGCAGGTGCCGATCTGGTCGTCTCCGTCCTGCGCCGCGCACTCCACGAACTCAGCAAGGACTGACCGACCGTGTTCCTCGACAGCCTGCTCGCCCGCAACCCCGCGCTGACCGACGCGGCGACCGATCTCCACCGGCGCGGCGCGATCCCGCCGGACACCTACGTGATGGACCTCGACGCGATCGAGGGGAACGCGGCGCTGCTCGCCGCGGAGGCCCAGCGGCTCGGCCTGGACCTCTGGTTCGTCGTGAAGCAGCTCGGCCGCAACCCCGAGCTGATCAGGGCGATCGCCCGGCACATCCCGAAGTACGCCGCCATCGACCCGCCGGAGGCCCGCACCCTGCACGCGGCCGGCGCGCGGGCGGGCAACCTCGGGCACCTGGTCCAGATCCCGCACCGGGCGCTGCCCGAGATGCTGGCCTGGCGCCCGGAGACGGTGACCGTGTACGACGTGGCGAACGCGCGGGCGGTGTCCGAGGCCGCGCTGCGACTCGGCCTCGTCCAGGACGTGCTGGTACGTATCGAAGGCGCGGAGGGGTCCGTCTACCCGGGGCAGGAGGGCGGGGTCCCGCTCGCCGGCATCGAGGAGTTCGCGGCGGCGGTCGAGCGGCTGCCCGGGGTACGCATCGCGGGCGTCACGGCGTTCCCGTGCGTGCTGTGCGACCCGGTCACGGGCCTGCCCGCGCCCACGCCCAACTTCGAGATCGCGCTCAAGGCGCGCCAGACAGTGGCGGCGCGCGGACATGAGGACCTCATACTCAGCGCGCCCAGCGCCACCTCCGTGGCAACGCTCCCGATGCTCGCCGAGCTCGGGGCCACGCACGGCGAGCCCGGCCACTCCCTCACCGGCACCACCCCGCTGCACGCGCGCGACCTCGGCCAGCCGGAGACGCCCGCGTACGTGTACGTCACCGAGGTCGCGCACACCCTCGCCGACGGCAGGCCCGCGGTCTTCGGCGGCGGTTTCTACGCGCGTTCCCAGATCACCTCGGCGCTGCTCCCCCGCACGGGCCTGCGGCTTCCGGTGCAGGATGCCCCGCCGCAGAACATCGACTACTACCGGCTGCTCGACGCCCCCGGGCCCGGCGCGGACGTGCGGGTGGGCGAGACCGCGCTGCTCGCGTTCCGCACGCAGATCTTCGTCACGCGCTCGACGGTCGCGGTGGTGGCCGGGCTCTCGACCGGCGCACCCCGCCTGGTCGGGCTGTACGACGCACAAGGGAAGGCCGTCTCATGAGCAAGACCGTGATCGTGGTGGTGGACGGGTTCGGCGTCGGCGCGATGGCGGACGCGGGGGCGCTGCGCCCGGGTGACCTGTCCGCGGACACCTGTGGGCACGTTCTCGACCGGTGCCGGGAGGCGTTCGGCAGGCCGCTGCGGCTGCCCGTGCTCGGCGCGCTCGGTCTCGGCCTGGTCCATCCGCACCCCGACCTGGCCCGGCGCACGCATCTGCCGGTGGCCGTGGGGAGGGCCACGCTCGGCTATCCGGGGGCGGACACGTTCGCCGGGCACCAGACGATGATGGGCGCGGACTTCAGCCGGGTGACCGTGGCACGGCTCGCCGAGCACCTCGACGAGGTCACCCGGGCGCTCACGGATGCGGGCCACAAGGTCGAACCGCTCGACGGCAAACCCCTGGTGGTCGTGGACGGCACCGTCCTCGTGCACGACAACCTGGAGGCGGACCCGGGCATCAACTGGAACGCGTCGGGCCGCCTCGACGCCATCGGCTTCGCCGGGATCCTCGCCATCGCGCGTACGGTGCGGTCGGTCGCCCCGGTCGCCCGCGTCATCGCGGTCGGCGGTCACGCGGAGAAGTCGCTGGACGCGTACGTGCGCGCGGGCGACGGCGGCACGGTCGGCCTGGACACCCCGGCGACCGGCTTCTACCGCAACGGCGGGCTCCAGGTGCAGCACCTCGGCGCCGGCCTCGACCACACACGTCAGCTCCCCGACCTGGCGGCGCGGGCCGGTGTTCCGGTGACGCTCGTCGGCAAGGCGGCGGACATCCTGTCCTGCGAGGCGGCCGTGCGGCGGCCCGCCGTGGACACCGCCGAGGTCCTCGCACACACGCTCGAGGCGGTGCGCGCCGACGGGGACGCGCTGGTCGTGGCGAACGTGCAGGAGTCCGACCTCGCGGGCCACCAGCAGGACACCGAACGCTACGGACGCATCCTGGAGCAGGTCGACGCGGGCCTCGCCGCACTGCTCTCCCTGCTCTCCGAACCCGGCGACCGGCTGATCGTCACCGGGGACCACGGCAACGACCCGACGATCGGGCACGCCTTCCACACGCGCGAGTACGTCCCGGTGCTGATCCACCGCCCCGAGGCGCGAGGTGCCGAGCTGATGCCGGACGCGACGAGCCTGGCCGACGTGGGCGCCACCGCGGCGGCGGCGCTGGGCCTCGACCCGGCGGGCCTGGCCAACGGCACGGAGATACGGGCGGCCTCGACGCGGGCCGCCTGACCGCCTCCGTACGGACCTGACCCAGGGCCCTTCCTGTAAGGGCCTCGTAACGGACCTCCGTACAGGGGTGAGGGGCGCCCGCAGCAGCGAGCGCCCCTCACCCCTCCGCGTACGGAAAGGTCACCGGATCATGACGTCAGCCCATGAACTTCTTGAACTCGTCGGGCAGTTCGAAGTCCTTGCCGCCCTGCTGGCCGGCGCCGGGCAGGCCGAGCGCGCCGCCCGCCTCGGCCGCGGCAGCGCGCCGGGCGGCCTCCTCCTGCTCCTGCTGCTTGCGCTTCATCGGGTTGCCGGAGCGCTGCTTGCCCTTGGCCTTCTTCGTCTGCTTCTTCTGCCGGGCACCGCCGCCGCCCATGCCGGGCAGGCCGGGCATCCCCGGCATGCCGCCGCCCTGGGCCATGCGGGACATCATCTTGCGGGCCTCGAAGAACCGCTCGACGAGGTTCTTGACCGCGCTGACCTCGACGCCGGAACCCTTGGCGATACGGGCGCGGCGCGAACCGTTGATGATCGAGGCGTCGGCGCGCTCGGCCGGGGTCATCGACTTGATGATGGCGGCGGTGCGGTCGACGTCGCGCTCGTCGAGGTTGTTGATCTGGTCCTTCATCTGCGCCATGCCCGGCAGCATGCCGAGCAGCTTGGAGATGGAGCCCATCTTCCTGACCTGCTCCATCTGTGCCAGGAAGTCGTCGAGCGTGAAGTCCTGGCCCTTCTTGGAGGCCAGCTTCGAGGCCATCTTCTCGGCCTCTTGCTGCGAGAAGGTCTGCTCGGCCTTCTCGATCAGCGTGAGCATGTCGCCCATGCCGAGGATGCGGGACGCCATGCGGTCCGGGTGGAACGCGTCGAAGTCGTCCAGCTTCTCGCCGTTGGAGGCGAACATGATCTGACGGCCGGTGACGTGCGCGATCGACAGCGCCGCACCACCACGCGCGTCACCGTCGAGCTTCGAGAGCACGACGCCGTCGAAGCCGACGCCGTCGCGGAAGGCCTCGGCCGTGTTGACCGCGTCCTGACCGATCATCGCGTCGACGACGAAGAGGACCTCGTCCGGCGAGACGGCGTCGCGGATGTCCGCGGCCTGCTGCATCAGCTCCTGGTCGATACCGAGACGGCCCGCGGTGTCGACGATCACGACGTCGTAGACCTTGGACTTCGCGTACTCGATGGAGTCCTTGGCGACCTTGACCGGGTCGCCCACGCCGTTGCCCGGCTCGGGGGCGTAGATGCCGACGCCGGCGCGCTCGGCGACGACGCTGAGCTGGTTCACGGCGTTCGGGCGCTGGAGGTCGCAGGCGACGAGCAGCGGCGAGTGGCCCTGGGTCTTGAGCCAGTGGCCGAGCTTGCCCGCGAGGGTCGTCTTACCAGCACCCTGCAGACCCGCGAGCATGATCACGGTCGGGCCGGTCTTGGCGAACCGCAGCCGGCGGGTCTCGCCGCCGAGGATGCCGATGAGCTCCTCGTTGACGATCTTGATGACCTGCTGCGCGGGGTTCAGCGCCTGGGAGACCTCGGCACCGGCGGCCCGTTCCTTGACCTGCTTGATGAAGGCGCGGACGACAGGCAGCGCCACATCGGCCTCAAGGAGGGCGATCCGGATCTCGCGCGCCGTGGCGTCGATGTCCGCCTCGCTAAGGCGACCCTTGCCGCGGAGATTCTTGAATGTCGCTGCGAGGCGATCGGAAAGAGTGTCGAACACGGCGGTCGCGAATCCTCGGGTCGGGTGGCTCTACGGACAGGTGGCCTTCCAGGGTATCTGCCGCGACCGATTGGGTCAGCGCCCCGTCGGGGACAGTGGAAGCGGAGGGCTGGTACGCGTACGTTCCGCGCCCCGCGACCCGTCTGCGAGCGGTACCGACCAGGGCGGGACCTGCCCTCGGACGGGGTGGTGTCGGTGGCGCGCGCCCTCGAAAAGGCTCCGCGGTCGGGCGCGGCTCCCGGCGGTGGCCGCCATCGGCACCGGCCGAGGGCGGCCGGTCGCGGGCCGGACCGCGGGAGTGCGACCCGCGCACGCGCCGAGTCGCGAGCGCGCCGCCCTCGCCGCCTCTCCCAGAGGCGGAGCACGCCATGCACCCCGCCCGGCCCGCAGCACATCCACGACACGTGCCGGCCGAGGCCGTCCGGGCCCGCACCGGAACTTCGCAGCTCAGCCGCAGACCGCCGCGTCCGGTCGGGAGGCCGGATCAAGGGTGTGCGCCGCCGGGTTCCAGGGCGGGCCCCGTCCTGGAACCCGGTGGCGAGTCGCCGACCCCGTACGTCTCGCAAGCGGCGAAGCGCGCCATGGAGCCCGGCGCCGACGACGCACCGCGTCTCGCGGCGGACCCGCACCTGGCACCGGCCCAGGCCGGCCGAGCGCGGGCCCGGATGCCGCGGCGCCCTGTCCGCAAGCGCCTGGATGCGGAACCTCCTCACGGAACCCTGCCGTCAGCGCCGCCTCTTCCGAAGGCAGCGGCCGTCATACAGCCCGGCCACCCGGCAGCACAGCCTCGAAGAGCTTCAGCCCGACACCACAGCCCCCGAGCCGGAGCGTCGCAGCTCAGCCGCCGGACCCCGCGCCCGGTTGCAACGCCTTCTCGACCGCGCGCGCCACCGATACCGCCTCCTCCGAAGGCAGGGGCGCGCCCTTGAGCCCCGTGACGTAGAAGGCGTCCACCGCGTTCGCGCCCAGTGTGGAGACGTGTGCCGAGCGCACACGGACGCGGGAGGTGTCGAACGCGCGGCCGATGCGGTGCAGCAGGCCCGGCGCGTCCTGGGCCCGTACCTCGATGACGGTCGCGAGGCGGGAGTCCGCCGAGGCGACGGTGACCCGGGGCGGTGGCGGCACCGTGCCGCGCCGACGCGGGTAGGCCGCGTCCCGTTCGGCGAGTCGCGCCGCGATGTCGAGCGAACCGTCGAGGGCGCGTACGAGGTCGGCGCGGAGCCGGGCGGCCTGCGGGAGGGAGCCGTACTCGGCGGCGACCCGCCAGTTGAGGAGCAGCACCGAAGGCCCTTGCGGCGAGCCGCCCTCCCCCGGCCCCCGGCCCCATTCATCCGGCAGCGAGAGCGAGCGCAGCTCCGCCGTGCGCACCGTCAGCCGGTGCATGGCCAGGACACCCGACACGGCGGGGAGCACGCCCGACTGGTCCGGTACGGCGATCAGCAGCTCCACGCCCAGCGGTTCCGGCTCGGCCGGTTCTGGCGTGTGTTTCGCGGCAGCCTCCTCCGTCACCGCGGACACCACCGGCTCCGGCTGCGTGCGCAGCGACAGCACCGGGCCTCCCGTGCGGAACGCCTCCACCGCGAGCCGCTCCTGTTCGGCGGTGGGCTCGGCGTTCTCGGAGGCGTCCGGGTCGACGGGGGCGGCCCCGGCCAGCAGCGCGGAGACCCGTTTGACCAGGTCGGACACGAGGGATCCGCGCCAGGAGGACCATGCGGCGGGGCCGCTGGCCAGCGCGTCCGCCTCCGTCAGCGCGTGCAGCAGTTCCAGCGTGCCCTGCGAGCCGACGGCGTCCGCGACGGCGCGTACGGTCGCCGGGTCCTCCAGGTCGCGCCGGGTGGCGGTCTCGATGAGCAGCAGGTGGTGGCGGACGAGGGTGGCGAGGACGGCGACATCGACCCGGTCGAAGCCGATCCGCGCCGCCACGTCCCGCGCGATGATCTCGCCCGCGACGGAGTGGTCACCGGGCCAGCCCTTGCCGATGTCGTGCAGCAGCGCGGCGACGAGCAGCAGGTCGGGCCGGCCGACGCGGCGAGTCAGCTCGGAGGCGCGGACGGCGGTCTCGACAAGGTGCCGGTCGACGGTCCAGGTGTGGACGGCATTGCGCTGCGGCCGGCACCGGACCCGCTCCCAGTCGGGCAGCAGCCGGGTGATCAGCCCTTCCGCCTCCAGCGCCTCCCAGACCTCGACGGTCGTGCGGCCCGCGCCGAGCAGCGTGACGAGCTGTTCGCGGGCTTCGGCGGGCCACGGGCTGGGGAGCGGCCGGGTCGCGGCGGCCATCCGCCGGACCGCGTGCAGCGACAGCGGAAGTCCGGCCTGGGCCGCCGCGGCGGCGGCGCGGAGCGGGAGCACGGGGTCGCGTTCGGGCCGGGCCGCGCGCGCGAGGACGGCCTCGCCGTCCATCTCGACGACGCCCTCGGCGAGCGGCGAGCGTTCCACGGGCGCGGCCTTGCCGCCGCCCAGCATGGCCCGCAGCCGGGGGCGTACGGACCGGGACTTGAGCACCCTGCCGACCTCGCGCCAGGTCACGTCACTGGCGTAGGACACCGTGCGCGCGGCCTCGTACACCTGTCGGAGGAGCACGTCGGCGTCGAGCAGGCCGAGTCCGGCGGCGACCTGGTCCTGTTCCTGGAGGGCGAGGCGGTCGGTGGCGCGGCCGGTCGCCAGGTGGAGGGCGTCGCGCACGTCGAGCAGGCGACGGCGCGCGTCGGCGAGGCCCTCGCGCGGCGCGTCGGCCAGCCAGGACGCGGCGACGGCCCGCAGCGCGGTGGCGTCGCGCAGTCCGCCGCGCGCCTCCTTCAGGTCGGGTTCGAGAAGGTACTGGAGCTCGCCCTGGCGTGCGGCGCGCTCCTCGCACAGTTCGCGCAGTTCGGGGAGGCGCTTGGGTGCCTGGTTGCGCCAGTCGGCGAGGACGGCGGTGCGCAGTCCGGCGGTGAGGCCGAGGTCGCCGGCGAGGTGGCGGGCGTCGAGGAGTCCGAGCTGCACCTTGAGGTCGTCGCCCGCGGTCTTGCGGGCCTCGGTGGGCGTCCGCACGGAGTGGTCGAGGGCGAGGCCGAGATCCCAGACCGGATACCAGATGCGGTCGGCGAGCGCGGCGACGGCTCCGAGGTCTGCCGAGCCGTCGTGGAGGAGCAGCAGGTCGAGGTCGCTGCGCGGGGAGAGTTCGCCGCGGCCGTAGCCGCCGACGGCGATGAGCGAGACGCCGCCGCCCGGCGTCCCGGTGCCGAAGAGTCCGGTCAGCCAGTCGTCGGTCAGTTCGGCGAGGGCGGTACGGCGCGGCGGCCCGGACCGCGCCCCTTCCTGGAGGAGGCGCAGCCGGGCCGCCGCGTAGCCGCTGGGCCGGTCGTCCGCTTCTTCGGTCCGTACGTCGTCCACACTCGCCACCCGGCAGCTCCCGTTCTGTTCAGCGTCGCATCGCTTGTCGCGTGGGTTACAGCGCGTCCGGTCCGCGCTCGCCGGTCCGAACGCGGATCGCTGTCTCGACGGGGACCGCCCAGACCTTGCCGTCGCCGATCTTGCCGGTGCGTGCGGCCTTCACGACGACTTCGAGGAGTTGCTCCGCGTCGTCGTCCTCGACCAGGACCTCGATACGGATCTTGGGTACGAGGTCGACGGTGTACTCGGCGCCGCGGTAGACCTCGGTGTGGCCGCGCTGGCGGCCGTAGCCGCTGGCCTCGGTCACGGTCAGGCCCTGGACGCCGAAGGCCTGGAGGGCCTCCTTGATCTCGTCGAGCCGGTGGGGCTTGACGACCGCGGTGATGAGCTTCATGCGTCCACCTTCTTCGTGTTCTGGGCTGTCTGCGCGGCGGGCGTGGCGGGCGTGGCGGTGCGGGCCATGGAGCCGCCGCCCGCGCCGGTGAAGTCGTAGGCGGTCTCGGCGTGCTCGACCTGGTCGATCCCCGCGACCTCGTCGTCCTCGGCGACCCGCATGCCCATCGTCTTGTCGATGAGGAAGGCGAGGAGCGCGGAGACGACGAGCGAGTAGGCGAGGACGCCGCCGACACCGGCGCACTGCTTCCAGAACTGGGTGAGGCCGCCGCCGTAGAAGAGGCCCTGGACGTCGGACTGGCCGCCGCCCGTGGCGAAGAACCCGATGAGCAGGGAGCCGGCGATGCCGCCGACCAGGTGGACGCCGACGACGTCGAGCGAGTCGTCGTAGCCGAACTTGTACTTCAGGCCGACGGCCATGGCGCACAGCACACCGGCGATGGCCCCGACGGCGATCGCGCCGAGCGGCGAGATCGCGCCACCGGAAGGAGTGATGGCGACGAGTCCGGCGACGGCGCCGGAGGCGGCACCCAGGGAGGTGAAGGCGCCGTGGCGCAGCTTCTCGTATATGAGCCAGGCGAGCATGGCGGCGGCGGTGGCGACCTGCGTGTTGACGAACATGAGCGCGCCGACGCCGTCGTCGTTGCCGAGCCACGAACCGGCGTTGAAGCCGAACCAGCCGAACCAGAGCAGCCCGGCGCCGAGCATCGTCCAGGGCAGCGAGTGCGGCCGCATCGGGTCCTTCTTGAAGCCGACGCGCTTGCCGATGACGAGGATCACGCCGAGCGCCGCGGCACCCGCGTTGATGTGGACGGCCGTACCGCCCGCGAAGTCGATGACGCCGAGGTCGAAGGCCCAGCCGCCGGTGCCCCACACCCAGTGGGCGACGGGGAAGTAGACGATCGTGGCCCACAGCGTGATGAACAGGGCCCAGGCCGTGAACTTGACGCGGTCGGCGAGGGCGCCGCTGATCAGGGCGGGCGTGATGATGGCGAACATCAGCTGGAAGACGGCGAAGACGTAGACGGGGACGGTGTAGCCGTCCCACAGCTGGGTCAGGCCGATCCCGCTGAGGCCGACGAAGTCACCGTCCCAGCCGATCAGCGACCCCTTGTCGGTGCCGAACGCCATCGAGAAGCCGTACAGCACCCACAGGATCGTGACGATCCCGAGGCTGATGAAGCTCATCATCAGCATGTTCAAGGTGCTCTTGACGCGGACCATGCCCCCGTAGAAGAAGGCGAGGCCCGGCGTCATGAGCATCACCAGGGCGGAACAGATCAGCATGAAGCCTGTGTTCGCGGCAGAGAGTTTCGGCGCTTCTGCGGCGAGCGTGATGGCGGCAGGTGCCATCGGCGTCTCCTCGTCGTCGGTACGGCCCCGTGCGGGCGAAGCCTGGAGGCGGCCATGAGGGGTGGGCCGGTTATGCGCCAGACTCTGGCCCAGCGCCGTTTCGGCGGGGGCCCCTCGATGTTTCGGCGCAGTGACGAAGAGGTCGTGGGTGTTACGCCTGCATGAAGTGGCTGCACGGCAGACCGGCCGCGGCTTTCCGTCTCCGGTGACCTGGCATGGGGGAGCCGAGTCGGGCTGTAACGGGGACGGTCGGCCGCGGCCGGCGATCGTGGGGTGTCAGACCGCGGCTTCGGCGGTCTCGGGCAGTTGGACGGCCAGTTGTTCGGTCAGCTGGATGACTTCGGCGACGTCCCCGAAGTCACGGACCGCGGTGTCCACGGTCTTGCGGATACGGGTGTTGACGCGCTCGGAGCGGACCTTCTTGGCGATCCCGAGCGCCTGGTCCGCCATGACCGTGGCCTGCTCGGGCTCCTTCTGGAGCAGGTGCACCGTGGCCATGCCGATCAGGTTGAGCGCGTACGAACGCTGGTGCTCGAAGTCCTTGCCGAACAGTTCGACGGCCCGCTGCATCACCGGTTCGGCCATCGACGCGTAGGTGGGGCTGCGCCCGGCCACGTAGGCGAGGTCGCGGAAGGAGTGACTGTTCTCGCCGTGGAGTTCGGCCTCGGAGAAGAAGCGGATCCAGTCGGGGTCCGGGTCGTCCCACTCGTCGGCGTCGGCGAAGGTGTCCTCGGCCATCCGCACGGCCCGTTTGCACTTGCCGGGCTGGCCCATGTTCGCGTAGGCGCGGGCCTCCATCGCATACAGCATGGCCTGGGTGCGCGGACTGGCGCAGTCCCGACTGCCGTACTGGGCGAGGTGGACGAGTTCCAGTGCGTCCTCGGGGCGGCCCAGGTGGATCATCTGGCGGCTCATGCTGGACAGGACGTAGGAGCCGAGCGGCTTGTCGCCCGCTTCCTTGGCGGCGTGCAGAGCGAGCACGAAGTACTTCTGCGCGGTGGGCTGCAGACCGACGTCGTAACTCATCCACCCGGCCAGCTCGGCGAGTTCGGCCGCGACCTTGAACAGGCGTTTCGTGGTGGCCTCGGGCTGCGGCTCCTGGAGGAGGTCGGTCACCTCGTGCAGCTGTCCGACGACCGCCTTGCGGCGCAGACCGCCGCCGCACTGGGCGTCCCACTGGCGGAACATGACGGTGGTGGACTCCAGCAGGTCCAGCTCGGGCCTGGAGAGACGGTTCCCCCGGCGCTGCGCGGCGGCGTCGAGGTCGGTGCCGACCGCGGCGCCGCTGGGCCCGGGCACGAGCCAGCGCTGCATGGGCTCGATGAGCGAGGGGCCCGCGGCGAGCGCGAGGGAGCTGCCGAGGAAGCCGCGGCGCGCCAGCATCAGGTCGCTGCGCGAGAACTCGCCGATGAGCGCGACGGTCTGCGGCCCGGTCCACGGCAGGTCGACGCCGGAGACCGAGGGCGCCTGGTGCGCGGCGCGCAGCCCGAGGTCCTCGACGGCGACCACGCAGCCGAACCGCTCGGAGAACAACTCGCTGAGGATGCGTGGGATCGGCTCGCGCGGGTTCTCCCCGTCGAGCCAACGCCGCACACGCGAGGTGTCGGTGGAGATGTGGTTGGCGCCCAACTGCCGAGCCCTGCGGTTCACTTGACGCGCCAGCTCACCCTTGGACCAGCCGCTGCGCACGAACCACGAGCCGAGCAGTTCGTTCGGGCGCTTCTCAGCGTTCGTCACGCTTCCGCCGCTGCCGCCCACTGGAACGCCCCCATCCCTTGAACCGTCTAAGGCGCTCATCTCAACGCCACGTCCTGTAGGCCTCTTCCACTGCGAGCCCTACCCGCAAGCCCTATCAGAATGCCGCCAACTACGGGGCCTCGTCCGCCAGTTGTCACTCGTCGAACAGGAAAGCGACTTGCCGTTGGCATACCCACGGGTGCATGTACCCCGAGAGCCCGTGTACTGAAAGTAATCCTACGATCACCCCTTCGGCGAGGGCGAACATGGAAACGCCACCATTCGCCACCCCTTCGAATGAACTCAAGGGCCGCCACACGCGATTCACTTGACATAGGACAGCCGGAAGTCGGCGAAACGGAGTGCGCGAGGGCGCACGTTGCCGAGCGCACCACCCCGGATGCGACTCACCGCCACCCTGACCAGGCGGCTCGCACACAGTGGGTCACGATCCGATTCCGTCGCGTAACCACCGGCGCGCAGTACCCGTTGGAGGGGGCATGGGCTTCACGATCGGCGGCATCCGCGAGATGCGCTCCGGGTCACGTCGGCGCGGCCGCACGTCCGGCCGCGCATCGGCCTGCACCGCGGTGGCGGAGTTCACCGGACTGTGGGGCTGGGACGTGGTGCCCGGCGCGCGGGCGGCGGGCCCCCACTGCTCCTGCGGCAAGGCGGACTGCCCGGCCCCCGGCGCGCATCCGCTCGACCCCGCCGCGGTGGTCCCGGCCGGCGCCACCCTCGATGAGGTGACGGACGCCTGGAGCCGGTTTCCGGGCGCCTCGGTCCTGCTCCCGGTCGGCCGCGCGTTCGACATCATCGACGTCCCCGAGCCCGCGGGCCGTCGCGCCCTGATCCGTCTGGAGCGGATGGGCCTTCCGCTCGGCCCGGTGATCGCCACCCCGGAGGGCCGCGCGCACTTCTTCGTGGCGCCCGGCGCCGCGGCCCAGCTCCCCACGCTGCTCTACCGCACGGGCTGGGACGACGCGACGCTCGACCTGCACGCGCTCGGCCCCGGCGCGCACATCACGGCCCCGCCCTCCGACCGCTCGGGCCTCGGCCCGGCGACCTGGCTGCGCGCCCCCTCCCTGGACACGGCGACGCAGCCACCGCAGGCGCGGCTCCTCCTGGGGACGCTGGCGTACGTGGCGCACCGCTCGCCCTGGGCATGACCGGCACCGCCTCGTAGAAGACCTCACAGAAGACTCGTAGGAGACCTCACAGAAGAAGGGGATGGAAAGGCGCTCGCGCCTTTCCACCCCCTTCGGCTCCGTCCGGGACGGGACGGGACGAGACGGGACGACCGGCTACTCCCCGATCAGCGCGTCCACGAACGCCTCGGGCTCGAACGGCGCCAGGTCGTCAGGGCCCTCACCGAGACCGATCAGCTTGACCGGCACGCCCAGCTCCCGCTGGACCGCGACGACGATGCCGCCCTTGGCCGTACCGTCCAGCTTGGTCAGCACGATGCCGGTGATGTCGACGACCTCGGCGAAGACCCGCGCCTGCACGAGGCCGTTCTGCCCGGTCGTGGCGTCGAGCACGAGCAGTACCTCGTCGAGCGGCGCGTGCTTCTCCACGACGCGCTTGACCTTGCCGAGCTCGTCCATCAGACCGGTCTTGGTGTGCAGACGGCCCGCGGTGTCGATGAGCACGACGTCGGCACCGGCGGCGATGCCCTCCTTGACGGCGTCGAACGCGATGGACGCCGGGTCGCCGCCCTCGGGGCCGCGCACCGTGCGCGCGCCGACCCGCTCGCCCCACGTCTGCAACTGGTCGGCGGCGGCGGCGCGGAACGTGTCGGCCGCACCGAGCATCACGTTCTTGCCGTCGGCGACGAGCACGCGCGCGAGCTTGCCGGTGGTGGTGGTCTTGCCCGTGCCGTTGACGCCCACGACCATCACGATGCCCGGGGTGTCCAGGTTCGAGTCGGTCCTGACCGTGCGGTCGAACTCGGGGACGAGCAGCGTGAGCAGCTCCTCGCGCAGCAGGCCGCGCAGCTCGTCCGGGGTGCGGGTACCGAGCACCTTCACGCGCTCGCGCAGCCGGTCGACCAGCTCCTGGGTGGGCTGCACGCCGACGTCGGCGGTGAGCAGCGTGTCCTCGATCTCCTCCCAGGTGTCCTCGTCGAGGTGCTCGCGGGACAGCAGGGTGAGGAGTCCCTTGCCGAGCGCGTTCTGCGAGCGGGAGAGCCGGGTGCGAAGCCGTACCAGGCGGCCCGCGGTGGGCTCCGGTACCTCGACCGCCGGAGCGGCCGGCTCCTCGACGACCTCCTCGGTGACCGGTTCGGCGACCGGGAGGTCGACCTCCTCGATCGTGCGCCGCGCTTCGTCGCGCGGCGTCTCGGCCTCGTCGCCGACGTGCGGCTCGGTGGGCGGGGCGGTGGTGATGTCGGGCGCCGAGGGCGGCGGCGGAGGCAGCTGCTTCTTCTTGCGGCTGCCGACCACGAGCCCGCCGAGCGCGCCGATCACGACCACGGCGATGACTACAGCAAGGATGACGATTTCCATAACCCGTCCAGTATCAGCCATGGGGCCCCCGCGGAGCCGCTCTCGTCGCATCCTCCAAGGGACAAAGGTCTCCGCAAGGTATTACTCGGACTAAACTACGATGGAAGAGGGTGCGTCAACGCGCGTAGAGTCCCTCGCGAGCTCTCACTTCGCGAGCCCCTCGCGAACCTCCACCCCCCACGAGTCCCTCGCGCACTCGCACTCCGCCCCACCCCACAGAGGCACGGAACCCCACCGCATGAGCAAGACCGCCGAATCCGAAGGCGCCCTGGAGACGCGCGGCATCGAGCCCGTCCCCGATGCCGAGCGCACCGCCAAGACCCGCGAGCTGTTCCCGACGTGGGTCGCGGCCAACATCAGCGTGCTGTTGCTCACGATGGGCGCGAGCCTCGTCGTGGCGTACAAGCTCAACTTCTGGCAGGCCGTCGTCGTCGCGATCGCGGCGCCGGTCGTGTCGTACGGGCTCGTCGGCCTGATCGGCATCTCGGGCAAGCGGGGCGGCGCCCCGGGCATGGCGCTGTCGCGCGCGGTCTTCGGCCAGCGCGGCAACCTGCTCCCCGGTTCGCTGATCTGGGTCGCCCGCTGGGGCTGGGAGACGATCAACGCGGTGACGGGCGCGTACGCCGTGCTCACCGTCCTCGACATCCTGTTCGACATCAAGCAGAACGACTTCCTGGTCATCGTCACGCTGCTCTGCTTCGTGGTCGCCACGTTCGTGATCTCAGGCCTCGGCATCAATGCCGTGCAGAAGTGCAACAAGTACGCGACGTACCTCTTCGGCCTGTTCACCGCGCTGGTGCTGGTCTTCCTGATCGTCGACACCGACTGGTCGCAGGTGTTCGACCAGCCCGCGGGCAAGACGTCCCTGATGGTGGCGGGGATCGGCCTGATCGCGGCCGGTGGCGTCAGCTGGATCCCGGCCTCCCCCGACTTCACGCGCTACCTGCCGCGCAGCGCCTCCTCCAAGGCGGTCGTCGGGCACTCGATCGGGGGCGCCGGCATCGTCGTCCTGCCGATGGTCCTGATGGGCGCGGTCATGGCGGTCTCCACGCCGGACCTCGCCTCGGCGGCGGACCCGGTCTCCTTCCTCGGCGAGATCCTGCCGATGTGGATCGCGGTGCCGTACCTGCTGATCGCACTCGTCGGCATGCTCCTGATCAACGCCATGTCGATGTACTCGGCCGGTTTCACCGCGCAGACTCTCGGCTTCAAGGTCCCGCGCCACTGGGCCGTCTCGGTCAACGCGCTGATCTCGCTGATCTTCGGCGGCATCCTGATGCTGGTCGCCACCAGCTTCATGGGCTCGTTCATCGCGTTCCTGTCGCTGCTCGCGGTCGCCTTCTCCGCATGGGTCGGCGTCTTCGGCGCGGACATGTTCAAGCGCAAGCACTACGACCCCGCCGCCCTCGTCGACACCACGCGCAGCAGCGCCTACTGGTACAAGGGCGGCTTCTCCCCCGCCGCCGTCGCCGCCTGGGCCGTCGGCCTCGTCGCGGGCCTGCTCTTCACCACCTCGGACTGGTTCACCGGGCCGCTCGCCTCGAACAACTTCATCGGTGAGTACGGGCTCGGCTGGATCGTCACGATCGTCGTCTCGGGCCTGCTCTACCTGGCGCTGCCGAAGCCCGTGGACACGACCACGGCCCCGGCGGACAGCGAGGAGCCCGCACCCCTGGCCGTCTGACGCTCCGTCAGCTACCGTCCCCCTTCACCCGCACCCGTGTGTGAAGGGGGACTTTCTCATGCCCGTCTCCGTCGTACGGTTCAACCTGGTCGAGCCCGACGCCACCCCCGGATCGCTGAGCGCCCGCTACAAGGCGGCGGTCGAGATGGCCGCGTACGCCGACGACCAGGGCGTCGACACGGTGCAGACCGAGGAGCACCACGGCGCCGCCAACAACTGGCTGCCCTCGCCGTTCACCTTCGCGGGCGCGGTCCTCGGCGCCACGCGCCGCATCGCGGTCACCGTCTCCGCGATCATCGGCCCGCTCCACGACCCGCTGCGCCTCGCCGAGGACATCGCCGTACTGGACCTCCTGAGCGGCGGCCGGCTCGTGACAGTGGCGGGGATCGGGTACCGGCCGCAGGAGTACGCGCAGTTCGACGTGGAGTGGAAGCGGCGCGGCGCGCTCCAGGACGAGCTGCTCGAGACCCTGCTCAGGGCCTGGACCGGCGAGGAGTTCACCTTCCGCGGGCGGCAGGTCCGCGTCACCCCGCGCCCGCTCACCCAGCCGCATCCGCTCCTGCTCGTCGGCGGCTCCTCGCGGGCGGCGGCGCGCCGCGCGGCCCGGCTCGGGCTGCCGTTCTTCCCCAGCGCGCACCTGCCGGAGCTCGACACGTACTACAAGGAGCGGCTCGCCGAGTACGGCACCGAGGGCTGGACCATGATGCCCGCGGAGAACACGTCCCTGTTGCACCTGTCCGAGGACCCCGACCGCACCTGGGCCGAGCACGGCGCGCACTTCCTGCACGAGGCGCGGACCTACGCGTCCTGGCAGTCCACGGACATCCGCTCGGCCGTGAAGTCGGGCGCGACCACGGTCGAGGAGCTGCGCGCCGAGGGTGTCTACCGGATCCTCACACCGGACGAGTGCCTCGCGCAGGGCCTCGACAACTACGTACTGCACCCGCTGTCGGGCGGCATGCCCCTCGACGAGGGGTGGCGCGGCCTGCGCCTGTTCTGCGAAAACGTACTGCCCCGGCTCAAGGCCTGACGCGCAGGCCGGTGAACCGGGGCAGTGACGTGAGCGGGGAGGTGGCAGCGGGGACTGAGCCCACCTCCCCGGGTCCGAGGCCTGTCCTGAAGACAGGCCTGACGCGGAGCGGGCGGGTCAGCCCATCTCCTCCAGGGACTTGCCCTTGGTCTCCTTCACGAACTTCATCACGAACGGGATGGAGATCGCGGCGAAGGCGCCGTAGATGATGTACGAGCCGGTCAGGCTCCACTCCGACATGCTCGGGAAGGTCTTGGTGATGGCGAAGTTGGCCAGCCACTGGGCCGAGGCCGCCACACCGAGAGCGGCCGCGCGCAGCCGGTTGGGGAAGATCTCGCCGAGCAGCACCCAGACCACGACACCCCAGGAGAGGGCGAAGAAGAGGACGAAGGCGTTGGCGGCGATGATCGCGGTCAGACCCTGCGCGTTCGGCAGCGAGACGTTGTCGCCGGTGCCGGTGCGGTAGGAGAAGGCCCAGGCGCAGGTGAACAGCGCGAGCGCCATACCGGTGGAGCCGATGATCGCGAGCGGCTTGCGGCCGATACGGTCGACGAAGATCATCGCGATGACCGTACCGATGATGTTCACGATCGACGTCTCGAACGAGTACAGGAACGAGCTGGAGGGGTCCTTGCCGATGGACTGCCACAGCTGGTTCGAGTAGTAGAAGATGACGTTGATGCCGACGAGCTGCTGGAAGATCGACAGGAAGATGCCGATCCAGATGATCGGCAGGAAGCCGAACTTTCCGCCGAGCAGGTCCTTGAAGGACGACTTGTGCTCCCTGCGCATGCCGTGCTCGATCTCGGCGACGCGGGCGTCCGCGTCGATACCGGTGCCCTCCACCTCGCCGAGGACCTTCTTGGCCTGCTCCTTGCGGCCCACCGAGATGAGGAAGCGGGGGGACTCGGGGATCGCGAAGGAGAGCAGACCGTAGAGCAGGGCCGGGATGACCATGACGCCGAGCATCCACTGCCAGGCTTCGAGGCCGCCCAGCTTGCCGCGCTGGTCGCCGTCGGCCATGTTCAGGATGCCCCAGTTGACGAGCTGGGAGACGGCGATGCCGATGACGATGGCGGCCTGCTGGAACGAGGCGAGCCGGCCGCGGTACGCGGGCGGGGCCACCTCCGCGATGTAGGCCGGGCCGATCACCGACGCCATGCCGATGCCGAGGCCGCCGATGACGCGCCACATCGTCAGGTCCCAGGCCGCGAAGGGCAGCGACGAGCCGATGGCGCTGATCGCGAAGAGGAGGGCGGCGATCTGCATGCAGCGGATACGGCCGATGCGGTCGGCGATGCGTCCGGCGATGGCGGCACCGACGGCGCAGCCGAGCAGCGCGGACGCGATGATCCAGCCCAGGATGTCGGCGCTGACGTCGAACTTGTGCTGGATGGCGACGGTCGCACCGTTGATCACGGAGCTGTCGTAGCCGAACAGGAAGCCGCCCATCGCGGCCGCGGCCGTGATGAAGATGACGTGCCCGAGGTGATCGGGCTGGGCGTTTCTGGCTCCTGATGAAGGTGCCTCAGTGCTGGTCACGTGTACTCCTCGGGCCACCGGCTTCGCTGCCGGGGGTGGGGGCGAGCCCTTCCAGTGGCGCACAACTGCACGCGGCTCACCACCTGAAGGTAAAAGCAACGTTGCAGAGACTATGCCTTCAAGTTTCGAAGTCAATAGTGAGGTCGGTGTGAGTTTTTCGGCACTGAAGTGGCAGTTGAGTTCAAGTCTTGAAGACTGCCCGAAGACTGGGAGAGCTGTTGTCGGCCCTTGAACGCTTCGCGGGCTAGCGCAGCCGCTGGCTGATCACCTTCGACACCCCGTCGCCCTGCATGGAGACCCCGTACAGCGCGTCGGCCACCTCCATCGTGCGCTTCTGGTGCGTGATCACGATGAGCTGGGAGGCCTCCTGCAGCTCCTGCATGATGCGGATGAGGCGCTGCAGATTGGTGTCGTCAAGAGCGGCCTCGACCTCGTCCATCACGTAGAACGGGCTGGGCCGCGCCTTGAAGATGGAGACCAGCAGGGCCACGGCGGTCAGCGACCGCTCGCCGCCCGAGAGCAGGCTCAGCCGCTTGACCTTCTTGCCCGGCGGGCGGGCCTCGACGTCCACGCCCGTCATGAGCATGTTGTCGGGATCGGTCAGGATCAGCCGCCCCTCACCACCCGGGAACAAGCGGCTGAAGACGCCCTCGAACTCACGCGCGGTGTCACGGTAGGCCTCGGTGAAGACCTGCTCGACGCGCTCGTCGACCTCCTTCACCACCTGAAGGAGGTCGGCCCTGGTCTTCTTCAGGTCCTCCAGCTGCTCACTGAGGAACTGATGGCGCTCTTCCAGCGCCGCGAACTCCTCAAGGGCCAGCGGATTGACCTTCCCGAGCTGCTGGTGGGCGCGCTCGGCGGACTTGAGCCGCTTCTCCTGCTCCGAACGGACGAAGGGCCGCGGCTTGTTGCGCGGATGCTCCGGGTCCTCCGGCAGTTCCTCGCCCTCGGCGGGGAGCGAGGGCGGCACGAACTTGTCCGGACCGTAGTCCGCGACGAGCCCGGCCGGTTCGACACCCAACTCCTCCAGCGCCTTGGTCTCCAGCTGCTCGATGCGCAGCCTCTTCTCCGCTCCTAGTACCTCGCCTCGGTGAACTGAATCAGTGAGTTTGTCGAGCTCCGCCTTGAGATCGCGGCCACGGGCCCGCTCCGCGACGAGCTCCCGCTCCCGCTCCGCCTTGGCCTGCTCGGCGAGCGTGCGCTCCTCGTCGGCGCGGGCGACGGACACCTCGACGTGCGCGAGCAGCTGCCGGGCCCCGGACGCCACGGCTTCGGCGACGGCCGCCTCGTACTTCATCCGGGCACGGCGCTGCTCGGCACGCGCGCGTGCCTCGCGTTCCGCACGGGCAGCCCGGTCGAGTGAGTCGGCCCGGCCGGCGAGCCCCCTGACCCGCTCCTCATGCGTACGTACCTGGAGGCGGGCCTCCATCTCGGTCTGGCGGGCGTTGGCGCCATCGGCGGAGAGCCGGTCGCGCACGGAGGTGTCCGGTTCCTCGTCGGCGGGCTGTTCCTCCGCCACGGCAAGCCGCTCGGCCAGTTCCTCCGCGTCCATGGCGGCCTGCTCCAGCGCCTCCTGCGCCCGAGCCGCAGCCGCGGCGCTGCGCTCGGCCTCCCCCGCGGCGCCGCGCGCCTGCCCGGCGAGCCGCCCGAGCTGCTGCGCCCGGCCGGAACGTTCCCGCTCTATGGCGCGCTGCCGCTGCCCGAGCTCCTCCACGCGCGCGGAGCACTCGCCGCGCCGCTCGGTCGCCGCGTGCTGCGCCTCGGCCAGCTCCTCGCACCGCGCGGCCAGCTCCTCCAGCTCGGCGGCGGCCTCGTCCACCGACGCCTGCACTTCAAGCAGGCTCGGTGCCCCGGCGGACCCGCCCTGCGCGTAGTGCGCGCCGAGCAGGTCGCCCTCGGCGGTCACCGCGGTCAGCTCGGGCCGCGCGTACACCAGGTCCTCGGCGTCCTCGAGCGTCCCTACGACAACGATGCCGCGCAGCAGGTGCCGTACGGCGGCCATGAGCTCGGCGGGGCCGCGGACCAGATCGGCGGCGAAGGGCGGGCCTCCCGCGGACGCTTCCCGCACGTCGGGGCCGCCCGCGAGGAGCAGCGCCGCTCGCCCCGCGTCCTGCTTGCGCAGCAGGCGAATCGCTTCCGCTGCCGAGGCGGGGGTGGTCACGGCGATCGCGTCGGCGGCCGCGCCGAACGCCGCCGCCACCGCGACCTCGTACCCGGGCGTCACGGTCAGCAGTTCGGCGGCGGGGCCGAGTACCCCGGTCAGCTGCTCCCTGGCGCCGAGCAGCGCGCCCGAGCCGTCCTTGCGGCGCAGGCCGAGCGCGAGCGCCTCGTGGCGTGCGGCGACGGCGGCCCGCTTGCGCTCCGCGGACGTGGCGGCCTCGCGCGCGGCGGACAGCGCGGACTCGGCCTCGGCGAGAGCCGCCTTGGCCTCCTCCCATTGCGCTACGAGTTCTTCGTCCCCGGCATCGAGCCCGTCGACCTCGGCCTTGAGCTGCTCGTACTCCTGCTGCGCGGCGTCGGCCCGCTGCTGTGCCCCGTCCCGGGCGGCGGCGAGCCGGTCGATCTCGGCCTGGGCGGAAGCGGCCCGCGACCGGGCGGCGTTGGCCTGGCCCTGGAGCCGGGCAAGGCCCTCGCGCCGGTCGGCGATGGCGCGGGCGACGTCCTTGAGGCGGCGCTCCTCGACCGCGAGGTCCCGCTCCAGGTCGGCGCGGTGGGCGACCGTCTCGTCGAGCGCGACCTGCGCCGCTTCGAGCGCCGCCGACAGCTCGGCCTCCTGCTCCCGCACCCGGGCGGCCTCGCGCTCCAGGTCCTCGGGGTCACGGCCGCGACGCTCCTCGGCCGGCGCCGCGGCGGCGCTGCGTACGCGCGCGTCGGCCAGCGAGATCGTGCCGCGCACCCGTTCGGCCAGCTGCGACAGCTCGTACCAGCTCTGCTGCGCCCGCTGGAGCCGGGGCGAGAGCCGGCGCACCTGGTCCTCCAGGTGCGCCTCGCGCAGCACCGCCTTCTTCAGCTCCTCCCCGGCCGTCTCCTTGCGCCGCTTCAGCTCGGCCTCGTCGGCGACCTCGGCGCTGAGCGCCTCCCGCATCCGTACGAGATCGTCGGCGAGCAGCCGCAGGCGGGCGTCGCGCAGGTCGGCCTGGATGACGGCGGCCCGGCGCGCCACGGCGGCCTGTCTGCCGAGCGGCTTCAGCTGGCGGCGCAGTTCGTCGGTGAGATCCTGCACGCGCGCGAGGTTGGCCTGCATCGCGTCCAGCTTGCGCAGCGCCTTCTCCTTGCGCTTGCGGTGCTTGAGGACGCCCGCGGCCTCCTCGATGAAGGCGCGGCGGCCCATGGGATCGGCGTGCAGGACGCCGTCGAGCTGGCCCTGGCCGACGATGACGTGCATCTCGCGGCCGATGCCGGAGTCGGAGAGGAGGTCCTGGATGTCGAGGAGGCGGCAGGTGTCGCCGTTGATCTGGTACTCGCTGCCGCCGTTGCGGAACATGATCCGCGCGATGGTGACCTCGGCGTACTCGATGGGCAGCGCGCCGTCGGAGTTGTCGATGGTGAGGGAGACCTCGGCGCGGCCGAGCGGCGGGCGCCCGGTGGTGCCGGCGAAGATGACGTCCTCCATCTTGCCGCCGCGCAGCGACTTGGCGCCCTGCTCCCCCATGACCCAGCTCAGGGCGTCCACGACATTGGACTTGCCCGAACCGTTGGGGCCCACGACGCAGGTGATGCCCGGTTCGAACCGCAGGGTGGTGGCCGAGGCGAACGATTTGAACCCGCGCAGGGTGAGGGCCTTGAGATGCACGCCGTCGGACTCTACCGGGCGCCCTTGTCTCACTCCATGAACCCACGGTTTCGCCCGTGAAGGTGCAGGGCACATCAGACGTTAAGAATGAGCTTCGGGGCGCGGGGGCGGCCGGAAAGAGCGACCAGGGCGAAAGCCACAAGGGCGGAAAAGAAGAAGGGACGCCGAAGCGTCCCTTGCGTATCTCTGGTCAAGCGGCTGTACGAGCAGCCTGCTCACGCGCTGCGCTGGGCGTGATCAGGTGAGCGCCGGCTCCGCCTGGGGTACGTCGATGCTCTCCATGAGAGAGTCGCGAGAAGCGGCAGCCGCGAGCGAGTCGTTCTCGGCCTGGATCCTGCCGAGCTCGGATTCCAGATCCTGAACGCGCTGCTGAAGCCGTCGCATCTCGGCGAGGAGTCGCGGGTCGCTGCCGCCGACGTAACCGAGAAGCGCCTTTGCCATGATGGATGGTCCTCCACACTGAGTGACCGACCGAAGCGGTGGTGGGTCGTGAGGGAATCGCACCCGCGGTGCCTGGCACTTGTTGTCTTGCTGGCCGTTCTCACATGCCAAACAGCTAAGGTGCGCGGGGATTCCAGAGTCTCACCAAAAAGTTTGACGGTCAACACGATCACGCCCCGTATCGGTGGGCAACCCGGGGGCATCGCACCGTGGATCGTCCGGCGCGGCCTGACCTTCGGGGCCCTGAGGGCGTGGTGATCATCCGTTCTCCCGGAGCCTGCCACGAGTCCCCTGTCTTGGCAACCACCAGGGCATTTCTGCCCGGAGCAGTTGCCTGCGGCACCTCTTTCCCGGCCGCACCAGGGCTCGCCTGCGGCAATGCTTCAGCGGATGGCAAACCCGTCGTAGCCGCCGCGCGGCGTGTCCCAGATCTCAGTGACACCGTCGACGCGGCCGGGTGTGTCGTCGCCATGGAGCCAGTCGAGGAGTTCCTGGCACGCCTGGCGCTGTCCTTCGGCGACCACTTGCACGCGGCCGTCCTCCAGATTGAGAGCAAAACCACACAGGCCGCCGATCTCCAGGGCCCTCGCCCGGGTGAACCAGCGGAAACCCACACGTTGGACGCGCCCTCGCACCCAGACGGTGAGCCGTACGTCTTCGTTCATGGCTGCACGCTAACCGGCCAATTGCACAGAGAGCACTTCGGCCCCGTACGTCGTGGGGTACCGTCGCCGACCGACGAGCCTCACCCGTACGGGTGAGTCACATGGACGACCGGTGCGTCACGTTGACGATCGGTGCGTCACATCGGCCACCGGACCGTCACATCGGCGGCCGGTGCGCCGCGTCGACCGTCGTCCTGACCGCCGCGAGGACGAGGAAGGCCATCGCATGGGACGCCACCGACGCTCCGCCGCCGGCCGCGCCGCCACGGGCCGCGCAGCGGACATCACGGAGAGCTACTCTCCCTCGACCCCCTCTGCCCCCTCCGCGGCGTACCCGCCACGATCGGCGCGCTCCCTCTACTTCCCGGAGGAGCCGTCCCCGTACGACTTCCCGCAGGAGCCGTCCCCGTACAACACTCCGCAGGAGCCGTCCCGGTACGACTTTCCGCAGGAGCCGGCACAGTACGACGCCTACGCCCAGTACTTCCGGGATGCTCCTGCGGCCGCCTTCCCTGAGCAGCGGGAGACGGAGACCGCCGTCTACGGCTCCATATCCTCGGCCGGCGGCTCCGGGCAGGTGCCGCGCGGCCGGTCCCGCCGGCGGGCCAAGCGCAGCGGTGTCCCCGTGCGCACCGGGCTGCTCGGCGCCTCGGCCGCCGTCGCCATGGGCGCCGTGGCGGTGGCCTCCGGGCTGATACCGGGCGCCGACAGCTACAAGCTCGGCGGCGACCACGACGGGGACAAGGTGCAGGCCGCCGTCTCCCCCACCGTGGAGGCGCAGGGCGGCACGGACGGCCCCGTGTACGACGACCGCGCCCCGTCGGCCCCGAGCCGCGCCACCGAGCGCGCCACCCCCTCGGCCCGGCCCTCGAAGCCCGCTCCGGCCAAGCCGTCCGCGAAGCCGTCGAAGAAGCCCGCGCCGTCCAGGACGTCCGCCGCCGGGGGCGGCGCCGCCACGACGACCAAGAGCGCGACGCCCGCGCCCGAGGCTCCGGAGAAGACGCAGGCGCCCACCACCGCCGCGCCCACCACTTCGGCGGCGGACACGGCCGCGGCCCAGGTCCTCGCCCTCGTCAACCAGGAGCGCTCCAAGGTCGGCTGCTCCCCCGTCACCGCCGACAGCGGCCTGGCCGCACTGGCGACCGCCTTCAGCGAGGACATGGCCGCGCGGGGCTTCTTCGACCACACGGACCCGGACGGCGCGACGCCCTGGGACCGCGCGGAGAAGGCCGGCGTCAGCGACCTCGGCGGCGAGAACATCGCCCGCGGCCAGGGCGACGCGGCGGCCGTGATGGAGGCGTGGATGAACAGCCCCGGCCACAAGGCGAACATCCTCAACTGCGACTACAAGACCCTCGGTGTGGGGGTGCACTTCGGGTCGGGCGGCCCGTGGTGGACGCAGGACTTCGGCTTTTGACCGTCGCACTCACCGGTCTGATCGTTGCGCCCACCAGTCTTGCCGTCGCGCCCACCAGACTGATCGTCGCGCTTACTCGCACACAGCGCTGACCTTCACACCGCTGTGCCGCAGTACCCTCGGCGTATGGACTCCACCGACCTCGCGTTCGACGTGTTCTCCAAGGCGTGCCCGTCCCGCGGCACCCTGGAGCACGTCACCGGCCGCTGGGGCGGGCTCACGCTCGGGGCTCTGCACGAGGGCCCGCTGCGCTTCAACGAGCTGCGCCGCCGCGTGGACGGTGTCAGCGAGAAGATGCTGTCCCAGACGCTGCACGCCCTGGAGCGGGACGGCCTGGTGCACCGTGAGGCCCAGCCGACCAACCCGCCCCGCGTGGACTACGAACTCACGCCGCTCGGCCGGGACGTGGCCGAGCGCCTGCTCTCCCTCATCCACTTCGTGGAGGGGCGCATGGACGACGTCCTGGTGGCGCGCGAGCGCTACGACACCACGCGCGGGGCGCGCTGACAGCGCGGGCAGAAGTAGCTGGACCGGTTCATCCAGGGCCGCCTGCGCATCGGCGTCCCGCACCGCTTGCACGGCAGGCCCTCACGCCCGTACGCGTCGAGGGAGCGGTCGAAGTAGCCCGACTCCCCGTTCACGTTGACGTAGAGGGAGTCGAAGCTGGTGCCGCCGACGGCGAGCGCCGCGTTCATCACGTCCCGTACGTGGCCCAGGAGTTCGGCCGTGCGCGGGCGCGTGAGCCCGGCGGTGAGGCGCTCGTAGTGCAGCTTCGCGCGCCAGAGCGCCTCGTCGGCGTAGATGTTGCCGACGCCGCTGATGAGCGTCTGGTCGAGCAGCGCACGCTTGATCGTGGTGCGCTTCGCGCGCAGCGCCGTGTGGAAGGCCGCGTCGTCGAAGAGGGGGTCGAGCGGGTCGCGGGCGATGTGCGCGATGACGTCGGGCAGGCCGTCCGCGCTGTTCTCTGCGGTGTCGTGCAGGGAGAGGCCGCCGAAGGTGCGCTGGTCGACGAAGCGGAGCTCGGTGCCGAGCTCGTCGGCGAAGCGGACGCGGACGCGCAGGTGCTTCTCGTCCGGGGCGGTGTCCGGCTGCACCAGGAGCTGGCCGCTCATTCCGAGGTGCGCGAGGACGGACATGTGCGCCGTCTCCAGCGGCAGCCAGAGGTATTTGCCGCGCCGGCTCGGCTCCCCGATCGTCTGCCCCTTCAGCCGGAGCGCGAAGTCCTCACCGCCGGCGATGTGACGGCGTACCGCGCGGGGGTGCATGACCTCCACGTCGGCGACGGCCCGGTGCGCCACCCACCGCGCGAGCCCCCGCCGGACGACCTCGACCTCGGGCAGCTCAGGCACGACGAACCTCCGTTTAAGTGACGATCAGGGGCGTACCGCGCCGGTCAGGGGCGCGGGGAACTGCGCGCCCAGCCCCCACCGGCCCGCGGACACACCGCGGCGCCCAGGGGCGGGGCCGTAGAAAAAACCCGTCCCCACCGGCGCGGGGCCGGTGGGGACGGGTCAAGGAAGCGCAGCGTCACGCCGGGTCGGCGGAGGCGGCGGCAGCCGAAGCAGCCGCCTCCGCCTTCGCCCGCTCGTCCGCGGCAGCGCGAATGGCACGCCACGCGGACTCCGCGGCCTGCTGCTCCGCTTCCTTCTTGCTGCGGCCGGTGCCGGTGCCGTACGAGACGCCTCCGACGCGGGCGGCAGCAGTGAAGGTCTTCTCGTGGTCGGGGCCGGTCTCGGAGACCAGGTACTCGGGCACGCCGAGCCCCTCGGTCGCCGTGAGCTCCTGGAGACTGGTCTTCCAGTCCAGGCCGGCTCCCAGGTTCGAGGACTTCTCGATCAGCGGGTCGAACAACCGGTGCACGAGTTCACCGGCCGCGTCCAGCCCCTGGTCCAGATAGACCGCGCCGATCACCGCTTCCAGGGTGTCGGCCAGAATCGACGCCTTGTCCCGGCCGCCCGTGCCTTCCTCGCCCCGGCCGAGCCGGATGAAGGAGCCCAGGTCGAGCCCGCGACTGACCTCCGCCAGTGCACGCGAATTCACCACCGCGGCCCGAAGCTTGGCCAGCTGGCCCTCGGGAAGATCGGGGTGGGTGCGGTAGAGCGTGTCGGTGACCACGAGGCCGAGCACAGAGTCCCCGAGAAACTCCAGACGCTCGTTCGTGGGCAGTCCGCCGTTCTCGTACGCGTACGAGCGGTGCGTCAGCGCACGCACCAGAAGGGCGGACTCGAGCTTGTACCCGAGCCGCCCTTCCAGAAGCGTGTGGGACGAGGCTGTGGTGTCGGCCTTTTTCTTGGCGTCATCCGCCGGTTTATGGCTAGCCACTGTGCCTCTCACCAGCCGCTCAGACCTCGAGGACCTGGCGCTTGTTGTAGGTGCCACAAGCGGGGCACGCGATGTGCTGCAGCTTGGGCTCCTGGCAACGCTCACACGAAACCAGGGTGGGGACCGCAGCCTTCCACTGCGACCGGCGGTGGCGCGTGTTGCTGCGCGACATCTTCCGCTTCGGAACAGCCACGGCTACTTCTCCTGCTTCTCGTCGACGCCCGCTTGCGCTTCGGCGCCGCTCATCTCGTCCTTCTCGCCGTCCTGGATGGATCCAGCGAGTCCCTGCAAAGCCGCCCAACGGATGTCGAGGGCGTCGTGATGATGTCCCGGTTCGTCCGCGAGCCGCACTCCGCACTCGGAGCACAGTCCCTCGCAGTCGTCCTGGCACACCGGCTGCATCGGCAGTGCGAGCACCACCGCATCACGCAGCACGGATTCGAGGTCGAACAAGCCGTCCTCGAGAAAGAGCCTGTCCTCGTCGTCCTCGGCGTCGTCGGCCGGTTCCGCTTTCACACGGCCCCGGTCATCGGCGTCAGGGTACGAGAACATCTCCTGGAAGTCCGTGTCGACCTCGAGGCCGACCGGCTCCAGACACCTTACGCACTCCCCCTTCGCCAGTGCACGGGCGGTGCCTGTGACAAGCACCCCTTCCATGACCGACTCGAGGCGGAGTTCGAGCTCCACCGGGTCGCCTTCCGGCACTCCGATGACTCCCTCGACACCGAAGTCCCGGGGGGCGTCGATCGTGCGGGTCAGCCGCTGCATGGCACCAGGACGCCGACCCAGCTCGTGCGTGTCGAACACAAGTGGGTTGCGGTGGTCGAGGTGGGTACTCAGGGCTGTTCCTGCTTTCGATCTTCAAACTCTGGGTTCACTGCCGCGAGATTTCCGGGCATCTCGGATCACACGTGTACGCGCGACCGAAGAACCAGGGTACTGGACCTTTCGCTCTCGGCCCAATCCGCTCCCCGCCACCCTGCGGCGCCCCCGTCGGCGGGGCGGTCAGCGGCCCTGCTCGTACTGGCGGACCTGCTCCATGCTGATCATGCTCGTGTCGAAGAGACTGGTCTCGTCGAGCGCCCCGCCCTGATCCTGCTGCTGCCCCTGGTGCGCGTGCTGGTCCTGGTGTGGGTGCTGTTCCTGGTGCTGCTGGTATCCGTACGGGTCCTGCTGCTGGTAAGCGGCGTACGGGTCCTGCTGCTGTCCCTGCTGGTACGCGTACGGGTCGTGCTGCTGATAGGCGGCGTACGGGTCCTGCTGGCCGTACTGCTGTTGCTGCTGCTCGTATCCGTACGGGTCCTGCTGGTGTGCGTAGGCGGCGGCCGGCTGCTGCGCGGGGATCTGCGGCGCGGCGACGGGCTCCTGCTCCTGCGGCTGCTCCGGCGTCTGGCCGGGGCCTGTGCCGACCTCGGCCAGACCCGCCAGGTAGTCGGCGTCGCTGGTGTGCGCCTGGGAGCCGCCCTCGGCGTCCATGGACAGCGCGCCCAGGTCGTCGGTGGCGATGCGGCCGTGCAGCTTCTGGCGGCCCTTGCCGACCGCCTCCAGGGTCTTGGCGAGCACCGCCTCGAAGGCGCCGAGCTTGGTGTCGACGTAGGTGTCGGCGTCGCGGCGCAACGTCTCCGGGTCGTGGCTGCGCTCGGGGGCGTCCTCGTCCTCGTAGCCCTGCTCGTCGGTGCCGGGGCCGGTGCCGAGCAGCTTCTCGCGGCCCCGGCCGACCGAGCCGAGGGTCTTGGTGAGGACGACCTCGAAGTTGGCCAGCTTGGAGTCGACGTAGTCGTCGGCCTCGGCGCGGACCTCCTCGGCCTCCTGACGGGCCTCGGTGAGGATCCGGTCGGCCTCGTTCTGCGAGCGGCGGGCGATCTCGGTGTCGGAGATCAGGGAGCCGCGCTCGGCGTGCGCGGTCTCGATGATCCGGTCGGCCTCGGCCCGCGCCTGCTCGACCATCTGCTCGCGGCCGCCGATCAGCTCCTGCGCCTGCGCGAGGGAGCCGGGCAGCGCCTGGCGCACCTCTTCGAGCATCGCGAGCAGGTCGGCGCGGTTGACCACGCACGAGGCCGACATGGGCATGGACCGGGCGCTGCCGACCGCGGCGACGATCTCGTCGAGCTTCTTCTGCACGTCCACCGTGTGCTCGCCACTCTCTCGTCTTGTCACTGTCGTCACTGGGCTGACAGGGGGTTTGGAGACGGACGGGACGACTGTATGCCCAACCGGCGCGTGCGTGTCACTTCTTGGGGAGGCGCTCGGTCAGGGCCTCGTGCACCCGTGGCGGGACCAGGTGCGACACGTCGCCGCCCCAGGCCGCGACCTCCTTGACCAGCGAGGAGGACAGGAAGCTGTAGGTGGGGTTGGTGGGCACGAAGAGGGTCTCGACGCCCGACAGGCCGTTGTTCATCTGGGCCATCTGCAGCTCGTAGTCGAAGTCGCTGACCGCGCGCAGGCCCTTCACGATGGCCGGAATGTCGCGCTGCTTGCAGAAGTCGACGAGGAGGCCGTGGAACGCCTCCACCTGTACGTTGCCGAACTCGGCGGCGACCTCACGGATCAGGTCGATCCGCTCGTCGACCGTGAACAGGCCTTTCTTGGACTGATTGATCATCACCGCGACGTGCACGACGTCGTACAGCTTGGAGGCTCGGGCGATGATGTCGAGGTGGCCGTTGGTGATGGGGTCGAACGACCCGGGACAGACTGCGCGGCGCACGGGAAGTCCCTCGCTCTCCGGTCCGCTCATCGTGCGTCGTCGCACGTGAGGCTGGTGGTCAAGGCGGCGCGACCGTACCAAAACGTGCCCTCGCCGTAGCGACGGGACCGCAGTGCCTCGAAACCGGCCGGCCACCGGAAATCCCCGCCTCTGGTGCTGCGTTCCACGGTGACCAGCGCGTCGTCCGTGAGCCAGCCCTGAGTGCGGAGTGTGAGGAGGATCTCCCGAAGATCCGCGTCCGAGACGGCGTACGGGGGGTCGAGAAAGACCAGGTCGTACGGGTCCTCGGGCGGCGGGCCCGCAATGACCTGTTCCGCTTTTCCGGTACGGGCCTCGGCTCCGGGCAGGCCGAGCGCGCGGATGTTCTCACGGACCGTGCGGGCGGCGCGGGCGTCGGCCTCGACGAGCAGTGCGTGGGCGGAGCCCCGGGAGAGGGCCTCCAGGCCGACGGCTCCGGAGCCCGCGTACAGGTCGGCGACGCGGGTGCCGTCGAGCGTGCCGAGCAGCGCCTGCCAGGTGGAGAAGAGGCCCTCGCGCGCGCGGTCGGAGGTGGGGCGGGTGCCGTTGCCCGGCGGCACGGCCAGGCGGCGTCCGCCGGCGCGTCCGGCGATCACGCGGGTCATCTCGGTCCTTGTCCTTGCGTGCTTGGCGTGTGGGAGCTGTGGGACCAGTGTCTCAAAAGACGGGCATCCGGCCCGTGCCTGGCCCTCTCACCCCTTGTCGAGGTACTGCTCGCGCTCCTCGTCCAGAAGCGCGTCCAGGGCCGTGCGCAAGGCGGGCAGCTGCTCCAGGTCCGGGTCGGCCGCGACCACTCTGGTCGCCTCCTCGCGCGCCTCGGCGATGATCTCCTCGTCCTCGATGACGGCGAGCATCCGCAGGGAGGAGCGCACTCCGGACTGGGCCTGCCCGAGCACGTCGCCCTCGCGGCGCTGCTCCAGGTCGATGCGGGACAGCTCGAAGCCGTCGAGCGTGGAGGCGACGGCTCCCAGGCGCGCGCGGGCGGGGCTCGCCTCGGGCATCTCGGTGACCAGGAGGCAGAGGCCGGGCGCCGAGCCGCGGCCGACGCGGCCGCGCAGCTGGTGGAGCTGGGAGACGCCGAAACGGTCGGCGTCCATGATCACCATGGCCGTGGCGTTCGGCACGTTCACCCCGACCTCGATCACGGTCGTCGCCACCAGGACGTCGGTCTCCCCCGCGGCGAAGCGGCGCATCACGGCGTCCTTGTCGTCGGGCTGCATCCGGCCGTGCAGCACCTCGACCTTGATCCCCTGGAGCGGCCCGCGCGCCAGCTCCTCGGCGACGGCGAGCACGGCGAGCGGCGGCCGCTTCTCCGCCTCGTCCTCGGCGGACTGCTTCTTCGCCGCGCTCTTGCCGCCCTTCTTGGGCTTCTCGTCCTCGTCGTCCCCGATCCGCGGGCAGACCACGTACGCCTGGTGTCCCTTGCCCACCTCTTCCCGCACGCGCTCCCACGCGCGCGTGAGGAAGTGCGGCTTGTCGGCGGCGGGGACGACGTGGCTGGCGATCGGTGAGCGTCCTGCCGGGAGCTGATCGAGGACGGAGGTCTCCAGGTCGCCGAAGACGGTCATGGCGACCGTGCGCGGGATCGGCGTCGCCGTCATGACCAGGAGGTGCGGGGGCTGTTTGCCCTTGGAGCGCAGGGCGTCCCGCTGCTCCACGCCGAAGCGGTGCTGCTCGTCGACCACGACCAGGCCGAGGTCGTGGAACTGCACCTTGTCCTCGATCAGCGCGTGCGTGCCGATGACGATGCCCGCCTCGCCGGTGACGAGGTCGAGCAGGGCCTGGCGGCGCCCGGCGGTGCCCATGGAACCGGTCAGGAGCACGACCTTCGTGGCGTGCTCCGAGCCGCCGAGCGTGCCGCCCTCGGCCAGCTCGCCCATCATCTCGGTGATCGAGCGGTGGTGCTGCTGGGCGAGGACCTCGGTGGGCGCGAGCATGGCGGCCTGGCCGCCCGCGTCGACGACGGCGAGCATGGCGCGCAGCGCGACCATCGTCTTTCCGGAGCCGACCTCGCCCTGGAGCAGCCGGTGCATGGGGTGGTCGGTGGCCAGGTCGTCGAAGATCTCCTTGGAGACCTTCTGCTGGCCGTCGGTGAGCGTGAACGGCAGCTTGGCGTCGAAGGCGGTGAGCAGCCCGTCCGGCTTGGCCACACGCGGGGCGGCGGTCAGCTGGGTGTCGGCGAACCGGCGCCTGGCGAGGGCGACCTGGAGGACGAACGCCTCGTCCCACTTGAGGCGGGCGCGCGCATCGGCGATGTCGGCCTTGGTGTGCGGCCGGTGGATCTTGAGCAGTGCCTCGGGCAGCGGGACCAGGTCACGGCCCTGCCGCAGCGACTCGGGCAGCGGGTCGACGGCCTCCTGGGCGCTGGGCAGCACCAGGTCGACGGCCTTGGCGAGCTTCCAGGACTCCAGCTTGGCGGTGGCCGGGTAGATCGGGAGCAGCGCGCCGGCCCAGGAGCCGACGGTCTCGGCCGCCTCCTCGGAGGAGTCCGCGGTCAGCAGCTGGTAGGCGGGGTGCGCCAGCTGCATCTTGCGGTTGAAGACGCCGACCTTGCCCGCGAACATCGCGCGCGTGCCCGGCAGCAGGTCCTTGTGCGGCTTGTGGATGCCTTTGCCGAAGAAGACGAGCTGGAGCTGGCCGCTGCCGTCGGTGATGGTGACTTCGAGGCGCTGGCCACTGCCCCCGTTGAACCGCAGGACGCGGGCGGTGGCGACCTGGGCGACGACCGTGACGTGCTCGTCCAGGGGCAGGTCGGCGAGGCGGGTCAGCTCCCCGCGCTCCGCGTATCTGCGCGGGTAGTGGTGGAGCAGGTCGCCGACGGTGTGCAGGCCTAGGTGCTCGGCCATCACCTTCGCGGTGGGCGGGCCGAGCAGTTTCTTCAGCGGTTCTTCGAGCACGGGCACGAGATCCATTGCACACCACGCCACTGACATTCCCGCCCAGCCCCGTGAACAACTGTGAAAACCGCTGGTCGCACGGGGCTGTACGGCCGTAGAGTGACGGGCTCCGACCTTGATCGCGGTCACCTCTCGCGGGGCCGCCCGACCCGCGCCGTCGCCCGTCCCCCCACCGGCGCAGCGACGATGAACTCACAGACACCGCACACCTTCCAGGTCGACCTGCGCGGCCTCGTCGACCTCCTCTCCCACCACCTCTACTCCAGCCCCAAGGTCTATCTGCGCGAGCTGCTGCAGAACGGGGTGGACGCCATCACGGCCCGCCGCGCCGAGCAGCCGGACGCCCCTGCCACCGTGCGCCTCTTCGCGGAGGGCGGGTCGCTGCGCGTCGAGGACTCGGGCATCGGTCTGACCGAGGCCGACGTGCACAACCTGCTCGCGACGATCGGCCGCAGCTCCAAGCGCGGCGACGGCCTGGAGTCGGCCCGTGCCGACTTCCTCGGGCAGTTCGGCATCGGCCTGCTCGCCTGCTTCGTCGTCGCCGAGCGCATCCGGGTCGTCAGCCGCAGCGCGCGGACGCCCGAGGCGCCGCCGGTCGAGTGGACGGCAAGCGACGACGGTTCGTACACGGTCCGTACGCTCCCCGACGCGGCCCGCCCCGAGCCGGGGACGACCGTGCATCTGGAGGCGCGCGCGGGCGCCGCCGACTGGCTGACCGAGGAGCGGGTCCTGTCCCTGGCCCGGGACTTCGGCTCGCTGCTGCCGTACGACGTGCGCGTCGGAGACACCCCGGTCACGGACCTGCCGTCCGTCTGGAGCCGTACGCACCCCAGCCCGGCCGCCCGCCGGGTCGCCCTGGCCCGCCACTGCCACGAGCTGTTCGGGTTCACGCCGCTCGACTCGATCGACCTGGAGGTGCCGCTCGCGGGCGTCCGGGGCGTCGCCCATGTGCTGCCGCAGGCGGTCAGCCCGGCGCAGCGCGCGGGCCACCGGGTCCACCTCAAAGGCATGCTGCTCACCGACCGCGCCGAACAGCTGCTGCCCGACTGGGCGTTCTTCGTGCGCTGCGTGATCGACACGGACAGCCTGCGCCCCACCGCCTCGCGCGAGTCGCTCTACGAGGACGAGACCCTGGCCGCCGTGCGCGAGGCCCTGGGCGAGCGCGTCCGGGAGTGGCTGACGTCGCTCGCGGCCGGTGATCCGGAGCGGCTCGCCGCCTTCCTGTCCGTGCACCACCTGGGCGTCAAGTCCCTCGCGCGGCACGACAAGGAGATGCTGCGCACGATGCTCCCCTGGCTCCCGTTCGAGACGACGGACGGGCAGCTCTCCCTGGAGGAGTTCGCGCAGCGCCACCCCGTCGTGCACTTCACTCGGACCGTGGAGGAGTACCGGCAGGTCGCGCCGATCGCCTCCGCGCAGGGCATCGGGGTCGTCAACGGCGGTTACACGTATGACGCCGATCTGGTCGAGGCGCTGCCGTCGGTGCGCCCCGGCACGGCCGTGGCCGAGCTGGACGCGGACACGGTGACCGCGCACCTGGACGCCGTCGACCCGGCCGAGGAGCTGGCCCTGTCGGCGTTCCTGGCGGCGGCGCGGGCCAGGCTCGACCCGCTGGGCTGCGACGTCGCCCTGCGCGCCTTCCATCCGCTGACGGTGCCCGCGCTCCACTTGGACGACCGCGCGGCCCGGCACGAGCAGGCGCGCGCGGAGGCCGAGTCCCAGGCCGACGACCTGTGGGCCGGCATCCTCGGCTCCTTGCGCGGCAGCGCCCCACGCGCGCGGCTCGTCCTCAACCACCTCAACCCGCTGATCCGCCGGGTGAGCGCGCTCTCCGACCCCGAGCTGATCGGCACGGCGGCCGAGGCGCTGTACGGGCAGGCGCTCCTCATGGCGCAGCGCCCCTTGCGCCCCGCCGACTCCGCGCTCCTGAACCGCTCGTTCATCGGCCTCCTGGAGTGGGCCACGCACCCCGGCACCGGAAAGGACGCCTCCCGATGATCGAGGCCATGGATCTGGACGCCCTGCGCCGCGCGATGGCGGAGAACGCCGCCGAGCCGGAAGGGCCCGCCCGCGGCGCCCGCGCCGAGCAGCTGCTGGCCGAGGCGGAGAAGCTCGGCGTCCCGCTCGGGGTGATCGAGGCGCTCGGCCACCAGCTGCAGATGTACAACTACAGCTCCGAGAAGGACAAGATGTTCGTCCCCTTCGCGCGGCTGCTGCGCATGTGGGACGAGCACCCCGAGGACTTCGACGCCTACGAGACGCACTCGCTGCACTGGGTCTTCAAGTGGATGTCCGGCGGCATGCTGAACCAGCCGCACATCCCGCTCGCGTCCATCGAGAAGTGGCTCGCCGAGATGGAGCACCGCTACCGGGTGGCGGGCCACTCCGAGCGCGCCGTCCGGATGAGCGAGTTCTACGTCGCCGACCACATGGGCGACGAGGAGCGGGCCACGCGCGCGTACGAGGCGTGGCTGGCGGCCGACCGCGACAAGATGGCCGACTGCCACGCCTGCGAGCTGGACGGGCAGGGCGAGCGCCAGTCGGACCTGCGCCAGGACGAGCGCGCCCTGGAGCTGTGGCGGCCGGTCCTGGAGGGCGAGTACACGTGCGCCCACGAACCGCATGCCACGCTCGCCGCTTCGCTGCTCCCGCTGGTGCGCCTGGGCCGCCCCGAGGAGGCCCGCGCGAACCACCTGCGCGGCTACCGCCTCGTACGGTCGATGGAGTCCATGCGGGGCGCGTTCGCGTCGCACGTGGAGTTCTGTGCCCTGACCGGCAATGAGGCGCGCGCCCTGGAGCTGCTCGCGGAGCGGCCCGCGTACTTCACCGACCGCGGCAATCCGCAGGGCCTGATGGACTTCCTCGGGGTGGCCGCCCTGCTGATGGACCGCCTTGTGGCGCTCGGCATGGGCGAGCAGAGCGTCCCGGGCCCCGCCGGCCGGACCTGGACAGCCGCTGAGCTCGGCGCTCACGCGCGCGTGGAGGCGCTGTCCGTCGCGGCCCGCTTCGACGCGCGCAACGGCACGGACCGCGTCAGCACGCGGCTCCGGCGCCGGATGGACCAGGAGCCCCTCCTCGACCGCCTTCCGCTGGGCGTACGGGTCGTACGGACGGCCTCGCCGAAGCCGGTCGTCACGGTGGCCGCGGAGCCGGTCGTGGACGCGGCGGCGCTCGTGGCGCAGGCGCGGCGGATCTCGGAGACGGACGGCGGTCCGGACGCGGCCCGCGCCTGGCGGACGGCCGCGCGGGCCGCCGAGTCGCAGGGCCTGGAGCTGACCGTCCACGACCGTGCGGAGATCGCCGACTACACGGCGATGGACTCGGAGGAAGCGACGGGCCTCTTCGCCGTCGCGGCCGAGTTGTACGAGAAGGCGGGCGACCCCAATGAGGCGCGGGCGGCACGCGCGCGTGGCGCGTACGCGCTGTCCCGCGCGGGCCGCGCCGAAGAGGCTCTCGCCGCGATCCGGGAACCGTACGAGCAGGTGCTCGCCACCCTGCCCGCCCCGGACGCCACCACGGCCCGCCAGGCGGCCGCCGTCCTCGTGTGCCGCGCCCGCATCCTCCTTGCGGCCCACTCCGGGGACGACGAGGTCGCCGCCGCCGAGGCCTGCGTGCGGCAACTGCTCGCCGCCACCGGACCGTTCGGTGACGTCCCGCGGATCGCCTCGCAGGCGGCGTCGGCGCGCTCGCTGCTCGCCGACATCGCCGTGCACCGCGGGGACCCGGAAACGGCGGTGGCCTTGTACGAGGAGTCCGCGGCCGCGCAGGTGGCGGCGGGGCGCCCCTGGATGGCCGTGGACTGCCGGGTGCGGCTCGCCGCGCTCGCGCGCGAGCGGGACGACGCGGCGGCCGCCGAACAGGCGCTGCGGGCGGCGCTGGAGCACGGGGCGGGGTACCTGGAGCCGTCCGGCGCGGCGCGGCTGCACCTCCAGCTCGCCGAGGTCCTGGCCGCCGGCGAACAGGTCGGGGAGGCGTCCGCGCACGCCCTGGAGGCCGCGCACTGGGCCGACGAGGCGGACGACGACGCCGGGTTCGCCGCCTGGGCACGGTTCCAGCTCGGCGGCCACCTGCTGCGCGAGGAGCGGGTGGCGGAGGCCGCCGAGGTGCTTGAGTCGGCGCTGCTCGACCTGACCGCAGAGGATCACGGCGACGGGGCCCTCGTACAGGCCCGGTGGTGGCTCGGCGACTGCGCCCGCGCGCTCGGCGAACACCTTCAGTCCGCCGAGGCCTGGCTCAAGGCGGCGGAGATCGCTCAGCACTGGCCCGAGCAGCGCGACCACGCCATGCTGGCGAATCTCGCGGCCGACGCCCTCGACCGGGCCGGCCGCCCGGAGGAGGCCGACCGCGCCTACGCGCGCGCGGGCGACCTGTGGCGCTCCCTCGGGCACGTCCACGCCGTGGTGCGCTCCCTTCGCGCGCGTGCCTGGCTGGACTCGGCGTCGGCGGAGGACGAACAGGAGCTGATGAACGCGGCGATCCACACCCTGGAGGAGGCGCTCACATCTGCGGACGCCGCCGACCGCGAGCCCCTGCTCTCCGAACTCGGCCACACCTGCCGCCAGTTCGCGGAACTCCTCGACCGCCACGACGACGAGGAGGAGACCGCCGCCCAGCTGGAACGCGCCGCCATGGCGTTCGAGGCGGCGGGCGACACGGAACAACGGGACGAGGCCCGCGCGGCGCTCGAGCGGTAGGGAGCCGGACGGGTGGCCGCGTCGACGCCGATGCGGCCACGTCACTCGGGACGAACGGGGCAAGGCCCACGCGGCGCTCGCGCGGCAGGGCGCCCGGGTGGCGGCTACTCCACGCCGATCAGCATCGGCGCGGACTGCCGTCCGCCCCGGTACACCACCGTGTCCACCGCCAGGTAGGTCTCGCGGACGTGCTGCTCAAGGCCGTCCGCGACCTCGTCGGGGACCTCGTCGCCCAGGACGAGGGTGACGAGTTCGCCGCCGGCCGAGAGCATGCGGTCGAGGACGGTGCGGGCGGTCGCCGGGACCTCCGTGCCGATGACGGCGACGTCACCGTCGATGAGGCCGAGGACGTCACCGGCCTGGCAGATGCCGGCCATCGTCCAGGACTGCCGCTCGGCGACGGCCAGTTCGGCGTACCGGGTCGCCCCGGCGGCCGAGGTCATGGCGACGACGTCCTCGTCGAAGCTGCGGTCGGGTTCGTGCACGGCGAGCGCGGCGATGCCCTGCACCGCGGACCGGGTCGGGATGAGCGCGACCCGTACGCCCTCGGACCGCGCCTGCTCGGCCGCCGCGGCGGCGGTGTGGCGCAGCTCGGCGTCGTTCGGCAGGAGCACCACCTCGCGCGCGTGGGCGCGCCGGATCGCCTCGACCAGCTCTCCGCTGGCGGGGGGCTCGCCGGGCCGGTCGGGCACGGTCGTCGCGCCCCCCTCCGCGTACAGCCCCGCGAGACCGTCGCCCGGCACGACGGCCACGACGGCGCGCTGTGCCCGTTCGCGCGGCGGCGCCGAGGATCGGGCCGCGTGCGCGTCGCCGAGCCCGAAGTGGGTGATGCGGATGCGGTACGGGCGCCCGGCCTCGACGCCCGCCTCCACGGCCGCGCCCGCGTCGTCGACGTGCACGTGCACGTTCCACAGGCCGTCGCCGCCGACCACGACCAGTGAGTCGCCGAGGGCGTCAAGGCGCGCCCGAAGCCGGGCCACGGCCACGTCGTCGGCTTCGAGGAGGTAGATGACCTCGAAGGCGGGCCCGGCCCCGTCGGGCTCCTCCGCACATTCGAGAGCGCCGCTTCCGAGAGCCCCGCTTCCGAGAGGAGGCTCGTCCGTTGCGGCGTCTGCGGCGTCCACGCGCGCGTGGTGGCCGTCCGCCCGCGCTCGTACGGGCGTCGCCTGCCCGGACACCGCCTCGCGCAGCGCCCCGAGCACGGCGACGAGACCGCGTCCGCCCGCGTCCACGACCCCGGCCCGGCTCAACACAGCGAGCTGGTCCGGCGTCGCGTCGAGCGCGGCGCAGGCGCCTTCGTAGGCGGCCCGTACGACGGCCCCGCAGTCACCGTCGACACCGGAGGCGGCTTCCGCGGCCGCCGTCGCGACGGTCAGGACCGTGCCTTCCACCGGGTGGGCGACGGCCTCGCGCGCGGACGCGGCGGCCCTGCTCAGCGCGAGCCGCAAGGCGCCCGCATCCACCCCCGCGTGATCCGCATCACGACCGCCGCCGTCCGCGAGGACCTGCGCCATGCCGCGCAGCAGCTGCGCGAGGATCGTCCCCGAGTTGCCGCGGGCACCGATGAGCGCGCCGTGCGCCATCGCGCGCACCACCTCGGCCAGCGAGGGAGCGGCGGGCTCGGGCCCCGCCTGGAGCCCCGCGAAGACCGCCTCGACGGCCTGCTGCGCGGACTCGACGGTCAGATACAGGTTGGTACCGGTGTCGCCGTCCGCGACGGGGTACACGTTGATCGCGTCGATCTCCGCGCGGTCGCGGCCGAGCGCCTCCAGGGCCAGTGAGCACCAGGCGCGTACGGCGGCTACGTCGAACGCCTGTGGCACCTGCGGCACCTGCGCCTCCTCGAGCGGCTGGACTGGCCTCGCAGAGTAGACCCCGGCGGGCGGCCGACGGGGAAGGGCCCCGGTCAGGGCGCCGGGCAGCGGTCCGGGCAGCCATGGTAATTTCGTTGTACCGAAGCAGCCGTTGTATGCTGCTCCGGTTGCCCGATATCCATCGGGCTCACCCTGGCACCGCCACTCAGATCCTCCGATCCTGATCCCGGCATGCCGGGATCAACCGTAAGTGCATCTGAAGTCTTTGGAGTGACCCGTGGCTGCCAACTGCGACGTCTGCGGCAAGGGGCCGGGCTTCGGCAACAACATTTCGCACTCGCACCGCCGTACGTCCCGTCGCTGGAACCCGAACATCCAGCGTGTGCGTGCAGTGGTCGGTCGGACGCCGAAGCGGCTCAACGTCTGCACCTCGTGCATCAAGGCCGGCAAGGTCTCGCGCTGACGTTTCGCGTAGCGCGGCCACCTCGCTGGTTGCTTGAAAAAGCCGGTCCCCTCGGGGACCGGCTTTTTCATGTGCCTATGTGCCCGTGTGCCTATGCGCCCGTGCGCCCGTGGGCCCACTGCCGGGCCCCGTCGGCACCGCCTACCTGAGCCTCCAGCCATGGTCCACCGGGCCGATCCCCGCCCCCAGGGCGAATCCGGCCGCGATCGCCCCGGTCACGTACTCCTTGGCCGCGTGCACGGCCTCCGGCACCGACTGGCCCTTTGCCAGCTGGGCCGCGATCGCGGAGGCAAGAGTGCACCCCGTGCCGTGCGTGTGCCGGTTGTCATGGCGCGGGGCGCGCAGCCAGTACTCCTCGGAACCGTCCGTCAGGAGGTCGACCGCCTCCCCGGCCGGGCCCGCACCCGGCCCTGACCCGGTGTCCAGGTGACCGCCCTTGATGACCACCCACCGGGGCCCGTACGCCAGCACCGCTGCCGCCGCGCGCCGCATGTCGTCCTCCGACCCGACGCGCGCGCCCGTGAGCTGGGCCACCTCGTCGAGGTTCGGGGTGGCGACGGTGGCGGTCGGCAGGAGTCTCGTCCGGACGGAGTCGAGCGCGGAGGCGGCGAGCAGCGAGTCCCCGTGCTTGGAGACGCCGACCGGGTCGATCACGACCGGCGCCTCGGTGCCCGCGAGCAGCTCGGCCACGCACTCGACGAGTTCGGGAGAGGCGAGCATCCCCGTCTTGATCGCCTGGACCCCGATGTCGTCGACGACGCTGCGGTACTGGGCGCGGACCGCCTCCGCGGGAAGCTCCCAGGCGCCCTGGACACCGAGGGAGTTCTGGGCGGTGACGGCCGTGATGACGCTCATGCCGTGGGTGCCGAGGGCGAGCATGGTCTTCAGGTCGGCCTGGATACCGGCGCCGCCGCCGGAGTCGGACCCGGCCACGGTCAGCACCCGTACGGGCGCGGCGGAGACGGGCCCGTAGGCAGCCCGCGGCAGGGGCGCGGAGGCCGTCACGACTCGATCTCCCCGCCGGGGAAGTCGTCCCCGAAGTGGTCCCAGCCGCCCTTGCTGGTCCAGGGTGCGCCGTCCACGGTGACCTGGGGCAGGGCGGAGGGGTTCAGCACCTCGCCGATCACCTTCCAGCGGGCGGGCAGTTTCACGTCCGGCGGGAAGGTGGCGACGATGGCGTGGTCCTCTCCCCCGGTCAGGACCCATTGCAGCGGGTCGACGCCGACGGCCTGGCCGATGTCGTTCATCTGGGAGGGCACGTCGACCTTCCCGGACTTGATGTCGATGCGGACCTTGCTGGCCTCGGCGATGTGGCCGAGGTCGGCGATGAGGCCGTCGCTCACGTCGCACATGGCGGTGGCGCCGAGTCCGGCGGCGGCGGGGCCCGCGTGGTACGGCGGCTCCGGGCGGCGGTGGGCCTCGACGAAGGCGCGCGGGGAGCGGAAGCCGCGGGACAACACGGCGTACCCGGCCGCGGACCAGCCGAGCCAGCCGGTGACGGCCACGACGTCGCCGGGGCCGGCGCCCGCGCGGGTCACCGGCTCGTGGTTGCGCAGGTCGCCCAGTGCGGTGATGGCGATGGTGATGGTGTCGCCGCGGACGACGTCGCCGCCGACCACCGCGGCGCCGGCCACCTGGCACTCGTCGCGCAACCCGTCCATCAGTTCGGACGGCCAGGACGCGGGGAGTTCGGCGGGTACGACGAGGCCGAGCAGCAGGGCCGTGGGGACGGCGCCCATGGCGGCGATGTCGGCGAGGTTCTGCGCGGCGGCCTTGCGGCCGACGTCGTACGCCGTGGACCAGTCGCGCCTGAAGTGCCGGTTCTCCAGGAGGACGTCCGTGCTGGCGACGACCCTGCGGTCCGGCGCGGCGATCACCGCGGCGTCGTCGCCGGGGCCGATCCGTACGGCCGGGGTGGTGGTGAGCCGGGAGGTGAGTTCTCGGATGAGTCCGAACTCCCCCAGCTCGCCGACGGTGCCCTTCATGCGCGTACTGCCCCTTCTGCCACGGCCCGCTTGCGGTCGCGGTCCGTCTCTGTCATGGGTACGGTTTCTGTCAAGGACGGGCTCTCCGCACAGCCCACCGAGAGCTCCCCTGCACTACCTGCCGGACGGCGCCGTGCGGTGCTCGCCGCAGGAGGCCCCGCGCCGCCTGCGACCACCTTCCCGCACACGGCGTGTACGCCACAGCCACCCCGGGTCTCCCCGCGACGAGCGGCGACGCGATACCGTGGCGTCCCTTTCCCCCACATGATCCTCGTGGCCGCCCTGGAGGTTCCGTGGTACAGGCGTACATCCTGATCCAGACCGAAGTAGGCAAGGCGTCGACCGTCGCCGAGCTCATCGCGAAGATTCCGGGAGTGATCCAGGCCGAAGATGTCACCGGCCCCTATGACGTGATCGTCCGCGCGCAGGCCGACACCGTCGACGAACTGGGTCGCATGGTGGTCGCCAAGGTCCAGCAAGTGGACGGCATCACGCGCACCCTGACCTGCCCGGTCGTCCACCTGTAGCCCCCGTCTACCCTGTGCCGGTGAACTCTTCTCCTCACCGGCTCCGTCTTTTCATCGGGCTGCCCGCGCTGTGCCTGCCGATCGCCGTGGCGGGCTGCTCCTCGGCAGACGGCAGCGCGTCGGTCGTGGTTCCCCGTCCGGGCGCGACGGCCGCGAAGCTGTGCCGGAACCTGGACAAGGTCCTGCCGTCGAAGGTCGACGGTCTGAGCCGCGAGGACCCCGGGCCGGCGTCCACGTTGACCGCTGCCTGGGGAAGCAACGCGATCATACTGCGCTGCGGAGTCGCACAGCCCCCGAAGATGATCGATCCGAAGGTGGCGGACGGCGGAGATCCCGACGCGGTCGCCGGCGGGGTGAACGGGGTGGACTGGCTGATGGAGAAGCAGGACGACGGGTCGTACCGTTTCACCACCGCCAATCGCGAGGCGTATGTCGAGGTGAGCGCGGAGAAGGGGCGGGACAGTTCGAGTGTCCTGGTGGATCTGGCCCCGGCGGTGAAGAAGGCGATCCCGACGGGGATCGCCTCCTGAGCCGCTCACTGCCCGACGGCTAGCGCAGCCCCGTCGGGCGCCGCAGCGCCGCCTGCAGCAGGCGGTCCACCAGCTCCGGGTAGCTGACCCCGCTCTCCTGCCACATCCGCGGGTACATCGAGATGGGCGTGAAGCCGGGCAGCGTGTTGATCTCGTTGATGACGAACTCGCCTTCCTCGTCCAGGAAGAAGTCCGCCCGGACGATGCCCTCGCAGGACACCGCGTCGAACGCGGCGACGGCGAGGCGCCGCACCTCGGCCGTCTGCTCCGCGGTGAGCGGGGCGGGCACGATCCCGGCGGCGGAGTCGATGTACTTCGCCTCGAAGTCGTAGAAGTCGTGGGTCTGCACGGGCGGGATCTCGGCCGGGACGGAGGCGCGCGGCCCGTCCTCGAACTCGAGCACGCCGCACTCGATCTCGCGGCCCAGGATCGCCGCCTCGATGATGACCTTCGGGTCGTGGGCGCGGGCGGTCTCCATGGCCTCGTCGAGCCCGGCGAAGGAGTCGATCTTCGTGATGCCGATCGACGAGCCCGCGCGCGCGGGCTTGATGAACAGCGGCCAGCCGTGATCGCTGACGAAGTCGGCGATACGCCGCCGCGCGCCCTCCTGCTCGCGCTCCCACTCGCGCGGCCGGACGGTCAGGTAGGGCCCGACCTTGAGGCCGAAGGAGGTGAAGATCCGCTTCATGTACTCCTTGTCCTGGCCGACGGCCGAGGAGAGCACACCGCAGCCGACGTACGGCGTTCCGGAGAGGTCGAGGAGCCCCTGGATCGTGCCGTCCTCGCCGTACGGGCCGTGCAGCACGGGGAAGACGACGTCGACGTCGCCGAGCACCTTCGGTACGGAGCCGGGCTCGGTGTAGACGACCTCGCGCGAGGAGGGGTCGACGGGCAGGACCACGCCGCCCTCGGGCGAGTCCGCGAGATCGGCGACGTCCGGCACCTTGCGGTCGGTGATCGCCATGCGCTCGGGATCGTCCGAGGTCAGCGCCCAACGTCCCTCGCGCGTGATGCCGATGGGCAGCACGTCGTACTTGGAGCGGTCGATGGCGCGCAGCACGGCGCCCGCGGTGACGACGGAGACACCGTGCTCGGAGCTACGGCCACCGAAGACGACGGCCACACGCGGCTTCTGCCCGCCCGCAGGCGCGAAGGGCTCGGCGGGCGCGGGGCTCTGGGGAAGGTTCTCGCTGCTCATATCGCGATGAGCGTACCTGCTGGTACAGGAGGAGTCAGCGAAGGAGTCGGCCTCCGCCGGGCCGAGCCGCGTCGCCCCCGCCCGGCGCCCTCGGTCCGGCGGCCTCAGTGCCGCTCGGGCTTGGCCGAGCGGGACATCAGCTCCTTCACGGCGACGACCGGCGGCTTCCCCTCGTGGACGATGCCGACGACCGTCTCCGTGATGGGCATGTCGACGCCGTGGCGGCGCCCCAGGTCGAGCACGGACTCGCAGGACTTGACGCCCTCGGCGGTCTGCTTGGTGACGGCGATGGTCTCGGCGAGGGTCATGCCCTTGCCGAGGTTGGTGCCGAAGGTGTGGTTGCGCGACAGCGGCGACGAGCAGGTGGCGACGAGGTCGCCGAGGCCCGCGAGCCCGGAGAAGGTCAGCGGGTCGGCGCCCATCGCCAGGCCGAGCCGGGTCGTCTCGGCGAGGCCGCGCGTGATGAGCGAGCCCTTCGTGTTGTCGCCGAGCCCCATGCCGTCGGCGATGCCGACGGCGAGCCCGATGACGTTCTTCACCGCGCCGCCCAGCTCGCAGCCGACGACATCCGTGTTGGTGTACGGCCTGAAGTACGGGGTGTGGCAAGCGACTTGGAGCCGCTGGGCGACGGCCTCGTCACGGCAGGCGACGACCGCGGCGGCGGGCTGCCGGGCGGCGATCTCGCGCGCGAGGTTCGGCCCGGTGACGATCGCGATGCGGTCCGCGCCGACCTCCGTGACGTCCTCGATGACCTCGCTCATCCGCATGGCCGAGCCGAGCTCCACGCCCTTCATCAGCGAGACCAGCACGGTGTCGGGGGCGAGCCGCGGCGCCCACGCGGCGAGGTTGTCGCGCAGGGTCTGCGAGGGCACGGCGAGCACGGTGAAGTCGGCGCCCTGCGCGGCCTCGGCCACGTCGGCCGTCGCCCGTACGCTCGCGGGCAGCTCGACGCCGGGCAGGTAGTCGGGGTTCACGTGCGTCGAGTTGATGGCGTCGGCGAGTTCGGCACGGCGGCCCCAGAGGGTCACGTCGCACCCCGCGTCGGCGAGGACCATGGCGAACGCGGTGCCCCATGATCCGGTCCCGAAGACTGCGACCTTGGCTGCGGCCTTCACGGGTCGGCTCACTTGCTCTCCTCCGAACTGCCGCCACTTCGGGATGTACCGCTGTGCGAACCGCCGCTGCGCGCCCGCGACTTGCGGCGCTGTTCGATCCGCGCCTGGCGCGGGTCGTAACGCTTCCGCGGGGCCGGTTCGCCGCGCAGCTCCGCCACCAGCGTGGTGATCTCGCCCATGATGACCTCGGTCGCCTCCTTGAGCAGCTCCGGCGTCATCTCCTTGTCGTAGAACCGCGACAGGTCGACGGGCTCGCCGGCGAGGACGTGGTGCGTCTTGCGCGGGAAGAAATGCGGCTTCTTCGCATATGGCGCGAGTGCGTCGGTGGCGCCCCATTGGCCGACGGGAATGACCGGGCACCGCGTCTGGAGGGCCACGCGGGCGACACCGGTCTTACCGGTCATGGGCCACAGTTCGGGGTCCCGGGTAAGCGTTCCTTCTGGATAGAAGGCGACGCACTCGCCGCGCTCCACGGCAGCGATAGCGGCGCGGAAGGCGCTCAGTGCGTTCGTCGACTCGCGATAGACGGGAATCTGTCCGGTGCCGCGCATCGCGGCGCCGACGAAGCCCTTCCGGAAGAGGCTGTGCTTGGCGAGGAAACGCGGGACTCGTCCGGTGTTGTACTGATAGTGGGCGTAGAGGAACGGGTCCAGATGCGAATTGTGGTTGACCGCGGTGATAAAGCCACCCTGGGCAGGAATGTTCTCCATTCCGCGCCAGTCCCGCTTGAACAGAACCACCAGGGGCGGTTTGCACAGGACCGCTGCGAAGCGGTACCAGAAGCCGATTCTGCGGCGGGACACTCGGACACCTTCCTCTAGGACCTGGCGGGTGGGCTCCGTAGGGCCGCACAAGTGTCGCCCCAGGCCACCGGTCTGTCGAGAACACCGTACGCCCGCCCGAACCGGCTCACCTCATGCACAGGTCACAATAGGGGCGTGCAGTGGACCCTGGTGATACCGCTGAAACCGCTGGTGCGGGCCAAAAGCAGGCTGGCGCCCGCGGCCGGCGGCCTGCGCCCGGGCCTCGCCCTCGCGTTCGCCCAGGACACCGTGGCCGCCGCGGCGGCCTGCGCGGCGGTGGCTGATGTGGTGGTCGTCACGGACGATGTCCGCGCCGGTCGTGAACTCAGGGCTCTCGGCGCCCGTATCGTTCCCGACACGCCGCAGGCGGGTCTCAATGCGGCTCTCGCCCATGGCGCTCAGTACGTACGTGCCTCGCGTCCCGCCGCGCCCGTGGCGGCGCTCAACGCGGATCTCCCGGCGCTGCGTCCGGCGGAATTGGCCCGCGTTCTCGGCGCGGCCACCGCATTTCCCCGGGCATTCCTGCCGGACGCCGCCGGAATCGGCACGACACTTCTGTCCGCCGCGTCCGGCGCGGAATTGTCCCCCGCATTCGGCGCGGCTTCCCGGGCCCGGCACACCGCGTCCGGCGCGGCGGAACTCCCGCTCGCCGGTGTCGACTCCGTACGCCAGGACGTCGACACCGGCGACGACCTGCGCACGGCGCTGGCGCTGGGCGTGGGCCCCTACACCGCGCGGGCCACGGTCGGGCTGCTGTCCCCGGACGCGGCCCAGGACTGAGTACGCTGCCCGTATGCAGGCCACCGCGTACACGTACGACCCCGATTCCCGTTCCGGCAGCGTCCTCCTGGACGACGGCACGCCGCTGACGTTCGACGCCGCCGCCTTCGACGCGGGCGGCCTGCGGCTGCTGCGGCCGGGGCAGCGGGTGCGGATCGAGGTCCGGGGCGAGGGCGAGGCACGGCAGGTCGCGCTCGTGACCCTCCAGACCTTCTGACCGGACCCCCAGGTCAAGCGGGTCAAGACCCGGACACGCCGCGGGCCGGGCTCCCCGAGGGGAGCCCGGCCCGGCGCGTGAGCAGCCTTGTGGCGGGTGCCCTTACTTCTTGCGGGCGGTGGCCTTCTTGGCGGTCGTCGTCTTGCGAGCCGTCGACTTCTTGGCGGGCGCCTTCTTGGCCGTGGCCTTCTTGGCGGGGGCCGTCTTGGCGGGAGCCGCCTTCTTGGCGGTGGCCTTCTGCGCCGTGGCCTTCTTGGCGGGGGCCGCCTTCTTGGCCGTGGCGGTGGTGGCCTTCTGCGCCGTCGCCTTCTTCGCGGCGGGAGACGCCTTCTTGGCGGTGGAGGCGGTCTTCTTCGCCGTCGCCGTCGTCTTCTTGGCGGTGGACTTCTTCGCCGGCGCCGCCTTCTTGGCGGTGGAGGCGGCGGCCTTCTTGGCGGTCGTCTTCTTGGCCGCGGCCTTCTTGACGGTCGCCGAAGCGAGGCCGGTCAGGCTGCCCTTGGGCGCCTTCTTGACCGCGACGTCGTTCTTGGGGAGCTTCTTGGAGCCCGCGACGAGGTCCTTGAAGCCCTGACCGGCGCGGAAGCGCGGCACGGACGTCTTCTTGACCCGGACACGCTCGCCGGTCTGCGGGTTGCGGGCGTAACGGGCCGGGCGGTCCACCTTCTCGAACGAACCGAAGCCGGTGACCGAGACACGGTCGCCGTTGACCGTGGCACGGACAATGGCGTCGAGTACCGCGTCGACGGCGTCGGCGGCCTGCTGACGGCCACCGACCTTGTCGGCAATCGCTTCTACGAGCTGCGCCTTGTTCACGTCTTCCCCTTCGGAGACATTGCCGGAACGAATCTCTTTCGCCCCGGCTTTTTCGCACGTTAGGCAGATATATACCGCAAATCAAACACGAAACGGGCTAATCACCCTTGTGCCGCAACGATCTCGGCCGTCTCAGAGTTCCTCTTCCGTGCCGGAGCCCTCTTCGAAGTCGTCGAGGTCCGCACCGAATCGCTCCAGACGTCTGGCCGCACCGGCCAGATCGTGTTTGGCCGCGGCCGTAATGGCCAGCAGCTTCCGGGTCAGCGCCATCCGTACGCCCTCCGGGACTTGCAGTGCGCGCACTCGGGCGTGCGCTTCCTTGAGTTGGTTCGCGACCGCCGCGTACAGCTGGAGTTGGCCGTCGTGTTCCATGCACAGATTGTGCCATCTGGGGCGAGTTGTCGCCTCCGCAGGGGGTAACTCCCGCCCCACAGGCGCCTCCTGAGCCCTCGCGCGGCGCGCTCGTCGGGAGCGGCACCGAGTCCCGCTTACCCCAGGAACACCCGTGTCAATCAAGGGAGTTGCTGGTCAGGAAGGCTCCCCTGCGCAGGCCTTGCGGGGGCAGTTGGAGCCGGACACAGAAGTACCCCCAACCGATGCACGATTGGGGGTACGGGTCTGCGGATGTGGCCTGAATGAGCCTTGCCCGAGAGCCGAGTGGGCTCGCTCAGACCTGTACGGTCTGCGGCTTGAACGACGGGCGCTTCGCCTCGTAGGCGGCGATGTCGCTCTCGTTGCTGAGCGTGATGCTGATGTCGTCGAGCCCGTTGAGGAGGCGCCAGCGGGAGTTCTCGTCGAGCTCGAAGGAGGCGGTGACGCCCTCGGCGCGGACTTCGCGCGCCTCCAGGTCGACGGTGATCTCGGCCTGCGGGTCCTGCTCCACCAGCTCCTGGAGCGCCTCCACGACCTTCTGGTCCAGGACGACGGTCAGCAGACCGTTCTTGAGCGAGTTACCGCGGAAGATGTCGGCGAACCGGGAGGAGATGACGGTCTTGAACCCGTAGTTCTGCAGCGCCCACACCGCGTGCTCGCGGGAGGAGCCGGTACCGAAGTCCGGGCCCGCGACCAGCACCGTGGCGCCCGCGCGCTCCGGTTTGTTGAGCACGAACTCGGGGTCCTTGCGCCAGGCCTCGAACAGCCCGTCCTCGAACCCGTCCCTGGTCACCTTCTTGAGCCAGTGGGCCGGGATGATCTGGTCGGTGTCGACATTGCTGCGGCGCAGCGGGACGGCCCGGCCGGTGTGCGTGGTGAATGCTTCCATGACTGATCAGACTCCAGCGGGCGTACGGGCGTCGGCGTCGGACAGGTCGGCCGGCGAGGCCAGATGGCCCAGGACGGCGGTGGCGGCGGCGACCTGGGGCGAGACCAGGTGGGTGCGGCCACCCTTGCCCTGGCGGCCCTCGAAGTTGCGGTTGGAGGTGGACGCGGAACGCTCGCCGGGGGCGAGTTGGTCCGGGTTCATGCCCAGGCACATGGAGCAGCCCGCGTGCCGCCACTCGGCGCCGGCCTCCTTGAAGACCTTGTCCAGGCCCTCGGAGACGGCCTGGAGGCCGACCCGCGCGGAGCCCGGGACGACCAGCATCCGTACGCCGTCGGCGACTTTGCGGCCCTCGACGAGGGCCGCGGCGGCGCGCAGGTCCTCGATGCGGCCGTTGGTGCACGAGCCGACGAAGACGGTGTCGACCTTGATGTCGCGCAGCGCCTGCCCGGCGGTCAGCCCCATGTACTCCAGGGCCTTCTCGGCGGCGAAGCGCTCCGAAGCGTCCTCGTACGAAGCCGGGTCGGGGACGTGCGACGAAAGCGGAGCGCCCTGGCCGGGGTTGGTTCCCCAGGTGACGAACGGGGACAACTCCTCCGCCTTGATGAACACCTCGGCGTCGAAGACCGCGTCGTCGTCGGAGCGCAGCGTCTTCCAGTACGCGACCGCGGCGTCCCACTCCTCGCCCTCGGGCGCGTGGGCGCGGCCCTCGAGGTAGTCGAAGGTGGTGGCGTCGGGGGCGATCATGCCCGCGCGGGCGCCGGCCTCGATCGACATGTTGCAGATGGTCATGCGGGCCTCCATCGAGAGCTTCTCGATGGCGGAGCCGCGGTACTCGATGATGTAGCCCTGACCGCCGCCGGTACCGATCTTGGCGATGATCGCCAGGATCAGGTCCTTGGCCGTGACACCCTCGGGCAGTTCACCCTCGACCGTGATCGCCATGGTCTTCGGGCGGGCCATCGGCAGCGTCTGCGTGGCGAGCACATGCTCGACCTGCGAGGTGCCGATGCCGAACGCCAGCGCGCCGAACGCGCCGTGCGTGGAGGTGTGCGAGTCGCCGCAGACCACGGTGGTGCCGGGCTGGGTCAGGCCCAGCTGCGGACCCACCACGTGGACGACGCCCTGCTCGACGTCGCCGAGCGAGTGCAGGCGTACACCGAAGTCGGCGCAGTTCTTGCGCAGCGTCTCCAGCTGGGCGCGCGAGACCGGGTCGGCGATCGGCTTGTCGATGTCGAGGGTCGGGGTGTTGTGATCCTCGGTGGCGATGGTGAGGTCGAGGCGGCGCACCTGGCGGCCCGCCTGCCGGAGGCCGTCGAACGCCTGCGGGCTGGTCACCTCGTGCAGCAGGTGCAGATCGATGAAGAGGAGGTCGGGCTCGCCCTCGGCGCGCCGGACGACGTGGTCGTCCCAGACCTTCTCCGCGAGTGTCCTACCCATCGCTTTCCCTTCGGCCGGCCGGGATGCGCCGGTCCCACTAGAGAGTTCGGATCGCCGTCGCTCGTACCCCTCGTACCGGACGTCGGCTGCCGGGCCCGTTGGTCCACGGACCGGCGTCCGTACAGAGTGGCAAGTTCCACGGATATTTGAACTTGCGTTTCACAGAGTGAGACGGGAGTATCGACGCATGGACAACAGTAGCGGCGTCGGCGTTCTGGACAAGGCAGCCCTTGTCCTGGGCGCCCTGGAGTCCGGGCCCGCGACCCTCGCAGGACTTGTAGCGGCCACCGGACTGGCAAGACCGACGGCCCACCGCCTGGCGGTGGCCCTCGAACACCACCGCATGGTGGCGCGGGACATGCAGGGCCGGTTCATTCTCGGCCCGCGTCTCGCGGAGCTCTCCGCGGCGGCCGGCGAGGACCGCCTGCTCGCGACCGCGGGCCCGGTGCTCACGCACCTGCGGGACGTCACGGGCGAGAGCGCGCAGCTCTACCGCCGCCAGGGCGACATGCGCATCTGCGTCGCCGCGGCGGAGCGCCTGTCCGGCCTGCGGGACACGGTCCCGGTCGGCTCGACGCTCACCATGAAGGCGGGCTCGTCCGCGCAGATCCTGATGGCCTGGGAGGAGCCGGAGCGCCTGCACCGCGGCCTCCAGGGCGCCCGCTTCACGGCGACGGCCCTGTCGGGCGTCCGCCGCCGGGGCTGGGCCCAGTCGATCGGCGAGCGGGAGCCGGGCGTCGCGTCCGTCTCCGCGCCCGTGCGCGGCCCGTCGAACCGCGTGGTGGCCGCCGTCTCGGTCTCGGGCCCCATCGAGCGCCTCACCCGGCACCCGGGCCGGATGCACGCCCAGGCCGTGATCGACGCCGCGGGCCGCCTCTCCGAGGCCCTGCGCCGCACCGGCTGAGAAACAACTCGCCCGTTCCCCCTGCCCATTCCGGCCGGTCGCTCCAACGCCGCAGCGACCGGCCGGAGTTGTGTCCGGGGTCGGCACACGCACATGTACGTACGCGAAGAGGCCCTCCCCGCGATGGGGAGGGCCTCTTCGTTCTGTACCCCCGACCGGATTCGAACCGGCGCTACCGCCTTGAGAGGGCGGCGTGCTAGGCCGCTACACAACGGGGGCCTTGCGGATCAGATCCGCGGTTTGCAGATGAGCTCTGCAGAGCTGGCCTACCAGGACTCGAACCTAGAATGACGGTACCAGAAACCGTAGTGTTGCCAATTACACCATAGGCCACAGTGGTTCGGACCACGCGGGTCCGACCAGTACCCCCGACCGGATTCGAACCGGCGCTACCGCCTTGAGAGGGCGGCGTGCTAGGCCGCTACACAACGGGGGCCCTAGCGATCCTGCATCGAAGTCGGTGGGAGCTACCCGTGCCGTCCTCGTGGGAAGGATCTGTACCCCCGACCGGATTCGAACCGGCGCTACTGCCTTGAGAGGGCAGCGTGCTAGGCCGCTACACAACGGGGGCTTTGTGGATCTGGAATCCACGGTTGCAGATGAGCTCTGCGAGCTGGCCTACCAGGACTCGAACCTAGACTAACGGAACCAGAAACCGTCGTGCTGCCAATTACACCATAGGCCACCAGAACGCCAATCCCGTCGGGACCTTTGTTCGGCTTGCGCTTCCGGGCCAGCCTTTCGGCTCGCTTCCCTCGGCGCAGGAAGAACATTACCCGAAGGTCTCCGGCGCTCCAAAACGGGTATCGCGGGCCAGCAGCGGCGGCAGCTGGTCGAGGCCGGTGATGCGGACCAGCTCAGGGCGGCCGCCGATCCCCGTACGGTCCAGCCAGATGCCGGTCATTCCCGCCTCGACAGCGCCGCGCGCGTCGGTGTCCGGCTGGTCCCCCACGTACGCGACCTCGTGCGGGGCGAGTCCCAGCGCGTCGCAGACGGCGTGGAAGGCGGCGGCGTCGGGTTTGGCGACGCCCAGCTCGGCCGCGCACAGCAGGGCCTCGAAGCGGTCGCGCACGCCGAGGACGCGGAGTTTGCGGTCCTGGTTGTGGAGCGAGGAGTTGGAGAGCACCGCGTGGCGGTGGGTGCGCGCGAGGGCGTCCAGGACGGGCACGGTGTCCGGGAAGAGGGCCCAGGCGGCCTCGTAGTGGCCCAGATAGCGCGTGAACCAGGCGTCGGCCGCCGCGTCGTCGAGCAGCTGCCCGACGAAGGCACGGACCCGGTCCCTGCGCTGGCCCTCCCAGTCGGTCTCCCCCGCCTCGAAGCGCGCCCACTGCTCGCGGGTCAGCGTCTTCCAGCGGGTGAGGGCCTGCTCAGCGGTGCCGAAGGCGTCCAGCAGGCCCTCGGCGGTGAGGTGGGCACGCATGCCGGTCGTGTCGGCGGTGGCGTAGTCGAAGAGGGTGTCGTCGATGTCCCAGACGACGGCCTTTGGAGTCACCGGCCGATCGTACTCAGCGCTAATTCCCGGCGCGCGGAGTGGAGATCGCTTAGCATGCGCAGGTCAAACAAGCTCAAGCGACGGGGAGTTAAGTCTTGATGCAGAATGCGACAGCCCGCAAGCGCATCCAGCTGGCCGCCAGTGGCCTGGCAGCCGCTGCGACGCTCTTGATCGCCGCCTCGGCGCCGGCCCTGGCCGGGACCTCGAACAACGTCAGCAATTCCAATGGTGCGTCGATAGCGTGGTTCTGGGAGCAGGGGGACAAGCTCCAGAGCTCCGACCAGTCGCGGGACGGCCACGGTTCGGTGGCCCAGTGGCGGTACGGCTCCGGCTCCACCGTCCACAGCTACTACAACGGTGGCGGCTACGGCGCGACGAAGACGTGGAACCTCGACTTCGCCGAAGGAACGAGCCTGCAGATCCGCTCGTGCCTGTCCGACGGCTCGAGCGGCACCCCGTACAGCTGTGGAAGCTGGGTCAGCGCCAAGGCCTGAGCGCCTACTGAAAACGCGCTTGAGGGGGCTGGATCAGCCCCCTCAAGCGCGTTTGCGTACTACGCCGCGAGCTTCGCCAGGGCCGCGTCGATGCGGGCCAGGGTCTTCTCCTTGCCCAGGATCTCCAGGGACTCGAAGAGCGGGAGGCCGACCGTGCGGCCGGTGACCGCGACGCGGACCGGGGCCTGGGCCTTGCCGAGCTTGAGGCCGTGGGCCTCGCCGGCGGCCAGGACCGCTTCCTTGAGGGCCTCCGGGGACGTCCAGTCCGCGGACTCCAGCTTCTCGCGGGCCGTGACGAGGAGGGCGTCGGAGCCCTCCTTCATGGCCTTGGTCCAGCTGGCCTCGTCGACGGCCGGCTCGGGCAGGAAGAGGAAGTCGACGTTGTCGGTGATCTCGGAGAGGACCTTGAGGCGGGTCTGGGCGTGCGGGGCGATCGCCGCCCACTTCGCCTCGTCGAAGTCCTCCGGCGCCCAGGGGGCGAACGGGGCCTTCAGCCAGGGCTCGCAGCGGGCCGCGAAGTCCTTCGGGTCGAGCAGGCGGATGTGGTCGCCGTTGATCGACTCGGCCTTCTTGAGGTCGAAGCGGGCCGGGTTCGGCTGCACGTCGGCGACGTCGAACGCGGCGACCATCTCGTCGATGGAGAAGATGTCGCGGTCCGCCGAGAGCGACCAGCCGAGCAGCGAGAGGTAGTTCAGCAGGCCCTCGGGAAGGAAGCCGCGCTCGCGGTAGAGGTTCAGCGACGACTGCGGGTCGCGCTTGCTGAGCTTCTTGTTGCCCTCGCCCATGACGTACGGGAGGTGCCCGAAGAGCGGGGTCCGCTTGGCGATGCCGAGGTCCTTGAGCGCCGCGTACAGGGCGATCTGGCGCGGCGTGGAGGAGAGCAGGTCCTCGCCGCGCAGGACGTGGGTGATCTCCATCAGCGCGTCGTCGACCGGGTTGACCAGCGTGTACAGCGGGGCGCCGTTGGCGCGGACGATGCCGTAGTCCGGCACGTTCTCCGGCTCGTACGTGATGTCGCCGCGGACCAGGTCCGTGAAGGTGATCGTCTCGTCGGGCATCCGGAAGCGCACGATGGGCTTGCGGCCCTCGGCCCCGTACGCCTCCTTCTGCTCGGCGGTCAGCTCGCGGCAGTGGCCGTCGTAGCCGGACGGCTTGCCGGCGGCGCGGGCCGCGTCGCGGCGGACGTCCAGCTCCTCCGTGGAGCAGTAGCAGTAGTACGCGCGGCCGGCGTCAAGCAGCTTCTGCGCGACATCCTTGTAGACGTCCATGCGCTGCGACTGCCGGTACGGGGCGTGCGGGCCGCCGATCTCGGGGCCCTCGTCCCAGTCGAAGCCGAGCCAGCGCATCGAGTCGAGGAGCTGCTCGTACGACTCCTCGCTGTCGCGGGCCGCGTCGGTGTCCTCGATGCGGAAGACGAGGGTGCCCTGGTTGTGGCGCGCGAAGGCCCAGTTGAACAGGGCGGTGCGGACCAGGCCCACGTGGGGGTTGCCGGTGGGCGAAGGACAGAAACGGACACGGACTGCTGGAGAGGGTGCGCTAGCCACGCTTGACAACCTTGTTGGTGAGAGTGCCGATGCCTTCGATGCTGACGGCGACCTCGTCGCCGACCTGCAGGGGGCCGACCCCTTCCGGGGTGCCCGTGAGGATGACGTCGCCCGGGAGCAGCGTCATTGCCTCGGAGATGTTGGCGATCAGGTCCGGGATGGACGTGATCATCTGGGACGTGGAGCCGAGCTGGCGCTGCTGCCCGTTGACCGTGCACTGGATGCCGAGGTCGGAGGCGGCGGCCACGTCCAGGTCCGTCTCCACCCAGGGGCCGAGCGGGCAGGAGGTGTCGAAGCCCTTGGCGCGGGCCCACTGCTTCTCGCGCTTCTGCACGTCACGCGCGGTCACGTCGTTGGCGGCGGTGTAGCCGAGGATCACGTCGTTCACACGCGCGGCCGGGACCTCGCGGCACATGCGGCCGATGACGACGGCCAGCTCCGCCTCGTGGTGCAGCTCCTGCGAGAACGAGGGGTACTGGATCTCGTCGCCGGGGCCGATCACGGACGTGGACGGCTTGAAGAAGGCGAAGGGGGTGTCGGGGACCTCGTTGCCCAGCTCCTTCGCGTGCTCCGCGTAGTTGCGGCCGAAGGCGATCACCTTGTTGGGGAGCACGGGCGGCAGCAGCCGGACCTTGCTCAGCGGGACCTTGGTGCCGGAGAGCTCGAAGTCCGCGAAGGGGATGCCCTTGATGATGTCGAGGACGAGCTCGTCTGGCTTGTCGCCCTCGACCGCGCCGAAGGCGACGTTCCCGTCGATGGAGAATCTGGCGATGCGCACGGGTGGCTGCGCCCCTCATTCTTGCGTTGGGCCCGGGTGGGACGGCAGAGCCTGGCTTCGGGGCTCTGACCGGTCCAGGCTAACGCGAGCACCCTCGCCACGGCTTCTCCGTAAGCGCTACGCCACGGACTGCTCCGGCTTCTCCATGAGGATCGTGCGCTTCGGGTTCGCGGTGTTCGTCGGCAGCTCGACGGCGTGCTCCGGCAGGTGCGGCGCGGCCTGGATCTCCTCGGCGTCCTTGAGGTGCGCGAGGGTGGTGCGCCGCGGGTTGGCGAGGTTCAGGAACATCGTCTTCGTCTTCATGGCTGCGCTCGTGCACCTTCGTGTCGTCGGCGGTTTGTCGGTCGGTCCGTCTGTGTAAAGCGTCAGGCTAAACATCTGATTCCCGCCGAAAGCCGGGAAGTTGTGATCGCTTACGTGTGAGTTTGCTCACGGGGAGACCCTCAAAAGGGGCACTTCGGGCTGACGGACGAGAGCAGAGAAACGGACATTGCGCCACTGAAGCCATCATTCCGCTCCCGATCATGGCGACTGGGACACCCCCCTCCCGTACGGAGAACCTCCGAGAATGCCCGGTTTCCCCTAGATCACTTTCTACGTCTGGTGACTCCCCCCTCACGCCGTGTCACGGGTGGTGCGGTGCGCCCCTCGGGCCTTGTTGGAGATCCTGCACTGTGCTGAAATTCCCGGGACCGCCGCGGACTGCGCCGGCGCACGGGGGCGCGAGTCAGCGCCGAGCGGCGGCGGTGGAGGGGGAGCCGACGCCGGTCACTCACGACCAACAGGGGGGCGTTTCAGGTCGCCCCTCGAACTACGCCGACACCGCTTCACCCGCTGCTCGCGGGCGGGGCGCCTGGTCCAGAGGTTGCGACGCTAGTGCAGGGACGTAAGAACAGGGATGGCAGCGCTGCGGCGGAGCCGGAGCCGCGCGGCGGGACCGGCCCGATAACAGGCGGCTCCCAGCCCCCGCACGCCCAGAACCCGGGGCGCACCGCGTCCGTCGACGTCGGGGAGCGCGACGGGCGCACCACGACGCCCGGCGCCGCCAAGCCCGCGCCGGCCCCCGCCAAGGCGAAGGGCCCCACGGGCCCCGGCCCCCGGGTCGCCCTGCGCAACTGGCGCATCTCCACCCGTCTGGTCGCTCTGCTGACGCTGCCCGTGGTCGCCGCCACCTCCCTCGGCGCCCTGCGTATCGCGGAGTCCCTGGACGACATCCAGCAGCTCGACAACATGAAGCTGCTGACCGAGATGACGAAGCAGGCCACCGACCTGGCCTCGGCGCTCCAGGAGGAGCGCGACCAGTCGGCGGGTCCGCTGACCAACGACCCCAAGGCGACCGGCGACTTCAGCATCAGGGCGGCGCGCGAGAAGACGAACCGCGCCCGTGACACGTTCCTGGAGGGCACGTACAGCGTCGAGGACGACGACGGTTCCAAGCTGAAGGGCGTCCACGACCACGTCGTGCAGATCGCCTCCCAGCTCGGCACCATCAAGTCGGTCCGCGAGGACGCCTTCGCCAAGGGCACGTCCTCGTCGCAGACCGTCGAGGCGTACAGCCGCATCATCGAGAACCTCCTGTCGCTCTCCACCGACATGGCGCAGGCGACCAGCAACCCGGAGATGATCGAGCGCACGCGTTCGCTCGCCGCGTTCTCCAACGCCAAGGAGTACGCCTCCGAGCAGCGCGCCATCATCGCCGCGGCCCTGCCGCCGAACAGCTCCCAGTTCGGCAGGCTCTCCGAGCCCGACCGGCAGTACGGTCTCGCCGCCGCCGACAACCTCGGCAACGCGCTCGACACCTTCCGCAACGTCTACGGCACCGAATCGGCGAACCTGCTCAAGCCGCTGACGGACAACAACGCCACCATCAAGGCGGCCGACAACTACGCGGACCGGGTCCTCGCCAAGACGGACGGCATCCGCTCCCAGGACAAGCGCTCCTACAAGGACTGGGTCGACGCGGACAGCTCCCGTATCCAGGAGATGACCAAGATCGAGCGGACGCTGCTCAGCGAGATGGAGCAGCAGGCCCGTGAGCTGCGCAACTCCTCCGAGCAGTCCGCCATCGTCAACGGTGCGCTGATCCTGGTCGTGCTCGGCGTCTCCCTCGTCGGCGCGTTCGTCGTGGCCCGCTCCATGATCCGCTCGCTGCGCCGGCTCCAGGACACCGCGACCAAGGTCGCCCAGGACCGCCTGCCCGAGCTGGTCAAGCAGCTCTCCGAGTCCGACCCGCAGGACGTCGACACGTCCGTGGAGTCGGTCGGTGTGCACTCCCGGGACGAGATCGGCCAGGTAGCCGCGGCCTTCGACGACGTGCACCGCGAGGCCGTCCGCCTCGCCGCCGAGCAGGCGCTCCTTCGAGGCAACGTCAACGCGATGTTCACCAACCTCTCGCGCCGTTCGCAGGGCCTCATCCAGCGCCAGCTCTCGCTCATCTCCGAGCTGGAGTCCCGCGAGGCCGACCCCGACCAGCTCTCCTCGCTCTTCAAGCTCGACCACCTCGCGACCCGCATGCGCCGTAACGGCGAGAACCTCCTCGTCCTCGCCGGTGAGGAGCCGGGCCGCCGCTGGACGCGCCCCGTGCCCCTCGTCGACGTGCTGCGCGCCGCCGCCTCCGAGGTGGAGCAGTACGAGCGCATCGAGCTGGCGTCGGTGCCGACCACCGAGGTCGCGGGCCGCGTCGTCAACGACCTCGTGCACCTGCTCGCCGAGCTGCTCGAGAACGCGACCTCGTTCTCCTCGCCGCAGACCAAGGTGAAGGTGACCGGTCACGCGCTGCCCGACGGCCGCGTCCTGATCGAGATCCACGACACCGGCATCGGCCTCTCCCCCGAGGACCTCGCCGCGATCAACGAGCGGCTCGCGTCGCCGCCCACCGTGGACGTCTCCGTCTCCCGCCGCATGGGTCTGTTCGTGGTCGGCCGTCTGTCGCAGCGTCACGGCATCCGCATCCAGCTCCGGCCCTCCGACTCCGGTGGTACGACCGCGCTCGTCATGCTCCCCGTGGACGTGGCCCAGGGCGGCAAGAAGCTGCCCGGTCAGGGTGGTCCCGGTGGTGGCGGTCCCGCCGCCGCGCAGGCCGCGGCCGGTGCCTCCGCCGCGCGCCGCGGTGTCGCTCCGGGCGGCGCGGGCAACGGTGCGGCAGGGCGCCTGAACGCCGGTCCCGGCGCCGCGCGCCCGCAGGTCGGCGCGGGTGCCGGTGGCCCCCGTGCGGCGCTGCCCAGCCGGGACGGCGCCCCGGGCCCGCAGGGCCCGCAGAACCCGCAGGGCCAGGGGCCTCGTGGTCCCCAGAACCCGCAGGTCCCGCAGGGCCCCCGCGACTCCGGCCCGCAGGGCCGGCAGGGACAGCCGCGCGGCCCGCAGAATCCGCAGGCTCCCCAGAACCCGCAGCTCCCCCAGAACCCGCAGGCACCGCAGCGGCAGCAGCCCCCGCTGCCCGCGCGCGCCCAGCGGGGCCCGCAGGACCAGCAGAACGCACCGGCTCCGCAGGCGCCGACCGGCTCCGGCGCCGGCGTCTTCGGGCAGGGCCCGGTCCCGCCGCAGCAGCGCACCCACAACGACCCGGCCGAGCAGCAGCAGGGCGGCGGCCGTCGCCGTCCGGTGCTGCCCCCGCGCGGCGGCCCGCGTGCCGAGCTGCCGGGCGGCAACCCGCAGCCGCGTGTGCCGAGTTGGAGCGACGAGAACGCCCAGCCGCGCCTCGACGCGCCGCGCGAGCACGACGAGCCGGACTCGACGGCGCGCTACCCCCGGGTGCAGGACATGCATCAGGGCCCGGCCGCCACGGCCGAGTTCGCCCGCCCCGACTTCGACGCGCCGCCCCCCGCGGACCAGGACAACGGCCAGTTCGTCCGCTCCGACGTCTTCGGCGGCATACCGGGTGCCGTACCCGGCCGCCAGAACCCGTCGGACACCGGCCAGTACGAGCAGCCGCAGAACCCGACGGACACCGGCCAGTACGAGAGCCCGCAGGACCCGGCCGCCACCGGCCAGTTCGCGCAGTACGAGCCGCAGCGGCAGAGCACGTCGGACACGGGCCAGTACGAGCAGCCGCGCTACGAGCAGCCGCAGAGCCCGTCCGACACCGGCCAGTACGAGCAGTTCCAGGCTCCGGCGCAGCAGGACCCGTTCGCGTACGAGCGTCCGGCGCAGCAGCAACAGCCGCAGCAGCAGCCGCAGCAGGACTACCTGCCGCCGGCCGCCGGTCCCGGTGACGGCCGCACCCCGCTGTACGACACGCTGGAGACGAACTGGTTCCACGGCCAGCAGAGCCAGGGCAACAACCAGAACGGCCAGAACGGCCAGAACGGCAGCCAGGGTCAGGCCCCGCAGCAGCCGCAGCCCGCTCCGCAGGGCCGCTCCCTGCCGCAGCGCGGCGGTCTGCAGCAGCGTCCGCAGGACCGGAACGGCGCGGCCCGCCAGGCGCCCGTCGCCCCCGACGCCGGCCAGCCCCAGTCGAATTGGCGGCAGTCCCCGAACGACGAGCTGATGCGTCAGGCCGAGCGGGTGCGCAAGCCCGCCGCCGGCGGCGTCACCGTCTCGGGCCTGCCGCGCCGTGTGCCGCGCGCGAACCTCGTGGCGGGCACGGCTCAGGAACAACAGCAGAACCAGACCGGCCCGCAGGTCTCACGCGCACCCGACGAGGTGCGGGGACGGCTGACCAATCTCCGTAGGGGCATCCAGCAGGGTCGGCAGGCCGGCAACTCCGGCCAGACCGGCAGCTACCCCCGCCCCACTCACCAGCAGGAGCGTTAGTTGAGCCAGATGAGCCAGGCGGCACAGAACCTGAACTGGTTGATCACCAACTTCGTGGACAACACGCCGGGGGTCTCCCACACGGTCGTGGTGTCCGCGGACGGTCTGCTGCTCGCGATGTCCGAGGGCTTTCCGCGCGACCGCGCGGACCAGCTGGCGGCCGTGGCGTCGGGTCTGACCTCGCTGACGGCGGGGGCCTCGAGAATCTTCGAGGGCGGCCCGGTCAATCAGACCGTCGTGGAGATGGAGCGCGGCTTCCTCTTCATCATGTCCGTCTCCGACGGATCGTCGCTGGCCGTGCTCGCGCACCCGGACTGCGACATCGGCCTCGTCGGGTACGAGATGGCGCTCCTCGTCGACCGGGCGGGCGCCGTGCTCACCCCGGATCTGCGCGCAGAGCTGCAGGGCAGTCTTCTGCACTGACCTGTCCGGGGTGACGGCCGGTAACCCCGGCCACACCAGAAGTCTGGCGCATCAACCGCCCCGGAGACCAGAGAAGTCACGTAATCCCCTTCCGATCTGCGTCCTGTCACCGTAAGGCCGTCACAATCCCCCCACCGGCCCACCCTCAGACGGCAGGCCCCAGGCCCGCCGTCCCGCCCGGAGGATCCATGACCCCGCCCACCGCTCCTCACGATCCGTACGGCAGCGCAGCCGCACAGGCCGCCTACGGTTTTGAGGGCGACCAGCCGCTGGTCCGCCCGTACGCGATGACCGGCGGCCGGACCCGGCCGCGCTACCAGCTCGCGATAGAGGCGCTCGTCAGCACGACCGCCGACCCGGCGGCGCTGATGACGCTGCTCCCCGAGCACCAGCGCATCTGCCACCTGTGCCGTGAGGTGAAGTCGGTGGCCGAGGTCTCGGCCCTGCTGTCGATGCCGCTCGGGGTGGCCCGGATCCTCGTCGCGGACCTGGCCGAGGCCGGCCTCGTCGCGATCCACCAGCCGGGTGGCGACGAGAACAACGGCGGTGCGCCGGACGTGACTCTGCTCGAAAGGGTTCTCAGTGGACTTCGCAAGCTCTGACGGCGCCACGGGGGCGGCGCCCCGGTCGACGACCTCGGCCAAGATCGTGGTGGCCGGTGGCTTCGGCGTCGGCAAGACCACGTTCGTGGGCGCGGTCTCCGAGATCAATCCGCTGCGCACCGAGGCCGTGATGACCTCCGCGAGCGCCGGGATCGACGACCTCACGCACACCGGGGACAAGACGACCACGACGGTCGCCATGGACTTCGGCCGCATCACGCTCGACCAGGACCTGATCCTGTACCTGTTCGGCACGCCCGGCCAGGACCGCTTCTGGTTCATGTGGGACGACCTGGTCCGCGGCGCGATCGGCGCCGTCGTCCTCGTGGACACCCGCCGGCTCGCCGACTGCTTCCCCGCGGTCGACTACTTCGAGAACTCGGGTCTGCCGTTCGTCGTCGCCCTCAACGGGTTCGACGGGCATCAGCCGTACAACCCCGAGGAAGTGCGCGAGGCGCTGCAGATCGGGCCGGACACTCCGATCATCACGACGGACGCCCGGCACCGGGCCGATGCGAAGAGTGCCCTGATCACGCTGGTGGAGCACGCCCTGATGGCCCGCCTGAAGTAGCCGGTGAGGCAGCCGGAAACAGTCGGAAGTCGGCCATCAAGTGGCTAGAAACATACGGCAGTTGTCGTAGCGATTCCGGCGGCCCCTGTGGCGTTTGACACGCGGGGCCGCTGTGTTCATAACGTTTCGACAGAGAATTGCACGGGCGTAGACACACGTCGCGCACACCTGGTTCCACTGTGCGCACAAGAGCCCCGCCTTTTGGCGGGGCTCGCTCTTTATGACCGTTTTATCTGGGGCATACATCACGGGGAGCTTCCGCTTCCGACTGTTTGGAGGTGCGCCTCCTGACGTGCTGGAATGCGCTGAACTGCCCAGTAAGAACGGGCCTGGAGACATACCGCGGCACGACGTGAGTGCCGACGCCGAGAGGTTGTTGGTCGAGTGAGGCGAAGCAAGAACAGTCCCGAGCCGGCGTCGGCGCGGGGCAACTTCACCCCGCCGCCGCGCACAGCGGCGCAGGCCGCCCCGGCCGAGACGGCGGCGCCCGAGCCGTCGGGCGGCCGGATGTCGCCGCGCAACTGGCGCGTGCCCACCAAGCTGAACGCCATCCTTCTCATACCCGTCCTCGTCGGCCTGGTCATGGGCGGTTTCCAGGTGAAGAGCTCCATCGACACCTGGCACGAGGCCGAGGACGCCGAGGCCACCGCACGCCTCGTCCAGGCGTCGCTGACCTACGGCAACCGCCTCGTGGAGGAGCGGGACATCTCCGCCGCGCCCCTGCTCCAGGGCAAGAAGAACGACCCGAAGGTGGTCAAGGCGCGCGCGGCCACGGACTCGGCCGCCGCGGACTTCCACGCCGCGTCGAAGAGCATGCCGCACAAAGAGGGCCTGGAGCGCCGCCTGGCGCAGTTCACCAAGGTCGAGGGCGGCCTCGACCAGCTGCGCGCCGCGTCCTACACCTCCAAGCTTCCGGGCGTCGCGACCGAAGAGGGCTACGTCGCCATCCAGCACCCGCTGATGGAGTTCGCCAACGAGCTCGGTCTCGGCACCGGCAACATCACCAGCTACGGCCGTACGGTCTACGCGATCTCGCTCACCAAGGCGGCGCTCTCCCTGGAGCGCTCCATCGGTATGCACCTCCTGGTCAAGCCCGGCGTGTCGTCGGAGAGCTTCGCCAAGCAGCGCACCGCGCTCGGCAGCTACGCCTACCTCGAGGGCATCGCCGTCGAGGAGTACAAGGGCGGCGGTACGCCCGAGGATCTGAAGAAGCTCGACACCGCGATCGAGAAGCTGAAGACGGACGGCGCCAAGCAGGCCGCCGCGGCCAAGGCGAAGGACCCGGACTACGTCCCGCCGCCGGCCGAGGCGACCGACATGGTCTCCGCCATCGTGGGGATGCCCAGCACCCAGCCCAGCGCGCGGATCGCGCTCGCCGAGAAGGGCGTGACCGCCGAGAACTGGTGGGCGGTCAACACCGCCAAGTTCGACATGTACCGCACGATCGAGTCGGACCTCGCCGACAAGGCCGTGACCGAGGCGTCCGGCATCGCCGACGACGCCAAGCAGCAGGCGATCATCATCGGTGCCGCCGTCGTCGTCGCCCTGCTCGCCGCGTTCATCATCGCCGGGATGATGGCCCGCCAGATGTCCCGCTCGATGCGCCGCCTGCGCTCCGCCGCCTTCGACGTGGCCGAGCAGCGCCTGCCGATGCTGGTCGACCAGCTCTCGCGCACCGAGCCGGGCCGGGTCGACACCCGCGTCCAGCCGATCCCGATCAACACCCGTGACGAGATCGGCGAGGTCGCCCGCGCCTTCGACCAGGTCCACCGCGAGGCCGTCCGGCTCGCCGCCGAGCAGGCCCTGCTCCGGGGCAACATCAACGCGATATTCACCAACCTGTCGCGCCGCAACCAGTCGCTGATCGAGGGCCAGCTGACCCTCATCACCGACCTGGAGAACAACGAGGCCGACCCGGACCAGCTGGAGAACCTCTTCCGCCTGGACCACCTCGCGACCCGTATGCGCCGCAACGGCGAGAACCTCCTGGTCCTCGCCGGTGAGGAGCCCGGCCGCCGCTGGGACCAGCCGGTCCCGCTCGTCGACGTCCTGCGCGCCGCCTCCTCCGAGGTGGAGCAGTACGAGCGCGTCGAGCTGTCCGGCGTCCCCGAGGCCGACATCCACGGCCGCGCGGTCACCGACCTCGTGCACGCGCTCGCCGAGCTTCTGGAGAACGCCACGACGTTCTCCTCGCCGCAGACCAAGGTCCGCGTCACCGCGACCCGTCTCCCCGACGGCCGCATCATGATCGAGATCCACGACAAGGGCATCGGCCTCACCGCCGAGGACTTCGCGGACATCAACCACAAGCTGGCCAACCCGCCGACCGTGGACGCCGCGATCTCCCAGCGCATGGGCCTGTTCGTGGTCGGCCGCCTCGCCGACCGGCACGGCATCCGCGTCCAGCTGCGCCCCTCGGGCGAGCAGGCGGGCACGACCTCGCTCGTCATGCTCCCGGAGAACATCACCCACGGTGGCGGCGGCGGGCAGAACAACGCCGACTTCGACGAGTTCACCGTCTCGACGATGATTCCGCAGCAGGAGCAGCCGCAGCAGCAGCAGGCGTTCGAGAAGGCGCCGCTGCGCACCGCCGCCGAGCTCGGCTTCGACGACAGCCGCTACGAGGTCCCGGACGACGCCCGCGAGCTGGACCCGGTCGGCCGCTCCCTGATGCGCGAGGAGCGTCGTGCGGCCCTGGAGGCCCAGACGCAGGGCCCCGAAGCGGCGGACGACCGTCCGCTCTTCCGCGACGAGGTCCCGCAGGCCCAGCCCCACCCGGCCCAGCAGGACCAGGCGGATCAGTCGGGGTACGCGGATCACTCCGCGTACGACGGTCAGCAGCTCGGCTACGACCCGCAGCAGCAGAACGCCTACGACGATCAGGGTCAGGGCGTCTACAACGATCAGCAGCAGGTTTCCTACGACACCTCGCAGCAGACCGGGTACGACCCCTTCGCCCCCGTACAGCCCTCCTACGACCAGGGTCAGCAGGGCGGGTACGCGGCCGGCCACCCCTCGCCGGACGGCTATCCGGAAGCCGGCGCGGACGCCTACACCGCCTACCCCGACCGCGGTCAGCAGGACGACTGGCCAGTACGGGAGAGCTACCAGGGCGACTTCGGATCGTCGTACGGGTCCGATGCGGAATCCGCCCAGGCCGCTGACGCGGCGGACCTGGACAGCGTAGGCTTCGGCGCGGGCACCACCGCCGGATCAGGACCGGCGGCCGGTCCCTCCCCCTCCGTCACGCACGAGGTCACGGACGCCGGACTGCCGCGCCGCGGCGCCGGCGCCCCCCAGCGCCAGGACCCCGCGCAGGAGACCCCTGCGGCGGCCGGCTCCGACGGACCGGCCGACTGGCGCTCGGCCAACGACGAGCGGTGGGGGCGCGCGGAGCGGCTCAAGCAGCCCAAGGCGGGCGGCGTCACCGCTTCCGGACTGCCGCGCCGGGTGCCCAAGGCCAACTTGATCGAGGGCGCCGCGGAGTCCACGCCGCAGGGCGGCCCGCAGATATCCCGAGCCCCCGAGGACGTCCGGGGCCGGCTGAGCAATCTGCGGCGCGGCGTACAGCGTGGACGCAGTGAAGGCGGCGGTGAGCAGCAGTGACCGCAGCGACCGTAGTGACGAAGAACGGCCAGGACAGCGGGTTTCCCGGTGGCCCTGACAGCACCTACATCCAGGAGCGTTAGTGTGAGCCCGATGAGCCAGGCGGCACAGAACCTGAACTGGTTGATCACGAACTTCGTGGACAACACCCCCGGGGTGTCCCACACAGTGGTGGTCTCCGCCGACGGACTCCTTCTGGCGATGTCCGAAGGGTTCCCCCGCGACCGCGCCGACCAGCTGGCGGCCGTCGCGTCGGGACTGACCTCGCTGACCGCGGGCGCGTCCCGCATCTTCGAGGGCGGCGCGGTGAACCAGACAGTTGTGGAGATGGAGCGAGGATTCCTCTTCATCATGTCCATCTCCGACGGTTCTTCCCTTGCCGTCCTTGCACACCCCGAAGCGGACATTGGCCTCGTCGGGTACGAGATGGCACTTCTTGTCGACCGCGCGGGCACGGTTCTCACCCCGGACCTGCGGGCGGAGCTTCAGGGAAGCCTTCTCAACTAGCAGACAGGCGGTGCGTTTCCGCGTCCCGTGGCCGTAAAGTTTCGGGACGCGGCTCCACAGTGATGGTGCCCAGCGCAGTCGGAGGAGGAAGTACGTGTCTGGTTCAGCAACACCCCCGAGCGGTTCGTCGGCCCACTGGCCGCCCTACGGCCCCGCACAGGGCCACGGGCAGCCGGGCGCGAACCGTGACAACGGGTCGGGGAACCGGTACAACTTCCCGTCCACGCCGAGCCACGCCCGGCCGACCCGGCAGCCCGGCCCCTACGACCAGCCGTCGGCACCCCGAATCCAGCCTGTGCAGCCGCAGCCGCGTCCCGACGCGCCCGCGCCCGCTGCGAAGAACAACCCCCTGGTGCGCCCGTACGCCATGACGGGCGGTCGCACCAGGCCGCGCTACCAGCTCGCCATCGAGGCGCTGGTGCACACCACCGCGCAGCCGCACCAGTTGCAGGGCCAACTGCCCGAGCACCAGCGGATCTGCCACCTCTGCCGGGAGATCAAGTCGGTGGCCGAAATCTCGGCCCTGCTCACCATCCCTCTCGGCGTGGCCAGGATTCTCGTCGCCGACTTGGCGGAGGCGGGCCTGGTCGCCATCCATCAGCCCGGCGGCGACGAGAGCGCCGGCGGTCAGCCAGACGTGACACTGCTCGAAAGGGTGCTCAGTGGACTTCGCAAGCTCTAGCGGAGGGCCGGCAACTCCAAGTCGTTCCACCACGTCCGCGAAGATCGTGGTGGCCGGCGGGTTCGGCGTCGGCAAGACGACCTTCGTGGGCGCCGTGTCGGAGATCAACCCGCTGCGCACCGAGGCCGTCATGACGTCCGCGTCCGCGGGCATCGACGACCTCACCCACACCGGGGACAAGACGACCACGACGGTCGCCATGGACTTCGGCCGCATCACGCTCGACCAGGACCTGATCCTGTACCTGTTCGGCACGCCCGGCCAGGACCGCTTCTGGTTCATGTGGGACGACCTGGTCCGCGGCGCGATCGGCGCCGTCGTCCTCGTCGACACCCGCCGGCTCGCCGACTGCTTCCCGGCCGTCGACTACTTCGAGAACAGCGGCCTCCCCTTCGTCATCGCCCTCAACGGCTTCGACGGCAACCAGCCCTACGGCCCGGACGAGGTCCGCGAGGCGCTGCAGATCGGCCCCGACACCCCGATCATCACGACGGACGCCCGCCACCGCGCGGACGCGAAGTCCTCGCTGATCACGCTGGTCGAGCACGCGCTGATGGCGCGCCTGCGCTGAGCGCTCCGCCGGAAGTGCCCCGCGCCCCTTCGGGGCGAACGGCTGCGGCCCCGTCCTCCACGTGGAGGACGGGGCCGCAGCCGTTCGTACGTCGCTGTGGGCGCTCAGCGCCAGCTGTGCGGGGCGCGGAAGCCGGGCTCGCGCTCCAGGCGGCGCCAGCCGGCGCGGTTCTGGCGGACGCGGTGGGCCGGGGCGGCCGGCTGGGCGGCGGCGCGGGCGAGGAGGATCGCGGTGATGGCGGCGACTTCCTCGGGCTCGGCGTGGCCCTTCTCGACACGGATGTCAGCGTGGGACATGGGCGGGTCTCCTACGAGTGGGGGCCGCTACTGCGGCGGGTTGCCGTGCTTGCGGGAGGGCAGGTCGGCGTGTTTGGTGCGGAGCATCGCCAGGGACTTGACCAGTACCTCGCGGGTCTCCGCCGGGTCGATGACGTCGTCGACCAGGCCGCGCTCGGCCGCGTAGTACGGGTGCATCAGCTCGGACTTGTACTCCTTGACCATCCGGGCCCGCATGGCCTCGGGGTCCTCGGCGTCGGCGATCTGGCGGCGGAAGATGACGTTGGCGGCGCCCTCCGCGCCCATCACGGCGATCTCGTTGGTCGGCCAGGCGTAGGTCAGGTCCGCGCCGATGGACTGGGAGTCCATGACGATGTAAGCACCGCCGTACGCCTTGCGCAGGATGAGCGAGATGCGCGGGACGGTGGCGTTGCAGTACGCGTAGAGGAGCTTGGCGCCGTGGCGGATGATGCCGCCGTGCTCCTGGTCGACGCCGGGAAGGAAGCCCGGCACGTCGAGCAGGGTGACGATCGGGATGTTGAAGGCGTCGCACATCTGCACGAAGCGCGCGGCCTTCTCCGACGCCTCGATGTCCAGGACACCGGCGAGGGCTTGCGGCTGGTTGGCGACGATGCCGACGACCTGGCCGTCGAGGCGTGCCAGGGCGCAGATGATGTTGCGGGCCCAGCGCTCGTGGACCTCCAGGTAGTCGCCGTCGTCGACGAGCTCCTCGATGACCTTGGTCATGTCGTAGGGGCGGTTGCCGTCGGCCGGGACCAGGTCCAGGAGGACGTCGCCGCGGCGGTCCGCGGGGTCGTCGGAGTGGGTCGTCGGCGGGTTCTCGCGGTTGTTCTGCGGCAGCATCGACAGGAGGTAGCGCACCTCGGCGATGCAGGTCTCCTCGTCGTCGTAGGCGAAGTGACAGACACCGGAGGTCTCCGCGTGGACGTCGGCGCCGCCGAGCCCGTTCTGCGTGATGTTCTCGCCGGTGACCGCCTTGACCACGTCCGGCCCGGTGATGAACATCTGCGAGGTCTCGCGGACCATGAACACGAAGTCGGTCAGGGCGGGGCTGT